>CACHTH010000001.1:0-118926 GCA_902582695.1 uncultured Candidatus Actinomarina sp.
ATCAACGTAGTTATGGCCTCTGGTATTTTATCAAGCATATTGGTTTTGTCTTTTCTCTATCTTTTTGGAATTTTTGATGAAGAGGAAATAGTTCTACCAGATCCAGTAACCATAACAGAAACAATTACTGAAAAAGAAGTTGTAATGCCTCGTGTCGACTCAACAGAAATTGTATCTATTGCAGAGCTAGCTACAAAAACAATCGTTCAAGTTCAGGTCCGTATCTTGAACGAAGATGGTGATTTTCTTCCTAATGGTGGTGGTTCTGGTGTGGTTATTTCAAAAGATGGTCTAATTATGACAAATCATCATGTTATCGATGAATCAAACGAAGTCAGAGTAATTTTTGAAGACGGAAGAATGTATGAAAGCCAAATAATAGGTTCTGATAAATTGACTGATGTAGGTGTTTCATTTGAAATTCCAAAAGGTGAAATAGTTTCTTTACTTGGAAGTAATGGTTCAGGTAAAACCACGGTTATTAGATCAATAACTGGATTGCTTGATGTTCAAAATGGCGATATCACTAAAGGTAATATAACTGTAGATGGAGAAGACATTACTAATGCTAAACCTTCAAAGATAGTAGAGAAGGGGATAGCACAGGTTCTTGAAGGGAGAAGAATTTTTGCTGAACTAACTGTTGTAGAAAATTTGAGATTAGGTGGACATACTAACAGTAAGGAAATACCTGAAAATATTGAAAGAGTTTTAAATCTTTTCCCAATTTTAAAAGAAAGATCTAAAGGCGAAGCAGGATATCTTTCTGGTGGTGAACAGCAAATGCTGGCAATCGGCAGAGCACTTATGTCTAATCCAAATTATTTATTGTTAGATGAGCCAAGTCTTGGATTAGCACCTAAGCTAGTTGATCAAATAGCTGAATTAATTACAGAGATAAACTCCCAAGGTGTCACTGTTTTGCTTGTTGAGCAGAACGCAAATATGGCATTAAATGTTTCAAGCCATGGTTACATTATGGAAACAGGAAATATAGTAATGGATAATCCAAGCGATCAATTACTTCAAGACCAAGATGTGAGAGAATTCTATTTAGGATTAAATCCAGAGGGTACCAATAGAAAATCTTTTAAAGATGTAAAACATTACAAGAGAAAAAAGAGGTGGTTATCATAAACACTTTAAAATTTAACGATGTCACTTTAAAATTCGGTGGAATAACTGCTTTAAATAATGTCAGCTTTGAAGTTAGGCCAAAAACACTTTATGCAATTATCGGACCAAACGGTGCAGGTAAAACATCAATTTTTAATTGCATTAGTGGTATTTACAGGCCCTCCGAAGGCTCTGTAACTTATGGTGAACAAGATATTAAAAATTTACGTCCAGATGAAATCGCAGAATTGGGTATAGCCAGAACTTTTCAAAATATCGAACTTTTTGAAAATATGACTGTACTTGACAATATATTAATTGGAGCTCACCGTCATTTAAATTATGGACCTATATCTAGTATTTTCTTTACAAAAAAAACAAGGGATATTGAACAACAAGCAAGAAAAATTGCTGAGGATATTATTGATTTTTTAGAAATTGAACAGTTTAGGTATTCCTACATTATGTCACTTCCTTATGGAGTTCAAAAAAGGGTAGAAATCGGAAGAGCTTTGGCAATGGATCCTGAAATTCTATTACTTGATGAGCCTGCTGCAGGTATGAATAATGAAGAGACAGAGGATATTGCTAGGTTTATTATTGATATACATGAAGAAATGAAGAAAACTGTAATTTTAGTGGATCATGATATGAATATGGTCATGGACATTGCTGAGGAAGTTATGGTTCTTAATTTTGGAGAAAAACTTGCTGAAGGGAAACCAGAGAAAATTGTGAAAGATTCTAAAGTAATTGAAGCTTATTTAGGAGTTAGTGAATTATGACGTTAACAATGAATGAAATATATGATGAAATTTTAAGAGATGGTGGCATGACACCATCAAAAAAAATAAAACAGACATCAGCAAGGTTTCCTGAAAAAGTAGCTATGAGGTACAAAGAGTTTGGTGTATGGCAAGAAACATCATACGAAGAATTTTGGAGAAAGTCTAACTACCTTTCAATGGCCTTAAAGTTTTTTGGTATTGAAAAAGGCAACTCAGTAGCAATTCATTCAGAAAATAGACCTGAGTGGTTTATTGCAGATATTGGAATTCAATCTATAGGCGCCGTGAGTGTAGGTCTTTATCCAACAAATCCTGCTTCCGAAGTTGAATACTTATTGTCCCATTCTGAATCAAAAATTCTTTTTGCAGAAGATCAAGAACAAGTCGACAAAGCGTTACAAGCGATAGATAGCTTACCGATATTAGAAAAAATAATTTATTTTGAAGATAGGGGATTATATAACTATGATCATCCAAAATTAATGTCATTTGATGAATTTCTAGAAATAGGAAAGTCAGAATATGGTTCTTTTCCAGAATACGTTGACCAACAGCTAGATCAAATAGAAGATGAAGACGTAGCTTTTTTAGTCTACACATCTGGAACAACTGGCAAACCAAAAGGCTCAATGATAACTCATGGGAATATAAGTTGGGTTGCATCACAAATTCCTAATTTTTCATTAGTTGAAAATGTTAAAGCTAAAGAGCCACAGTTTTTATCCTATCTTCCACTATGTCATATTTTTGGACGCTTAATTGATTTACTTATAGCTTCCCACACAATGGCGACAATTAATTTTGCTGAGTCTATTGATACAGTGCAAAGTGATTTAGTAGAAATTCAACCTACTATTTTTCCTGCAGTTCCAAGGATATTAGAAAGAATGCATTCAGGGGCAATGGTCAGAATACGAGATGCATCGTTTATTAAAAGACAACTTTTTGCAATTTCTATGTTTTTTGGAAATATTGGCGCAGAGAGAAAATTAGAGAAGGGGTTCAATGACTTGTTTGCAAACTTTTTGATTTCAATAGGTTGGGTCTTATCTTTCAGAACTTTAAAGAAAAAACTAGGACTTAGTAAAGCAGAAACAGCTATTTCAGGTGCTGCGCCTATCGCTCCAGAAATTCTCAAATTTTTTATGGCATTAGGGGTGCCAATTTTTGAAGGATATGGGATGACTGAAAATTGCGGTTTTGCATCAGGAAATAAATATGAAAAAATTAAGTTAGGAACTGTTGGTGTTCCTAATCATGGAATGGAAATAAAACTAGCCGAGGATGGAGAGATTCTTACTCGTGGAGGTGCAGTTTTTAAAGGATACTTTAAAGATGAACAAGCTACTAAAGAAACTATAGACAGCGAAGGATGGCTCCACACTGGTGATGTAGGAGTGTTTGATGGTGAATTTTTAAAAATAGTTGATAGAAAGAAAGATATCATTATTACAAGTGGAGGAAAAAACGTTTCACCTCAAGAAATTGAAAATAAAATCAAGATTTCTCCATTTATAAAAGACACTATAGTTATTGGCGACAGAAGGAAGTTTTTATCTGCATTAATTGCAATTGAATTCGACACGGTTTCAAATTGGGCTTTACGAAAAAATATTCCACACACAACATACCGAGACTTATCAGAAAAGAAAGAAGTAAAAGACTTAATTTGGAAAGAAATTGTTAAAGCTAATGAGAAGACTTCATCCCTTGAGATTCGAAAATTTCGAATGATCCCAAAAGAGTTAGATCACGAAGATGGAGAATTGACAGCAACTCAAAAAATTAAAAGAAATGTTTTAATGGAACAGTTTTCTGATTTAATTGAGGAGATGTACAGTTGATAATATTTCTTCAAGCAACTGCTGAAGGGTTAGCTTTAGGAGCGGTTTATTCACTAGTGGCAATCGGATTTGTTCTGATATACAAAGCTATGGATGTATTAAGTTTTGCCCAACCTGCTCTAGCAGTAGTTGGTGCGGGTTTGATAAGTTCATTAGCTGTAGACAGAGGGGTTCCTTTTTGGTTCGCTTTAGTCATTGGAATTTTATTAACTGGTGTACTGAGTTTAGTAATTGAACGTACTTTTTTGAGACCCATGGTTGGAGAACCGGTGTTTTCAGTAGCTATTTTAACAATTGGTATTGATATATTATTAAGGACTTTTTTGGACAACTGGATTGGATTAAATCCCAGATATCTTGGAGATCCTTTTCCAAGTTATGGAAATTTTGGATCTATCAGCATTGGAGGGGTTGTACTTAAGTATCTTGAGATTTCAGCATTTATCACTGCTGTTCTTGTAATTATTTTATTATCTGTGTTCTTTAAGAAATCTAAATATGGTGTTGCAATGAGAGCTACTTCCTTCGACCAAGAAGCTGCTCTAGCGCAAGGAATAGACGTTGGAAAAATTTTTGCACTAGTTTGGTTCATTGCCGGATTGCTTGCTTCTTTTGCAGGATTTTTTATTACGGGTGGATTTAATACCCTAACTCAATTAAGTTTTATCTCTGCATTAAGAGCGCTGCCAGCAGTTGTAATTGGTGGTTTAGACTCAATACCTGGTGCAGTAGTTGGATCTTTAATAATTGGTCTTACCCAGGGATATGTGGCATATTTTCAAACAAATTTAGAGGGCTTAGTAGGCTTTTCGTTAGGAAGTGGATTTTCTTTAGTAGCTCCATATTTAATCATGTTTGTAATTTTATTAATCAAGCCAGATGGCTTATTTGGTACTGAAGAGGTTGAAAGGGTATGAGAGGAAGGCCAAGTTTATATACTGATTACCGTAAAGAATCGGCAATATTTTCTAATTTGACACAGAAATTTTGGTTTGCTGTATTAATTACTTTTGCCTTTAGTTTAGTTTTTGTTGCTTCTGATTATTGGATTTTACTTTTAACTACAGCTTTTTTAATTTCAGTTGCTGCGTGGGGGTTAAACATTGTCTCAGGTTTTGCAGGTCAAATTAGCTTAGCTCATGGTGTTTTTGTAGGTGTCGGAACTTATACTGCTTCAGTATTAGGTGGTGTTGCTTCATCATACGTTATAGGTTATGAACTTGATATGATTATATGGCTTCCAATGTCTGGTATTGCTGCTGGCCTGGTTGGATTATTAATTGCTCCAATTTCTGTGAGGTTAAAAGGTTTAAATTTAGGATTAGTTACACTTGCGCTAGTTTTTATTGCTTCCCATCTTTTTTCAAACATGAAATTTATTACTGGAGGGGCTGGTTTTGGTAGAAAAGCAGCACGGCTTGTATTGTTTGGATTTGATTTTGAAAATGGTCTCCAAATCGGCGGCACTCTTTTAGAAAAAAATCAACTAGTTTATTTACTTGCGTTAGCTATTTGTATTTTTGCTGGAATTGGTGTTAAAAACCTTACACGTTCAAAAACTGGTAGAGCATATTCTGCTATTAGAGATGGTGATATTGCAGCTGAAGCAATCGGGATTAATTTATTTAAATTTAAGTCTTCTGCTTTTGCGCTATCAAGTTTTTATGCAGGAATTACTGGTTCCCTGATGTTTAGTGTATCTGGAGGTGTTGAGCCAGGTGTATTTAACCTATTGTATTCAATAACTTTTATAGCAATTGTCATTATCGGTGGAGGGGGTACAGTACTTGGACCATTATTTGGTGCATTGTTTTTTTCCTTGTTACCTGGAGCAATTCAAGGTTTATTACACACTTTTGATCTTGTTGGTCAAGAATTATCTTTAACTCTAGGACAAATAGAACGTTTGATATTTGGTTTATTTATTATTTTATTTATTATTTTTGAACCAAGAGGCTTATGGGGTATCTGGTTTAGGTTACGCAATTATTTTAAAGCTTGGCCTTTTTCCTACTAGATTAAGAAACTTCTAGTATCCTTATTGTTATTAGTACTAATTAAATTAAGGGGGGGGATTATGAAACCATTGCGAAAGCAAGGAATCATTATTTTTTCAATTCTAGCCCTAGTTTTAGCCGCTTGTGGTGGTGATACAACTGAAGAAACTACTGTAGAAGAAACAACTCCAGAGGTTGTTGAGACTTTAGATTCTCCAGCTGTAACAACTGCTTCTGGCGTTGAAACTGGCGTTGGTGTGACTTCTGATCCGTGTCCTGAGGCTATAGGAGGAATTCCTACAGGAGCAGATCAATCTAAAGGATGTATCTATTTAGGCATGCTTAACGACTATACAGGTCCTTACGCAGCTGCAGGTCCAGCACTCGAAACAGCACAAAGAGGTTTTTGGCTTTGGGCTAACTCTGCTGGAGGAGTTGGAGATTACAGCGTTGCGATTGTTGAGGGTACAGATACTGGATACAATCCACAGAGACATTTAGAAGCTTATAACGCTCAAAAAGAAAATGTAGCAGCTTTGGCAATGTCATTAGGTACAGTCCAAACATTATTTATCCTTGATGAAATGGATAAAGACAACATGATAGCAGCACCTATGTCCTGGTATTCAGGTTGGTCATACAAATCTGTTGATAAAGGATTGGTGGTCGAATTCGGATCTGCATATTGTGCAGACGGAATGAATGCTGTTGACTGGGCTATAGCAAACCTACCAGTTGATATAAAAACAATTGGAATTATGGGTGGAGCAGGTGACTATGGTAGTGACTGGGCTGCTGGTGTAAAATACGCAGCTGAAAGAAATGGTCTTACTGTTGCATGGGAGTACACACCTCCTTCAACAGAATTTGACGTCGCTCAAGCCGTTGGGCTTATGATCACTCAGCCAGTAGACGCATACTTTCCAGCAGTTGTTCCAAGTCAAATGGCTCAAGTTGCAGGTGGTGCTGCACAACAAGGTGTGACACCAATTGCTATGCTTGCTGCACCAGCATTTAATGATGCTTTTGTTCAAGAAGGCTTTGCTTTGAAAGGACTTTTTGAATCTGGTGCAATTTATACTATGGCTTGGGTAGCTCCATATGAGTATGAATCAAATGCTCACGCAACTATGAGAGCTACATTCGCTTCAATGGGAATCGATTCTGCTAGCTCATTCTTAGTAGCTGGTTGGTCTTCACAATATCACTTAAAAGGTGTCCTAGAGGCAGCTATTAAGGGAGGAGACTTAACAAGAGCGGGAATCAGAAGAGCAGCAGCAAATGTTTATGTTGAATCTGATGGCATGATGCTTACAAGAGAATTAGGACAAGATAGAGCAGACAAAGAAAGCTTTATCAATATTCCTGATGGAAACATTGCCAGTGGAGTTAGAATGCTAGCAAGCAATTATGTTGGACCATCTGCGGAATCTTATGATTTCACACAGGGACCATGTTTTGCTTCTGGATAATTTGTAGTTAAAACATAACTTATTTAAAGAGCCGGCTTTTGCCGGCTCTTTATTTATTTGCGAGTTCTAAAATCAAATTGTGAAAAATTTAACTAAAAAACAAAAAAAATTCTTACTTATATTTTTAATTTTGTTTATTGTTACTTCTTCATCAGCTCTTATTCCAACAGACTATTACTTTATGTCACCTGGGCCTCCTTATCAATGGGATATTGAATATGGAGATATAGATAATTATTTATTTGAAGGTAATTTATTTCAACTTACAGTTAGAAGAGATGAAGCAAATGCACTTATTTATTTTTGGTCTTTATTGAATGATTCTTATGATTTATACCCAAGAGAAGTAATTTTGCCAGATGGTGTTACACCTCAAGAATTAAGTGAGATAAGCATTCAAAATATGAGGACTTCTGAAAATGTCGCTATTGCCGTGGCTTTAAAAAATTTAGGGTATGAAATTGATACTAAGGGCGATGGTGTTTCGGTAGTGGGTTTACTTGATGATTCTCCTGTTAAGGACAAATTGAAAAAAGGCGATTTATTGAACTCAATTAATAATATTGAGATATTCTCGGCAACTGAATTTATATCTACTTTAAGAACTTACTCCATAGGAGAAACAGTTTCTATAGGGCTATTAAGAGAAGTAGACGGAGCCAAAGAACAAATGTATATTGAAACAACACTCATTGAGCATGTCGAGTATAAGGGTGAACCAATGGTTGGTTTTCTTGCTACGACTGTAAATGAAAGGTTTGATTTTCCCTTTGAAATAGATATTAAAACTGGCAATGTTGGTGGACCTTCGGCTGGTTTAATGATGGCATTAAATGTTTACAATAATTTAATTCCTGAAGATATAACCAACTCAATGATAGTTGCCGGAACAGGAACAATTGAAATAGATGGATCAGTAGGCCCAGTTGGTGGAATAAAACAAAAGATTATTGCAGCAAAAAGAGCCGGTGCAGAACTTATTCTTGTACCAGTTGCAAATTTTGAAGAGGCAAAACCATTGGAGACTGACAAAACATCAATAGTTGCTGTTGATTCTTTTGATGAAGCATTATCAGTTATTTCACAGTATAGTTCACGTTAAACACGAGAGATAAATAATATATAAATATGGTCAATATTGGTGGTACAAATACCGGTAACGAAAGAAGAGGGCTGTCTTTTCTTGTTTTTGTTGGAATTATTGGATTTTCAATTGCAAGAGCTATAGCAACATTTTTTACAAATTATTTGTGGTTTGACTCTGTTGATTTAAATTCAGTTTGGATAAAGATTCTATTAACAAAGTCTATTCTTGTTGCAGCTACATCCCTTTTAGCATTTGCATTTATATTTATTAATTTAAGACTTGCAGTAAGAGCAACACCTGTAATGGATATTTTTGAATCATTTGACTCTCAAGATCCATTAACTAGGTTTAGAGAATTTTTCAATGAACGTTTTCTTAAATATAGACTTTGGGGAGCAATTGGTCTGTCTTTATTTCTTGGTGCTGGAGCTTCTCAATTATGGGAACAAGTTTTATTATTTATAAACCAAAAATCTTTTGGAGTTGCAGACCCAGTTTTTCAATATGATGTATCAAGTTATGTTTTTGGATTACCTTTGTATAGACTTTTTGTATCTTGGGGATTTCAATTAGTCATTTTTACATCCTTTATTATTATTTTATTCTTTATTGCAACAGGCGCCCTTCAGCTTCGTCAAGGTAGGTTGCCAGAGGTTAGTAGTGGTGCAAAAGCCCATCTTTCAGTTTTACTTGCATTTGTAGCTGTACTTAAAGCATTTGCTTATAGATTAGATTCTATGGAGCTACTGTATTCTCCAAGAGGTAAAGTTTTTGGTGCAAGCTATACAGATGTAGTTGCGCACTTACCAGCCTTAAATCTATTGATATTAATTTCGTTGTTTGGTGCAGTATTGTTGCTTGTCAACATAAAAAGAAGAGGCTGGTTATTACCAGCTACTGCAATTAGTTTGTGGCTTGCCGTTTCAATCATTGTTGGCGGAGTTGTTCCCGCAGCAATTCAAAGATTTAGGGTTGTGCCTGATGAATTAAACAAAGAACTACCTTATGTTGAGAACCATATCAACTATACAAGACTTGCTTATGGTTTAGATAGTATTGAAGAAAAATCATTTGAGGCTTCGCCTAATTTAACAGATAATGACATTTCTGATAATTCTCAAACTGTAGACAATATTAGATTATGGGACCCAACTGTTTTAGCTGAAACATATAGTCAGCTCCAAGAGATTAGAGCTTACTACGCACTGGATGAAGTCGATGTCGACCGTTATAGAATTAATGGTGAGCTAACACAAGTCATGGTATCTGCAAGAGAATTAGACCAAACAAATTTGCCTGCAGTTGGTTGGGTTAATGAAAGGCTTCAATACACTCATGGTTACGGCGTAGTTTTTAGTCCTGCAAATAATGTTGCAAGCCAAGGTCAGCCAGATTTTTATGTAAAAGGTGTACCTGCTACTACAACTGTCAGTGAATTAGAGGTAGAACAACCAAGAATCTATTTTGGAGAATCAGCTGAATCAGTTGAATATGTTGTTGTAAACTCTTTACAAGATGAAGTCGACTATCCCTTGTCTACAGAGGGTCAGTCAGTTGCTTACACAAATTATTCAGGAGATGGTGGTGTAGGTATCGGCTCGTTTTTTAGAAGACTTGGATTTGCACTACGATATAGTGAGTTAAATTTGTTAATATCAAACCAGCTTTCTGATGACTCAAAATTGATTATGGAAAGAAATGTTGTAAGTAGAGTTAAAAAGGCAGCTCCTTTCTTGTACACAGATAATGATCCATATTTAGCATTAATAGATGGAGATTTATTTTGGATAATTGATATGTACACAGTGTCTGATAAATATCCTTATGCTCAACCTGCTGATACAAGAAGAATTAATGAAAATTCTGGCCTCCCTATGAACTTTAACTATTTGAGAAATTCAGTGAAAGCAGTCGTAAATGCTTATGATGGCACAATGGATTTCTATGTTGTTGACGAAAATGATCCACTAATTTTGTCATACAAAGATATTTTTCCAAATCTGTTTACACCAAAAAGTTCTATGAGTAGTGAGTTGCTTGATCACATAAGATACCCAGAAGATTTATTTACAATACAATCCGATATGTATAGAGATTATCACATGACTGATCCAAGAGTGTTTTATGCCGATGAAGATCCATGGGTAATACCATCTGACTCCTCAACAACACCGAGAGTTGCTACTTTAAGAGGAGAGTTTACTGAAATAGGTTTCAAACCAATGTTGCCATATTATTTATTAATGAGCTTGCCTGGGGAAAGCGATTTAAGCTATCTAATTTTTCAACCATTTAATCCGGAAAACAGACCAAACATGCAGTCATTTTTAGTTGCAGATGCCGATCCAGAAAATTATGGACAGTTAATCGACTTTAGATTACCAAAAGGAGAATTTGTTGATGGACCTAGTCAGGTTGCAACAAGAATTAACCAAGACCCTGATATTTCTCAAATATTTACTCTTCTTGATCAGCAGGGTTCAAGTGTTATTAAAGGTAATCTATTTGTTGTTCCTATAAATCAATCAATACTTTATTATCAACCAATTTATCTTCAGGGAGAGCAGAACCCATTACCAGAATTCAAATTTGTTGTTGTTGTTTTTCAAGACAGAATAATCATGGAGGAATCTTTGTCTGAGGCTTTGGCTAATGTTTTCGGTGGTGATTTTGCAACTGAGAATGTCGAAGATACAGAAGGTGAAAGCGCTCTTGAGCTACTTGAGAAAGCAACTAAAGCTTTTGAAAAAGCCCAACAAGAATTGCAGAATGGAAATCTAGGTTTATATCAAAACCTTGTTGAACAAGCTCAACAGTATGTAGACCTTGCTCTTGAAATTTTAAATAACAATTAAATTTCTTGAGTTTAAATTAATTCTTATTATTATTAGTAATTCAGCGCGGGGTGGAGCAGTCTGGTAGCTCGCTGGGCTCATAACCCAGAGGTCGTAGGTTCAAATCCTACCCCCGCTACCAATCTATCTAATAAAGATATCAATTATTCGCTTTCTACCTGTAGCTGCAGCCAATAATTTTAATGCAAATAATCCTGAAGCTCCAAGATAAGCCAAGCTTCCCAACACTAGAAAAATTCTCCAAAATAATATTGCATCCATAAGTAAATTATAAACAACTCATAGACAATGGCTATTTAGTTAATTCAATTATTTCGTTAGCCGTAATTTCACCATTAAGAGTATGTAAGATTGAAAGATTTTTATCCAAAACCAAGGTAGTTGGAATCCCAGTCCAATTGAACTGAGATAAAACAATGTCAGACTCAGCTTCTTCTAATATATTTTTATAAGTAATTCTATTGTTTTTAATAAACTCTCTACCATTTGAGGCCGAGTCATCAACAAGAATACCAATGACTGTTATATTTGATTGTTCAGAAATTTTTAATAATTCATCAACTTCATTTTGACAAGGAATACACCAACTAGCCCAAAGATTAAGAATGACAAACTCTGTCTTGATTTCCTCGATATTTAATGAATGTACCTGTTTTAGTGAATCAACTTCAATTCCATTATTTATATCTGAAATAGTTTTGACTTGCTCATCTGAACTTGAAGCATTTAACACGGCGATACCAACAAGGGCTGTTAAAAGTATGAGCAGTAAATTTCTTTTAATCATAATGTAATGTTATTACCTAATATAAATACAATACTAAACATGGACATTCAAAATATAAACTATCCCGGATTTAATAGAAGCCTCGATGAATTGAATGCTATTACAAAATTAAAGAAAAAATCATGCGAGATTCTCGACTTTACAGAGATTGAGTGGGTTAGAGATGTTTTACGTCAAAGAATTAACGAAAATAATGATCTAGAAATTAAATTTAAAACTCCAACTGAAAAGCAAATAGAGGAAGTCTCAGCAGTTGTTGGTGCAGATATTGATATGGAAGATTTAAAAAACACCTTCCATAAAAACAAAAGAATAATTGGAATTACCTCTGGTAAAGGAGGTGTTGGAAAATCTACTATAACTTCCTTACTTGGTATTGCATTTGATGAACTTGGCAAGAAAGTTGGGATTCTTGATTCTGACATTTGGGGGTACTCAGTCCCTAAGATTTTAGGAGCTAAATTTCCTCCAATTCCATTTAATGAAAGAATCTTTCCATCAAAAATTAATAATTTAAGTGTTATATCAATGGAGTATTTTGTTAAACAAGACGAAGCCGTTATATGGAGGGGGCCGATGCTTCATAAAGCTATAGAGCAATTCTTATTTGAAGTTTTATGGCAAGACATAGATATATTACTTATAGACATGCCACCTGGTACTGGTGATGTTTCAATCTCTTTATCTCAATTCTTAAAATATTTTGAAAACATTGTTGTTACAACTCCTCAAACAAATGCAACAATGGTTGCAGAGCGTTCAGGAATTATGTCTAAAAAAGTTAATGCGAGCATCATTGGAGTAATTGAAAATATGTCATATATGGAAGTTGATGGAAATAAACTTTATCCATTTGGAAAGGATGGAGGGAAAGATCTATCAAAGAAACTCGATGTACCAATTCTTGGAGAGATGCCTTTACAAGAAGATATAACTATTGCTTCTGAAGGAAGTGATTTATTTGCTTATAAAAATAATCCAAACTTCAAGAATGTTATTGATATTGCTAATGAAATTTTGAAATTTCAACCTAAAAAGAAACCGATTGATCTAAAGATTAATTAAGTAAGTCCCCAGCGAAATTAAACCCATTAAAAAGCAATAAATTGAAAAAACATTCAATTTAGAACTAACTGTAAAATTAATAAGAACTCTAATTGCGACTAGTCCGGAAAGAAATGCAGCAAAACAAGGAATCCATAAAGAATTATCAAGAGGTTCTGTAGCCTGCATAAATGTTAGAAGCCAAGCACCAAAAATTGTAGGCAATCCAAGAAGAAGTGAAAAGAATATTGCTTCTGTTTTTTTCAATCTCAAATACAAAGCTGTACTTAGAGTGATACCTGACCTTGAAACTCCAGGAAATAATGCAAGCGCTTGGGCAATTCCAATTATTAGAGATTCTTTTAATGAAAGATCAAATATACTTTTACCACCCTCTTCTAGCTTGTCAGCAAAATACAACACACTTGCAATAAAAATATAAGCTAATGCCGTTATTACTAAAATCACGCTACTTTCATCAATTAAATTACTTATTGGTAAAAATAATCCGAAAGCTGCAGCCGGCATTACACCTATAACTATAAGCTTAAAAATTTGAATCAATGAGTTACGATTTTTTAAGATCGAAAAAATGTCTTTAAAGTAATATATTAAAATTGAAAAAAATGTTCCTAGGTGTAAAAACGCTATCTCATATGTATTAAAACTGTTATCTTTGAATAACTCAGACAAAACTACGAGATGTCCACTTGAAGAAATTGGTAAAAATTCAGTGACGCCTTGTATTATTCCAAATAAAATATCAATCATAATTAATTAATTGTTGAAAAATGCCATCCTTGACATGATGTACATAAGTATATTCTAAATTTTTTATTGTATTCTTTTTCTACAAACAATCTTTCTTTTCTTGCTTCATTTTCAGAAGTAAACCTTCTTTTGTTTGAGCATTTAGATATATTGTTCATTCATTTATAAGATTAAATTTGTAAAATGTATAAACGAGCTATATCTTATTTATTTTTAATGAATTAGACTCAAATAAATGAATTTTTTAGTAGTAGTTTTTAGTTATTTGCTTGGTTCGATCAATTTTGCCTATATTACAGCACGAATAAAAGGTATTGATATTTCTTCTGAGGGAAGTGGTAATCCAGGAACTTCAAACGTGTTAAGGACATTAGGAAAAGGGTCTGCTGCAATTGTTTTGTTTGGAGATTTATTGAAAGGAGCTATTCCAATTATATTTTTCTATCAAGATCAATATTTTTTTGTTTACGGACTAGCTGCTGTTGTAGGCCATATTTATCCAGTATTTTATAAGTTTAAAGGTGGAAAAGGGGTTGCTACGTACATCGGTGTTTATGTTGCAGCAATATTCATGAATCCTTATAATTCTGACTTATTCAATATAGAGATATTTCAAATACTTAATATACCTGTACTTGCTTTTTTCTATTTTGTTGTATTTAAAGTAACTCGTGTGTCAGCGATTGCTAGTTTGACAACAGTTTTGATAACCGTCTCATTATTAATTTATACAAATAATGAAATATCGAATGTCATAATTCTTGTTGTCCTATTTGTCTTAATTTTGATAAAACATTCTGAAAATATCAAAAGACTGAGAGAAGGCAAAGAAAATAAATTTTAAAAGAGAAAATTTTTTTAAAACAAGTTATTATTAATACAACAACAGTAAGGGCAGGGCATGAGTTCTACACTAGTTTTAATAGCATTAATGGTATCGCTTTCGGTAGCGGTTGTTTTCCCAGAACTTCAATATTCAAAAGTTAATAAATCTATTTCTAATGAGTTTCAATATATGGTTGAGAAACAAAGAAGAGGATTTATCACTCTGGGATTAGTTGCTATGTCAAGTTTTTTTATAGCTCTTCAAACTCTCTCAGTTCCAATTTTTGTTTTCCACTTAATTATTGATCTAGTTTTTGGTATTTATGCATACACTGCATTTCAAGTACGATCATCTTCTCTTCAAAGAAACAGTTTCACTTATGTAGATGACTCATCTGCAGATGATGATAATGTTGAATACTTAAAACAAGCAGTATAATTGTCCGACTCTGAAGCTAATTTAGAAAATTTATCAACAGCTTTCGATAAATTAAATGATGTTCGTGAAAAGTCTTTAACAATTTCTAGAGAGATAGTTCGTGAGTGCTCGAAAAGTATTAGAAATGTTCATAGAAATGATATATCTGATGCTGAAAAACATATAAAAAGCGCTCAAGAAAAACTAAATGATTTAAAAAACATTTGTAGTGAAATTTCAGAAATTAGTTATGCAGGCTATGTTTTAGATGCCGAAAGAGAATTTGTAGAAGCTGTTATGTTCTATAATTTTGAAGTTAAAGGAACAATTGAACCATTTTCCGAATTCAATTTACATCCCTCTAGCTACATACAAGGAATAGGAGATACGATTGGTGAGTGGAGAAGAAAAGCACTTGATCATTTAAGAAATCTTGATATCAAAAAAGCTGAAACTTACCTAGAAATTATGGAAGAGGGCATGGGAATACTTAATGAGTTAGATTATCCGGATGCTCTTACAGGAGGACTTAGAAGGTATGCAGATAATGCAAGGTCAATTATTGAAAGAACTAGATCTGATATAACAAATGCTTTTATCAATGAGGCGTTAAGAAAAGACATAACTAATATAAATAAAAATGAATTATAAGTACATAACTGGTCAAGTTCTAGAAATTGATCCAACTTCAGGCTGGACTGATGGAACACTGCTTCAAGATATATATCCTGATTCTTCTTTTGTAAGTGGTAACAATACAGACAGCATGCAAATGAAACCAGAAATTAAAAATCGTAAAGTTTATGCAAAGTATTCATTTGCAAAGAGATTTGAAGGTGGGCCTGGCCTTGTTCATGGTGGTATATTATCAGCTGCCTTAGATGACATGATGGGTTACTCAACAGTTATTCACAACATATTTTCTGTAACTGCAAATTTATCTGTTAATTTTCTTAAGCCAACACCAGTAGAAAAAGAATTTGAATTATATGCTTGGGTTAAAGAAGTTGATAATAAAAAAGTTTATACGGAAGCTGTTATTCAATTAGGTGAAGAAATTCATGTTGAGGCTCACGGCATGTTCATAGATTTAGGATTAGATGCTGCAGAGTTCTTTGCTCCAGATAAAAATTATCCTTAAACTAAATTTTTGACATTAAAAAGTGGCTCATAGATTGAATACTGATCATAGGGTTCACACCTGAGCATCTTGGAAAAGTTGAAGCATCTACAATATAAACATTTTCTAAGCCATGTACTTTTCCATCTAAATTTACAACTCCTTGTTCTGGGTTTGGATTAATTCTTGCTGTACCCATCTGATGTGCTGAACCGAGAAGAATTCTAAATGGCTCATTTTTTATAGCTTTAATTTTGTTTATGAAACCTTCAATATTTTCATTTGAAGATTTTTTCCAGTGCATTGTAGGGGAGGCCGCAACCATAATTTCTTCTGCTCCAGCTAAATAGTTTGCTCTTACAAGGTTTTCTATTCCGTGAAGAAGATTGTTATGGTCAGAGTCATTTAGGCTGTAGTCCCATAAATGTTGAGGATTTTTATTAATAATAGAACCAGAGCTAGTGTCTGATGTTAAAACAATTCCCCCAGACCAATAGTTGTAACTTTCAACAAAATCATCAAACTTATCTTGATTATTTGGAAAAAATGGAAAGAAAAGACTTGGATGCATTGGCAATCCCTCAAGAAGATATCCATAGTTATTTTTCAAAAACAAATTATCATCTGAATAAATTCCCTGCATTGTTCCCGCCCATGGCTTTTGCTCCTCTGGGAACTTTCCTGCAACACCTGAAACAGGATGAAGTTTTAAATTTTGACCAAGATGTTTATTTTTATATCCGCTATCTAACAAAATTTTTGGGGTATTGAGAGAACCGGCAGCAAGTATTACTTTATCAACTTGTACTTTATACAATGTACCACTATTTTCTACTTTTATATGAGTTGCTCTTCCATTTGAAATGACCAAACTTTGAATATTTGTATCATTAAATATATTTTCTGGGTTGAATTTATCTTCTGAAAACCATACTTTATTTGATGAGTTAATGCTTTCATCATATCGTCCAAAAGTACTAAAACCAGATTCAGTACAGTCGTCATTAATCGTATTTCTAGGAATGATTTTATAATTTAAATTATTGAGCTTAAGGCCCTCAGCTAATTTAACTTCTTTTTGGGGTATTTTATTATTTGCTATATCTACATTTAATTCACTACATACATAATCCATACTGCTTTTAAATTCATTTGAATTGAAATAGTTGTTTTGACCAGTAAGAGTATCCCATTCACTCAATATCTTATCCGGGGTTCTTAAAGAAGTTGTCCAGTTAATACTTGTACCTCCGCCAATTCCTTTACCAGCTAAAAGTAGAACCTTGTATCCTCTGGTTTGCTGTATTCCATTACTGTCATAAAAGTTATGGTAACCAAATGTTTCATTATTAATTTCTCCATTTCCGTAACTTCCTTTTTCAAATATTCCAACTTCAAATTTTTCATTAAGTATATTTGCAGCAACACCTCCACCAGATCCACTTCCAATGACTGCAACTTCGATACTTTTTGGAATTGAGACATCTTTCTTTTCAATTTTTGTATTTTTATAAACGGGGTAGTCAAGGTATTTGTATACTGAACCCTCACCATCAAGTGATCGTGCAGTACTTAAACCAAACAATGCAGTAATTCCTGAACCAAGTTTTCTCAATAAAGATAAATTAGAGCTTTGTAATTTTTTAATAAACTCAGGAATTTTTGAGTCTTTTATAAAGATCTTTCTTATTCCAAAAGAAAATAAATAAAAGAAAACTCTTAATTGAATAATTTCAGATCTATCAGGAAAATTTTCAATTATAAAATTGAAGTATTTTTCAGATTTTTTTACCTCTTCTTCATTAAAATTTGGATACAGATTAGTAAATACAGCTTTAAATGATTTAGAAATTCTCTTATCCATGTTTACATTCTACAGATTGTTACAAAGGTCAGGTTGAATTTTGACAGTTTTGGCAGTCATTAAGGCCTTTTCAAACAGCAGATTTGCAGTAATTTGTGAATTATAATTTTACTATGCCTGATAGAGATAATACTTATTCAACTAATCAAATAAGGAAGATATCACAATGTCACAGTTCTTACGGCAAAAAGACAAGACTTGCAAGTCCAAAATTAGATAGGTGGAAAGATTTAAATAAAGCAATTGTAGATTGGCTTAATAATGATGCTCTTGAAGAAACATCTGTAAAAGTTGCTGAAGAAAATAATTTTCAATTTTATGACACTATTCAAAAAAGGATACTTTCTGATTTATTCACAAGATTTAGAACAATTTATCCTAAAAGAAATTCCAATTTTAATCATGAGTATTTAATTAAAGAGGCCATAAAAGAAATAGATGGAGAAGAGTACGGAATAACTACTCACTTTGCCTATGAGTTTGAAGATGATAATCAATATGAATATATAAGATTAAAAACCGCTCACGACCCAGAACCAGAGTTAATTGATAGAGCAATTATTACAAAATTGAAATCTGAAAATGAAGAATTCTATACGGCTGCTATTGAATTAGATGACTTAGTAGAAATTGAGATGGTAGAAAATCCTGATGAAATTATTGATGATTATTTCAATATCTTAGAAGATTATCTAAAAGGTAGGAAAAAGCGTACTCCTGGTAAACAATGCGATTACTGCGATCAAGCATCAAGATGTGGACAATTTCCACTAATTAATGCTGACAAAATTACTAATCGAATTAGAGAAGTAAAAATATCGAAAACGAATTTGGTAAAACTTTCTAATTGCGAAAGAAGAACAGCATGGAATGTTCAATACGGTTTACCAAGAGAAGACTTTATTGAGTATGAATCAGAATCAGTAGCTACTAAGTTTCATCAATTTTCACAGGAAATTTTAGTAAATAACGAAAAATTTTCTGAAAAGCAAAATATTGAGAGTTTCAACCAATTAACAAATCAAGAGGATGAAGTTACTCGAGAACAGCTTTATTTAAAATACCAACAGCTAGTTTCACAATTAAATAATTATGAGGACTTAATAATAAAAGAATCAGAATATATTTTAGGTTTTACATGTATCACCGAAGGAAAAGGCTTGAGAGATGGAAAAGTTGTTGACCAGAAGGTAGCAACAATATTTACTGGAAAGTCTGACTTAGCTGGAAGACTTGGTGATATACCTCTAATAATCGAGCTAAAAACACGTCCAGAAATTCCCGAAGACTTTTTAGAAGCGCAGCTTTATGCTTTAGGGGCTTCACAGCTAATGAAATCTGAAAAAGAAATAATAGTATTGCATATTTACGTATCTGACAACAATGCATCTGTAAAAGAAAGAAAGTTTGGTATTAGCGAACTCGAGTCCGCTAAAGCAAAATTTGAAGATATTGCAAAAAAGCCAGCATCTTGGATACCTTTTGATGCGTTGAGCCCTAGTCACAAAGTTGGTGAATGGTGTGATTATTGTGAGTTTAAGAATACTTGTACAGAATTTAGATAAGTTCATCTTTAGACTCAAGTAAATATATAATTATTTTGATGGATCTTTCAAAAACACATATTCAATTGGTAGAAAGAGTTTATAAAACTCTTGAATCAAATATTGCTGAATTCAAAGCTAGAAAAGGTAATTCACTGACTTTAGCTGAGAAAGTTTTATATGGCCACGCTAAAGACGTATCTGATATCTCACTAAATAGAGGCGAAGACTTTGGTGACTTTTTGCCTGATAGAGTAGCGATGCAGGACGCTACAGCACAAATGGCATTGCTCCAATTTATGCAAGCTGAACTACCAGAGACAGCAGTTCCCACTACAGTTCACTGCGATCATTTGATTCAAGCTTATGAAGGGGCAAATAGTGATTTAAAAGTCGCTAATAAAACACATAAAGAAGTATTTGATTTTTTACGGACAGCATCTGAAAAATTTAATATTGGTTTTTGGGGTCCAGGGGCTGGAATTATTCATCAAGTTGTTCTTGAGCAGTATGCATTTCCTGGTGGAATGATGATTGGAACTGATAGCCACACACCAAATGCAGGGGGATTAGGTATGGTTGCAATTGGAGTTGGTGGAGCTGATGCAGTTGATGTAATGGCTGGTATGCCTTTCAATACAAAAATACCAAAATTAATTGGGGTAAAACTTACAGGAAAATTAAGTGGTTGGACAGCTCCCAAAGATATAATTTTGAAAGTTGCAGAAATTTTGACCGTAAAAGGTGGCACGAATGCAATTGTTGAGTATTTTGGCGAAGGAACAGAGTCTATTTCTACTACAGGAAAAGCAACTATAACAAATATGGGTGCTGAAATTGGCGCAACATGCTCTATATTTCCATTTGACGTAAAAGGTGAAGAATATCTCAAAGCCACAGGAAGAGGAGATATAGCGTCTCTTGCTAAGGAAAATATGCATTTGTTAACTCCAGACGATGATGTTGTTGCAAACCCTGAAAATTATTTTGATCAAGTTATTGAAATTGATTTAGATAGTCTTGAGCCACATGTTGTGGGTCCACATACACCAGACTTAGCTCGCCCAGTATCAGAATTGAAAGATGATGCTGTAGAAAATAATTACCCTTTAGAAATTTCAAACGCTCTTATAGGTTCATGCACTAATTCATCTTATGAAGATATTGGTCGAGCAGCTTTTATAGCAAGAGAAGCAGCTAAAAAAGGTTTAAAATCTAAAGTCCCACTTATGGTCACTCCAGGGTCCGAAATTACTAGAGCAACTATTGAAAGAGATGGATACTTAAAAGATCTTGAAGCAATAGGCGCTACTGTCCTTGCAAATGCATGTGGACCGTGTATTGGACAATGGAAAAGAGATGATATTGAAGAAGGACAGACTAACACAATTGTCTCTTCGTACAATAGAAACTTTCCAGCAAGAAATGATGGCAATAAGGAAACGTTATCCTTTATTGGTTCACCTGAAACTGTAATTGGCCTTGCTTTAGGTGGAACTTTAGAATTCGATTTTCTTAATGATACTTTAATCAACGAAGACGGTGAAGAGGTAAAGCTCTCACCTCCAACTGCAGAAGAGCTACCTTCAGAAGGGTTTGAAAGCACTTTGGAAGGTTTTGTCCAGCCGAAAGAAAATAGTGAAGTTGAAGTTGTTATAAGTCCAGATTCTGAGAGATTACAAGCTTTAACACCATTTGACTCATTTGATTCTAGCAATTATTTAGACATGACTGTAATTATGAAAGCTGTAGGAAAGTGTACAACTGATCATATATCACCTGCAGGTAAATGGTTAAGGTTTAGAGGTCACCTAGAAAATATTTCTCAAAATTTATTTATAGGTGTTAATAATGCTTTTTCAGAAGACTCAGGGACAGGTGTTAATACCCTTAACAATGAAATTATGACATTGCCTGATCTTGCAAAAACATACCATGAAAATAATATAAACTGGATTGCAATTGGTGATGAAAATTACGGTGAGGGATCATCAAGGGAACATGCTGCAATGGAGCCAAGGTTCAGAGGTTGTAGGGTAGTTTTGGTTAAAAGCTTTGCAAGAATCCACGAAGCTAATTTGAAAAAGCAAGGAATACTACCGCTAACCTTTGAAGATAAAGCTGACTATGAAAAGATACAGCAGAATGATAAATTAACTATTAAAAATCTCGAAAACTTAAGTCCTGGAAGTAAAGTTATAGTCTCTATACAGAAAGAAGACGGTTCAACAGTGGATATAGATACCAGCCATTCTCTATCTGAAGAACAAATAAGTTGGTTTGAAAGTGGATCAGCTTTAAATTATATAAAATCAAATTAATGGAAAATTTTTCAGAAAAGATTCAATCTCTTCGTAACGAATACAGCGATTTAGACCTGACATCAGAAGATCTAAATCAAGACCCTATAACACAATTTACAAAGTGGCTCGATGAAGCTATTGAAACACAAATTTACGAACCTAATGCAATGGTTCTAGCTACTGTAGATGAAAATGCTCCAAGATCGAGATACGTATTATTTAAAAATATCGTAAATAATAATTTGATCTTTCATACACACTATGAGAGTCCAAAAGCAGCGGAGATATTTGCTAACCCTAATGTTTCTGGTATTTTTTACTGGGCTGAGATCCATAGGCAAGTCAGATTTCAAGGTATAGCAAGAAAAGCTGACTCACAAGTATCCGATGAATATTTTAAAACAAGACCAAGAGGCGGACAATTAAGTGCGTTGGCCTCTGCACAAAGCAATATTATCTCCTCCAGAGAAGATGTTACGAATAAAATTGATGAACTTGAAAAAGAATATGCAGGAAAAGAAATACCAAGACCTGACTTTTGGGGTGGGTTCGCTATTGAAGTCAATTATTGGGAGTTTTGGCAGGGGAGAAGAAACAGGACACATGATAGGTTTTGTTATAAGCCAGAAAACAATTCATGGAAAATTGAAAGGATGTCCCCATAATGAGACCAATAAAAGTAACCAAAAATTTTATTAATTCTGCTGAAAACTCAGTTTTATACGAATCAGGCAATACAAAGGTATTGGTTACAGTATCTGTCTCAACTAGACTTCCAGACTGGTTGCTGAATTCTGATAAGGGCTGGGTAACTGCAGAATACAATATGTTACCTGGGTCATCAGGCAATAGAGTATCAAGAAAATCTTATGAGTCTGGTAGATCTAAAGAAATTTCAAGATTAATCGGAAGATCTTTAAGAGCTGTTTGTAATTTAGGAATTATAAACGGGTACTCCTTTACAGTAGATTGCGATGTGCTAGAAGCTGATGGCGGTACAAGAACAGCTTCTGTTAATGGCGCTTGGATAGCTCTGAATGATACATTTGAAAAAATGATCCAGGAAAACAAATTAAATCAAAATCCACTTATAAGTAAAGTTGGTGCTATTTCAGTTGGGATTGTTAATGGCGAATTGGTAGCAGATCTTGATTATGAAAAAGATTCCAATGCAGAGGTTGATCTAAATTTAGTATTGGATGAAAAATTTGAAATATTAGAGATACAGGGCACTGCAGAAGGAAAGCCATTTCCAAAAGAACATCTTGATCAACTTTTTGAACTTGGAAAAGTGTGTATAAAAGAAGTATTTGAAATACAAAAATAAGCAAATGGAAATCCTTTTAGCTTCAAATAATAAAAATAAGCACAAAGAGTTATTAAAAATTTTTCAAGAATTTGGAAGTAAACACACTTTGATAGTTAATGAAGATATTCCAGATGTGATTGAAGATAAAAAAACAATTGAAGAAAATGCAAAAAAAAAGGCTGAAGAATGTTATGAGGTTTTTAAATCTCCAATTATTTCAGATGATTCAGGTTTGTTTGTAGATGCATTAGATGGTCAGCCTGGTGTTCATTCAAAGAGATATGCAGGCTTAGGTTCTACAGATGTTGAAAATAATCAAAAATTAATAAATGAACTTAAGACAGCTAATAATCTGAGTGCGTTTTTTAAAACAGTTCTTTGTTATTTTGATGGTTTAAATTTTATAACGTCAGAAGGAGTTCTTAAGGGAAATATTGTATTTGAACCAAGAGGAAAAAATGGTTTTGGCTATGATTCTATTTTTGAGGTTAGCGGTAAAACATTGGCTGAAATGACTCTAGATGAAAAATCAAATATAAGCCATAGAAAATTAGCAGCGGTAAAGTTAGTTGAGATGTTAAATGAACACAAAGTTTAAGTTTTATCTGCTTATTATATTTCTTCTTTTTTCTGCTTGTGAAGTTAAGTGGAGTATGGAAGTTAAATTCAATGAAGATTATTCAGGTAGTTATAAAATATTAATTTTACTCGATCAGGATGCACAGTTTTATGCATTAGAAACTGGTCAAACAACAGCCATTGGTGGATTAGACGCTATACTTGCAGATCTTCCAGAAGGGTATGGATCGTCAATTTATCAAGAGGGAAACTATTTAGGTATTTTAGTTAGAAATGATTTTCAAAATACTGAAGAGTTGCAAGCTCAATTTAAATTACTAAATGAAAACGAAAATACAGCATTATTACTGCTCCCTATTGAAGAAATAAACTTTAGTGAGTCAAGTAGGTCATTTAATATAAATGGAATTTTTGGAGAAATCTTTGTTTCAGATGAGGAAAGTATAGAGGGATATGACAATGTTTTTGACGGCAAGTTGTCTGTGATTGTTCCTGGAAATATCACTAGTCCTAAGCTTGAGAATATTGTCAATAACACAGTGATTTTTGATATTGAAGGAACTTCTGTAAAAACTTTTGAAGTGGTTGCAAATAAGTACTCATTTTTAAGCCCAACAAATATCATAATTTTATTCTTTGTACTTTCATTGATATATATTTTTGTTAGACAATATAGAAAAAAGAACTAAAATTGACTCAATGAAAAAAATTATAATTATTATTTAGGAGCAACGTAAAAAACGTTGTTGCCCTTGCTTTGCAAGGGTTTTTTTTTGGAATATGAAAATAGATATATTTGATACAACACTCAGAGATGGCTTTCAACAAGAAGGTATATCGCCTTCTGTAAAAGATAAGATTGCAATTGCTAAGTTAATTGACGAATTAGGGGTTAGTTACATTGAAGGAGGATGGCCTGGAGCTTCTCCAAAAGAAGAAGAGTTTTTTGAAACTGCAAAAAAAGAGTTAAATCTAAAGAATGCAAAACTTGTTAGCTTTGGATCCACTAGAAAGTTAAATTTATCTGCTACAGATGATCCTCAAGTAAAGGCATTAGTTGATTCAGGAACTGATTATATCTGTATTGTAGGTAAATCTTCAAAACTACATATTAAAAAGGCTTTGCAAACTGATGTTGATAGTGCAATTGATATGGCAGTTGATACAATTTTATATTTAAAATCAAAAGGCAAAAAAGTATTTTTTGATGCAGAACACTTCTTTGATGGCTACAAAGAGGACTCTCAAACAAGTTTAAAAATTCTTGAATCAGTAGTTACAGCTGGTGCAGATTGTTTTATATTTTGCGACACAAATGGTGGTACATTACCTGAGGAAGTAAGAAAAATTCTTACTGAGGTTATAGAAAAATATCCAAAAACAAAATTTGGTGTTCATTTTCAAAATGACAATGGCTGTGCAGTTGTTAACTCAATGGTTGCAGTAGATCTTGGTGTTGATCATGTTCAGGGAACAATAAATGGGTACGGTGAAAGGACTGGAAATGCTGACTTGTGTACACTCATTCCAAATCTATCTTTAAAGCAAAATTACGACACAATACCTACAGATTCTCTTAGAAAACTAACCCAGACTGCCAACCATATTGCAGAACTCGTAAATGTGTCTATAGATTCAAGGCATCCATATGTTGGGTCATCTGCTTTTACCCATAAGGCAGGACTTCATGCATCTGGTATGTCAAAAGATAGCTCACTATATGAACACATAGATGCTTCAAAAGTTGGAAATTTTACAAGAACTACAGTTTCAGAATTAGCTGGTAGAGCAAGTGTTATTAAAAAAGCAGAGGAGTTTGGGTTAAGTATTAATAATGATGAAGCTAAAGATTTAATTCAACAAGTTCAAAACTTAGAGCACATTGGTTTTCAATTTGAAGCGGCGGATGCTTCGTTATTTATATTAATGAATTCAATAAAGGGAATTAAGCCAGATTTTTTTGAATTTGAAAGTTTCAGAGTTTTTTCAGAAAGAAGAAATTCAGAAAATGTTGTTTCAGAAGCTGTTTGTAAAATCATCGTAAATAATAATAGATATGTAAAGACAGGTGAAGGAGTTGGTCCGGTAGATGCTCTCTCAAAAGCATTAAAATCAGCACTTGAAAATGACTATAAAAATATTAACAATGTGAAACTTATTGATTATAAGGTCAGAATAATTGACTCCTCTGATGGCACAGAAGCTAAAACAAGAGTACTAATTGAATTTACTGATTCAAAAAAACAATGGAGCACTATAGGTGTGCATGAAAATATTATTAATGCATCTTGGAATGCGCTTTGCGATGGATTTAATTATTATTTTATGACTTCTTAAGTAGATTTTTCACTTTACGGATATATATACTATTTCTTAGGGGAGAATTTATGAATGAAAAAATTGAAAACCTACTTAAAGAAGATAGAAAATTTCCGCCTTCTGAACATCTAGTCAAAAACGCAAATGCACCATCTTCTTGGTATGACGAAGCAAGCAAAGATAGATTAAAATTTTGGCAAAAACAGGCTTTAACAAGAATCTCTTGGTTCAAAGAGCCAACAGATATTCTAGATGATTCAAACCCTCCTTTTTTCAAATGGTTTAAAGATGGTGAGTTGAACTTATCTTATAATTGCTTAGATAGACATCTTGAATCTGATGGGGATAGAGTTGCGTTTTATTGGGAAGGTGAACCCGGAGATACGCAAGAAATTACATATCAGGATCTTTATGAGCGAGTTTGCAAACTTTCAAATGCATTAAAAAAACTTGGTGTAGAAAAAGGTGATAGAGTAGCAATTTATTTGGGCATGACTCCAGAAATAGTAGTTTCTATGTTGGCTTGTGCAAGGATTGGTGCAGTGCACTCAGTTGTCTTTGGTGGATTTTCATCTGAAGCTCTTGCAGATAGAATCAATGACGCAAAAGCAAAAACAGTTATTACTGCTGATGGTGCATGGAGAAGGGGAGATATTGTTCCTTTAAAAAATAATGTTGACGGCTCATTGGAACTTACTGAATATGTAGAAAATGTAATTGTTGTTAAACGAACTGAGCAGGAAATTAATATGACTGATGGTCGAGATCATTGGTACCATGATATAACTGACAAAGAGTCTTCTGATTGCGAACCTGAAGTAATGAACTCTGAGGATATGCTGTACATTCTTTATACATCTGGAACAACTGCTAAACCAAAAGGTATTGTCCACACACAAGGTGGGTATCTAACAGGAGTGACAACAACTCATCACGAAGTTTTTGATGTAAAAGAAGATGATATTTACTGGTGTGCAGCAGATTGTGGTTGGGTTACTGGTCATAGTTATATTGTTTATGGGCCACTAGCTAATAAAGCTACAAGCGTTATGTATGAGGGAGCACCAAATGCACCAGATGAGAAAAGACTTTGGAGTATAATTGAAAAGTACAAAGTCAACATTTTTTATACTGCTCCAACTGCAATAAGAGCATTTATGAAATGGGGTGTAGAGCACCCTCAAGCTCATGATTTAAGTTCACTAAGAATATTAGGTACTGTTGGGGAGCCAATAAATCCGGAAGCATGGATGTGGTATCACAAAAATATTGGTGGCGAGAATTGTGCGATTGTAGATACATGGTGGCAAACAGAAACTGGTTCAATAATGATATCCCCACTTCCAGGTGTGACAAGTACTAAACCCGGATCAGCTTGCGGACCACTACCAGGTATCGAATCAGTTGTAATTGACAATGATGGAAATGAAGTAGGAAAAGGGGAAGGCGGCTTTTTAGCTGTAAAATCTCCTTGGCCATCAATGCTTAGAACTGTCTATGGAGATGATCAAAGATATTTGGATACTTATTGGTCACAACATGATGGTTTATATTTTGCTGGTGATGGAGCTAAGTATGATGAAGAAGGTTATATATGGCTCTTAGGTCGTGTTGATGATGTAATGAACATATCTGGACATAGAATATCAACTGCTGAGGTTGAAAGTGCTTTAGTTTCCCATCAAGCAGTGGCCGAAGCTGCAGTAATTGGTAGAAGCGACGAAATTACTGGAGAAGCGATTGCTGCATTTGTTTCATTAATTGGAACTGATGAAGGCAACGAAGAACTCATTGCTGATCTGAGACAGCATGTAAGTGATAAAATTGGACCAATTGCAAAACCAAAAAGCATTGTTATTACCGCTGATTTACCAAAAACTAGAAGTGGAAAAATTATGAGAAGGCTTTTAAAAGATATTTCTGAAGAAAGAAAGCTTGGAGACGTTACTACATTAGCTAATGCAGATATCGTATCTGAATTACAAACTAGAGCATCAGAATCTGACGATGAATGAGAGAATAGTTAAATGGGACTTAATTCCAGGCTTAGTCATGGAATTGGTAAATTTGGATAAAGAAGGTAGAAGAGAATTTTTTATAAATTTACCAATTGAAAACGTTCCGATGGGCGCACTAATGGATACTTCAAGCATTCATGTTGATGAAAAGGGGCAAGTATCTTTTACACTTACGCCACAAGAATTTCATTACAACCCTCTTGGAACAGTTCATGGAGGTATGGCGGCTACAATGCTAGATTCTTGTAATAGTATTTCAGCTAACTGTCAATTGGATAAAGGGTTTCTAACTATGACAACAGATATAAGGATTAATTATTTAAGACCTATGACTGTATCTACTGGTGAAGTTACTGCTTCTGCAGAAATTGAAAAAATTGGAAGAAGAGTTATTTTTGTAACAGGAACTTTGAAAGATAAAAATGGAAAAGTTTATGCAACTGCAAATTCAACAGAACTCATAGTTGAATTTCCACCAAAATAGATAACTATAATTTGTGCGGATGAGAGGACTCGAACCTCCACGAGCAAAGCTCACTAGATCCTAAATCTAGCGCGTCTACCAGTTCCGCCACATCCGCTAAAATGTCGCGTGGGTCGCCGGGGACTTGAACCCCGAACCTGCGGATTAAGAGTCCGTTGCTCTGCCAAATTGAGCTAGCGACCCCTTTTAAAGATTAACTTAGATTATGATAGTTAAGTATAAATTTTTTCTATTTATTCTTTTTATAAAACAGTTAAGATAGAAAAATGATTAAGTTGCGGGCTGTGGCTCAGCTTGGCTAGAGCGCCTGCTTTGGGAGCAGGAGGTCGTGAGTTCGAATCTCACCAGCCCGACAAACCTGCGGGTGTAGCTTAATGGCAAAGCTCCAGCCTTCCAAGCTGGCTATGAGGGTTCGATTCCCTTCACCCGCTCACGAAGAGCTCTCGTAGCTCAAATGGATAGAGCAACAGACTTCTAATCTGTAGGTTATAGGTTCGAGTCCTATCGAGAGCGCTGTGGTGATCGTAGCTCAGTTCGGTTAGAGCGCCTGGTTGTGGTCCAGGAGGTCGCGGGTTCGAATCCCGTCGGTCACCCTTATATTTATTAGGAGATAAATGAAATATAAAGTAAAAAAAGTTGGCGATTTTGAAAGCAATATTGAAATTGATATTGATTTTGAAGATCTTGAATCTAAAAAAGATGAAGCAATTTCTAAAATTAGCAAATCACTAAAAGTTAAAGGTTTTAGACCGGGAAAAATTCCAAAAAATATTGTCATTAGAGAAGTGGGTGAAGATTATATTCTTGAGGAATCAATTGATTTATATTTGCCTGAGCAAATTTTTGAAATATTGCAAAAAGAAGAATTAAACCCAGCCGTTAGGCCCGTGGTAAAAGATTTAAAAAAAGAAAAAAAATCCTATAAGGTTGATGTTTTAATCACACTGTGGCCAAAATTATCTAAACTTCCAAAGCTAAATCAAACTGTAGAAGTAGAATCCATTACCCCTACTGAGGAAGAGATTTCAGATCAAATTGACAGAATAAAGCTACAGTTTGCTGATGTGACTAAAGTTGAAAGACCTTCAAAAACATCTGATTATTTATTAGTAAATATAAGTGCAATGGAAAATGGTAAAGAGTTAGAAGAATTTTCCTATCAAGATTATTTGTACGAACTCGGAAGCAACTCACTAACACCCTCAATGGATTCAAAATTAGAAGGTGTATCTACAGGAGCAATAATAAAATTTAATGATGATATACCATCTGTTGGTAAAAGTAATGTCGAAATTACTGTTTTAGTAAAAGAAATTAAAGAAAAGGTTATGCCAGAATTGACTGACGAATGGGTTTCTTCAATGACTGAATTTGATAATATTGCCGAAATGAACGATGAGTTATTTAAAAATATTGAGATGGTTAAAAAAAGACAAATTGCTAATCAGTACCAAGGTTTATTAACAAGTAAATTGATAGAAGAATCAAAGCTAGAACTTCCTGAACAGTTAGTAATTGCTGAAATGGATAGCATATTACAAAACTTCATGGCTGAATTGAACCAAAATAATATAAAAATTGAAGATTACTTGCAAATAACTGGATTAACTGAAGAAACTCTTCAAGAAGACTTAAAAAATCAAGCTACTAGAAATTTATCTATGGTAGTTATTTTGGATAAAGTTGTTGAAGATCAAGAGCTTAAACTGGATGATAAAGAAATTAAATATATTGATGACCACATGTCAACACATGATGAAGATGGAAATGAAGTAGAAGATGCAAGTCATAGATTAAATTTAGAAGCTGAATCCCTAAGAAATAAGGCTATGCTGCATATTTTGCAACAAGGAGTGTCTGTTGACAAGGATGGTGAAAAAGTATACCTACAAGACGTCTACAATCAAGAAGAAGAAGTAAGAGAGGAAGAATAATATGAAAGAATTACCTTCAAATTATGTAATCCCTACTGTTATAGAAAATACTAACAGGGGCGAGAGAGCCTTTGATATATACTCAAGGCTTTTAAAAGATAGAATTATATTTTTGGGAACACCAATTGATGATGGTGTAGCAAACTCCATAATGGCTCAGCTATTACATTTAGAATCAGAAGACCCAGATAAAGATATTTTTATGTATATCAACTCGCCAGGAGGATCAATCACTTCATTATTTACAATTTATGACACAATGAAGTACATAAAGCCAGATATTTCAACAGTATGCATGGGGCTAGCAGCATCTGCAGCTTCTGTCATTTTAGCTGGTGGTACTCCTGGAAAAAGATACAGCTTACCAAATGCAAGAATCATGCTCCATCAACCATCTGGTGGTATGGAGGGTACTGTAGCTGATATGGAGAGAAATTTTGATCTTATTGTGTCAATGAGAACCCAATTAAACGGTTTATTGGCTGATTTTACTGGTCAAAACGTTGAAAAAGTTGCGGAAGACACAGATAGAGATTTTTGGATGACCGCGCAAGAAGCAAAAGAATACGGTATAGTAGATGAAGTGCTAATTCAAAGGGAGTTAGCAGACAAAAAATAGCTAAAAAAACAACAGGGTAGTTAAAAATGGCAAATAAAGATTCATCTCAAGCACTAAAGTGCAGTTTTTGTGGCAAGTCTCAAAAACAAGTAATAAAACTAATCGCAGGCCCAGGTGTTTACATTTGTGATGAGTGTATTGAACTTTGTGTTGAAATAATCGAAGAAGAAAAAGTCGAAAAGCTAGAAACAAGCTCAGAAGATTATCTACCTTTACCAAAAGAGATTAATCAATCATTAAACGAGTACATCATTGGCCAAGAAGATGCAAAGAAGACCTTGTCTGTTGCAGTTTATAATCACTACAAAAGAATTTATAAAGGTGATCTAGTAGATAATGAACTTGAAATTCAAAAATCAAACGTTTTACTTTTAGGACCAACTGGAAGTGGTAAAACACTGTTAGCACAAACTTTAGCAAAAACACTAAATGTTCCTTTTGCAATAGCAGATGCAACTACTCTTACTGAAGCTGGTTATGTAGGTGAAGATGTTGAAAATATTTTGCTTACATTAATCCAATCAGCTGATTATGAAATTCCAAGAGCTGAAAAGGGAATTATCTACATTGATGAAATAGATAAAATTACAAGAAAATCTGATAACCCATCAATTACAAGAGATGTTTCTGGAGAAGGTGTTCAACAGGCGTTACTTAAGATACTTGAAGGTACTACTGCTCAAGTGCCACCACAAGGTGGTAGAAAACATCCACAACAAGAGTATTTGCAAATAGATACTACAAATATTTTATTTATCGTTGGAGGAGCTTTTGACGGACTTGATCAAATTATTAGTAAGAGGCTTGGAGAAAATACAATTGGCTTTAACACTAACATGTCAGATGCTAAAGAATTTTATAAAGAAGAACTTTTTGCATTTGTTGAACCAAGAGATTTAATTAAGTTTGGCTTGATTCCTGAATTTATTGGAAGACTACCAGTTACTACAAATGTAAATGAATTAAGCAAGGATGCTTTGATAGAAATTCTAACTAAGCCAAAAAACGCTATTACAAAACAATTTAAGAAAATGTTTGAATTAGACGATATCGATCTTGTTTTCACTGATGCATCACTTGAGGCTATGGCTGATTTAGCGCTCGAAAGGAAAACTGGCGCAAGAGGTCTACGCTCAATATTAGAGAAAATATTGTTAGATGAAATGTATGAATCACCATCAAGAAAAGATATTTCTAAAATAATTATTGATAAAGAAAATGTTTTAGAAGATATTGCACCAAAAATGGTTTTGAAAGAGTCAAAAGACGACAAAACTGCATAAAATATAATATATGCAGAATGAAAAATACGATCCATTATCAATAGAAAAAAAATGGCAAAAAAATTGGGAACAAGGGAATAAATTCCAACCAGTAGATTCTGACGATAATTTTTCTATAGTAATTCCTCCTCCAAATGTAACTGGTTCACTTCATATGGGTCATGCTTTAGAACATTCGATTATTGATGTCATAACAAGGGTAAAAAGACTACAAGGCTTTCAAACTCTTTGGCTTCCTGGAACTGATCATGCTGGAATTATTACACAACTACTTGTTGAAAAAGAATTAGAAGAGAATGGGATTTCTAAGCATGACTTAGGAAGAGAAAATTTTCTAGCAAAAGTTTGGGAATGGAAAGAAAAATCAGGAGACAATATTACTAATCAAATGAAAACTTTAGGTATGAGTTGTGATTGGTCAAGAGAAAGATTCACAATGGATGAAGGACTTTCACAGGCAGTAATAAATGTATTTGTTTCACTATATGAAAATGATTTAATTTACAAAGGTACTCGAATGGTTAATTGGGATACAAAATTAAAGTCAGCAGTTTCTGATTTGGAAGTTACGTCTTCAAATGAACTTGGAAAGTTGTGGACTATCAACTATAAGGTCGGAGATTCATTTATAGAAATTGCAACAACAAGACCAGAAACTCTACTAGGTGACACAGCTGTTGCTATAAATCCTTCAGACGAAAGATATAAAGACTTGATAGGAAAAACTGCAATAATCCCAATAGTAAATAGGGAAGTAGAAATTATTGCTGATGAATATGTTGATGTTGAATTTGGCTCTGGGTGTGTAAAGATTACTCCTGCTCATGACTTCAACGATTATGAAATTGGTAAAAGGCACAATCTAGAAATGATAAGATGTTTAGATTTTGATGGAAAAATTGAAAATCATGAATTTATACCTCAAGAATTAAGAGGAATTGATCGGTTTGAAGCTCGAGAAAAAATAATAGAAATGCTTAAAAATCAAAATTTACTCAAAGGAGTAGAAGATCATCAAATTCAAATTCCAAAAGGGGATAGGTCTAAAACAATACTTGAACCAATGGTTTCTGAACAATGGTTTGTAAAAACTGATGAGGTTGCAAAAAAAGCAATACAAGTTGTTGAAGATGATGAAATTAAATTTATACCAAAAAATTGGGAAAAAACTTATTTTGAGTGGATGTACAATATTCAGGACTGGTGTATATCTAGACAGCAATGGTGGGGTCACAGGATTCCAGCTTGGTATGATGATGAAAAAAATCATTATGTTGGTACTAGTGAGGCCAATGTAAGAGAGAAATATGGTCTTAAAGATGATGTTCAATTAACTCAGGATGAGGATGTCTTAGATACTTGGTTTTCTTCAGCACTTTGGCCATTTAGCACTTTAGGATGGCCAGAAGAAACAGAAGATCTAAAAAGTTACTATCCTACTACCTTACTTGTTACTGGTTTTGATATTATTTTTTTCTGGGTTGCAAGAATGATCATGATGGGTTTATACACAATGGAAAATATTCCATTTAAAGATATTCTTATCCATGGTTTAGTTAGAGATTCACAAGGAAGAAAAATGTCAAAAAGCCTTGGAAACACAATGGACCCCTTAGAATTATCTGAAAAACATGGAGCGGACGCTTTGAGGTTCTCACTTATTGAAAAAGCTAATCCAGGACAAGATGTGCCCTTTGACGAAGAGTGGACAGTATCTGCAAAAAAATTTGGCAACAAGATATGGAATGCTGCAAAATTCGTACATTTATACACTGATGAATCTACACCGTCTGAGATTACCACTGTATCTTTAATTGAAAATAAATGGATCATATCAAGGTTTAATGAAACCTTAGAAGAATTTAATGAACTTTTCGAAAAATATAAAATTTCAGATGCCTATAAATTACTATATAATTTTTTGTGGTCTGAGTTGTTTGACTGGTATTTTGAATTTTCAAAGAACTTGTTCAATGACATAGATAAAAAAATTGAAACCCAAACTGTTTTAAAGTCAATATTTTTAGAGTCATTGAAATTACTAAACCCTGCAATGCCGCATATAACTGAAGAAATATGGTCTTCTTTTAATGAAAATTACATAATTGATAATTCATGGCCAACCAAATATCAGCAAGAATCGGTTGATATTTTTGAAATAGAAAATTTGAGAGAGATAATTACTAAAATTAGAAACTTTAAATCAACTTACAATTTAAAAAATTCTTTAATTATTGATTTATACTCTTCTGACTCTCATCCGGATTGGTTTATCAATCAGTTAGAGAAAACTGCACATGTTACTATTTCTACTATTGAAAATAATGTAAAAGAAGGAGTTGTTCTTTCTTTCCAATCTAACGAATTTAAATTTAGTATATTGGCCAATAAATATATTGATGTTGAAAATGAAATAAAGAGATTAAATAAAAAAAGAGAAGAATTGCGTAAATCATTAGAAATATCTAATCAAAGGCTCAATAATGACAAATTTATTAATAACGCTAAACAAGAATTAATTGATCAAGAAAAACAAAATGTACAAAATCTAAATAGTCAGATCGAATCAATAAATTCAACATTAAAATCACTCGATAATTGAAGGAATTAGAAGAATATTTAAATTCTAAAATTGGGTTAACCAACAATAAGAATCTTGAAGCGCTTCATAGATTTTTCACAGAAGATCAGTTGAAGTATTTAATGGATAAAACTATCGCTATTGTTGGAACCAATGGAAAAACTTCAACAGCCAATTTTATTTATAAACTGCTTAGCAAAGAAAAAAAACAAGTTTTAATGTTTACCTCACCTCATCTAGTGAACTTTCAAGAAAGAATACAATCTTTTAGCGATATTAATTTTGATTTCATTTCGAGATCCGTTCATGATTTTGAGATTGAAAATAATATAACTTTAGGCTATTTTGAAACTCTTTTTTTGATTGCTAGTAAAGCCTTTTTAGATAATGAAATGGATTATTTCATATGTGAGGCTGGTATAGGTGGAGTTTTAGATACTACTTCTGTCATTCAAAGTAAAAATGTCGTACTTACAAATATTGGAAGAGATCACCAAGATTTACTGGGTTATACAGACCTTGAAGTTTTAGATCAAAAAATATTTGTATCAAATAGAATAGATAATTTATTTGTTGGTGAATTGAGCGACGAATTAATTAAAGTGATAGAAAATAATTACAAACATTTTAAATCAAAGCACTTGTTAAAGGATTTTGTTGAGGGCAAATCAAAGGATTTCACATCAAATCAATTAAATTATTTATTCGCTTCATTAGTCGTAAACTTTTTACTAGGTTCGAATACAAAAAAAATTCCTCTAGATCTTAGTAAAGAATTTGTAGAAGGAAGGTTTGAAATTATTAATCGAAATCCTTTAAAAATTTTAGATGGTGCACACAATATAGATGGGTTTATTAAAACTATAGAAGACTATGAAAAAGTATATAGTATAGGAAATACTCATTTGTATCTAGGTTTCAAAAATGGAAAAAACATAGAAAATATCATCAGCTATTTAAAGCCAAAAAAACAATACAAGTTAAATTTTATTGAGGAAAATACTTTTTTTAATCAACAAAACCCTAATAAATTTATTGATTATTTAGAAAGTGAAAATATAGATTATAAAATAGTTGAACTTAGTACTTTTTCATCAAATAAGAATCCTTCTATATTGCTAGGTAGTTTATATTTAATTGGAGAGTATAAAAAAAGGATAATTACATGAGAACGTTTTTTATGATAAAACCTGATGGTGTACAAAGAAATTTGGTTGGGGAAATTATTTCAAGAGTTGAAGCTAAAGGATTTTCCATCACAAAAATAAAAATGATGACTATTTCTAAAGAATTAGCAGAGCAGCATTATGGGGAACATAAAGACAAACCATTTTTTAATGATTTAGTATCTTTCATAACAAGTGGTCCAGTTGTTGCAATGCAGGTTGAGGGTGAAAATGTTGTTCTACAAATCAGAAACCTTATGGGGGCTACTAATCCAAGCGAATCAACACCGGGCTCAATTAGGGGTGATTTAGCAACTGAGTTAGACAAAAATGTTGTTCATGGATCAGATTCAGACGAAAGTGCTGAGAGAGAACTTTCGTTATTTTTTGGATAGTAAATAAATATTTAAAAACAGCAACTATTAGATTATTCTATTAGTACATGGTTGACTTAAATTTACGAAGAACATTATTTGGTGGCAACGATATTGCAATTGACTTAGGTACTGCCAACACCCTCATATATGTAAAAGGGGTTGGAGTTGTAGTTGATGAGCCCACACTTCTTGCTGTAAGCAAAAGCGATAACTCGATAATCACTATTGGTCGTGAGGCAAAAAAATTAATCGGAAGAGTTCCAGATACTATTGAGCTTGTAAGGCCATTGCGGGATGGTGTGATATCTGAAATTGAAATGGCAGAGGAACTTGTTAAAACCTTACTGTCAAGAGCAATAGGACGTGCTTACTCAAGACCTAGAATTGTGATATGTGTTCCAAATGGCGTTACAAGCGTTGAGCAAAGATCAATTGAAACGGCTGCTCATGCCACAGGTGCATCTGAAGTTTTCACAATAGAAGAACCCATGGCTGCAGCGATTGGAAGTGGTTTAAATATTTTTGAGCCCTATGGAAACATGATTGTAGACATAGGCGGTGGTACAACTGAAATAGCAGTTATATCAATGGGGGATGTAGTAAACGCTAACTCGGTAAGGGTTGGTGGTGAAGATATGACAGAGATATTAATTGAATGGTTGAGGAGAGAACATCAAATACTTGTAGATACTGGTATCGCAGAAAATATTAAACATGCAGTTGGTTCAGCTTATCAATATGATAAAGAGCCTCAAGTAACAGTAACTGGAAGAGATATTGTAAGAGGTATACCTAAGCAGGTATTACTAGAGGCAAGTGATGTTAGGAATGCCTTACAGCCAGTAGTAAATGATATTATTGAAGCTATAAGAATATCTCTTTCACAAACTCCACCGGCCTTGGTTTCAGACATTGACAAGGATGGAGCATGGCTTACAGGTGGAGGATCTCTTTTAAAGCAAATGGATAAAAAAATAGCTGAAGAGCTAGGTATCCCAATTAATAATACAGATGATCCATTAAGTTCAGTTGTAATTGGTTCTGGTATTTGCTTAGAGCGATTTCAAGACTACAAAAGTGTTTTGAAATTATCCCCAAAACCTAATTAATATGCAAAGTACTCAAGTTATTGGTATAAGAAAATATGTAGTTTATTTCCTTTTTATTTTTCTTTCAGGTTTATTAAGTGCCGTTGACTATTTTTCTAATAAAACATTATCAAATTTTATTCCAGAACAAGTGAATTTAATTTCCAATTTCCAAATACCTGATAGGCTTCTGCAAAATGAATTTTCTAGCTTATCTTCAAGTAGAGCGGATTTAGTCGCAGAAAATATAAGATTGAAAGAAGAGCTCTCTAATTTGCGAGTATTGTATGTAGAGAACCAAGATTTACAAGATGATCTTGATTCTTATGACCTTCTTATAAAAAATATTAGTGACTTTGAATTAACATACTATGCAACAAGCTTAATTTTAAAAAATTCGACAGACGAATATCTAATTTCAGGGGGAAGGGACTACAATTTTGACCCTGGGGATCTAGTGATAAATGAGACAGGATATGTAGTTGGTTATCTAGGAGAAGTTTTTAATGATTATTCAATACTTGAATCATTCAATTCTGCAAATTTTAACTTTAGAGCATTAGATGAAAACAACAACATTTTTGAGGTCAGTTCAAATGGTAAAGAGTTAATATTTAGTTCTTTAGAATCAACATTGAATTCAAAAGTTGGAATGTTATATTCAGATATTACATTTGGGCATATAAACAAGTTTCCACTCTTGAATTTAGAATCTTATGAACAAACAAAGCTAAACAACAAATTAACAGTTATAGTTCCAATAGAGGATATGCTGACTTTCCAAAGTAAATTATTCATCCCTAAAAGTAAATGAAAGTTATAAGACTATTTTCAATATCTACTTTTCTTTTCATGCTTTGTTTGTTCGAAAATTATCTGAATACATTTATTTCTTTAGATTTTGGAGTTTATGTATTCTTAATTTCACTTATATATATAGGAACTGAATTATTTAATCAAAATTTAGTTCTCCCAATTTTCTTAACAGGAATCTTGTACGACTCTTTTTTTAGTACTTACTATTTAGGACTTTATACTTCAATATTCTTAGTCTTGGTTGTTTTGTCTAATTTTGTAGTATCGAGATACAGTCGATCAAATGTTATATACATAACAACTATTGCATTATGTTTATTGATATATAAAATTCCTATTATCTTAGAGTTTGATTTAGATTATTGGTTAACAGGCTATTTCACTTCTATTATTGTAAATTCATTTATTTTTGTCTCCCTAAAAAGAACTTTAAGAAAAAATGTTTAATCAAATAAGGCTTAAATTTACGTTTATTGCTTTTTTTATCTTACTGGCTTTTATTTTGTTTGACATCTTTCAACTTCAAACAACCGAATTTCGGTCTACATCTGAAATTATTGACCAGCAAAATTTAGATAAATTTTATATTACAGCACCGAGAGGTGAAATATTTGATGCAAATGGAGAAAAAATAGCTGAAACCAAATTAGAACCTCATTTATTTATAAACATGAGAAAAATAACTTATGAGAACTCAGCCAGCTATACACAAATTATTCAATATAATTTTCCAGATTTAACAACTGGAGAAATTAATGAAATATTTGAAAGTAAGGAAATTTTACAATTCGTTACAAACCTCTCTTCTATTGAATATGAGGTTAGAAATAATCTGTTAACTAATTTTGATGCTTTTTTAATAATTGATTTACCAATAAGAAACTATATTAAAAATGAACTTTTTGCTCATACAATCGGATATTTAGGAATACCAAATCAAGATGAGTTTAATATTTTTCAAAATGCATTGGGTAATAATCAGGTTGGCAAAAATGGATTAGAAAGATATTACGAGGACTATTTGTCTGGAATTCCAGGTGAATTAACTTTCTTAGGTTCTGAGATTATAGACTTAAAACAACCAATTCCAGGAAGGGATTTATTTTTATCAATTGATTCTTCAACTCAGTTAGTTACAAAAGAATCATTACAACAGGGCATAGATTTAGCGAATAAAAGTTTTGAGTCAATAAATGAAATTAAAAGAGGTGCATCTGTGGTTTTGGACATTGAAACTGGGAACATTATTTCCATGGTTTCTCTACCTGATTTCAATCCTAACAAGTTTGTATCTGGCATAAGTGACTTTGAATACAAACAGCTCGATAGAGATCAAGCTTTTAATAACTTTGCAATCCAGGGCCTTTATCCTCCAGGTTCAGTATTTAAAGTTGTTGCTTATTGGTTAGCACTAAGTGAAAATATATTTCCTGAGGGCTTGAACAACAAAGATTCAAAAGTTGATTGTGAGGGAAGTCTTTCATTTGGATTTGATGACGGATCTCAGCAAGTTTATAACGACTGGAAACTCGAGGGCCATGGAAAAGTAGATCTTACTGATGCAATTAAACAGTCATGCAATGTTTACTTTTGGGACATAGCTTTAAATATATGGAGAAATTTTGGTAATACGGAAGGAGAGTCAATTCTTCAGGATTATTCTAAAGAATTAGGATTTAGTGAAAAAACAAATGTTGACTTACCATTTGAAAAGGTTGGAATCATTCCTGATAGAGATCTTTTCGAAGAGTGGAAAATATCTAGACCAGGCCTTGTGAGAGAAGAGGGATGGTTAGGTGGAGATTTAATGAACTTAATCATTGGTCAAGGAGCTATAACGACCACGCCTCTTCAGGTTGCAAATGCATATAGAACTTTATTAACTGGAGAAAACTTATCGCCGACAATAAACGTAAATGCAGAAAAGATATTAAATAACAAAATAAATGTGAGTGAAGAATTTATTTCATTTTTTTTAAAAGACTTAAACACAGTTACCAATAAAGGTGGAACAGCCTATGTTTCATTCAGTATATTGGGAAACAAAGTAAATGACATTGGTGGAAAAACAGGAACAGCACAAAATGCTGGTGATAAAAATAATACTTCTTGGTTTGTTGGAGTTGATTCTATAAGCAATCCAAAATATATTATTGTTACAGTTGTTGACGAGGGCGGATCTGGAAGTGCGGTTGCTGCACCAGTTTCTCGAAGAATTATTCAGCATTTACGTGAATACGAAGTAACTCCGGTGGAATTTGGAGAAATTACAGAATGATTAATCGAAAAATTACAATATTAGGTCCAGAAGGAACAAATTTATATATCCTTCTTCAATTTATGTTGTTTAGTGTTATTTCATGGTTTACATTATTTAGCTCAATTGAATCAATTGAGTTTGAGACAACTAATATTTTATCGAGACAAATAGTGTTTTCTTTAATCGGGTTAATTGTATTTTTTTTAACGACATATCTTTCAATTGAGAACTTATATAATTTAATAAATTCATTATTTATACTTTCTGTTTCTGTTTTAATAGGCCTACTTTTCACCACCCCAATACTTGGTGTAAGGCGATGGTATGATTTAGAACCAATTGGATTACCAATTTTTATTCAACCATCAGAATTCAGCAAAATTATTTTAGTTTTGTTCTTAGCAAAAATACTCAGCCAAAAGTCTTATAAGTTAATTGCTCTAATGGGGGTTCTTATAAATCTACTTTTAATTTTTATACAACCTGATTTAGGAACAACAATGTTGCTTTTAATAGTCACTTCTTTCATGTTTTTTATGTCTGACATCAAACTTAGGAGCGCTGTTCTAGGGTTATTAGTACTTTTTCTTTTATTTTTTATTCTTTTAGAAATGAACTTTATAGGTGACTATCAAATATCAAGAATTACAGATTTCTTTTCTGGCAATGACTTTTCGCAAAAGCAAAGCAGACTTTCAATCTCTTCAGGAGGTTTGTTTGGAACTTATTTTACTAATTCACAAATAACAGAAGTATTTGTACCTGTGCAAACTACCGACTTTATTTTTTCTCTTTATTCAAGAAATTTTGGTTTTCTAGGAGGTTTGTTTCTTCTATCTCTATGGATCCTATTTTTCTTTAGGGTAAATAGAATAATTAAACTTACTCAAATACAGTTTGAAAAATATCTTCTTTCAGGATTATTAATTCTTTTAGGTGTGCAAATATTTATAAATTTATTAACTATTCTTGGATTTATTCCTTTAACTGGAATTCCTTTTCCACTCTTAAGCCTTGGAGGATCGTCAATATTTTCAACCGCAATAATATTTGGGTTAATTAATAGAGTTTTCATAGAAAACAACATAGTTGTTTAATTTTTAAATCTATTATTCTTAACTTATGTTAAATTTAAATATTCATCATCTCGGAGGTTTTAATGTTTGGTATGTTCAAAAAGTCAAAGATTGTTCGCAAAAGCGACAATATGGACAATACAAAAACTAAATGGTTTAATGGCCAAAAAGTAAAAATAAAATCAGGGACTTCTCGCTCAGGTCCTCAAAAAAGTAAAGATTTTAAAGATAAGAACCCAACATGGTTCAGAGAGCAACCATTACCAGTCCCAGAAGTAGAAAAAAAGCAGATGCTTATTAGCTCAAAAGATGGTGTATCAAAGGTCGCCATACTTGAGGGACCAACCCTGGTTCAGTACTACACATCAGAAAATAACGCTAAGTCTAAAGTCGGTAATATTTACCTTGGAAAAGTAAAAAATGTTTTACCTGGAATGGAAGCAGCCTTTGTTTCTTTTGGTGAAGAAAAAAATGGTGTGTTGTACGTTGCTGACATAGAGGGTTCTCATAAAAATTCAAAAATAGAAAATTTACTAAAACCTGATCAGGAGATTTTAGTTCAAGTAGTTAAAGATGCTATGGGGGAAAAGGGGGCAAGGTTAACTGGCCAAATATCCCTTCCAGGAAGATATTTAGTACTAATTCCAAACTCCAGAACAAAGGGTATCTCTAGGAGACTATCTGATAACGAGAGAAGTAGGTTAGACAGAATTATTCGTAAACTTAAACCTGAAAATTTTGGTGTTATTGTTAGGACTGCTGCCGAAGGGGTGAGTGAAAAAGCATTACAAGTAGATATAGAAAAACTTGTAGAAGAATGGGATACTGTCAGTAATTATAAAAGTGGTGATGCTCCAAAATTAATTCATCAAGAACCAGATGTATCCATAAAAGTAATAAGAGAACATCTTAACGGAACATTTAAAAAGCTTTTAATTGATAGAAAAGATCAATTTGATGAAATCAAAAACTATGTTTCTGCTACATCTCCTGAAATAAGCAATATTGTGGACTTTTATCAGGATGAACTAATGTTATTTGAAAGGTATCACATTGAAGACCAAATAAAAAAGGCTTTAGATAGGAAAGTTTGGTTGCCATCCGGTGGACATCTAATTATTGACAGAACAGAAGCACTAACAGTCATTGATGTAAACACTGGAAAATTTGTTGGAAAAAACAGTCTTGAGGAAACTGTGTATGAAAATAATTTAGAAGCCGCAGAAGAAATTGCAAGACAATTAAGACTTCGAGATATTGGTGGAATTATAGTTATAGATTTTATAGATATGGAGTCAACCAAAAAGCAACAAAGTCTTTTAAATAGATTTAAACAGGAATTAGCTAAAGACAAGACTAGAACACAGGTATTTGAAATATCCAGACTTGGATTAGTAGAAATGACTAGAAAGAATGTCGCAGCCGGTCTTGTTGAAAGTTTTTCAGAAGAATGTGAAAAATGCAATGGCAGGGGTCTAATAATTAATGATATTTTTGCTAACAAAAGTATAGAAGAAGGCTTGATTGAGTCCGAGGCTGTAGTAGAGTGATTGAGTTATGAGTAAATATGCTGTTATTAAAGTTGGATCTTCTCAAGAAAGAGTAAGTGTTGGAGATCAGTTTTCCGTTTCATCTTCTTTTGAAGAAAAAACTGTTGTTCCTGTATTAGTCAGCCCTAGAAAAGGTCAAATAGTTGTGGATGACAAAGAACTAAAAAACTATAAAGTTGAACTAGAGCATCTTTCTTCTTCAAAGTCAAAAAAGATTAACATTTTTCAATATAAAAACAAAACTGGAAACAGAAGAAGAGTTGGATATAGAGAAGACTCAAAAATTGTTAAAGTTAAGAGTATTCAAGGACTTGAAAGCGCTGAGGAGGAATAATGTCTAAAACAAAAGCTGGTGGTTCAACCAGGAATGGTAGAGATTCAGAGTCCAAACGCCTTGGTACTAAAGTTTATGACGGAGAAAATATATCTGCTGGTTCGATTGTAGTCAGACAAAGAGGTACAAAAATTCATCCAGGAGAAAACGTATCCAAAGGTGGAGACGACACTCTCTTTGCAAAAATAGATGGTGTTGTAAAATTTTCTACTAGAAAAGGTAGAAAATTAGTTAATGTAATTCCAAAATGAGCCAATGTTCGTTGATGAAATCAAGCTTTCAGTATCTTCTGGAGCTGGAGGCCCAGGCTCTGTTAGTTTCAATAATTTAAACTCTAAAACTAAACCATCTGGTGGTTCAGGTGGAGATGGCGGTAGTGTTATATTGCAGGTTAATGAAGAATTGCCTGACTTATCTCACATAATGTCGAACAGCTCTCTTAAAGCTGAAAATGGTGGACCAGGTAACAAAAATTTTCAAAATGGAACCTCAGGTGAGAATCTAATTATAGAAGTGCCAAAAGGTACACAAGTATTTATTGATAATGAAATGTATGCTGACCTTCATGACAATAACTCTTCTTATGAATTAATTACAGGTTCAAATGGTGGTAGAGGAAATTATGAATTGACTTCAAAACGAAATCCCAATCCACAAATCTGCGAACAAGGAGTAAAAAGAAAATCATTGGATGTCAAACTCAGTTATAGTCTTTATTCAGACATTTCAATTGTTGGACTGCCAAACGCAGGCAAGAGTACACTAATTCAAAAGTTGACTAACTCAAAGGCAAAAATTGGTGATTACGAGTTTACAACAACTAGTCCAAATATTGGTGTATTAAATAATTCTGAATCCTTGATAACTATTTGTGATCTACCTGGGTTATTAGAAGGTGCTTCAGACGGGGTAGGAATGGGCAGGAGAGTACTTAAGCATTTGAGAAATACTAAATTTATAATTTACTTAATTGACCCAATAAATGAAAAATTTAATGTAAGTTCGCAAATTTCAATGCTTGAAGGTGAACTCTTAAAATATGATGAAAATTATCAATCTATTAAAAAACTTGTAGTTATAAACAAATCAGATCAACTCTCTACAATGAATGAGGAATATCTAAATATATCATGTTTAAATGAGATTGGAATTGATAAATTAGTCAACAGAATACAGGCGGAATTTAAAGATGAGTTACCAATTATTTATTCAGAGTTTCATAAAATTGTTTTAGAGCAAGAAGATTACTTTATAGAAAAAATAGAAAATCAATTCATTTGTACTGGTGAATTAGTCACAAATATGATCAACATTTCTGGAAACAAAGATAGTGTTTTGGACGAGATATTTATTAGATTTGAAAAATCTGTTCTTTCCAGAGAAATTAATGAAATGGGTGCAATTGATGGTGATACAATTGTGTTAGGAAATTTAGAATTTGAATACAAACAATAAAAAAAATATAGTAATAAAAATTGGAACTACTTCAATTATTAAAAATGATAAAGTTGACATAACTTTATTAAAAAGTTTGGCTGAGTTAATAATCGAAAATAAAAATCAATTCAATTTTGTAATTGTTACCTCTGGTGCTGTTGGTCTCGGCGCAACAAAATTAAATTATAAAAGTAGACCCAAATCTTTAAAAAGACTTCAGGTCGCATCAGCAGTTGGTCAAATTGAATTAATTAATCAGTATGAAAAAATTTTTAAAGATAAAAAAATGCATATTGCACAAGTTTTAATTACCAAAAATTTGATAGATGATAGAGAGCAATTCATTAACACTACACAAGCATTAAATGAATTGTTGGCACAGGGAATTATTCCTGTGATTAATGAAAATGACGTTGTAGCCACTGAAGAGTTAAAGTTTGGTGATAATGATAGACTCTCTGCAATAGTGTCAATTATTGTTAATGCAGAAAAACTTATAATCATTACTAATAAAGAGGGGTTGTACAATTTCAATCCGGATAAGAATAAAGATGCAAAAAAAATAGATTACATTGAATATAATTCCAATCAACTTAACGAATTAATACCTCTTTCAAAGGCTGGAGAAGGCATGGGAGGATTTTCAACAAAAATTATGGCATCTCAAATTTCTGGTTTTTCCGGTATACCAACACATATAATCTCTTGGTCAAAATCTAATCTATCGAAAGCAATTTTAAATGAAAAGGTTGGAACCTATATTACTGCCTCAAATAAGAAAATTAGGCTTAGGAAGCTTTGGATTGCATATGGGATGGCTCCAGTATCAAATGTATATATTGATGAAGGTGCAGCTAGTGCACTTTTAAAGAATGCTTCACTTTTATCAAAAGGAGTTGTTAGGTTTGATAATTCTTTCAAAATTGGAGATGGACTATCAATTGTTTTTAATGAAAAAATTGTCGCTAAGGGTATTGCAAAAATTGATAGTCCTGAAGTCGGTGAAAGTAGTGTATTAATTCATAAAGACGATTTAATTATTCTATAAATAATTTTACTAATAGAAATTCTTAATTAATCTTTTAATATGCTTAAGCAAATAGGAACACAAGCAAAAGATGCTGCTGCAGAAATTGCAGTTTTAAGCACTGATAAAAAAAATCAAATTTTACAGACTATGGCTGATGAATTGCTTAAAAACTCAAAAAAAATTTTAGATGCTAACAAAATAGATTTGAAAAATTCCAAGGATCTTGATTTAACACCTGCCTTAATTGACCGATTATCTTTAAGTGAAGAACGTATAAATGGTATGGCTAATGGTTTGCTCAAGATAATTCCCCTAGAAGATCCTGTTGGCAATATTACTGACAGCTGGAAAACTGATGAAGGATTACATATTAAAAAAATTCGTTCACCTTTTGGAGTTATAGGAGTTATTTATGAAGCAAGACCTAATGTCACAAGTGATGTCTCAGGTCTTTGTCTAAAATCTGGTAATGCTGTAATTTTGAGAGGATCCAGCTATTGTCTTGACTCAAATATTGCTATTCTTGAAGTTCTTCAAAATGCACTATCTATAAATAATTGTAATAAGAATATTTTTCAGATATTAGAAAGTAAAGATCGTCAAGACACTATTGCATTTATGAATCTCACAGAGTTTGTTGATCTCATTGTTCCAAGAGGGGGAAAGGGGTTAATACAAACACTGGTAGACAACTCCAAAGTGCCATTTATCCTAGATGGAGATGGAAATGTACATTTATACATACATCAGGATGCAAGAAAAGAACATATTATTGATATAGTTATTAATTCTAAAGTGCAGAGACCGGGGGTATGTAATGCTCTTGAAACCTTGCTAATTAATAGTCAGATTTACCAAGATATGGGTAGTTTGATAATTGAAAAATTATTAGAAAATGAAGTTGAACTTTTTGTAGATGAAACAATAAAAGAAGACTTTCCAAATTTAAATCTTGCTAACGAATCACACTATGAGACTGAATTTTTAGATTTGAAACTGGCAGTAAAAGTCGTCGACAGTGTTGACGAGGCAATTGAGCACATTAAAATCTACTCATCTGGACATACAGAAGCAATTTTAACTGAATCAAAGGAAGTTGCAGACACTTTTGCTAAATCTATAGATTCTTCAGTTATATTTATTAATTCATCTACAAGATTTACTGACGGTGAAATGTTTGGTTTCGGTTCTGAAATTGGAATTAGTACTCAAAAATTACACGTTCGAGGCCCAATGGGGTTACAGGCATTAACAAATGAAAGATATGTAGTTACGGGTGAGGGTACAGTAAGAGGATGAAAAACAATTTAACAGTAAAAGATTTCGAAGACAACGGTTATTTTGCAGACCAAGAATTAGTAGATATTGTCAATGCTTCATTGTATTTAAATAAACCCATTTTGATAGAGGGTCCTGCTGGTACCGGAAAAACTTATCTTGCAAAAACTCTCTCAAAGATATTTAAAACTCAATTAATTCGACTTCAATGTCATGAAGGTATAGATGAAGACAAAGCTCTTTATGAGTGGAATTACAAAAAGCAGCTTTTATCAATACAAACTGAACAGGATTCCAAAAATTTATTTACTGAAGAATTTTTGATTGAGAGACCGATTCTACAATCTCTAAGGTCTAATGAAAAATCTATTTTTCTCGTAGATGAAATTGATAGATCAGATGAAGAGTTTGAGGCTTTGTTATTAGAAGTTTTAGCTGAAAACCAAGTAAGTATTCCTGAGTTAGGAACTATCACTGCAAAGAATGATAATCTTACTGTGTTAACATCTAATGCTACAAGGGAGCTTTCTGAAGCATTGAGAAGAAGATGTTTGTATTTTTACCTAGACTACCCATCAGTTGATATAGAAACAAAAGTAATTCTTAACAACGTAGAAAATATAGATGAAGAAAAAGCAAAAAAGTTTTCTATATTTAGCAATTTTGTAAGATCGCTTGGTCTAAATAAGCCACCTTCTTTAATCGAATCAGTTGAATGGGTAAAATACAATCATTTAAATGATGAGGAATCTTTAGATTCAAATATCGGAATTCTTATAAAAGATATTGAAGACCAAAAAATTTATCTAGATAAAATTAAAGAAGATAATGCAAATAAAAACCAATGAGCTAATTAATTTTTCTCATTATTGTTCAGAGAATTCATTAAAGTTTCCACCTGAAAGAGTAAGTAATTTAATTAAATTTTTGAAAAAAGCCCAACATGATAATTTTGAAAGAGATGTAAGTTTTATTTATTCATTACTTCCTTCAAATAGAGAAGAAAAAGAAAAATTGAGAAAACTTATTCATCAGTATTTTAATTTTTTAGTAGGTGACTATAAAGATCAATCTAGTTTCTTGCTAGATTATAAAGAAGAAAGAGTTGAGGATTTTTTTAATGAAAACTCACTTTCAAGATTTCAAAAACTTGCTGATGACATTATTAAAGAGTTTGGAGATATAGATTTTAGTAGACCAGTATCTAACAATTATTGGTTAAATCAGTTACAGAACTCTCTTGCTTTTCTTGATTCAGTTAGTATTTTTGATATTGATTTTGATAATGAATTAGATGAAATTATCAATGAAGAAAATAGAAATTTCTTTATTAGTAAATTAAATCAATCCATACTTGAAAGAGTTTCAGAACTGAGAAATCAATTTAAAGAAGCTTACATACCATCAGAACTAAATCCAAAAGAAAATCTAGATGAAAAAGATTTTTTATTTACAGATGCTCTAGAAAGAAGAAAGTTACTTAAAGAGACGAGAAATCTTGGACTAATTTTGGCAAACAAGTTTGTAAAATATACAAAATCAACTTCTAAAGGTAAGTTACTATTTAGAAAAACTATTCGTAAATCTCTAAAAAATGGTGGAAGTCTTTATGATATCGTTTTAAAACCCAAGATTAAAAAGAAACCTAGGTTGATTCTTTTATGTGACATTAGCGGTTCAATGGCTCTTTATTCTTTGTTTGGCCTTACCTTGCTTTTTGGAGTAGTGCAACGCTTTAGATCTGTACATGCGTTCGTATTTATTGACGGAATCACAGACATCACAAAAGAATTAAAAAATTTAAAATTTAATAACATAAATAAAATTCTTACAAATTGGAATAACTATGTTCATGTTGATGGACATTCTGATTACGACAAGTCGTTTAAAGATTTATTAGATGAAAAAATAATTAGCAATTCGAGTTTTAACACTCTTATTGTAATTGGAGATGCGAGAAATAATTACAGACCAATAAACACAGAAACAATTGATAAGCTATCAAAAAAGTTTCAGAATATCTATTGGATGAATCCAGAAAGAAGCCAATACTGGAACACAGGTGATAGTCAATTTCATCATTATCAATCAATCTCTAAGAAATATTCTGAAGTTAGGAATTTTGAACAATTAAAAACTTTTATAAACAGTATAAATTTTAAAAAGGTAATTAAATGACAAAGATAGGAATTCTTGGTGGTACTTTTGACCCTCCACATAAAGCCCATCTTCAAATTGCTGAAAGGGCTATTAAACAATTTGATTTAGATAAAGTTCTCTTCATACCTTCTGGAAATCCATGGCAAAAAAAATATGCTACATCGTTTATTCACAGATTTGAAATGACGAAAATTCTTATTGAGGGTTCGAATAAATTTGAAATTAGTGATATTGAAAAATCTGAAGAAATTCCTTCTTATACTTTCGATACACTTACAAAATTAAATCATAAGAAAGATAATTTATATTTCATTCTTGGGTCTGATACAGCTATCAATATTAGAACATGGAATAATTATGAAAAATTATCAGAACTCACTAATTTTTTAATTGCTTTAAGAAAAGAAGACAGTGCAAATAGTTTGAAAGAAAACTTTCCTTTTGATTATGAATTGATTAGTGGTAAAAAATTAGATTTAAGCTCAACTTCCTTAAGAAATAAGCTTAAAGACAATTTATTTAATGAGGAGGAAATTCCATTAAAAATAACACAATATATTAAGAAAAACAATCTTTATTGAAATTTGTCTTTTATATCTTGAATTTCAGAATCTAATTCATCGAGTTTTTCAAGTTCATCTTCTTCTAATAACTTAAGTTTTTCAATTTCAGCTTCTAGCTCCTCAAGTTTTTCTAAAACATCGTCATTGGTATGATGATCTACATAGTTTGCTACGAATTTGGCAGAGACAATTGCTGTAACAGTAGCAATTAATCCAAGCCCAACAAACATTAAAGTACCTGCTACAAATTTACCAAGAGTTGTTAATGGTGTTATGTCACCATAGCCTACAGTGGTGATAGTAACCAATGCCCACCAAACTCCATCTCCAAAAGATTTGATTTGGGGTTCTGCCAAATAAAAAACGTAACCAAAAGAAATAATACAAATTATTAAAACACCAAGTATTGTTCTAAGCCTACGGCTGTTAAATACTCGTTCAATTAAATTAATAAAGTTTTTTATTCTATTCAAATTAACCCTTATATTTAAGAATAGTGTGTTTATTTTTTCATGGTAACATATTTATAAGTGAATCAAATTAGCACTATATCAGAAGAAAATAACTTTTTTATTGATTCATTTGTCGATCTTCTCCTTACTCAAAAATTAACAAACATAAAAGTATTAAAACTAAAATCAGATCAGTTTCATGACAGTGTAATTATTTGTACTGCAAACTCTTTAGTCCAAATGAGTGCAATTATTAAAAATATAAGAAAAAATTTAAAGATACAAAAATTTACTTATGAGGGTGAAAACTCAAATTGGTTACTAATAAGTGCAAAAGGTGTATTAATTCAAATATTTACTGAAGAATCCAGAGAGTATTACAATATTGAAGATATATATTTTGATAGTGAAACCCTTTATCATTACGGATAAAAAAAATTTAGGGGCTGTAGCTCAGCTGGCAGAGCACCTGCATGGCATGCAGGGGGTCAGGGGTTCAAATCCCCTCAGCTCCACTTAATTAGATGAATTTTAAGTATTTAAAAACTTTACTCTTTGAAATAAAAGAACTTGCTTCTTCTCAACTACTAATTGTTGTTATTCTTTTTGTTCAAGTCGGTATTGTTACCAGAGGTTTGGGCACAACAAGTTATGGTCAAGCAGTATTAGTTTTAGCACTAATCGCAATTATTTTTAGGACACTTCATGCTAGAAACAGTGATGTGACTTTATTGATGTTAAAAAAATATGGAGAAAGCATGTTTACACTTTCTCTTGTATACGATTTATTAATTGGTGTAATTTGCTATTTGATTTGTTTAGTATTATTTCAATCTGAACTTAACTCACTATTTGGAAACTATAGTATGAGTTTCGCACTTAATATATTGTTGATTTGTAGAATATTTCAAACCCTTTCAGAGAGTTCAAAAGCAGTCTTAACTTTTAATGGTCAGTTTAAAAAATTTGCTTTGGTAGATACAGTTTCTAATTTAATGAGGTTTATTACAATTCTTATTTTGTTTAGTGTAAATCCAAGTGTTGATAATTTTTTTATAGGACAAGCAGTTTTCTCATCTGTTTACGGTTTTTTTGGTTTTTTCATTTGCAGAAATTATTTTAGAATTTCAGAAGTGTCATTAAGAAATTTATCGGATTACTTTACAAAATTTAAAGCTGATTTTCTCAAACAAAGACTAGATCAACTTGTAGGCATAGTCCCTCAACATTTCGATTTAGTGATTTTGGGCTATTTTACAGACCTATCAACAGTTGGTGTTTTCAGAATTGCAAAACGACTTGTAGAACCAATAACATATATGATTTCGGTTTTAACACCTTTGGTTCAAAACCAACTTTCAAAAGAAAGTTTAAGAGTAAACTTCTCCGAACTCGTTAAAAATTTCTTATTACCTCTTTCAACAATCATTATTATCCCATACGTGTATTTTGGTGAAAACTTGATAAACCTTATTTCAGGGCGTTCTTTTCTTGAAGCCTATGAACCAATGCTTGTTCTAACCATTGGTTATATAATTTATCTAAATACTTTTTGGATACGACAACTACTTTTATTTTCAAACTTGATTCAATACCATGCAGTGAGTAGGTTAATTTCATTAGTTGTATTTATTCTAGCTGCACTCTTTTTTGTCGATCAATTCTATGCTGTTGGAATAGCAATTGCATTATCTTTAAGTATGGTTTTACAAAAAATTTATGAATTTTATGCATTTAATAAGTACTCAGAGCAAAATTAAATTTTTCACATTTTTCCAAGTAGCTTAGTTATCATTTGATTAGAAGTTTAAAATATAAATTAGGGAGTAATCATTTGAATAACATATATAATTTCTCACCAGGACCATCTAAGCTCCCGCAGAGTGTTATAGATAGAGTTGAAAAATCCATAAATCATTACAAAAATACTGGCAAATCTATACTTGAAATATCTCATAGAAGTAACGAATTTGATGAAATTCTAAATGAGATAAATAACAATTTTTTAAATTTATTTAATTTTCCTAATGATGTAAATATTTTATTGCTACAAGGAGGTGCAACTTTTCAAAATTCTTTAATTCCCATGAATATTGATGAAAGATGTAAACTTGGTTGTTTCGTAACAGGAACATGGGGAAAAAAAACATCTGAAGATTTTTCTAAAATTTTAAATAATGTTGAAATTATTGAGGCAAACAAAAACGTTTTAGAGCAATATTTACAAAAAGAATACTTAGGGTTTCAAAATACAGACTATCTACATATGACATCTAATGAAACAATAGAAGGTATTCAAATTCAAGATTTCAATTCCATGAATCATGAAAATTTAATTATTGATATGTCTTCAGATTTAGGTTCCTACAATTTTAACTTTGATAATCTTAGCTATGTATACGCAGGCGCTCAAAAAAATATGGGCATACCAGGAGTGACAATTTGTTTTGCGAAAGATGAGTTTTTAATTGAAACTGATAATCCAAAATATTTAAATTTAAATTTACTTACAAAATCCAATTCTGTTCTGAATACACCGCCAACATTTTCAATTTATGTTCTTAATCTTGTGACTAATTGGATGCTTGAAATGGGAGGTGTTGATTATTTTCAAAATAAATCAATCAAACAATCTAAAGAAATTTATGACTTTATTGATGAAAATTCCAACGTTTTAAGTTGCAATGTAGATAAAGAATATAGAAGTAAATCTAATATTGTTTTTAACTTTCTAAAAGATGAGCAAAATAAAGAATTTGTAGATGCAGCTAAAGATATTGGAATTATCGGAATAAATGGTCACAGAAGTGTTGGTGGAATTAGAGTTAGCTTATTTAACAGTGTTGATGAAGATATGTTTAAATTTTTTATGAAATTTTTCAAAAATTATATTAGTGAGTCAAGTAATTGAGATTTACAAATATTGAGAAATATTATTTTAAGTCTGACAATGTTATTGGATTTCTATCTGATCTTTCACATTTCAATAGTGAAATTGACCATATAAAGCTTCACGAAGAAACCATTGTTAAGAATGAAATACATGCTGGTGTGGATATTATGAATTTCGAGCCTATTGTTCTGTCTTTGTATCCAGATATAATCTTAGACGATCTTTCAGATTCATTTGAAACAGAAAAACTTATACTTCTTGACGGACATCACAGATGGAAGTATGCAAATGGACTTAATTTAATAGATAAATTGAAGTGCATATTGGTAAATTTCAAAGATGTAAAGATCGAATCTTATCTTTTTAATATAAATCTTGATACAGATGAATTTTTAAATTTTTTAAATAAGGAAGGCTTTAGTAATTCAAATCAGGGAACCATTGGAATTTTTTTCAGTAATGAAATGTATGTAAACAATAATATATCAAATATTTCTGAACTATATAACTTTAAAAAAACTTTGCAAGAAAATGAGATAATTACTCCAATTCTTGATAATAAACATGACTCTTCAAAATTAATTAAATTCACACCGTTAAGTTCAAACGACTTATTAAATGTCAACCATTTACTACCTCCAAAATCAACCTGGATTACCCCAAGGATTTAAATGAAAATTGCACACATAATAAATTCATTAAACAGGGGTGGTGCAGAAAGTCATTTACTTGAGTTAGTTAAAGCACAATCCACCACAGGATTAATTACAGATGTAATTGTTATTGGTGAAGATAGCTCTGATATATTATCAATTAAAAAGGAGCTCTCTAGTGTTTGTAGGAAAATCTATAGACTGAGAGGCCCTCGTATGTTCAATATTTTTTCCTACATAAAACTTCAAAAAATAATAAGGAATAATTCTTATGACGTGATCCACTCACATCAACCAAGAAGTGATTTTATGGTTTATCTTTTAAAAAAATATTTATTTTCAGACAATCTGTTTAAATGGATTGTATCTATTCACGGTAAATACGATTCTTATCTAGATAACAATATCCAAAAAAAATTTAAGTTATATTTTTTTAAAAAATTAGTAAAGTCTTGGAATACTGCTGACGAAGTAATTGTAATTTCCAATGAAGTAGAGTCTTGGCTAGATAGTCATACAAAACTTATTAAACCACACGTAATAAATTATTGGATTTCTTTAAAAAGTTATAAATTAGTTGATTTGAATTCTTCAATCAATATTGGTTTTTTAGGAAGATTAAATAAAAACAAAGGTATTGAAGATCTTATTGAATCTTTAAATGAAGTAGATTTAGATTTCAATTTATCAATAGGAGGCTTTGGAACAGAAAATTATATAAATTTTTTACAACAAAAAATGAATGAAAATGTTTTAAATAGGTCAAAATTCCTTGGGTATGTGGAAGATCAATCAAAATTTTTTGAGAATATTGATATATTCGTTTTTCCATCTTATTCTGAAGGTCTTGGATTAGTCTTATTAGAAGCCATGAGTTATCAAAAGATATGTATTACAAGAAATGTTGAACCAATGAATCAGTTTATTAATGATGAAAACGGATATTTATTTAACAATACAGATGATTTAAAACAACGTATTTTACAAGCCTCTAAAGATTTAAACAATGAAGAAGTAATTAATGAGAAAATTCACAATTTGAAAAAAGTATTAGAAATATATGACATTAAAAATGTATTTCCTAAAATATTAGAAGTATATAACTTATGAATGAATATAACTTTCAAAAAATTGAATCAAAATGGCAGAAACATTGGTCAGAAAATAATTCAATAAAATGTGATATTAATTCAAAAGAAAAAAATTTTTATAATTTATGTATGTATCCATATCCTTCTGGAGATTTGCATATGGGCCATATCAGAAACTATACAATCGGCGACGTAATTACTAGATACAAAATGTTGAATGGATACAATGTTTTATCACCAATGGGGTGGGACTCTTTCGGACTTCCAGCCGAAAATGCAGCAATTAAAACTGGAATTCACCCAAAAACCTTTACAGAGGAGCGTATAAAAAATATGAAAGATCAAATAATTAGACTTGGCTCACTTTATGAATGGGATAGAGAAGTATCTGCTCACAGCAAGGACTACTATAAATGGACACAATTTATTTTTGTTAAACTTTTTAAGAATAAGTTAGCTTACAAAAAAGATGCTCCTGTTAATTGGTGTGATTCATGTAAGACGGTATTAGCAAATGAACAAGTTATTGAAGGAAATTGTGATAGATGTGATGCCATAGTTGATCAAAAAAACCTTAATCAATGGTTTTTAAAAATATCTGATTACTCAGATGAGCTTTTAGATGGACTGGATGAAATAGGAGATTGGCCTGAGAATGTAAAAGCTATGCAGCAAAATTGGATAGGTAAATCTGAAGGTGCAGAATTTTCACTCAACATTGAAAATACAGACTTAACCTTTGATGTTTTCACTACAAGGCCAGATACATTATTTGGCATGACCTTTGCTGTATTGTCACCTGAGCACCAGCTCATGAGTGAAATTCTTTCTATTTCATCAAATAGCACTGAAATTCAAAATTATATTGATAGCGCTAAAAAGAAATCTGAGTTTGAGCGAATGTCACTTACAAAAGAAAAAACAGGAGTTGACACAGGCCTATTTGTTATAAATCCAGTTAATGGAAAAAAAGTTTCACTTTGGATAGCTGATTACGTATTGATTAACTATGGTACAGGTGCAATTATGGCTGTACCTGGCCATGATCAAAGAGATTATGATTTTGCTAAAAAATATGGAATTGAAATAATCCAAGTTATATCTGATAAAAACAAGAAATCTTCAATAGAGAAAGAAGCATTCGTTGGAGAAGGGATTCTTATTAACTCTGGACATTTCGATAATCTAGAATCACATACTGAAGCTTCAAATAAGATCGTAAAGTTTTTGGAAGATAACAAAATTGGTACTAGTAAAACTACATTCCGTTTAAGAGACTGGTTAATTAGCCGACAAAGATATTGGGGTTGTCCTATTCCTTTAATTAATTGTGATAAGTGTGGAATGGTACCTGAAAGTGAAGATAATTTACCAGTTTTATTGCCAGAAATAGATGATTATAAAAATACAAATGAATCGCCTCTCGCTAAGAGTGAGGAATTTATCAATACAAACTGCCCTGAATGTGGATATGAGGCTATAAGAGAAACAGATACAATGGATACATTTGTTGATTCATCTTGGTATTTTTTAAGATTTGTTGATCCAAAAAACCAAGATATTCCATTTGATGCCAAAAAAGTCAATAATTGGCTTCCTGTAGATCAATACATAGGTGGAGTTGAGCATGCAATTCTTCACTTGCTTTATTCAAGATTTTTTGTAAAGGCATTAAGAGATATGAATTATTTAGACTTTTCCGAACCATTTCAAAATTTATTTTCACAAGGCATGATAAATTTTGGAGGATCCAAGATGTCAAAATCAAAAGGTAATACTGTTGATCCAGAATCATATTTTGCAACACATGGAGCAGATGCTTTAAGATTATATATTTTATTTATGGCACCTCCAAGTGACGGAGTAGAGTGGAATGATGGTGGTATCGAAGGTACCAAAAGATTTTTGAACAAATTCTGGGAAAATATTGAAAGATTATCAAATTTAGAAGTAATAGGTAGTTCAGTTAATGACGAAAGTATAGTTAGAAAAGTAAACCAAAGTATAAATTCAGTTTCAAAACATCTTGATAAATTTGAATTTAATACAGCGGTTTCCGATTTAATGAAACTAAATAATGAATTATCAGATTATTTAAAAAATACTCAAGCAATATCTAAAAGCTCCAAAGACATGGTCATTAAAAATATAAGTATACTGTTATTTCCAATGGCCCCTCATATTGCATCTGAAATCTATGAAAATTATTTCGGTGAAGATTTAATAAATATTACATGGCCACCAGTTGATACTGAAAACTTAAAAGACCCTACATATGAACTTGTGATACAGATAAATGGTAAAAAAAGATTTACAAGAGAGACTGATACAGGACTTGAACAATCAGAAGTAGAAAAAATTTGTAAAGATGATTTTGACATTAATACGACTGATTTTAAAAAAATAATTTATATACAAGATAAAATTATAAATTTTGTTGGATAATGAAGCTACTTGTAACTGATAATCTAGTATCAAATCTAAATCAATTAGATAGTTTTAATATAAGTCTTGAAAAAATTTCCATAAAAGATATTCCCAATCAAGCACAATCTCTATTTGATGATGATAAATTCAAATTTATATTTGATGAATTTATAACTATTTCATCTTTTAAGAAATTAAAAATTGATTTAGAAGATAACTATATCTTTCAAATTAAGAAATCAAATTTGTCTAAATTCACATCACTTGGGTCTGACGTTGATGTTTTGTATCTTGACTCTCAAAAAAAAGAAAGTTATTTTCCGTGGGATTTAACTAATTTAATATATAATTCTAGAAAATCAATAGATCTCAATTTGCTGGATTCATTCACTTCCAATGAGAGAGACTTTAGAAATTTTTTGTCGTATTTTATCAAAGAACTTATCAGATTAAAACTATTAACTGAGTTTGATCCAAATGAAGTTGCTAAAATTTTAAAAGAAAAAAAAGATTATAAATACAATGATGCTTTAAAAAAAATTAAGAGTTTAGATAAAAAGAAAATCAATAGAGCTATTCAATATAGCCATAAAATTGAAAAAAGTATGAATCTATATGGATATGAACTTGAAAATTCTAAAAGATATTTAATTTCTATAAAAAAATTACTAGAGTTTTGAAATTTTAGATTTGTTTCTGTCTCTGAAATTTTTAGTAATAATACCTTTTGAGTAAGCGATATCTAAAGTTTTAAGTGCATTTGACTTATTTTCAACAGAACTATCTTCGACTGATTTAAGAACTGTTTTAAGTTCAGTTTTAATAGATTTGTTTCTTAAATTTCTTTTCTTATCTTGTCTTATTCTCTTTTTTTGTGAATTATTATTAGCCATGTAAAACCTTTCGGTATATAAGATATTAACTTAATAAATATGTTAGATAATAAAAATATAAGAAATATTTCAATTATTGCTCATGTTGATCACGGTAAATCAACATTAGCTGATAGATTGATCGAAATGTCTGGTCTCATAAAACCAGGAGAACATTTAGATCAAATCTTAGACAATATGGAACTTGAACGTGAAAAAGGAATCACTATAAAATCACAGCCCATAAGGCTCAAGTTTGAAAATGTAACACTAAATTTAATTGACACTCCAGGACATGTTGATTTTTCTTATGAAGTTTCAAGAGCTTTAATTGCATGTGACGGTGCGATTTTATTAGTAGATGCGACTCAAGGAATTCAAGCTCAAACTTTTGCTCATTCTTATGCAGCAATTGAAGCTGGTTTAGAGGTAATACCGGTGTTAAATAAAATTGACTCGATAGACGCGGATAAAGAATCTGCAAAAAAACAAATTTTTAATTTAATAGGATCTAGCCAAGATGAAATTTTTGAAATTTCTGCAAAAACTGGAAGTGGGGTTAATGAGTTATTAAATGCAATTCCAGAATTAGTTAATCCACCAGTTCAAAAGACAAAAGATGCAAATGCACTGATTTTTGACTCATTTTTTGATTCTTACAGAGGAGTAGTAGCATCCGTTAGAGTTTTTGGTGATGAAATTAACATGAATCAAAAACTAAAGTTAGTCAATTCAAGATATACTTTTGAACCAACTGAAATGGGTTATTTTGATTTAAAATTTAATCCTTCCGAAAAGCTATCTTCCGGTGAAGTAGGCTATATTATTACTGGTGCAAAAGACTTGTCCCAAATAAGAGTTGGAGACACTTTAGTTCAAGATAAAGATGATAATCCTATTGTTGTTTCAGGATACAAAGAACCTCAGCCAACTGTTTTCTCCAGCGTTTTTCCAGCTGACTCAGACGATTATACAAAATTAAGAGATTCTCTTGATAAGTATGTATTAAATGATGCAAGTTTTTTTTACGAACCTGAAACATCATCTGCTTTTGGATTTGGATTTAGATGTGGTTTCTTAGGATTATTACATTTAGAAATTGTTGTTGAACGGCTTGAAAGAGAATTTGATCTCTCTTTAATAGTTACACCGCCTTCTGTTGAGTTTAAAATAACACGAAATAATGATGAGGAAATAATTATTCGCAATCCAAGTGAAATTGACAAATATACAGATATCAAATCAATTCAAGAAAAGTACTGTGAAATAAATCTTTTGTTCCCTAAAGAATACCTCGGTTCAATTATGCAGTTGTTGAATGATAAAAGAGGAATACAAGAAGATTTAAATTATTTGAGTACAACAATGGTAAAAATTAGATACAAGCTGCCTCTTTTAGAACTTGTAAATGGTTTTTATGACTCTCTAAAGTCAATTTCACAAGGTTTTGCTTCATTAGACTATAATATTTTAGATTTTGAACCTGGAAACTTAGTAAAACTTGATATTTTAGTTAATGGTGAAGCAATTGATTCATTTAGTTCCATTCTTGCTAAAGAAAATGCAGAATTCATTGGAAGAAGTAGGGTTAAGAAGTTGTCTGATTTAATACCCAGGCAACAATTTGATATCCCAATTCAAGCGGCTATCGGATCAAGAATTATTGCTAGGGAAACAATTAAAGCACTAAGGAAAGATGTTACTGCAAAACTTTATGGTGGTGACGTTACAAGAAAGAGAAAATTACTTGAAAAACAAAAAGAAGGTAAAAAAAAGATGAGACAGATTGGTAAGGTTAGTGTTCCGAAAGAAGCTTTTAGGGAGTTTCTTAAACAATAATGTTTACTCCAACTATCTTTTTACCTGAAGTCGATTCAAATAAGAAAAAAGTTTCTATAGATAATTCTAAAATTCATCATCTTAAAAATGTCTTAAGAGTAAAAGATTTTGATAGTGTAAATATCTCAAATGGAATTGGCGAATTATTTCAAGGTCGTCTTGTGAAAGATCATGTAGAAATAAATTCTCAAAAAAAATATTCTAGAAAAAATGAAATTTCCATATTTGTTCCTTATCTTAGGGAAAAAAACCGATTTAGATTTATGATTGAAAAGCTAGTCGAGTTAAATGTCTATAGATTATTTATCGGTAAAACTCAAAATACCCAAAACACAAAGTTCGATATCGAAAAAATTCATAATTGGGCAATATCAGCTGTTGAACAATCTGGTACACCATTTTTTCCAAAAATAGAAATTGCTGATTCTATAAACTATACAATTTTTAATTCTTGTTTTGATATTTCGGGAGATACGTTCGATAAAGAACAGACAAATGTAAAAGCCTTTGCAATTGGTCCAGAGGGTGGTTGGACCAGTGATGAATTATCAAATTTTCAATATAAATATAAGATATCAGATTTTAGCTTGAGAACTGAAACTGCAGCAATATCTGCAGTATCATTAATAATGTAAAATACTATATGGAAAATAAATCAGTTTTTGAAATGATTTTATCTGGAGAAATTGATTCAGATATAATTTATGAAGATGAACAAATATTTGCAATACATGATATAAACCCTGTTGCAAAAGTACATATTTTAATAATTCCTAAAAAGAAAATCCCAACCATAAATGATCTGTCAGAAAGTGATATAAATCTTGTAGGCGGTATGTTTGTGTGTGCAAAGAACTTAGCAAAAAAATTTGATATAGATCAAACAGGGTATAGATTGCTTTTTAATACTAACGATGATGCAATGCAAACTGTTTTCCATATACACCTACACCTAATCGGTGGAGAAAAATTGAAAAATATATAATGACATTTGAAAAAATAATCCCTTTTGATCAAGAATTAGTAAATATATTTGGTGTAAACGATCAAAACCTTAATTATTTAAAATCTTTATTTCCAAACTTAGAAATAAATGTTCGAGGTAATGTTATTTACATAAATGGAAGCACTAAAGACACACAAGAGGCTACAAGAATACTCGATGAAATGATAATTATGGGATCAAAAAATGAAACGATAGAGATTCCTGATTTAGAATTAATTGCAAAAATTAAAAACCCAGAAAAACTTGAAAATTCAAAAGTCAGCCAGCTTAATGTAATTGATAATAAATTTATAAAAGTTAAAAATCTAAATCAGTTTAAATATTTAGAAACTATTGATAATTCAACTATAACTTTTGGCATTGGACCAGCAGGGACAGGTAAAACATTTCTAGCGGTTGCCAGTGCAGTGAAAATGTATTCTGAAAATAAAATAAAAAAAATTGTTTTAACACGACCTGCTGTTGAAGCTGGTGAAAGATTAGGATACCTTCCAGGAGACCTTTCACAAAAAATTGATCCTTACCTAGTTCCACTCTTTGATTCTCTAGAATATTTTTTTGGAAATGAAACCTTACAATATTTAATTGATAAAAGAAATATTGAAATAGTACCTCTTGCATACATGCGTGGGAGAACTTTAAATGATGCTTGTATCATATTAGATGAAGCACAGAATGCAACTATAAGTCAGATTAAAATGTTCCTCACTAGGTTGGGAGAAAATTCAAAAATGATCATTACAGGTGATGAAACACAAATAGATTTAAATAACAGGACATTCTCTGGTTTAAAAAAAACAAGAAAAACTTTATCAAAAATAGAAGAAGTATCTGTATTAGAATTTGAGAACACTGATATTGTGAGAAATAAAATAGTGTCTAAAATTTTGGAAATTTTCCCAGACAAATAATGAATAAGTACATAATACATTTAATAAAGATTTTTTATATTTTGATATTTTCTTCTGCCGTATGGTTTATATCTTTTACAATATTTCCTGAAAATCAGGTTATTAAATTAGAGATAGGGGAGGAATCACCAACCAGCTTTTCAGCTCCAAGATATCTAAGTGTTGTTGATGAAAATGCTACAAAATCACTTAAAGATAAGGCTATAAGCAATGTTCCACCTGTATATTCTTTAGATTCTTCAATAACTACAGATGTTATTGATGGAATTACTGAGATGTTTTTAACTGTAATTAAATCAAGAAATGAAGAAATACTTGAACAAAATGATGATGAAGAACTTGAACAGTCTGATCCAAACGTCGTAATAATTGAACTTACAAAATCTGAGCAGATTCAAAAAATTAGATCTTCAGTATTATTTTCTACAATTTCCACATCCGCCATTGAAGTTTTAGTTGAAATTTCAAATACAGATAAAAATAATAATACTAATTTTCTAACTCAAATTGAGTTTGAAGCAAAAAACAAAGCCAATGAATTTTTGTCGAAAGGTATTGGTAATGAAAACTTAAATCAACAGAGACAAACAATAGTTTCTAATCCACCTACTTTAAATTTATCAAGTGAACTTTATGCAATTGTCCCTGAAGCAAGAATTAGTTCGACGGTTGCAGAAATTATTGCTGAAAACTTAATTGCAAATCAAAAGCTTGAAGATGAATTATGGAATGAACAAAAAGAAAAAGCAGCGGAATCCATAGAAAATGTTACAGTCCAATTCTTCAAGGATGAAGTAATTGTAAATGAGGGTGAACCAATAAATGAAGTTACATATCAGGCTTTGAATGAGTTTGGTTTTCTATCTGGAGAATCAAGGACAGTGCAAACTGCTGCAATACCTATTATATTTGCAGTTTTTGTAATTTTATATATATTGCTATGGCGTTTGAGAGACAGTATTTGGTTAAACAATAATGAATTATTATTGATGCTTACACTTATATTGATTTCTTCAATATTCTTAAGAGGTGTTTCATACTTCTCTCAAGTTTCAGATTTAGAATTTATTCAGTATACATTACCTATTTCTTTTGTAGGTATTTTGTCTGTTACTTTATTAAATTTAAGAGCGACTTTAATCCTATCGTTATCTAGCTCGTTGTTGGCTCTTGCTGGTGGTGGGAATATAGGTTTAGTAGCTCTTGGCGCACTTGGAACAATTGTTCCAGCTATATTCCTATCTGAGGATACTGATAGGTCATTGTTAAGACAGAGAATTGTTTATATTTCCTTAACCCAACCACTGCTAGCTTTTGGTGTATATTTCTTTTTGCGTGATGATGGGAACTTAACACAGATATTAATCTTCTCTTTTTTAAGTGCTTTACTGGCAAATTTAGCTGCGTTTGCTTTAACTTCATATGTAGAGAGTATTTTTAGACTTACTTCAGGTTTCAAACTTTCAGAACTAGCAGATAGAAACCACCCAGCATTAAGATATCTAGAAGATAATGCATTAGGTACTTTTAACCACTCGCTTGTAGTTGGTACACTTGCGGATAGAGCTGCAAATAAGATAGGTGCAAATAGCCAACTCGCAAGGGCTATGGCTTATTATCACGATTTAGGCAAAACTATGAATCCAACAATGTTTGTTGAAAATCAAATTGGCTCAACAAATCCACATGATTCCCTATCACCAATAGAGTCTGCAAATATAATAAAAAGCCACGTTGTTGATGGTATTAAATTAGCTAAAAAGTTTAAAATTCCCGAAATCGTGTATCAAGGAATTCTCGAACATCATGGTGATGCAGTTTTAAGATTTTTTTACGAAAAAGAAAAAGTAGTGAATCCAAATGTTTCAAGAGAGGACTTCAGGCATTTGGGTGAAAAACCTTCCTCAAGAGAGTCAGCAATTTTAATGCTTGCAGATTCATTAGAGGCTGCTTGTAGGGCTATTTTTATGACTGAAGATGCAAATGAAGAAAAAATTAAGAATGTAATAGAGGAAATTTTTAACGAAAAAATTTCTGATGGCCAGCTAAATAATGCTCCCATCACATTTAAAGAGCTAAAAGTTATCAGAGAATCCTTTCAAATAAGTCTTGAAGGCTTATATCACCAAAGAGTTCTTTATCCTGAAATAACTGAAGAAGAATAAATAATTTGAAAATTATTTACAAAGGGTATTTCTATAGCAATGAAAAAATTGCATTAGAAATTGCTAGAGAAGAGTATTTAAAACATTTTAATATTTCCAAAAACTTCTTATTCTTTCTTCATTCTGTATCTAAAGAAGAGTCTGAAAAGCTTAACAAACGCTATTTTAAAAAAAATGCACCTACAGATGTACTTACAATTCCTCTATATAGAAATATAAAGGAAATTTACAAGCTAAATGAAGAAAACAAGGAAGTTCTAGGAGACTTGTTTATTAACAGACAACTGATCAAAAATAATGCATTGAAATATGAAAAAACGATGTCAGAAGAGCTTCAATTAGTCTTGGTTCATGGTTTACTACATTTAGTTGGATATTCCCATGAAAATGAAGATAAACTTAAAATGATTGAAAACAAAATTTTAAACAAGGTCTGGAATAATGGAAAAAGATAAGTCTTTAAAACATCTTGCCATAATCATGGATGGCAATGGAAGGTGGGCATTAAATCAAGATTTACCTCGTACAGCTGGCCATGCTGCAGGTGAGCATTCTCTATCAAAAACTATAGATTGGGCCATAGCTAATAAACTAGAATGGTTGACAGTATATGCTTTTTCAACTGAAAACTGGCTCAGGTCTGATGAGGAAGTTGATTTTTTAATGTTTTTCAATAGAGACATATTAATTCGAAGACGAGAAGAATTTAATCAAAAAGGGGTCAGATTTAAATTTTTAGGTGATTTGACAGATTCAAAAATACCAGAAGAAAATAAAGATTTAATGAAAGAAACTGAAGAAATAACAAAAAATAATAACACTCTCAATCTTGTGTTTGCATTTAATTATGGATCTCATAATGAAATTCACAATGCAGTTTTAAATTTACACAATGAAAAGATTAATGAAAATCTTGAATTGAGTGATATAGAAAGTAGTTTCTATAATTTTTTTCAATACCCAGAAGCCCCTTTCCCTGATGCTTTACTTAGAACTGCAGGTGAGAAAAGAATTAGCAATTTTTTACTATATCAACTTTCATATTCAGAACTTATTTTTATTGATGCTTTGTGGCCTGATGTAAATGAAGACATATTAGACGATGTCTTACTAGAATTTAACAAAAGGAATAGAACTTATGGAAGAAACTAATAGAGAATTATTTGAAAAAGTAGTAAAGGTCGCACAAGCAAGAGGATTTATTTTTAATGCGTCTTCTATTTATGGTGGTCTCAGAAGTTCTTATGATTACGGACCTCTTGGAGTCTTACTTAAAAATAATATATCTAAATATTGGTGGAAAGACATTGATAATGACAACGAAATATCTATTTTTCCTGTTGATACAGCTATTATTCAAAGTTCTGAAGTATGGAAAGCTTCAGGTCATTTAGCTGAATTCTCAGATCCTATGGTTGATCATAAACCAACTGGTGAAAGATATAGAGCTGATCAAGTACCAGATGATATAGACAAAGAAGATCTTACTGAGCCTCGTCAATTCAATCTTATGTTTGAAACAAGCATTGGTCCGGTTCAAAATGAAAATTCAACTGTTTACTTAAGGCCAGAAACAGCACAAGGTATATTTATAAATTTTGAGAATGTTTTGAGAACAATGAGAGCAAAGATTCCTTTTGGAATTGCAAATATTGGAAAATCTTTCAGAAATGAAATAACACCTGGACAGTTTATTTTTAGGACTAGAGAGTTTGAGCAAATGGAGATTGAATTCTTCTGTAAAGAAGAAGATGAAAATAAATGGTTTGATTATTGGGTAAAAAAGAGAATGGATTGGTATAAATCTATTGGAATCCCAGACACCAGCCTTCGACTTAGAGAGCATAGTGATAATGAATTGGCTCATTATGCTTCAAAAACTGTTGATATTGAGTTTTTGTACCCATGGGGATGGGGAGAGCTTGAGGGAATAGCAAATAGAGGTACCTACGACCTTTCTTCTCATGAAAAAGCAAGTGGGAAAGATTTGTCTTATTTTGACCCCGAGACCAATGAAAAAATAATACCAACCGTAATAGAGCCTGCGGGTGGATTAACTAGAACATTATTTGCTTTACTTTGTTCTTGTTATGATGAAGAAGAAGTTAATGATACAACAAGAACACTTTTTAGATTTGATTTTAATATTGCGCCAATACAAATTGGAATATTGCCATTAAGCAAAAAAGATGAGTTAATTGACGTTTCAAATAAAATCAGAAATATCTTACAAGAAAACTATAGAACTGAAATTGATGTTACTCAATCAATAGGAAAAAGATACAGACGACAAGACGAAATTGGTACTCCATACTGTATTACTGTAGATTTTGATTCTCTTGATGATAATAGTGTGACAATAAGAAGCAGAGACTCAATGGAACAAGAAAGAGTTTTAATCACCGACCTCCCTGGTTTTTTTAGTGATTTGTAATGGGAATAGCTAGGCAATCTATAGAGGATCTTAAGAAAAGATCAAAAATTAGTGACTTTATTCTTGCCACAACATCAGGTAAATTAAGGGGCACAAAAGGAATGGCATTATGCCCATTTCATGGCGAAAAAACTGCAAGTATGAGTTTTACAGATATTGAAAACCTCTTTCATTGCTTTGGATGCAAAGAGGGGGGTGACATTTTTAAATATGTACAGGAAATAAATAATTTAGAGTTCCAAGATGCAATAGAGTTTGTAGCAGAAAAATATGGATTTAAGCTTACTTATACTCAAAATAGTGACAAAAGTGATTTTAAAGTTTATCAAGAAAAAATAGATCTAATTAACAACTATTTTTCAGAAACAATGAAATCTGATATATCCAAAGATGCAAAAGCATATTTACATAAAAGAAAGTATGACAACAGAGATATAGAGAAATATTCAATTTCATTTATCGGTAAAGATGAAGAAAGTTTTAATAAGTTTTGTAAAACAAATGAAATAACTAGAGAGGATCTTCAGAGACTTGGATTCATAAGCAGTAATGGAAATATGCTTTTTAAGAACCGAATATTGTTTCCAATATTAAGTTTTAGAAACAATATCATAGCTTTTGGAGGAAGGGCAATAGACGATTTTGGTCCTAAGTATTTAAATTCTTCAGATTCAGTACTGTATAAGAAAAATAGAAATCTCTATTTTACTAATGATTTTATAACTGCAACTAAAAAGAAAGGATATGCATTTATTGTAGAGGGTTATTTTGACGTTCTTTCATTAAACAAGTTAGGTTTTGCAAATGCAGCATCCCCTTCAGGTACAGCATTAACATATCAACAATTAGAATCTGTCTCAAAGTACACAAGTAAAATTCTTATTTGTTTTGACAATGATGAAGCTGGTTTAAAAGCAACTGAAAGAGTCTTGGAAATAAAAAACCAAATTTCAAAACAAGTTGAAATTCACTGCCTAAATCTTCCCACTGAATATAAAGACATATCTGATGTTTTTGAATCAAAACCAGAAATATTTGATGATATATTAAAAGATAATGACGAAATAATTGAATATTTAATAAATAAATTTCTAAAAAAAGAGTCAAATAAAAAAAGCGTCTTTAATTATTTTAGAAAAATTACTGCTAAATTAAGCCCTTTGGAAGTTGATATAGCTTTAGATTTATTGTCTGCAAAGTTAAATACTGAAAAAGAAATCCTAAAGCGAGAGCTCAACTTTCAAACAGAGGAAGAGTTTGAACAAATAGGTGAGACACCATTAAATTCTGTTTCAATATTTCAAGATATTGTTACAGCAAATATTGTTCAGAATAATTTTGAAATATCAGAAAATGAAAAAGAAATTCTGTCCTTAAACAGTGAGTACGCTCAGATAATAAGCACTCTTGAAAATGACAAAAACAAAAGTAAAGAATATCACAATATCTCTTTTTTACCAGATCAATATGAAGAGGCCGTTGTTAGGTTATATCTTCATTTTGCAAATTTTAAAATTGAAACTTTAATTAATAGATTTGAACAACAGGAAAAAAAAGACTTCTCTCTATTACAACAAGTTGAAGACTTAAAAAAGAAAAAAGAAATTTATCAGAATACCATCTGATTCCTAGTATTATTAATTTGCTATCCGAGGTAGCTCAATTGGCAGAGCAGCGGACTGTTAATCCGTTGGTTGTGGGTTCAAGTCCCACCCTCGGAGCTATACATTAAATTTTTCACTATAATTAGAGTGAATGGAGGAAAAATGGATTATCTTGCAATAGTTAAAGAAAGAGCTGAAGGAAAAGACCTCAGTGTTTTAGGTGGTTCGGTTAAATTTGTTGCTGACGATACAATCGTTTTTATAGATGGTGTAAATGGAGAAATTTCATCAGACGATAACGAAGCTACTTGTACAGTTACAACTGATACTGAAACTATGCAGGCGATTATGGATGGATCTTCAAGCCCACAAGCTGCTTTCATGACTGGTAAATTAAAAGTTGCTGGTGATATGAGTCTTGCTCTTAAAGTTCAGTCAATAATTTCATAGTTAATAGGGCCTGTAGCTCAGTTGGTTAGAGCAACGGACTCATAATCCGTCGGTCGCAGGTTCGAGTCCTGCCGGGCCCACTTGATAGTAAAAAATATAACCAAGAACAAACAACTACTTGTTCTAGGAGCATTTGCTTTTTCATCTCTTTTAATTCCTCCTAACTTTGGTGTCAACTTTTTTGGAGTTGGATTAGAAGATATCCCATTAGTTGGAATTTTTGTGTTTCTGTTTTTAAATTTTTTATTGAATAAGTATAAGAATTATAATAAGGTTGATTACTTTTGGGCTGGTACAACAGTATTTTTCTTTATTTATTCCTCATTTTTAAACTCAAGCGGGATAGATTTATTTAACAGAACAAATATTAGATTTGTATTTATTTCACTACTTGCTTATCTTTTCATGAAGTATCTTGTTGCCAATAAACTTTACAATACTGAAGAGCCTTTTTTCTTTTTTCTAATTGTTGTCGTTCTTGTAAATAGTTTGTTTTTATTAGTTCGAGATAGGATTTTTATACAAGATGCAGGTTGGGTTTCGGCGAATATTGATTCAAACAATATATTTCTTTCTGGTAGGTTAGCTGGACTTCAGGGTAGTGGTCCAAATGTATTCGGCTTTATATGTGTTGTGGCTTCATTATATTTTTTAAATTTATGGTTTATAAATAAAGGAATTTTCAAATCATTTTCTTTAATAATGTTTTTAATTTCATTAATTTCCTTAGTTTTTTCAAAATCGAGAGGAAGTTATATCGCATTTGTAATTGCTCTAATTTTGCTTTTATATTTAAAAGAAAAATTAAATATAAAAACTTTTGTAATTTTTTCTTTATTAATTATTGTCTTTTCCTTATTTATATTTTCATTTAATCCTCAAACTATTCTTAAGGGTTCCGATAGGTCTGTTTTAAGCGATATTGCAGTAGAGAATATAAACCCATTCATAGGTACCGGCGGTGGAAATTATGTATATAAGACTTTTGAACAATCTTTTAACATTGTTGAGTTACAACAATTACAGAGTGTTTTCAATTTTGATTTAAATAAGATTAATTCTGATATTTTTCCTTCAGATAGTTCAGAAAAATACAATTATAGATATGAATACTCAGATGAAGGATTTAACTATTTAAAAAGATATATATTAAGAGATAATTGTGTTGAAGAAAGTAAAATCTGTCAGACTGAAAAGACAAAGATTATCGACGTATCAAAAGTATTAACTGCATACTTTAACTTAAATGAGCAGTCATTAAGCCAAAGTAAGAATTTATGTTTAAAAAACGTAAAAGATGATTCAAATCTTACAAGATCTCAATTTGCTTGTATTTTTTATAATCAATTAACCTATTTAGGAACCCAGACTGAATTATCAAAAAATGTTTACATTGATGTTGAACCAATTGAATTGCAGTATTTCTCATCACTAGAATCAAACTCTCTTTTGGTCAACTGTAGTTATGACCTTAGTAGTCTTTGTCCAGACAGGATTATGACTATAGGAGAGTTATCTAAATTTCTAGAATTGGCAATGTATAGAGGTTCAATAACAATTGATGATTTAAATAATTTATGTCCAGCTTGTAAATATAAAAATTATCATGCATTTTTAAGAATGAAGTTTAAATACAAAGATGGGTTGGTTCCAAGATCAATTGTTGAGTTTTTTATTTCAGAAAATGGAACAGAATGGAATCAAATTGGTGAATCTCAAACATATGGTGATTATATTGATTTAGAAGAAAACCCTTCCTTTATTGAAGTTGGTGGATGGGCTGATGGACAGTCTTTTGGAAATAACTGGTTAGAAGGAGAAATATCTAAATTGTCTATAACAACTAATCAAGATTTGTTAAAAGTAAATTTTAATAAGAATGAATTAAATGACTCTTTTTATCTTTACAAACCTAATACATTGATAAGTTATGAAGATGTTAATGAACTTAAATTTACAGATTTTGGTGTGATTTCATATTCACCTAACAAGTATTGGATTGCAATTCCACAAAATCTAAATCTTTCAGGTCAAGATTTTATTGTTGACCTTGAAATTTCCCTACCAAGCATACCTAGCAATAAACAAGTTTTGGTTTCGTCTTCTTCACTATTCAATTCCGGAAAGCATTCTTGGAAATGGTATATTTATGATTCAAGATTATTTTTTGAATGGGCAGACAATACTGGTACATATAGCAATAAAGTGGGTGACCTAAGTTTATCAAGTGGAGTTTTAGCAACAAATATTGATAAAATTGTAGCCCTTCCAGGAAAAATAACCTCTAACTCTCACTTGAACCAGCTAACTACAGCTCATAACGGTTACTTAACATTTGCTGTTGAGTATGGAGCTTTGCTATCTGTAATTTTTTATAGCTTGATATTTTTTATACTACTTAAAACATTCCCTGATAAAGATAAAAATCAATTTTCAAAAATTGTATTAATTGCATTCCTTTTACAGAACTTAACTAATGATTTAATTTACTCTCCGGATGCTTCACTATTTTTATTTGTCTGTATAAGTTATTTAGTCTCAGGATACTATTCTTCGATTAGTAGATTTTCCTTTGCAAAATCATAGAAGTTACCATCAAGAATTAATACTTGCCTTCCATCATTGAGTTGATACGGAGTCGTTGGCACAGTAAGTTTTGCAATATCATTTAAATCTAGAGTCCTTAGGCCCCACAAAATATTTGTTGCTTTGTTAATACTTAAACCTTCATCAACAACAAATGTCTTTTCAAGAGCTTGAATAAACTGTAAAAGTTCTCCGAAACTTGAAAAATTTTCTAATTCATTTAAAAGTTGAATTACAAGGTATTGTTGTCTTTCAACTCTTGATAAATCACTTACAGATTCCATTTTTTTCCACTCAGATTTATCGTTACCATCTTCATCAACAATTTTTTCTCCGATTAAAACTTCGGTGTTTCTTGATCGAGTCCAATTTAATGCGGTAGAACCATTAACTTTCTGGCAACCTTTCTGAAGTTCAAATGAATATCCTTCTCTTTGTGTTTCTTCTACACAAATTTCTATTCCGTTAAATGAATCAATTATTTTCTCAAAACCTTCAAAATTAAAGCTTGCAATATGTTCTATTTTTATACCAGTTAAGTTATTAACAGCAGCAACTATATTTTCAGCACCATTTCCACAGTTATTTCGTTTAAAACTTGCATTAATTCTCTCTACTTCACCTGTGCACAGATTAGTTACCAGTGTATCTCTAGGAATAGAAATTAAAGCATTTTTATTTAATGTCTCATTAAAAAATCCTAAAATAATTACGTCTGCTCGTTGTCCTTCAATATAGCCATCTCCACTTCCATCACTCCTCTCGTCAGACCCAATCAGTAAATAAGAGGTAATTTTGTCTTTGATAACTAGTGTTTGATTTAAATTAAGTAAGTTTTCAATTTCAGGTTCACTTTTAATAGGACTTTCGATGGCAGTATTTTCTTCTTGATTATTAATATTATTTGTATCTGAATTTTCACCAAGGGATGTTGTTGTAACACCATCCATAATGTTTTCAACTACACTTTGATCAAATTCTTGAGTTTGAAAATTAGGAAACAACATGTAAGCGCTTACCCCAATCATAATTAGGATAAGAAATAGAAATGTGTATCGATTTTCTTTCATTCTTCCAAAAAACTAGTATAACTATATAATTAAACATTGTGAGTACTATTAGATGTATTATCGCTGCGGGTGGTCTTGGAACAAGGCTACAAGGATTTAGAAATAATCAGTCAACTAAAATTCTTTTAAAAGTAAATTCTAAACCAATGATATTACAACAATTAGATCAATTAATTAGCTGGGGATTAAAAGATTTTATAATAATCACAAATCCTTCTTTTGACACACTTATAAGAAATGAAACAAGTGAAATTAATGAAAGATACAATATTGATTATGCAATTCAATCTGAACAGCTTGGAATATCCCATGCTTTAAAACAGGCAAAATCTTATGTAAAAGATGGGGACCAAATAGTTTTTGTTCTTGGAGATAATTTCTTCGGCAATAATCCAATAGAAAATATTAATTTTGAAGAACTTTATAGCTTAGATAAAAATTCAATTATTTTTACAAAAGAAGTAACAAACCCTGAGGAGTTTGGAGTAGCTGTAACTGATTCAAAAAATAAGGTAATTGAGATTGAGGAAAAACCAAAAGAACCTAAAAGCAACAAAGCGGTAGTTGGATTGTATATTTTTGATTCAACATGCATGGAAAAGATTGATATATTAAAACCATCCGACAGGGGAGAGTATGAAATTACTGATCTAATAAACTTGTATATAAATGAAGAGAAATGTTCAAGTATAAATTTGGATACTTGGTGGATAGATGCAGGCACTCCAGAACGGATTATTGATCTGGAAAAAAAATTAACTTAATATTTTTAATTTTTTTAAATAATTAAACATTGTAATTAATTGCAGTACATAAAGTAAAAAAGAAAATACTGATAACCATCCTTTAAGCATTACGAAGCAAATAATTAATAAAAAGTTGATAACAGAATAAATGAAAAATAGAAAGAGTACTTTTTTTTCAGAAAATCCTAATGCAAGCAATCTATGAGAAATATGGTCAGTTCCGCCGGTAGTTGGGGAAAGTTTATTTGAAATACGGTAATGCATAATTACAAAGAAATCTAATAATGGAATAGTGAAGAATAAAACAATTGGACTTATGACATAGCTAAGGATCTGATTGTCGGCATTATTCCAAGTAAATAAAATACTTACAAACCCAAGGAGAAAACCTATAAATAGGCTTCCAGAGTCCCCTAGATACAACTTGGCGGGAGGAAAATTAAAAACAAAAAATCCCAGCATTGTAAAAAGCAAAATAACTGATATGTCTGTTAACTTATTTTGAGAAAAAATATAAGTAAGCATTACAATTTGAATACTTATTCCGCCTGTAATAACAACAGCTAAACCATCCATATTGTCAATAAAATTTATCGAATTGATTAGAAGAACTATCCATAAAGTTGAAATAAAAATATTTAATGAATTGTTTAAATCTAAGCCAATCATTGACTCAAAGTTTAAAAATACATTTAATAAAGCAATTGGTACAGTAACAAATAAAATTTGAAAAAAAAGTTTTATTTTCCAGTTGAGATTAAAAAAATCATCAAATGCACCTAATATAGCAATTGCAACTCCAAACAAGCCTATAGTTATAAAATTTGAATCAGCCTGGCCAAGAAGTCTTACAGAAAGTAAGAAAGATAGGGCAATTGCAATACCACCTAAAGGAGGCACGTTTCTTTTTGATAGCCTTACCTCTTCAGAATTATTTTGATAATTTCTATTTTTAGTAAGAGTAAAAATTAAATAGTTAAAAATGACTGATAAGCCAAGCGCAAAGATTGCAGATAAATATATGTTTATTTGAAAATTATTCATTAAATTGTCTCATAAATATTTTTAAAATGTTTAGCAATTTCGTTAGATGAGTAATTTTTTGTTATGTAATCACGATTTTTAGAGCTAAGTTTTAAATCAGTTACTTTTAAATTCTCAAGTACTTCAATGAAACTATCGATTTGTAAAGACGTAATTATTTCTGAATTCTCAAGTTCAGAAATAAATTTAGTGCCATGATTTTCTAGACTCACAACATAGAGCCCTACAAACGATGATTCAAGTAAAACTCTAGAAAATCCTTCATGTTCTGACATTGAGACTAGAACGTCATAATTATGTAAATCTTTTTCTATATCTATAAATCCTAAATAGGTAATATAATTTAATTTCTTTAATTCGTTTAATTCGCTTTCATTTAGAGACTTAGGATTCCCAAGATCTATGTCACCAGCAATAAAAAATTCTATTTCACTGCCTTCTAAGGATTTTGCTAATTTTGTAAATTCATAAATTCCTTTATCCTTTAACAATCTTGATGCAAAAATTACTTTTAGATTATTATTGAAACTATTTTTTAATACATACTTTTCAGTATCTATACCAGAACTTTTTATTAACTTAGTCTCATTTTTATATCTTGAATATTTCAGAAAAGTATTTTTATCATCTAAATTTTGAAAAATAATTACATCATATACTTTATTTATATATAAAAAAAATATTGGCCTCAGAAGAGTTTTCAACATTTTAGCTAAAGCATTATTACTAAATAAAAACCCTAATCCAGTAACAGAAAGTATCGCCTTAAAGTCTTTTCTTACAAATAATTTTGAAATAATATAAATAAACCCTGATTTTATAGTAAAAACATGAACAATTGATTTATCTTCTAATGTCCTTAGTATTTTTATCAACTTCAGTAGGCTGTTTAATCTAATACTATTTGTTCTATTAATTTCCCAGTCAATACTTTCTTCATAGTACTTAGATAACATAATCTTATTATCTATAGGGCATATAGACCTAAATTCGTAATCCTTAATACTTTCAATAATCGGTCCACGAGATTTTGTCAATATCCAATCCCAATGAGCTATATAATTTATCATTACTTATCATATTAAAACTATAAATTGTTAACATTGCATAATATGAACATTGTCATAGTAGGTACAGGCTATGTTGGCTTAGTTACAGGTGTAGGCTTTTCGGAACAGGGTCACAAAATTTCCTTTATCGATTTAGATTCAAAAAAAATAGAAAAATTAGCAAATAAAGAGCTGCCATTCTTTGAACCCGGACTTGATGAATATTTTTCAAATGAGGAAAATTTTAATCGTATGTCTTTCCATGACAATTATGCTGGTCTTGATTGGGATGAAACTGACATTGTATTTATATGTGTTCAAACACCAAATAATCTTGAAACGAACTCTGTCGATACGAAATTTTTAGAATCAGCAATTACTGAGATTTCTAAACTTGAAAATCAAGACATTACAATTACTGTAAAATCTACTATCCCACCATACGAAATTGAAAATGTATGTAACAATGTCGGTTATGATAGAAATCTTTTAACTTTTAACCCAGAATTTTTAAGAGAAGGTTCTGCAGTTCATGATTTTTTCAATCCCGATAGAGTTGTAATAGGTGGATTAAATCAAGAAAAAATTAAAAAGTTAGAACAATTATACAGCACTTTTGATGCAGAAATAATTATTACTGATCCAATCAGTTCTCAGTTAATAAAATACCTCGCAAACACTTATTTACCTATGAGACTTTCATTTGTAAATGAGGCAACAAGATTAGCTGATTATTCAAATGCAAATCTTCAAGATGTATTAAAAGGAGTGGGGCTAGATAGTAGAATCGGATCTCATTACTTTAGACCATCTCCTTCGTGGGGAGGTTCATGCTTTCCTAAAGACCTTGTCGAAGTAAATAATTTCTATAATAAAGATGAATTAAATCTACCTTTAATATCAAATATTATTGAATCAAATGATGAACATTTAGAGTGGACTGTAAATCAATTAATATCATTAAAACAAAGTAATAATTTAGAAAGAGTTTATTTAATCGGTGCTGCATTTAAGGAAGACACGGATGATTTAAGAAATTCTCCAACTTTAGATATTTATAAACTACTCTCAAAAATGGATATTGAGGTTGTTATTTTAGATCAACAGATTCAGGTACCAGACCATTCGTACGTATCAAGTATTATTGATATTGCCCCAAATTCACTTGTTTCAATTATGTACCCACAAAAAGATGAGTTCAGTAGTAAACTTAGCGATTTTTGTTCCAAAAATGATTGTGTAATTTATTATCCATGGAGTTAACTTGAATATTTTAATAACAGGGGGGGCGGGCTTTGTATGTTCTCATTTAGCTGATACCCTTTTTGAGAAGAATCATGATTTGATTTTATTAGACAATTTGCTTACTGGGAATAAAAACAACATAGAGCATCTGCTGGACCATAAAAACGTAAAATTTATTCAACATGATGTTCAAGATCATATAGATATTTCTGAGGAAATTGATTTTATCTTTCATTTTGCTAGTGCAGCATCACCAATTGCATATCAAGAAAATCCAGTAAATACATTAAAAGCTGGAAGTATCGGCACCATTAATACCTTAGGACTAGCAAAAGTAAAGAATGCTGACTATTTACTAGCTTCAACATCCGAAATATATGGTGATCCTAAAGTTTCACCACAAAGTGAAGAATACTGGGGTAACGTGAACCCCAGTGGTGAGAGAAGTATGTACGACGAAGCAAAGAGATTTGCTGAGGCGGCAACAGCAACATACAGCAGAACCTACAATCTTAAAACAAAAGTAGTAAGAATCTTTAATACTTATGGACCAAGAATGAAATTAAACGATGGAAGGGTTGTTACAAATTTTATAGTTCAAGCTTTAAAAGGTCAAGATATAACAGTTTATGGTGATGGAACTCAAACAAGAAGCTTTTCATACGTCCAAGACACTGTAAATGGAATTGTTTCTTTAATGGAATCTAATCACAACGATGTATTCAACATTGGTAATCCAACTGAAATTACAATTAATGAACTTGCATCAAAAATAATAGAAATTACAAATTCAAATTCATCATTAATTAATAAAGACTTACCTCAAGACGACCCAAAGCAGAGAAAACCAGACATTACTAAAGCTAGAACTATGCTTAATTGGGAGCCTAAAGTAAATCTAGAAGATGGACTAACCAAAACAATTGATTGGGTTAGTTCTCAACTGTAGACAAAACTCTATCCGAAATAGTGTCTACGGATTCTTTGGAGACACTATTTTGTGCGAATGAAATAATTTCTAAAATCTTATTCTCACTCAATTCATAAACTGAGTTCAACAAATCAACCAAAGAACTTTGTTTAGATGAAAATTTTGTATACTTTAATGATTTTGGATCAAAATGTTTATCGTAGTCCTCATTTAAATAAAAATTATAAATACCTGCAGCTAGTGTCTCCAAAACAGACTTATCATAAAATCCTGGGGGTGTTGAGTTAATGTGATATGAATAGCTTTTTAAGACACCAGGTAGTTCTTTGTGAGAAATCATGCCTTTAAAAATTACATTGTTATTTGTTCTATATTTTTCAGTAAGAAAAGCTTTATATTCCATGTCAGTATCTGTTACAGCATCTCCAATTACTGTGATTGAATCTTGATTGAATTTACTTTTTAAAAAACAATCAATACTTAATTCCAAATTTTTTGATTTTGAAATTCTACTTAAAATAACAAAGTTATTGTTATTAATTTTAGTTTTTTTAATTAAGAATGAGTCGTAATCAATTGCATGACCAATTACATTAACTTTTTTTGAAAAATATGGAAATGAAGATTCAGAGGCTGTAACAATCTGATTATTGAAAAATAAACTAATGTATAAAACAATTTTCTTAATTAGCTCTTTTGGCATTGGGTGAGTGTACCAAAGAATTGATATTGTCTTTTTGTTTTTATTGTACCAATTAGCAATTATCGAGAGTAAAGGGGACATGTGTGAAAAACATATGGCGTAATCATTCTTTTGAGTTAAATCTTTGACTAAGTTTTTTAATTTTAAATATTTATAAACCCTTGACAACTTTTCTGATTCTGAAATACCAAAAATATTGACATTTTTAAATTCGGTTTGATTGTTTGAACATATATTGAGTGATATCAAATCCACACTTTCAAATTTATCAGCAAACTTTGAGAGCCAAGAATTTGAAAATCCTAGCGATATATCTTTTTCGTTAGTCGAAAGGTTTAAATATAGTATTTTTTTCTTATTCATTTTTTAAAATTACTTCAGCATATTTTTGTGTGGTTAGTTCAATATTATATTCTTGATTTACCAAATTTTTAGCCTTTGAAGCTATGGTTTGATTTTGTGTATCATTAATTGCTTTTTTTATTGAATCTGTAATATGATCCACTTCCAGACTTTCAACAATATATCCAAAATCATTATTACCAACAAGTTCGTAATTTCCTCCAAATTCAGATGCTATGACAATTAATTTATGATTCATTGCTTCAAGGATTGAGTGGGGCATTCCTTCGTAACTTGATATTTGTAAAAAGTAATTTGAATTCTTGTAATATTCTTCAAGTTCATTACCAAATTTTGAACCAACAAGTCTTATAGAATCACTTAAGTTGAATTTTTCTACAAGATCTTTAATATTTTTGTATTCAGGCCCCTCACCAATTATGTTTAGTTTGAAGTCTAAAGAATCTTGTTTATTTAAATCATTAAATGACCTAATTATAAGACCAATATTTTTATGCCTAACTAGACGACTTACAATTAAAAAATTATTTTCATCATATATTTTTTCAATATCTTTGCTTTTTTTTGTACCATTGTTTATTTGCATTAAGTTGCCGGAAAAACCAATATTTTTTATGAAGTTTGATAAATGATTTGAAGGTACAATTATTGTATTAACAGATTTTATAGAAACATTTCTAAAAAACTTATAAAGTTCTATTGAAATGTTGTATTTTTTTGACTGAAATTCATCAAATTCTTCAGTGACTTTATATTTTGAATAATACTTTTCCCAAACTGGGTCACCTACTATTTTTCTAATTGTATTTTTTCTTATAAATAAGTTCGCTAAATATGTTTCAAGCCACAAACCATTGATAAAAATAATATCTGACTTTCGTCCAAATTTGAGTATTAAAAAGACTGTTTTAATAATTCTAATAAATTTATTTTGTTTTCTTAAAATCCTGATAACTTGATAATCATCCTTGTCCAAATTACTCAGGTCTTGACTTAAAGTAATTACTTTTACGTTATTTTTATTAGACAATTTTTCAGCAATTAATGGCACAAACCTTGCAGGACCACCAACATCTGGAGGATATATTCCAGTTGTTATAAGAATATTCACTTTACTAATTATTTTGTTTGTAATTAATTATGTTTTCAACCATAAATTCAATATTTTTACTTGGTTTAATTCCAGTAAATTCAACAATTTTCTCAATTCCAGGCGTACGTCTATTTGGGTCTTCAAAAGATTTCCCAAAGACTTCTTCATGACTTTTATAAATAATTTTTGAATTAGAATTACTTTTTTCAATAATAAGCTCAGCAAGGTTTTTTATTGTAATTTCCTCCGTTTGACCAATATTAAATATTTCTCCATATGCTTTTAACTCTGCAAGTTTTATTAGATAGGTAACTACATCATCCACCCAAGTAAATGATCTGGATTGAGAACCGTCACCATGAATTAATATATCTTCATCATTAATGGCAGCTTCAATAAATCTAGGAACAACCATTCCAAATTTTGAGAGTTGATTAGGCCCGATTATATTAAATAAACGAACAATTATTGGTGAAACTTTTTTTTCTTCATAAAGAGAGAGAGCAATAAACTCATCAATCATTTTTGATGCAGCATATGACCATCTTAATTTTGTAGTTGGCCCAATTAAGCTTTTTGTTTCCTCTGTCCAAACGTTATCTTCAGCGACACCATATACCTCAGACGTTGAAGTTAGTAAAACTGGGAGATTGTTGGCTTGGCAAGCCTCCAAGACTTTATGGGTAGCAAGAATATTCGTTAGTAGTGAATCACTTAAATTATCCATAATATATTGAACTCCAACACCTGCTGCAAGGTGATAGCAAAAATCATAATTTTGAAATACTTTGTTTATGTCTTCAATATCTTCAATTTTTGAATGAATGAACTCTATTTTGTTATCTGATAGAAGGTTATCTAAATTTGATTTAGAACCCGTTGAAAGATCATCAATTATTAGTATTTTTTCGACATCATTTCTCAGCAATGCTTTTACTAAACTTGTTCCGATAAATCCAGCACCACCAGTTACTATTATTTTTTTCATAAACCCTACAAATATTTTAGATTCTTAATCAAATCTCTATTTTCAAAATACCATTTTACAGTATTTTCTACTCCACTTTTGATATCTGTTTTAGGAGACCAGCCTGTAATATTTTTTGTGTTTTCTAAACTTGGCAAAACGATATCTGGATCTTTATATGCTCGTTCCTGATAATCAATATTAGCTTTTTTGTTAGTTGCTTCTTCAATATATTTAATAACTTCTATTAAAGTCGAAGTTTGATTATTTCCAACATTTAGTGTGCAGTCAGTATTTACTCTTTTACATAAAATTAATAATTCAGTTACATCATCAATATATGTAAATGATCTTGATTGTTTACCATCACCAAATAAATTAACCTTCTTACCTTCGACAATCCAATGTATAAATCGTAAGACTGACATATCTGGTCTTCCAAAAGGACCATAAACTGTGAAGAATCTTGTAATGATAACGTTAGTTTCTGAATTTTCTAGAATATTTTTTGCAAACACTTCACCAGACAACTTTGAAGCGGCATAGATTGAAGGTGGTTCTATCTTTTCATCAACCCCTTCAACCATCTTATTTGTGCCACTATTACCATAAATTGAGGATGTTGAAGCTAAGACTAATTTTTTTATTTCACATTCTTTAACAAAATTAGCCACATTTGTAGTGGCAATAGCATTATCTTTTATATATGAAACAGGATCTAAAAAGCTCTGCCTCACACCTGCTCTTGCAGCTAAGTGAAATACAATATCATAATTAACATCTTCAGTGTCTTTAATGTTTTCTAAATTTTTATAAATATCTAAATTTAATTCAAAATCTTTAAAATTTGAATCTTTTTTAAGTATTTGTTGTCTTATTCTTTTAAAACTCGGATCATAAGCTTCATTAAATGAGTCAATACCAGTGACATTGTGACCTTCATTGAGTAATCGCTTTGAAAGATTAAAGCCAATAAAACCAGAACTCCCAGTAACAAGAATGTTTTTACTCACAGTAAACATGGTAACAAAGCTTGGTATATATTTGTCTAAGAAAATATTTTGCAAAAAAATAAACAATAATTATTAAGAAAATAAAAGCATATACTATTAAAGAAGATGAAAGTATTAATTGTCGGCGGGGCAGGCTATGTCGGTGGTGGCATAGTAGATTTATTATCAAAAGAAAATGAAGTTACAGTTTATGATTCTTTAATTTATGAAAATTCTTACAGAAAAAATGTAGATTTTATATTTGGAGACATTAGAGACTATAAAAAAATAAACAATATTTTAGATCAATATGATGCTGTAATATGGCTAGCCGCTTTGGTGGGTGATGGAGCTTGTGCAATAAACCCTGCCCTTACTCACGAAATTAATTCAGAAACTGTAAAAAACCTTGCTAAAAATTTTAAGGGAAAAATAGTATTTCTCTCTACATGTTCAGTTTATGGAGCTCAAGAAGGGATTCTTGATGAAAGTTCTGAAGTTAATCCACTTTCTGAATACGCTTCATCAAAGCTTATTGCAGAAAAGTATTTAGCTGACTCAGATTCAATTATTTTTAGATTAGGGACCCTCTTTGGAATTGGTGATAAGTTTTCAAGAATTAGATTGGATTTAGTTGTAAATATCTTAACCACTAAAGCCTATATTGATAAGAAAATGAGTGTTTTTGGGGGTGAGCAGTGGAGGCCTCTTCTTCATGTGAAAGATGTAGCAAATGCTATAGCTCATACACTTGATACTCAAACAAACGGTGTATTTAATCTTCATTACAAAAATTTTAAAATTATCGAAATTGCTAACGAGATTAAAAACAAAATTAGTGACGTTGAGATAGAAACAACACCTCTCCCATTTCAAGATGCTCGAAATTATCAAGTTTCTAGTGACAAATTAAAAGACGCTACCGGATTTCAAGCCACTGTCGATTTAATACAAGGCATAAATGAAATGTATGAGTTAATTTCTTCAAATAGAATTAAAGATATAAATGACCCTAGATATTCAAATCAAAATTTTTTACAAAAATATGGAGTTAAATAAAAATGGAACCTATTTTGTTTTCGAGCAAGTCACACTCAGATGATAGGGGAACGGTTTTTTTTGATAATGAACTTAATTTAAAAAATGTAGTTAGAACATATAAAGTTCAGAATAAATTAATTAAAACAGTTCGAGCTTGGCACGGACACAAAATAGAAGAAAAGTGGATTAGTGTTGAAGAGGGAGAATTCTTAGTTTGTGCTGTATACATAGAAGATTTTGATAATCCATCTAATGATATAAAAATTCATAAATTTACTTTAACCCCAACAGATGGAATTTTGTATATACCAAATAATTATGCAAATGGCGCAATGAATTTAACTGAAAATAATAGTATTAGATATTTCTCATCTTTACCTTTAGATGAGTCGGTCAAAGATGATTATCGTTTTGATTCTAAACTTTGGGATCCATGGAGCGAACTTAATCCAAATTTTTATGAATAAGTTATTGATACTTGGTTCAAGTGGAATGCTTGGAAATATGGTATCCAAATATTTCATTAACACTAATGAATTTGATATATTTTTAACTTATAGAAATAATAAGCAAAATTATCCACATGAAAATTCTTACAAATTTGATGCATTAACTGATGATTTAGAAAAGTTAATCAAAGATATAAATCCAGATTTTCTGATAAATTGCATTGGACTAATCAAACCTGAAATTAATGAAGAAAGTAACGAGTCAGTTAAGAAAGCGCTAGAAGTAAATAGCTATTTTCCATTAAAGATTTCAAACCTTGCCTCAGAACATAATTTTAAATTTATTCAAATTGGTACGGACTGTGTTTTTTCAGGTGCAACTGGTGAATATTTAGAGTCTTCTTTTCAAGATGCAATTGATGTATATGGAAAATCAAAAATTGGTGGAGAAGTTGTAAATTTAAACAAGTATTTAATAAGAGGGAGTATTGTCGGGCCAGAAGCAGGCCAAGGAAAGTCTTTGCTAAATTGGTTTTTAAATCAAAGTGAAGGAAAAGTAAATGGTTTTATAGATCATATGTGGAATGGGATTACAACATTAAATTTTGCAAAGATTGTCCATGGAATGATTAAAACTAATAATTTCAAAAATAATATACAACATGTAATACCTAAGGATGAGGTTTCAAAATACGACTTATTAATATATTTTAAAAAGTTTTTTGGTGTTGATGTGAAGGTTGAAAAAATAAACTCAGAAAATTCGGTCAATAGAACTTTAAAAACTGAAAACGAAGATGCAAATAAAACATTATGGTTAGATGCTGGATATGAAAATATTCCAACAATAGAAGAAAATATTAAAGAATTATCTGAAAGCAGTTTAACTAAAGGTATCCTTAATACGATATGAAAGATATTGGATTAATTCTTGGAATTAGACCTGATGTAATTAGGGCAAGCAAAATAATAAAATTATTAAATCAAAGTACAGATATTGATTTCGACTTTATTTGGTCTGGACAACATTATTCAGAAAATATGAAAGATGTTTTTTTTAATCAACTAAACACTCCAAAACCAGATTATGAATTTAACATCGATGTTACAAACGATGCAACTACAGTTTCCTCAATAATTAATGAAACTTACTCACACCTAGAGAATCATAAATATAAAGCTGTTATGTTTCTGGGTGATACTAATACAGTGATGGGTTCTATCGGTGTTTCACAGCACAATACACCAATTGTTCACATAGAGGGATGTATGAGGTCATATGACTGGAGAATGCCTGAAGAAAAATACAGAAAAACAATTGATCATCTTTCAGATAGAATTTATTCATATCTTCCCTCATATAAGAAACAAGGGTTAAATGAAGGTATATCTGACAGCATAATAAAAGTTACTGGAAACCCTATAGTTGATATTCTTGATGAATTTAAAGATTTATTTGATACAGGGGTTAATTTTCTAGATGATAGAGTCAAAAATTTTATCAAAGATGACGAGTTTGTATTAGTTACTTGCCACAGAAGAGAAAATATTTTAAGTCCAGAAAGCTTTGAAAGCATAATTAATTTAATAAATACAACTAATAAAAAAGTAGTATTCCCAATGGGATACGCCACTCAAAGACAGTTAAAAGATTCGGGAATGAAGTTAAATGATAACATCTTAGTTGTAGACCCCATTGGTTATCTTGAGTTTATCTACTTACTCAAAAACTCATCTTATTGCTTATCTGATTCAGGAACAGTAATAGAAGAAGCATGTATATTAGGAATCCCAACAGTTCAGATGAGACATAGTACAGAAAGACCTGAAGTGTATGAAGTCAAATCATCTATAAAATTTGATCCAACTATTAACAATGACAATCTAGAAGATGTACATTTTAAAGCTTATGAATTAAAAAGTACTGTTTGGAAACACCCTTTTGGGGATGGAACTGCTTCTAAAGTAATTGTTGATGATTTGATAGATTTAAGTAAAAATAACAACTTTAACAAACACGCAAGAGAAAATTATGATTTTGATATCTCAAGATCATTTTTAAAATGAAAAAAACTTTAATTCATTCTTTAACTTTTCCTCCTGACACTATTTCAACAGGCATGATTGTATCCGAGATAGCTGATGGATTGAATAAAGAATTGAACAATATTGAAGTTTTAGTAAGCTCTCCTCAATACAATTTAAAAAGTGCTCAAGAATACAATCAAAACGACAAAAATATTAGCGTTGGAATGTTTAAAGGAATAAAAGTTCACTACATAGAATCAAACCTGCGTCAGTTTTCAAATTCGTCCAGATTTTTTCAATGGTTGAGTTTTAACTTTAAAGCAATTCGTTTTATTTACAAAAATAGAAAAGACTATAAAGAAATCTTAATTTTTAGCTATCCACCAACTATGAATTTAGTATGCATTTTTACAACTAAAATTTTAAAAATAAATACGATTTACTCACTTTGGGAGTTGTATCCTGAGATAGCTGAAAAATTAGATGAACAACCAAATAGAATTTTGAAATCTTTGTTTAAAATTCTTGATAACTATTCATTAAAAAATGTGAGTAAAGTTGTAGTTAACTCTGAAGAGTTAAAAAAATACTTAATTGAAAAAAGACATATTAATAAAAATAAAATTCATACAATAAATCATTTTTCACCATTTCCAAAGAGTAATTTTGAACCAAATCTGAAATTAGAAAGTATATTTTATGCTGGGAATACTGGAAGGCCACAAAACATAAGTACTTTCATAAATTTTTTTAATGAGCAATTTCCCCAAAACTGGAAGTTTGAGCTTTATGGTGCAGGACAGGAATTTGAAAGTTTATCTAAATTTTCAAAGGATAATATAAACATTAATGACTATCTCCCTAGAGAAGATTTGGAGGAAAAAGTAAAAGATATCCCTTATGCATTAATTTGTTTAGATTATGAAATAACTATTGAAGGGTTTCCAGGAAAAACTTTTGACTACTTAAATATGAATAAAATACTAATTAATTTTTCTAATCCTAATTCTGCTGTTTCTAAATTAATTGATAAATACGAATTGGGTTTCAACATTGATTTAAAGAAACCTGAAAAATTAGAAACTACACTGCAACAAATGAAAAATCTTAAAAAAGTTAATCAAATATTAAAGAATATAACTGATTTTCAGCAAAATATATCAAATAAGGAAATTGTTAGCACCAAATACAGTAGCTTAATTCGCTCCTCTTCTTGAGAGAACCGAATAAATAGTTTTAAAAATAATAATTAGATCGTAGTTAAAAGACTTTTTATCAACATATTTTATATCCCAGTAAAGTCTTTCTTGTAAACTTAAATCTAACCTTCCTTGGATTTGAGCTAGGCCAGTAATCCCAGGCTTTATTGAATTCCTTTTTTCTTTGTATTCTCCATAAAGATCAGACTCATATTTAACTAACGGTCTAGGCCCAACAAAAGACATTTGACCTTTCAAAACATTTAGGATATTTGGTAATTCATCTAAAGAAGTTTTTCTTAAAAAAGACCCTATTTTGGTGATCCTATCATCATTTTCAATTCTGATTGGATCATCAGGAGTTAAGGATGGCTCAATTTTTTTATTTTGTGAAAGATCTTTATAGTGATCTTTATGAATTTTTTCATCTGAAGATACAGACATTGTTCTGAATTTGTGTAATTTAAACTCTTGACCTTTTAGTCCCACTCTTTTTTGAGAGTAAATTACTGGACCTGAATCAAATAACAAAATAAATAAAGAAATTACTGGAAATACAACAATAAAAATAGGGAAAATGATTAACAAAAAAATATAATCAATAAAATATTTCATACTAATTACTTTAAACAAAAATAATTTATGTTCTTTAAATAAAAAATATTACATTAAAGTTAGATAAATGTGTGGAATAGCTGGAATTATAAGCTTAAACAATTCCAAAATCGACCCAATAGTTGTTGAGAATGTAAAGCGATCTCTAGAACATAGAGGTCCAGATCACTCTTCTCATAATTTTATAAATGATTCTATTTGTTTGATTCATACGAGATTATCAATTATTGATTTAAACGATCGTTCAAATCAGCCTTTTCAATCTGCCGATAAAAGGTACACAATAGTTTTTAATGGTGAAATTTACAACTATAAGGATTTGAGAAAAGAATTAGAAATAAAAGGATATACATTTATAACAAATGGTGATACAGAAGTTCTTTTGCAGGGTTATGTTGAATATGAAGAGAAAATATTGGATAAACTTCGTGGTCAATTTGCATTTGTAATCTATGACAACAAATCTGGTGAATTGTTTATGGCTAGAGATCGTATCGGTATAAAACCTTTATATTATTCTGTCAGTGATAGTTGGATTCTTTTTAGCTCAGAAATGAAAGCAATAGAATTATCAAAACTAATTAAGTTTGAACCGGATATAGATTCGTACTTAGCCTATTTAAGACATCTTTGTGTACCAGCTGACAGAACTGGAAATAAAAATATTAACAAAATAGAACCTGGACAATTTATTCGATTAGATAAGAATGGAATAAATTCAAAAAAGACTTATTGGGACCCGTATACATTTTCAACCAACAATGATTTGGATGAAGAAACAGTTGCAAATGAATTAGATAGGCTCCTAAATGAATCTGTTGAATATCGAAAAGTAAGTGATGTTGAGGTTGGGCTATTTCTCTCAGGAGGTTTAGATTCTTCACTTTTAGGAAAGCTCATGACACAAGATACGGAAACTACTTTAAAAGCTTTCAATGTTGATTATCAAGAAAGCTTTGAGGGCTACAGGGGAGAACTAAAAGAAGCAAGGTTTGCTTCTAAAGAAATTGGAATAAACCTTTACGAAGAGAAAATAAATTTTGAAAATTTTAAAGAAATTTTTGATAATTATGCTTTTTATCAAGACGATCTTGTTGGTGATGAGGTTGGTATACCTTTATATTTTTTAGGGAAAGTAACTAAATTATCTGGTATCAAAGTTGTGCAGGTTGGTGAAGGCTCTGATGAACTTTTTTATGGATATGACCATTGGAATAGATTGTTGAAATTGTCTAATTATAAAAAACCATTCTCTTCAAAAAATAATAAATTTTCAAAATTTACAAATCACAGACTAAATTTGCTCTCAAATATGCTGTATGGAAATACTACTTTTGCTGGTGGGGCTTTAGGATTCAATTTAGCTGAAATTAATAAACTTGTTTCAGGCGATATTTCAATAGATTCTGGATTGATTAGATATGCAGATAATCTTTGGAATGATTATTTTGCTTCAAAAGATGCAAAGCTGTCCAAATGGATGACCCTTATAGATTTAAAAGTTAGATTACCTGAATTGCTTCTTATGAGAATGGATAAGTTAGTAATGCAATCAGGGGTTGAAGCTAGAGTGCCTTTTCTAGACCATAAGTTAGTTGAGTTTATTTTGTCTATACCTGAAGAATTATTAATTCCGAATTATTCCGGTAAGCCTTTGCTAAAAAAAGTAGCAAAAAACTATATTCCTTCAGATATAATACATAGACAAAAACAGGGATTTAGAGCACCAGTAGGTGAATGGATAAAAAAAGATGAAGATTTCTTTTATGAGTCAGTTAGAAACTTTAACTCTTCAACACACTTATTTGATCCAAGTATTCTCAGGAAAGTATACTCTGGATCTGATTATCAAAAGAAATGGTATTTATCTAATCTTGCAAATTGGCATTTAAGTAGGAATTCTCAATGATTAATAATTGGAAGAAAAATACAATTTATATTTCACTTATGCAACTCACTCTTTTACTAGTTAACTTCTTTTTAATTACAATAATTAGCCGAGTTTATGGAGCAGAGATATATGGAGAATATGCCTCTTCAAAAAGTCTTTCTGTATTGATTGGTACAGCTATAGTGATGTCTCTTGCTTTAGTTGTGACAAAATTTTTGGCTCAAAAAAATGAAAGTTCTAAATTAATGTTTCAAAATGCTTATTCATTAATTTTGAGAAATTTAATGCTAAGTTTTATTATTTTAATACCTCTGACTTTATTTCTTAAGCGAGATTTGCCAATGACAAGTTTGTTTCTTATTGGATTTGTTTTTAATGAAATGATCCATGTAGCTCTTGCTTATTATCAAGCTAAAGGAGATTTTGTAACTAGCTCTAAGCAAATAATGTTAAGAACAATTATTTATGGATTAGGTGCATGGATACTTGTTACTCAGGGATTTTCAATACTTTCTTTGATTATGTTCCAGGTTATTACCCTTGTGTCATTTTTTGCTGTTGCCCATTTCTCCATACCAAAAAATGATATTGATTTAAATTCAAATAAATCTGTTAAAAATAACTTGCAAGCATCTGGCAAAAAAATGGTTCTTACAACTTTTTCAAGTGCGCTTATTTCAGAATTAGACATCGTTTTATTGGGACTTTTTTATTCTGGTTCTGTATTAGGTGTTCTTGCCTGGTCAAGGCGAATCTTGGAGATAGTATTCCAACTAGTTGCAGCTAGTTTAGATATATTATTTCCAGAATTAAGTAAAGCAAAAACTAAACAGGATGTTTCAGAAATAAGAACCAGATTAAGAAGAGTATTTATATTATCATTTGCAATCCCAATTTCATTTTTCCTTTTTAGAGGATTAGCGTCTGAACTATTTATTTCATTGCTAGGTTCGGATTTTAGTGAAGTTTCTACATATACTTCTTGGATTCTCTTTGCACTGCCTGTTATGGTCTGGTCACGTATAAATATAATATTTTCTAGAGCACTAGATTTTGAATTCAACTTAACAAAGTCGATATTATTTGGATCATTTATATCATTGGGAATATATTACGTTATGCATAGTTTTGTTTCTAATCCTGCAATTCTGTCAATAATTTTCTCACAAATTTTTATTGGAGCAATTACCACATATAGTTTTAGAAAATCTTATGAGTAGTTTTAAAACAGTTCTCAGAAAAATCAAATATAATTTAAGTTATTTTTTTGGTTCTGATTTAAAATATCCATCTAATTTTAGATTCTTTGTTAGAAGAGATACTAAATTTCAAAAATTCATAAATCAAAATTGTAGACCTAATCCAAATGAAATGGTGGATTTAAATAATATTAAAATATTTGGTCAACACTCAAAACAATATGTTTTGACAAATGATATTTTCACAAACTATAAATTCTCTAATAAAAAACTAAAACCAGCGTATTTTAATATTGCTGATGTAAAAGTTCCTTATGAAGCTTCAAGATTACAATATTTGCAGAAAGCAAAATCAGGAAACATTGATGTTAGTAGTTTTCCCTTGATCTATTGGAACAGTCCAATGGATGTAGCCATAAGAAATATAAATTTAATCTTTCATCTATTTGCATTAGAAGACAGTCTTGAAACTTCTAAAATTTTGGGAAATAATAAAGAATTATTGAGTTCTTATATCAGTGAACACTATGAGTTCATAATAAGCAATCTTGAAAACAAAGGAAATGTAGTAGGCAACCATTACTTAATTGAATTGACATCCATTCTTTTAACAATTGCTTCTTTTAATTTTGAACATGATAAAAAAGAATTTTTATATTACGAAAATGAATTAAATTCTGAATTAAACAAACAGTTTTATGAAGATGGTACAAGTTTTGAGGGATCCACACATTACGCAGCTTTTGTTACAGAAGCCTTAATAATATGCAAATTAGCCATTGAGGAAATTAATAGTCAATCAAAAGTACTACCAAAAATAGATGAGATAATAACAACCAATAAAATCTTCTTAAAAAAACTAATGATCAATGGAGAGTTGTCTCAAGTAGGAGATAATGACTCTGGAAGATTATTTTACTTTGAATTCGATGAAGAAGCACCTTTGCAAATGACCTGGCTTATTAATTTAATTGATAAACTTTATCCTAAATTTGATTGGTTGAATATAGAACAAAAATTTAATTTTGAAATAAAATCAAAAACTCCTTCTTTGGAACAAATGCCAAAAGTTAGTCATAAGAAAATAAAAATATTTACAAATGATTATGAAAGTTATTGCTTTAATGATTTTGGATTATATGTATGGCGAAACAATGATGAATTTTTTAGTTTAAGATGTGGAACTATTGGTCAAAATGGCATTGGAGGCCACTCACATTATGATCAGTTGTCAATAGAGAGCTATTCAAATAGTAGGTGGATCACACGAGACCCAGGCACAGGAACGTATACTGATGATATAAATATAAGAAATAAGTTTAGATCTTTAGAATACCACTGGGGTCCAAAAGCTAATATTAAAATTCCAAAAGAGGACGAATTTGATTGTTTTAGATTAAATTACATGGGTGATGGTCACACATTAATTTTTAATAAAAATAACTTTTTAGGCTACGCAGAATTTAATGGAAAAAGAATTTATAGAAAAATTTCAATTCATGATGGAGAAGTTTTAATTGAAGATTTTTCTAAAGATGTTGATTTAGAAGAATATACTTCTTGGGGTGAAGATAATAACGGTATAAAAGTTTTGTTTTCAAATGGATATAAGAGGATTAATTGATTTTAAAAAATAAAAATATAATATATTCAATTCTTTTTGTTGGTTTTCTATTTAATGCATTAGATGCATTTAGTATCTTTGGTATACCGCTTCCATGGGTGTCTACCTCAATTTTTATATTCTTATTTATCAATATTTTTATTGATAAAAAATTTGAAATAAGCTCTTTAACTTCGCAATATTTTTTTTGGACTTTATATTGTGTTTTTGTAACCTCAGTGTTTCTATTTTTTCAATATGAAACACTGATTACTAACACAGTCGCCAACCCATTATTGTATGTTTCATTAAGACTATTAAATTTTTTCTCCTTTTTATCTATCATTTATTCACTTAATAAAATTTTCAACAAAGACAATAGAAATACAATTATTAATTTGGTTGCATATGCATCAATCATAATTTCTATTCTTTCTTTAATTTCTTATTTTTCATATGTAATGAATTTTCCTGACTTAGCTAGAAATAGGATGGGAACCGGTATTGGATTTCAGAGTATTGTAAAAGCCTGTACGGTATTAAGGAATTATGGTACTTTCAGAGAGCCAAGTTTTTTAGCTGTTTGGATTGCACCAACAATTCCGTTGTATTTTTATAATGCAAAAGAAAAAAATTACTGGTATATTTTGTCATTACTACCTATAACCTGTTTAGTTCTGACAAGAAGTCTTACTGGTGTATTAAGTTTTATTATTGCTGCATTTCTTGTTTTTACAATATCCTCATATAAATTATCAAAATTTAATATAAAATTATTAACCCCAATATTTGTATTAATTGTTTGTTTGGTTTTATCAAATTTATTTGCATACAAATTTCCCCCTTTAGATGAAGACCAATGTCCTCCCTATACACCTGATTATTGTAGTTGTGAATATTATGATGATGATCAGGATAGAGCAAAAAATTCTACAAATATTATTACAAGCATATTTTCGAGATTGTTCGCTGTAATTAATTCGGGAATTAGTTCTTTTGATAGTTTGAACATTGTAAGAGAAAACATTTATGAAAACAATATAAGTATTTTGGGTTCAGGATTAGGTATTTCAAATATTAAATTTTCAGACAACTATGCACTTAATAAAACTCAAGCAAGTTTGCAATACTCTATAAGAAATGGGGCAATTATTGAAAGATATGAAAATAGTATTGTTTCATTTAATAATCTATATCTTAATATATTATTCTCGACAGGAATATTTGGAATCGTATGGTTAATACTGTTATTGATAAAAACATTAAAAAAATTACCGGTTAATCATAATGAATATAATCAATACATGAATATGGGATTTTTTGTTATATTGATAATGTATTTTTTTCAAGGTGAAGAATTAAGCGTTTGGTTTGCTACGTTCATTGGTATATTTTTAAGCGAAAGAAAAAATGTCTAAAATTTTAATAGTTTCACATCAATTTTTGCCTCATCAAAGTCCAAGAACCACCAGATGGAAAATGATTTACGATGAATTAAATAATAGAGGTCATGAGGTGATGATTTTAACTGGCACCCCTCAAGAAGAAAAAAATGAAAATATTATATACGTAGGTAATAAAAACCCCGAAGGGGTTGTAGAAAATTTAAGAAAAGGTTCTAATAAATATCACAGTTCTTCATTATTAAATTTCGGATTCAGATTATTAAAACTTTCTTACAGGTTTTTATACAAAACTTTTTCTTGGCCTGATTATTCGATGTTTTGGTTAATTTCTATTTTGAGAAATAAAAAAAATTTAAGTTTGGATTATGACTATATAATTTCCGTTAGTCTTCCATTTTCCTCTCATGTAGCTGCTTATATATTAAATAAAAAATATAAAAAGAAGTGGATTATGGATATTGGAGATCCTTTTTTACTAAAGAAAAATGCAAGAGAAAACAATCACTTAATTTACTTTTTTTTAAATAAATATTATGAATCAAAGTTTTATAGTTTAGCTTATAAAATCTTATTCACTCATAAAGAATCTCTTGAAACTCATTCATCTTACTTCAATATCGACAAAGAAAAGTTAATTGTTGGTAAACCAATCAGCTCTTTTGACGAAGAGGTGTACAAATTGACATTGTCATATGATTATTTGTCTAACCCTATAATTTTTGGATATTTTGGAGTTCTCACTAAGGGTGTAAGAAGCCCAGAGAATGTTATAAATTATTTAGAAGGTTTGGGAGACTTTGAATTTAAGTGGTTTACTAATCCTGATTCAAAAATTGAAATAAGTAAGCACGTGCGACAAAAGAACAATCATGAATTTTTAAATATGGTTTCAAGAAGTGAAGCACTCAAGATTATGGCATCTTCAAACCATTGTCTTTTATCTATCGGAAACAAGAACTCTGCACAATTACCAAGTAAAGTAATTGAATATCTTTCAACAGGTAAGCCAGTAGTTCATTATGCTGAAATAGGCGATGACCCAGTAATTGAAATATCGAAAAAATATCCTAATTTGTTAGTTATTTCAAAAGAATTAGACAAAGAAGAATTTATTAAAAAATTGAATAATTTATTTGCAAATATTTATAATTTTTCGAGTGAAACTTTTCTTGAAGAATACTCTGCTAGAACAATAGTAAATCAACTAGATTTTATCTAAAATCTTTCCCCAATTTTCAGAGTAAGAGTTAGCAAGCATGTAGTCTTCCGTAGCAATGCCTGCGTCATGAATTTTACTTATAGCATCATCAGTATTTTTATAATTATAAAGAAAAGTATGATCTGATAAAAAATACTTAGAGTAAGATTTATCGGGTACCACAATTTTTAACCCAAGTTCTTGAGCCTCATAAAGTGGTAATCCTACTGTTTCAAACTCACTTGCATGAAAATATATTCCGCTAAGTGAAAGAACCTTCAATGTTTGTTCATGTGTTTCTGTAAACACACAATTAAATTGTTCTAATTTTTTTGGTGGATTAATTATTGTAATTTTGTTTTTATCAGGTAATGATTCTAAAACTTTTAACATAAATTTATAATTCTTATTTGGTATATCACTTCCAAAACAAACAATATTATTATTTTGATTGGTTTTAACTTTTGTATTTTGAATTTTGCCAATTTGTATAATTTTTTTTGTATATTTCTTATTAATTAATTCAGCTGTATGGTTTAGTTGAACAATTATATTGTCACAATTTTTAAAGCTTCTAGTTATAAAAAAAAGCAATGTTCTATTTTTAAAATTTTTTGAAATGAATGGAAGTATATTCTGGACAAAAACAAATGATTTTACTTTTGTGTTAAATCCAAAATTTCCAAAATGAATAATTCCGTTACTGCTATTAATTTCATTTTTTAATTTCTTTTCAATAAGTAGATTTAAAAAAAGGGTGGAGATACCTTTTCTTTGTAAGTTGTATAAATTTAACATTTTTGTTCTCATAAGATTGATTTTGTAAATCACGATAAAACTCATCTTCAGAATACAGTACAAGGATTTTTTCATTTAAATCTGAGAAGTACTCAAATGCTTCAACAAAAAGCTTTACACCGCCTAATGATTTAACTCCACATGCATTTAGAACAATCTTTTTCTTCACCAATTCAATGATAGTTGTTCATTAATAACTATTTAATCACTAAAATCATAAAGTAGTGATTAAAAAATATGATATTGCTCTTGTTGTTGGTACAAGACCAAATTTTGTAAAGGCAGCTCCGCTCTTAAAAAAATTAGAGGAAAATAACAAAAGAGTGTTATTTATTCATACTGGGCAGCATTTTGATAAAAGTATGTCTAATAATATTTTTGAAGATTTAAAACTAAGAAATCCCGACTTAAACCTCGATGCTCCAAAAGATTCTCAAAGCAAGCAGTTTCAATACATTGTTGAAGAATTAGAAAAAGTATTTAAGAACTTCAAAATAGACAAAGTTGGAGTATTTGGAGACGTAACGTCTACTCTTGCAGCTTCAATAGCTGCTAAAAATGCAAACAAATATTTATTTCATGTCGAATCAGGGTTAAGGTCAAAAAACTTAAATATGCCAGAGGAAAGAAATAGGATAATGGTTGATGCAGTAAGCGACTTATTATTAATTCCGTCTGACGATGCCATGGAAAATTTATTAAATGAAAAAGTCTCAGGAGACAAAATTTTCAATGTTGGAAATATTATGATCGATACTTTATCAGACAATAAAGAAAAAATAATTGAAAATTTAGATAAGATAAAAGAAAAACTAAATATTACGAAACCATATTTTGTAATGACTCTTCATAGACCATCTAATCTTACTGATAATATATTGAACGATATATTTCAAGCAGTTGGCAAGTTTACAGAATCCTACGAAATTATACTTCCAGCACATCCAAGACTTAAAAACTTCATTGATAATCAAAAAATTTCATTTAAAAATATCCTTCTTATAGAACCACTTTCATATATTGACTTTATGTCTCTTGTTTACGGCAGTAGTTTAGTTCTTACTGATTCTGGAGGCATTCAAGAGGAAACCACATATTTAGGGATAAATTGTTTGACTCTAAGAGAAGAAACAGAGCGACCAATTACAGTTACAGAAGGAACAAATAAAGTTATAGGCATAAATAAGGAAAAAATAATTAATGAAATAAATAATTCTTTAGAGAGTAATATTTTAAATGAAACAATGATTAAATATTGGGATGGTAAAACTTCTGAAAGAATTTATGAAATTTTATTTGGTTAGATATGAGTGAATTTAAATATGATGTTGCAGTAATTGGGCTCGGATATGTTGGGTTACCATTAGCAATTGAAGCCGCTAACAGTAACTTGAATGTTGCTGGTCATGACATAAACGACTCCGTAGTGTCAAGCCTAAATAATTCTATTTCACATGTTGAAGACATTTCGAATGAGGTGCTTAAAGATGCACTTTCTAAAGATCTTTTAATTACTACTGATTCAAATGTTTTAGGAGATTCTGAGTACGTAGTAATTAGTGTCCCAACTCCGCTAACCGACTATCAACCTGATTTAAGCTATGTTGAGGCTGCAACAAAAAGTATTGCCGAAAATCTAAAAAAAGGGCAGACTATAATCCTCGAATCTACCACTTACCCTGGAACTACATTAGAAATAGTGAAGCCAATACTTGAAAAAATTTCAAGTTTGGTAGCTGGAGAAGATTTCTTGCTCGGATACTCACCTGAACGGATAGATCCTGGTAACAAAAAATGGACTTTTAAAAATACACCAAAAATTGTTAGTGGTATAAATGAAACATCACTTAAAAAAATATCAGAATTTTACAATTCGATAATTGATGAAGTTGTTGAAGTCTCTGGTACCAGAGAAGCAGAAATGGTTAAGTTAGTTGAGAATACATATAGGCAAGTAAATATTGCAATGGTAAATGAACTTGCCATATTGTCAAACATGTTAGACATAGACATTTGGGAAGTAGTCGACGCTGCAAAAACAAAACCTTTTGGATTTCAATCATTCAGGCCTGGACCAGGAGTAGGAGGTCATTGCATTCCAATTGATCCAAAATATTTGTCTTTTAAAACACGACAAATTGGACAGCCTGTCCGTTTTGTTGAATTAGCTCAAGAGATTAATAATTCAATGCCAAATTATGTCATTTCTAGAATTAGTGAATTAATGAACAAAAAAGAAATACTTTTGAAAAATTCCAAAATACTATTACTAGGCGTAGCATATAAAAAAGATATTGGCGACACTAGGGAGTCGCCAGCAATTGATATAATCGAATCGCTACTGGAAAAAAGCGCAGAAGTATCTTTTTATGACCCATACGTTGATGAATTGATAGTTAATAAAGAAAGTATATTAAAGGAACAAGATTTAAAAAGTATATCAAATTATGATTTGGTTATTATTCATACACCACATACATCTTTTAATAACATAGATTTTGAAAATATCAAATCATTGATATTTGACGCTACAGGAAACTTTACAATTTTGAATGCCGAGAGGATATAAAATTACTCCTAACTTTGATACTTTATCAAAAACTATAAACATACTTGGTAGTGAACTTGGTAATGTAATAAAAGACCAAGCTGGAGCAAAATATTTTAAAATTGTTGAAGATATACGATTAAATTCTAAAAAATATCGACAAAAAAACAACAATAAATACTTAGATTCTATTTTCAAAACTCTTCAATCTCTTGAACCAAATGAGATATATATAATTACTAAAGCATTTACAATATTCTTTTATTTATCAAATATTGCTGAACAAGTATTTAGAGAGCATACTCTAAAAAATTCAAATATTTCAATTAATAAAAAAACAAATAACGAACTTATTTTTATGCCAGTTTTTACTGCTCATCCCACTGAAAGCTCTAGACAGTCAACTCTAAAAAAAATATATAAAATTGCAGAGATTATTGAAAACAATAATTCAAATAGTATGAGTGAAATAAATTCACTTATTACTCAACTTTGGTACACAAGAGAAGTTCGATCCACAAAGCCAAATCCAATAGATGAAGTAAAATCATTAATTTATTATTTAGATATTTTATATAAAGACGTATATAAAAAAGTAATAAAAGATGATGAAATAAATGGAAATGCAAAAAACTTCAAACTTAAGTTTGGATCATGGGTTGGTGCTGATAAAGATGGCAATCCATTTGTAACTACGAATATAACCAAAGAGGCATTGAAAATATATTCAAATCAAATATTGAATATTTACAAAGAACAAATTATTCAGTTTTCAGAAGAGTTCAGTATTTCAACAGATTTTGTTGAAAGTCCAAAAAAGTTAACAAAAAAAATTGAGGAATATAAAAAAATTCTTCCAAATGATTATAAACATTACAAACGCGTAAATTTTGATGAACCTTTCCGCATATTTCTTTCATTAGTTTTTCATAGATTGGATAATTTTCAAAAAAACAAGAAAGGTTATAAATATTTTCATGAATTTCTTGATGATATTTTATTATTTCAAAATAGTGTTCTAAAAATATTTGGTACAAAAATCCAAAATACAAAGTTAGATAATTTTATCGAAATGGTTTATCAGTTTGAATTTCATGGTGTGTCTTTGGATATCAGGCAAAACTCTTCAGTAATTAATGCTCAGTCTGGGAGGGAGTACTTTGATTTTGAAGAATTGATAAAAGAAATACCTGAACTTCAAAAAATATATGGTGATAAAGTATTTAATTCAATAATTCTCTCAATGACAAGTTCAGAAAGTGATGTCTTAAATCTGTTTAATGTATGTAAAAAGCATATGCCTAAAGAAAATATTCCTTCAATAACACCCTTAATTGAGGAAATTGAGGAATTGCAAAAATCTCATATAATTTTGCAAAAACTATTTCTAAACAGACAATACAAATTATTTATAGAAAAATATAAAAATAATAATCAAGAAGTTATGCTTGGCTATTCCGATTCAAATAAAGATGGTGGAATAATCTCTTCACAATGGAATGTTTACAAAGCTCAAATAAATTTATTTAGAGAGGGTGTGTCAAATAATGTAAATGTTACATTTTTTCATGGCAGAGGGGGAACTATTAGTAGAGGAGGCGGACCTACTTATAACTCAATTTCCGCACAACCAAAGGGTACTGTATCATCTCAGATAAGATATACGGAACAAGGTGAAGTAGTCTCAGATAAGTATTCAACAGCATATCTTGGTTATGAAAATATTAAACTTGGTTCAGTTGCTTTTATTAATGAATCTGGAAATAAATTAAAGGTAAAAATACCAAATCAGGGATTCCTACAGGAGCTTTCAGATAAGTCATATGAAGAATATAGGTCTTTTTTTACTGATCCAAATCTTATAGATTATTTTGAAAAGGGAACACCTGTAAATCTTCTTTCTACATTAAATATTGGATCAAGGCCCACAAAGCGAACCAAAAATGTAAAGACTTTACAAAATTACAGAGCAATTCCTTGGGTATTTGGATGGGCTCAAACTAGAAATACTTTAACAGGTTGGTATGGTTCAGGAACAGCATTGAATTACATGATTGAAAAATATGGAATTAATTATGTAAGAAAAATATATAAAAATTCAGACTTTATGCAGAACTTAATAAGCAATATAGAGATGACACTCTCCAAATCTGATCTAAAAATAGCTAAACGATATGTTGATGAACTTCTTGATGAGGATGCACTAAAGATTTATAAAAAAATTCTTAAAGAATCACAATTAGCAAATATTTCTATTAAGAGCATAAAAAAGACAGACGAACTGTTAGAAGATAACAAAATTTTAAAAAATACTTTAAATATAAGAAATGCATATTTGGATCCGTTGTCTTTAATTCAGATAACTCTTATGAAAAAATTAAAAATGCGTAAACTTAATTCAGTAGAAAATAATTCTTTATTACTATCTGTAAATGGATTAGCTGCTGGTCTTAGAAATACTGGCTGATAAATCTCTAAGCTCAAAATGCATTTCATCAGGAGATGTCCAAGTTCCCCCCCAAGCAAATCCCCAGGAGTTAAAAATTTCTACAACTCTAGGGTGATAACTAGATTTTGTGTTTATGTCAATAGCAATGCCCCAAGCATGTCGAGAAATACTTCCCCCAGCATCGAAGCGGTTTATTCGCCTTGGAGCATAACATCCTCCTGATTTTTTAAAATCTTGCACAGAAAGTGTGTTAGCCAAACCCTCTTCTAAAACTTGATTTAAGGCTCCTTCTAATGGCTCCCACATTAATCTATGACATCTTGTATTGCCAAGAATAGGCATTCTTTTTACTTGAATGTTCTCTTCCCGCCAAGAGGGCTCAGTAGTAATCCATGTACCGTCTCTTTCTTTTATTTGAAAATCTCCAAACATTTCCTTTACTAATGCAGTTGGTAAGACCCAATTCTTGTTTGGAGTACTTTTTTTGTATGTAAATTTGATTCTTTTATATTTAATATTTTTGTGAAGCTCAATAAAATGGTTTTCACTTATTTTTGTGTCCCAAATAATAGCTTGAATGTTTCTAAAAATTCCTAATTTATAACCCACTTCTTTATTGACTACTCCTTCAAACCAACCTAAATCAGAATCTTTAATAATCATTCCCACTTCTAATTCAAGTGGAGCTGAGTTCATGCCAATTAAATTTACTTTGTCATTGACTGAAAGACCATATCTTTCTGCAGTTAAAGTTGAAACAACAAGTTTATTATCTTTAATTACCTGAGCTACTTCATCATCATAAAAGTAATTAACTGAAGATGTCTCGATTGTTTTTAATGAAATGTTGTATAGATAATTTTCTAATGATGAAAGTTTGTTTACTCCGTCTGTTGATTGAACTGACTCTAAGCCAACATTAGCTCTTCCAATGAATGTTAGATTGCTTTCTAGATTTTTTGCACTTTCTATAATTTGATTAGTGACACTATAGAAAAGGCTTCCCGATTGAGATATTGTAATTACATCATAATTTTCAATTTTGTTTTTGGTATAAGCAGGTTCTGATTCATGATAAGTAACTGGTAATATCAAAAAATTAATTAAAGCTGCTGTAGCAATTGTTGAAAGCATATTAATAATCTTAATTTTTTTTTAAATTTACATATATTTAACATTGATAAATACAATTATATATTTTTTTAGGTTAACCTTAGTCACTATGAAACTTTTAACTAACTTTTTTTCAAGTGCGGCAACTAAAAGACCTGTAATCACAATTTTAGTAGTACTTTTATTGACTGGTTTTTTTGGCTATATGGCTGGGCAGGCAGAAGAGCTTAGTACAAGCTTTGGAGGAGAGTTAGACACTCCTGAAATTCAAGCACAATCTAAATTAGGTGATTATTTTCAGACGTCAGGTTCTCAATCAGTTTTTCAAATTATTATGTCTGGAGAAGATGTTCTTACTGTAGATGGTTATTTAGCTTGGCAAGAAATTCAAAAGGCAGTATCTGAGAGTGAAATTTATCCCTATTTGGTTAAAGATCAAGGTGGCGCTGTCCAGGGATTTTTTGCTCCTGTAGACTTTGCTAAAGCATTTAACCCAAGTTTAAACGTAAGTGCTATGTCTGACGATCAATTTAAACAATTGTATAATCAAGCAAATAGTCAAATGCCTGCAGAATTTAAGGCATTTGCTTCTGCTCTGCTTTCATCTACTTATGATGAAGAGCTCACAACAGCAACAGCAGGGTTAGCGATTGTTACCATTGACAGTTCCATGATTGTACAAGATTTTGGTGGATCAGACGGGGCATTCATTGAGCAACCCCGTATGGAAGTGGCACTTGCAGATGCATTAAATCAAATATCTGTTGGAAATATAAAAGTTTCAGGATTTTCATTCGGACTTTTACTTGGTAATGAGGGCGATGACTTTTTAGAGGAAATAGGTATTTTATTTGGACAAGCATTCTTAATTATTCTTGTAGTGTTGGCCTATATATTTTTCATTAGACCGAGAAAAGGTTTTAATATTCTCAAATCAGGAAGAAGAACATTTAGTGACTTACTTTTAAGCCTTGGAGCAATTTTGCTATCTATCGGCTGGATGCAAGGAGCAGGAACTATTTTAGGTCCTGGTTATTTAGATATAATTGGTGCACCAAATCAAGTTTCACAAATTGCTCCCATTATTTTAATTGGTCTTGGTGTTGACTATGCAATTCACTTTACTTCAAGATATAGAGAGGAAATTGGATCAGGAAATACCGTAAGTGGCTCTGCAACTTCTACACTAAAGTCTGTCGGAATTGCACTAACACTTGCAACTCTTGCAACAATTGTTGGATTTTTGACAAATATTGTTTCACCTCTTCCAGAATTAAAAGATTTTGGAATTCTTGTTTCAGCAGGTATATTCTTTGCTTTCTTTCTTGTGATGACATTTGTGCCAGCTATTAGAACTTTATTGGATAGAAGAGCAGAAAAAAAAGAAAACATTAATGTAGATGCATTTTCTTCATCAGGGGATAGTGTCTTAAATAAAATTGCTGCATCAAGCGGAATAATTCCAAAAAAATTAAAGATTTTTGCCCTTATATTACTTTTTGCAATCTCTGGATATGGATATTTTAGTTTTACCAATTTGGAAACTATATTTGAATTTACAGATTTCTTACCAGAAGATGATCCTGTTGTTCAAACACTAGGACTACTCACAGATGAATTTGGTGGTGGATTTGGTGAAACAACAAGTGTTCTAATCGAGGGGGATGATTTAGCGACACCTGAAGCTCATAATGCATTGATTGCATCAATAAACAATTTGAGTGAAAAAGAAAATATAGTAGTTTATGCGGGCAATGTTGCTGCGGAATCAGTTGTTGCAACACTTGGACAGCTTTTAGCTCCTCAGGGAGCTGCACCAGGCGCACCTCCGGCTATGCCAGATATGGCGTTATTAGGAAGTTTAGGATCTTTTGGTGTAGATCTTATGTCTGGAGCACAGGGTATAGACGCATTAAAAGTTAAAGAAACTGGAAATGTGCAAGGACTTTATGAATATTTAGTTGATTTAGATTCAGAAGCTTTCTTAGCTACGTTGTATTTTAATGAAGACAACGTAGTTACTGCTCAGCAGGTAAGAATCACTACATCTGCTGGATCTCTTGGAGCTGCTCAACTCAGAGATGATATTTATGATGCATTTCAACCTATGTCGTCGCTCGGAATAACAATTGCAGCAACAAATGATGCAATTGTTACTCAAAGTGTAAGTGATCTAATTTCTGAATCACAGTTTCAGTCATTGATATTCGCAATACTTGCGTCAATGATATTTTTAATTCTTTATTACTTAATTGATATAAGAAAACCTTTCTTAGGTGTGATTACAATATTGCCAGTTGTAGCAATAGTTATGGGTACATATCTTGGAATGTATTTCTTAGACATTCCTTTAAATCCTGTAACTTCCACACTATCTGGACTTGCGATAGGTATTGGTGTACCTTTTGTAATTCACGTTACAAATAGATTTAGAGAGACTTTATTAATTACAGACAGCCCTGTAGATGCTGTTAGAACGACTCTTAAAACAACTGGAGGCTCATTATTTGGTTCAGCATTTACAACTATGGCTGGTTTCGGTATATTAATGACTTCTTCTTTAAAACCATTTCAACAAATGGGCCAGGTAGTTGTTGTCGCATTAGGGTTTGCTTTAGTTGCATCGATTTTAATTCTCCCAACCCTTTTGGTGTTTTGGGCAAATTATCATAATAAAAAAACAGCTAAATCTTTATAATTAACTTTATTAATATTATTTAGGTGAATGTTTCTGAACTCCTTAATATTGTCAATGCTTTAGTTCCAATTGAGTATGCATTTGAAGATGATTATGTAGGTATAACAATAGGATCTGAACAAAGTGAAGTAAATGGTATTGTTGTTGGTCATGAATTAGAAAAATCATTATTGAAATACTGTAATGATAAAAATATAAACAGTGTTATTTCTTATCATCCACCTTCTTTCAAGAAAGTGCTCGAAGATGATGGCACTGAAACTTTGATCCCAGAAATCATAACTAAAGAATTTATGGATAACCAAATAAATGTAATTACTTTACATACTGCCCAGGATGTTTGCGAAGGAGGAAATGCTGATACTTTGGTTGAAATATTTAATTTGAAAAACACCAAGACCTTTGCTCACACTTTTGGTAATTTTGGTGCTGGACGCATTGGAGAAATTAAAGGTATGTCAAAAGATGAATTCAAGAAACTTGTTGAGTACAAATTAAATACAAACTCTATTAGGACAAATGAATATTTTGATAATCTCAAGGAAATAAATAAAATAGCAATCCTCCCAGGATCAGGTACACAATTTATTGATGAGATTTTAGAAGAAGTAGATGTGTTTGTTACTGGAGATATCTCACACAGATATCTGTTAAAAGCAGACGATGCAAACATTGGATTACTTCAAGTTGGGCATATAACAACTGAAATTCCAGGAATGAAAAAGTTTGTTGAAAACTTAAATAAAGCTTTAAATCAAGAATTAGAGTATTTGTATAAAGATTTTTATGAATGAGCCATTTCTATTAAGTAACTTAATTGAATTACAAAAATTAGATAATGATATATTTAAGTTAATATCTGAAAAATCAGAAGGGACAACAGTAAAAGAGCTTAAAACTCATGAAACAGAATTCAAAAAGCTACAAAGCGATAAACAAAATATTGAAAATGAATTGCAACTTTATTTTGACGCAAAGAATCATATAGAAAAAAGCATTTCAGAATCACAGTTAAAAATTGATACAATAAATGAAAAATTAAACACGAATTTAGATGCATCTGAATTACAAAATTACAATTTACAAAAACAAAATTTTGAAAAAAATTTGTTAGATTATGAAAAATCTTTAAATGAACTAAACGAAGAAAATTCTGATGAGTTAGAGAGAATTAATAAAATAGATCAATCATTAGAGGGTTTAAAACCTACACTATTAAGTTTATCTAAAACACTTCAAAACGAATGGAGAGACATTGATTTAAAAATTGGAAAATACGAAGAGGAAAAAAAATTATTATTAAGTAGCTTTCCTGAAGGAATAATCAACTTGTATGATGATTTAAAATCAAAAGGTGTTGAAGTTATAGCTGCTTACAAAAGGGAAAATCAATGTGGTTGCTGTGGTGTTGAGCTCACTTCAAATGAAATGTATGAAATTATGAACTCTAGTTTTCAACAATGTCCATATTGCATGGGAGTTGTAATTTAATGTACAAAATATATTGTGATGGTGCTTCGAGATCTAATCCGGGAGAAGCGTCTATAGGTGTTTCAATTCAAAATGATGAACAAGAAGTTGACACTATTGCAAAGAAGATTGGTGTAGCCACAAATAATGTTGCTGAGTATGAAGGTTTAAGAACTGCTTTAGATTATTGTGATAAAAATAATTTAAAAAATGTACAGATTTATTTAGATTCTTTACTTGTTGTACATCAGGTAAATGGAAAGTATAAAGTTAAATCAAAAAATTTAAAGGATTTATACAATCAATGTACTGATTTAATTGAAAAAATTGATAATCTAGAAATTCACCATGTACCTAGAGAGCAAAATAAACGAGCAGATGAACTTGCTAATAGTGCTTTAGATTCATGATTTTATTTTGGACTAGCGGTCTATCAATATATCTTTTTCTTTATATATTTAAAGATAAAAATGCTGACTTAAGATTTATTATCTTTGGTAGTTTATTCCCTGTGATATTTGACTCAATTTTATATTTTATTGGACTTACAAATCAAAATGAATACATAGGGCACAGCATATTTTTCACGGTAAGTTTATTTTTTATTTTTATGATTGCCACAAAGAGGGGAAGTTTATTTAGAGCAAATTCTCTATTATTCTCAATAGGTTCCTTTTTTTATTTAGTACTTAGCTTTACATGGTTAAACCAAAGCATAATTCTTTATCCAATATTTCAAAATTCAGAAGATATATTTTCATTAGCTGAAAATTACAAAACAGCACTTGGTGGAATAGGGATTTTATATTTATTATTTAAATTTAGAAATATTCAAATATTAAAAGAATTTATAAATACCGGTAAGTTTACTTATTAGAAATAAACATATTTACAGAAACTAAAGTTAGGAATATTCCAAAACTTATACTCAATGTATCACGAGGAATAATACTAAAAGCTAAACTACCTCCAATTACTGAACCTAATACACCAAATATTCCAACTATTAAACCAATTTTAAGTAAATTATTTTCTTTACGAATCTTAGTTGCAGCAGCAGTAAGGGCAGTAGGAATTGTTGTCAACAATGAAATTCCTTGTGCAATAATTTGTTCAAACCCACCGAAAAAAATTAACATTGGTATTCTAATTATTCCTCCACCAATACCCAAAAGACCAGATCCGACCCCAGAAACAAAACCAATACAAAAATATAAGAATATGTTGTCCTCATAAGTTGCGGTGACAGTTGTTGAAAAGATTATTCTGTATGCAGATGCTATCAGTAAAATAGAAAATAATTTTTTAAGTAATTGAGTGTTGATTTTTGCAGTTAGTTTACTGCCAAAATATCCTCCAATTATTCCACCAATAATTATTATTAAAATTTCAAATACTAAATTTGTTCCGCTTGAAAAATCATTAAAAATGTATGTAATGCTACTTCCTGTTGCAACAAAAACAACGGCTAAAGAGGAAACACCGGTATTGGTTTTAAAATCAGTTTTTGTTAGGTAGGTTAAAAGAGGTACGAAAACAACCCCTCCACCTATGCCTAATATTCCAGAAAGCAATCCTCCAATTGAACCAATCAGAAAATATTTAATCACTTAATTTCGCAATTTAGGCAAAAGTTCTTTACCAAGTAGTTTGATTGTTTCTTCCTGATTAATGGAAGAAATTTGAATTGTAACTATATCAGAATCAAATTCATTAACTAGTGGACTATAAATATCAACTAAATCATTAATAGTTGAAGCTTTTGAAAATTTACCCATAATTTCTTCTTTTGGAAAACTGTCTGCCTCAACTCTCAATGCCTCTGGATCAAGCTGCTGAAGCCTACTCGGTGCTCTTAAGCCCCTCCATGATCGAAGTGCTGTCCAAGCGTCATCATCATTATCAGCAAACATAGTCCACCTATAAGTATGAATTGATAAATTTTCTTTTTTTAATTCTTTGGATTTCTGCTTTGCAGGATCTATTACTCTTTCATATGAGTCTTTAGGGTCTTTAACACTAATCATGAGTCCATCAGCATATTCAGCAGCTACTTGTGCAGATTTGGGACCACCAGCTGCTAACCATATTGGGATATTTCCAGTTGGAGGGGAATATAATTTTGCCTTTTCTGTTGTGTAGTATTCTCCGTTAAAATCTAATTTTTCTCCATCAAGCAATCTTCTTATGATAGTTAATGCTTCTATGAGTCTATTTTTTCTTTCTTCGTACTTTGGAAAATCATAACCTAATGGTCCTTCATTAATATTCTCACCCGTACCTACACCTAAATGAAATGTAGAGGGTGAAAGTCTGTCAACTGTTGCAGCAGCTTGAGCTATTACACCTGGATGAATTCTCCAAAGTGGGGTAGTGACTCCAGTGCCAAGATCTAATTCAGGAAGCTTGTTAGCAAGTGCACCTAGAGTTGTCCATGTAAAGTTAGAAGCTGAATAATCATCAACCCAGGGATGAAAGTGTTCCGAAATAGTCAACATATCGAAGCCAGATTCTCTTGCAATCTCAGCATGCTTTATTAAATCTTCAGGTTGCCATTGTTCAGATCCTAGAAAGTAAGAAAATTTTGTCATTTACATATATTAGCTAAAGACTATTTTTAGGTGAGTGCCCCCGTAGGAGCACTCATGTTTTTGTGAAACTATAAGCCGGATTCTGTATATGTTTGCACATACGATAATCATCCATCTTGTATATTTGTTACCAAATATATCTAGCTACTTACCCGCAATTATTTGCCGAGTCAGCTAATTGCTTCTTAGTATTGCTCCTAGAGGGGTTTACAAGCTTGTTTAATTACTTAAACAACTGGTGGTCTCTTACACCACCTTTTCACCCTTGCTTATCACAGATAAGCGGTTTGTTTTCTGTTGCACTTTCCGTCAATTACTTGCCTGGGAGTTACCCAGCTCTATTACTCTGTGGAGTCCGGACTTTCCTCGATAAATCGCGATTATCCATTTCACAGAAATAATAATAATTCTTAATTGGTTAGATGTGAATAATTATTTATTATTTCTTGAAAATCATTTATTGATATTGGACCAATATATTTTTTTATTACTTCTCCATTTTTTACAATGTGAGTTTCGGGTACTCCAAAGACACCCGAGTATATTGCAATTTTACTATTTTGATCAACTACGTACTGAATATTGCCAACACCATATTCATTTATAAATTTGAGAGCATTCTCTCTACTGTCTTGAAAAGAAAGCATAAATACAGAATTTTCAAATCCTTTGGTTTTTGACAATTCAATGAGATAAGGATGTTCCTCTATGCACTCTAAACACCAGGATGCCCAGTAGTTTATAATTAAAAAATTATTATTAGATAAATCAATATTCTCATTTGTCTCCAATATTTGTAAATTTTTCAAATCTACTGGATCAATAAATATTCCTTCGTCAACAACATCTGAGCTGCAAAATGAAAACAATAATAAAAAAATTAAAAGTTTAATTTTCATATATCGACAATATTTCTTGAATAATCTCTAGGTCTTCATTAGATAAAGCAGGATCGGTCTTAAGGAATGTTAATATTTCATACCCCTCTTTTCTGGTTTCCTCTTGTTGAATAAGAATAATTCCAAGATAAGTTTTTGCTAGTAAGGATTCAGGAGAAATAGCTAAAGCTTCTTCAATATAATTAAGTGAAGTTAGGGTGTCACCTGAATCATGAACCATCCATCCTATTTGAGCTAAAGCAAGACTTTTTAACTCTAAATCTTCTGAATTTTGTGCAACGTGCATGAAGTGGGGAAGGGCACTTGAGTAATTAAATTCCTCGAAATAGCGGTTAGCAAGTGCAATTCTCATTGGAAATATATCTGGATTTAATTCTATAACTTTCTCCATTTCAGCATTTGATACATCTTCCAAATTGGTGTTTTGATTAGCAATTTCTGAGGCGTTGTCATTTAAATTTATTAAAAGAAAGAATGGAAATAGAAATATGAAAAGACCCGCATATAGCCATTTATTTTTTAACATACAATTTCCTAACAAACAATAAAACAAACCCAAAAACTAATGTCAATGGAATAAACAGTATTTCTAAATTACGATTTATTGGGTTGGTAATAATTCTTTCACCATATCTTGATACCCAAAAGGTATATATTTGATCATCAGTTAAGCCTTCGTTAATCTGTTCAAGCAAGATAGCACCCATATCGTCTGCATATTCGGACGGAGAATCATAAATAGTTTCACCTTGACAGACTGGGCATAGCAGTGATTTACTCCATTGTTCATATCTAGATTCATTATCTGGAAATAAACTAGGTAATGTGAATAGCAAAATTAAAAGCAAAAGAGTTAAATACCTATTTTTCATTTTTACTTAATCTTGGTACAAATGAAATACTTGAAACAAACAATCCTATCCACATTATAAAAATTCCATAATTATTTCTGACGATAAGCTTATAACTATTTTCATCGATAAATTTTACAGTTATGTATACATCATTTTTAAAAGTTCTAAACACTGCAGGTGAGCTTATTGCTTGTTGAGAAGAATTATTAAATATATTTAAAGAAGTAAATTTAGTAGTATTTTGATTTGAAATAGGAAGTTTTATTACATTTTTTTCAGGAAAACTTTCTTCAATTGAGTCATAAACAAAGTAAGTTTGATCGTTAAAGGTAAATTCTTCAAATGAATTGATTTCTTTTTCAGTTGAGTAACTCTGACTTACATTCAAAATTATTCCAAAAGCAAAAATAGCTATACCTAAATGTGCTATTTGGCCTGTCCAGTATGTTTTATTAATTTTAGATTTTCTGAAGTTTTTAAATAAGTTATTAACAGTTATAAGAATTAACATAAATGATACTGCTACAGTAACAACCAAAATATATGAATTATCGAATGTAAGCAGAGTAAGAATACTTATTGCTAATGAGCTATTTATTAATATCATATTTTCTTTTAACCATTTATTGATATTCAAATTTTTTATAGTCAACTTGTTTGAAAAAATCATAAGCCCTAACAATATGACTAAAAGAGGTCCAACCAGAATGTCGTAATAAGATCTACCAATTGTTATTTGCCTGTCATAAAGCGTTTCATAAATTAGTGGGAAAATTGTTCCGATGAAAATAACTAGAGCAGAGGAAAACAAAAAAATGTTGTTAAAAACAAAAAACCCTGCTTTTCCGAACCAATTATCAATTTTTTTTGAGTTTGAAAAATATTCAACATTCTTTGATCCAATAACAATAAAAATAATTCCAAAAAGTATCATTCCAAACAATAGATAAGTTCCTATATTTCCATTAGAGAATGCATGAACAGAAATTAAGACACCTGATCTCGTCACAAAAGTGCCAAATATTGTAGATAAAAACATCAAGCCAACCAATATGTAATTCCAATTTAATAATGTATTTTGAGACTTTTGTATTTTTGCTGAATGAAGAAATGCTGTTGCCAAAAGCCATGGTATAAATGAGACATTCTCAACTGGATCCCAAGCCCAGTATCCTCCCCATCCTAAAACTTCGTATGACCAGGCAGCACCAAGTGTTATTCCAATTGTTAGAAATAACCACGGTATATAAGTTGTTTTTTCAGCAACCTCTATCCAATCTTTGGCATTTTGTTTTTTTGAATATAACCTGCTTGTCGCAGCAACAAATGGCATTGTCATCCCGACATATCCTATATATAGCATTGGTGGGTGGATTGCCATTAGAGGATGATTTTGGAGTAAAGGGTTGGGACCACGACCAATGTTACTGGTTACCAATTCCTGAAAAGGTAACAAACTTGAATTATTACAACCTACAGCTGCAAGTTCAATACAACCTGCAAAAGGAGAGGAGCTAAAAACTGTGTATCCAACAAAAAAGATCATAATTAATGAAAAAATCTTTATATCTATATCTGATGAAAGATCTTTATATGATTTTAAATAAAGATACATAAAGAAACTTAAACATAGATTCCATAAAAGTATAGATCCATCTAAGGAGCCCCAAAGAGAGGCAAACTTATATAAAGGGGGAGTAGATTCAGCTGAATAGTTTGCTATGTAAGAGATAGAAAAGTCATTCAAAAACAATCCTATTTCAAGCAAACAAAATAAGATAACTTGTACAAAAAGATTTAATCTTACAAGAATTTCTGTATAGATTTCTTTTTTATTAAAGAATAGAATTACTAATAAAACAAAGCTTATCCAACTAAAAATAATTCCAGTGTTGTAAATCATTCCGAATAATTTTCTACGTTATATGTTTCACCATCACTTGATACATATTCATTGTCGTGTTTAACTAGCATATCATCAGCAAGAAAAGTATTTTTATCAAACACTCCATCAAGAATCACACCCATATTTTCTTGAAATAATTCTGGAACAAAACCATCAAATATTATTTCAATATCTTTATTGCCATCAGTTATTGTAAAATTTGTAAATCCACCATCCTTAGCAATAGTTCCTTCAACTACAAAACCTCCTAATTTGATTCTTTCTTCACTTTCTAGTTCAATGTTTAAAGTTTCTGATGTCGTGTAGTAGTAAATAGTATTTCTAGATGCAATAATTGAACTTGCATAAACAATTAACCCAATGCCCAAGAGGACAATAATAAAATTTTTTTTCACTCTATTTAAATTTTAGCCCTTGATTTAGGATTTAAATAATTGTCCCATAAGATATCATTTGAAATTCTGAACCTTTTTGTGAGAAATGTATGAACAAGCGTAACTAATAACACGCTTAATAAGAGAGTAATTAGTATGTCAGAAGACATAGGGGCGTCTCCAGAGGCTACAGTTTCTTGGCTAAGAATGCTAGCTTGTTGATGAACTGACCTCCACCAAATAACACTAAAATGCAATATAGGTATCTGGACAACTCCAAAAATTCCTATTAGCGATGAGTTCCTAGCTGTTTTTCCTAAATCTTTATTAAATTGTCTTGAAGCAATATATCCTAGATAAACAAGTAAAAGAATTGCAGTTAAATTGAGCCTAGCATCACCCCAAACCCACCATGTTCCCCATGTTTGCTTGCCCCAGTAAGAACCAGATAGCAAAGTAACAATGGTGAACACAACACCAGACTTTGCATTAGCAATAGCTATTGAGTCGTATTTAGATTTATTAGAAAATAAATATAGTGCAGAATACAAAAAGGTAAGAGTGTAGGCTAAATACGCTATCCACACAGTTGGAACATGAATATATAGTAATTTTGACGATACACCTTGTGTAACGTCATAAGGTCCAAAGATAGTGACGAGTATCCATACAACAAGCGGTCCGAATAACATCATTGTGATTTCCTTAAATAAAAGTTTGTAAATGAATAAATAATCATAGTTATACCTAAAAGCATCAATAAATAAATGTTACTTATTTCTTGATTTACACCTAACCACATTGGAGCGATTAAAATTGCAAACCCAATGTAAATTGGAACAATTAAAATAAACTGGACAAATCTGCTATTGAAACTTGTGAACATTTGGAAAAATAGATTTACCATAATTGCATTCAAGCAAAAGAATAAAACAGAGAAAATAATATAGATAATTGAATTGTTTATAGAAGTATTCGTGAAACCAGAAAATAGAATTAAAAGAAAAATTATTTGAGGATAAAAAATTCCAAGTTCAGAAATAGTTTTACTATAAAAATAATCAATTTTTTTTATTGATCCAAAATTTAATTCCTTGATCAGTGTTTGCTCTTCCAAAGGGTTCCTAATAGAAAAAAGTGTTGTAAAAATAATTAGAAATAAAAGTTGAACAATGACAAACATATCATTTTCAACTCGAAACCTATTTTCAGAAAGAATAGGAAAAACAATAATTAGTACACACATTGTTGGTGTTATTAGAAATAGTGAGGTGTTATTTCTTAATTCCAAATTTAATTCTTTTTTAATGATGAATTTCTTAATCATTTAAATCTATAGTTCTTTCTATATTTGACAAGGCATTAATACTTTCCTGACTTGATAAAATTGAAGTCATCTTTTGATTCTCTCGATAATTTAATAAATCAAATAAAAGCTGAATCCCATTTTCATCTAAATAAACTTTTGGTTCGTCAATACAAAGAATGTCTGGTTTTTTTAAATCTGCAATAGCCAACTCACTTCGTTTGACCATTCCACTTGAATAATCTTCAATTAAATCTTCTTTAAATTCATTTAGTTGATATTTGTTAAGTGTTTCAAAAATAAACTTTTCATCAATACTTTCTTTGAAAAGAAAATATTTTATGTTTTCTATTAAGGATAATTTTGGAATTAATGATGGACTCGAACCAATCTCCATAAAAGAGTATTCTCCTCTTTCAATATTTGAATTAAAAGTATTTCCAATAAAATTATTACTTATACACATAAGAAGAGTTGTTTTTCCAGAACCATTTTTTCCAATAATTTCGTAATTATTTGAAATTTTTAGTGATAAATCTAAATTATTTATAACAAGTTGATTTCCATATCCCAGGGATAAATTGTTTGATTTGAAAAATAAATTCATCTTCCTATTGTATTAGCTTCTTTATTTCTAATGAAACGTAAAATTAACAGAAGTTCACTATAAAAATTTATAATTGTGTAGTTCTCTGGATGAATTTTTAAAAATTCAATATCTTCATCATTTAAGTCAATTTTAAGATTTACTCTATTGTCAGTTATCTCTATATTAAAATTTTCTAAAATTTTCAAAGTCTGTTTATCAAGTACATTAATTTTTTCTTTAAATCTGTTGAATTCAAGAAAATTTTGAAGAAGGGATAAGTAGTTTTTGATTTTTTGTGCTTCCTCAAAATTTTGTTCTTTTGAGTATGTATTTAACTTATCATTTAATCTTTTTACTTCTTTACTTGTCTCACTAAAGAATAAATCCAGTTTTTTTCTTAAGTTGTAGTTATATTTTTCAAGATTAAATGAATCTATGCATGCACATTGTGAATTTAGAAGTATAGATATATCACATTTTGTTTTTCTTGAATTATTATTCTTACACCTAACTGTTTCAAATCTATTATCTAAAAAATTTTTAAAATTTTTAGCTTTTGTATAACTCAAGAATGGACCAATTTGAAAAATTGTATTTTTAGATAATTCAATTTTTGAAATCTCCAAATTAGATTTGTTACTTTTTAGTTTTATCCAATATATATTTTTTGGTATTCTTCCACTTCTATTTAGTTGAGGTTTAAATTTATTTATCAATCGTTGTTCAACTATTAATGAAATGAGTTCATTTGGTAGATTCATGACCTTTAAGCTATTTGAAGTATTTACAATTTTGTTTGATTTATAACTTCTTGAGTGGCTCAAGTGTGAATTTATTCTATTTTTTAAATTACTTGATTTACCAACATAATTTAAAGACCTATTATTTGAAAATATATAAACACCATGTGAAGTTGGAATATTTTGTAAATTAAATTTCTTTTTTAAATTTAAATCAATACTGCTAAGAAATTCATTGACTCTATGAATACTTTCTTTATTTTTGATTTCGTCAAATAACGACAAATGCTTAAACACTTCATAAGTCGTGAGTACATCTGCTTTAGAATTATGTTCATTTTGATTAATTGTCTTAAAATATTTACTCAAGGTCACGAGTTTATGATTTTTTACTTTAGTTCTAAGCAACGCTCTGGAGAGATTTAACGTATCCAGTGTCATATTATTTAATTCATTAAAGTTTTTTTTGTTCAATTCATAATTTAAGAAAGATAAATCAAACCTTAAATTGTGGCCAATTATTACAGAATCATCCACAAAATTTTTTATTTTTTCAATTTCATTATCAATTTTTGGAGAATTTTCTACATGCCAAGGATATATACCGGTAAGGTTTGAAATAAAGAGGGGTATTTCTATTTGCGGATTAAATTTAGAATAATATTCATCTACAACCTCATCATTAAATATTTTTAGCATATAAAGCTCAATAACTTTATCAACACCAGCTTTAACACCAGTTGTTTCAACATCTAAAATGACAAGATGTTGATTTTTTACAAATTTCAATTTATTTTGTTAATTCCCACATACCGATAGCCGCAGCAGTAGAAGCATTTAGTGAGTCAACATTATTTGTTGATCGAATACTCAAAGATATGTGATTAGATGCAAACCAATCATCTGAAATACCATACTGTTCAGCACCAACAACCAGTGCAAAATTCGCATCAGGTTTAAAATTTTCTAAAACAGTTTCTCCTTCTGGGTCTAGTAATATAATTTGATATTTTTTAGTTTCCAGTATTTCAATTATTTCTTTATTTGTGCCACTTGAAATATTCATATGAAATAAGTGTCCAATAGAAGACCTGATGACATTTGGATTAAAAATATCTGTAATTTCATCAGAAAGAAAAACATTATTTATTCCAAAAGACTTTGCAGTTCTTATCATTGTTCCTAAGTTTCCAGGTTTTTCTATTTGATCAGGTATCAAAATAGGACCATTAATTTCAGAAGTTATACCAATATGTTCTGTATTAAAAAGTGATATAAAACCATCTGGCCTATCCCTATAAGACATAGCATTAAAAACCTTTTTTGAAACCTGAACTATTCTTACATTTGATTTTCGATATTCCTCTAAAAGATTCTGATTATTATTTCCAATAAATAGATCACTGCAAAAGTACAAAGTATCTATTTCGTACCTTGATTCTATTAATTGGTAACATTCTCTAAATCCTTCTGCAAGAGATTTATTATTTGATTTTCTATTTCGGTTTTTTTTAAGAGATACTAAAAATTTATACTCTGGATTATTGAGGGAATCTATTTGTTTATCTACTGAAAAATTCATTATGTATCAGTTTCTTTTTATTATGTTTATTTTTAGAAATATCTGTGTTGCTATCTTCAACCCCAGCAGTAATCATTCCGATTATTTGATAAGTATCTGGAATTTTAAATTCTTCATGAATTTTTTTTCTATCGATATTATGCAATCCCATAAACCCTGAAGATAACTCTTTTTCTTCTATAAGTAAAATACAATTCATCATCGCTGCACCAGCATCAACATACCAATATGGCACATCCCAATCTTTGGAGTTTACAGCGTTTGTTTTATCATTTTTCGAGTATCTGTGGTGATAAGCCTCTTCGTTAAGCAATATAAAAAATAAAGCTAAGGAGTTTGAGATCCATGGAGATTTACCATCTTTAATAAAATTATCCTCATTAAAGATTTTGGATACGTTTTTTATCTTTTTAACATCAAAGGTATTTAGAATCTCTATTCCACGAGAAAATCCTGCAGTAGGAATTTTTATTGAAAACTTTGAGATATTTTTTAACTTAGTATCTTCTAGAGAAGTTTTTTTATAGTTTCTAACAACTTTTCTATTATTTAAAAGATTCTCAAGATAAGTTGTTTCATTAGTCATTAACTTGTTGCATATATTTGACTACGGAGTCACCAACTTCACTAGTGGACATACCCATTTTTCCAGCTGATAGGGAATCAAGCTTTATAGCAGTTTCAATTATCGCTTTTTCAATATCCTCTGCATAATTTTCCTCACCGAGTTGTTTGACCATCATTGCCGCAGCTCCAATACATGCCAATGGATTGATAACATTTTTATTTGTATATTTTGGTGCCGAGCCACCTATTGGCTCAAACATAGACACACCTTCAGGATTAATATTACCTCCAGCTGCAATACCCATACCGCCTTGAATCATGGCACCTAAGTCAGTAATAATGTCACCAAACATATTGTCAGTAACTATTACATCAAACCACTCAGGATTTTTAACCATCCACATACAGACAGCATCAACATGGCCATAATCAGTCTCTATTTCAGGATAATCTTTCGCAACATCATAAAAAATTCTATCCCATAAATCATGAGCATAAGTAAGTACATTAGTTTTTGCACATAAGGTAATTTTTTTACGATTGTTATTTTTTGTATATTCAAAAGCATATTTTATACATCTATGTATTGCATAATACGAATTAATGGATTCTTGTGTTGCAATTTCATTTTCTGTTCCAAAATGAATGTAGCCTCCTGCACCTGCATATAATCCTTCTGTATTTTCTCTAACAACGACAAAGTTAATATCTTCTGGAGATTTGTTAGCTAGGGGAGTTTCTACTCCTGGATAAAGAACCACAGGTCTTAAATTAATATACTGATCAAATTCTTTACGTAATTTAAGAAGAATTCCTTGCTCTAAAATTCCTGGCTTTACATCTGGATGACCAATAGCTCCAAGTAAAACTGCGTCAGAATTTTTGAATTGTTCAATATCTTTTTCAGTTACAAGTTCTCCAGTATTTAAATATCTATCTCCACCAAGATCATTGCTTGTGAAATTAAATTTTATTTTGTATTGTTCAGAAGTGTTTTCAAAGACTTTTACAGCTTCATTGACGACCTCAGGACCAGTTCCGTCACCTGGAAGTAGGGTAATGTTAAATTCTTTACTCATTTGTTCAACGCATTCAAAAAGGATTCTACTGAACCCTGAACGACATCTGTAGAAACAGCTCTTCCTTGTTTCATTAGGTGTCCATCGTTAATTATTGTTACAATTTCAGCTGTTGCATCAGCACCTTTTGTAATACTCTCAACTCTATAATCAATTAATGTAGCGTCTGATTTGAGAATTGATTTAACTGCAGTAAATGCGGCATGAATCATTCCATCTCCAGTTGCTTCTTCTGTTATTTCGTCATTTCCAACTTTTAGTGTAACGCTTGCAGACGCAAATTCATCTTTACTATTAACTGAGACAGACACAAGTTTTGCAATATCGCTACTTGATTCTACCTGTCCTACAATTGCTCTAAGTTCGTTTTCTACAATTTCACCTTTTCTGTCTGCAATCTTTTTAAAGGTATCAAAAGCATTATTGAATGCATCATTGTCTAAAGAGATACTTAACTTATCAAGGGCATCTTTAAAGCCAGCCCTACCAGAATGCTTACCAAGTATAATTTTTGCTTCTTGACCAACTGAGTCTGGTGACATTATTTCATAGGTAGTTGTGTTTCTTAAATATCCGTGTTGATGAATTCCTGATTCGTGGCTAAAAGCATTTTTACCGACGACGGCTTTATTATATTGAACAGGATATCCAGTTAGTTTTGAGACTAACCTTGAAGTTTCAAAAATTTCTTGTGTTTCAGCTTGGATTTCAACTCCGAACTGATCTTGACGAGTTTTTACTGCCATTATTATTTCTTCTGTTGATGTATTTCCTGCACGTTCCCCAATTCCGTTAATTGCACCTTCAATTTGTCTAGCCCCAGCTGTTATAGCTGTAAGTGAGTTAGCTACAGCTAATCCAAGGTCATTGTGACAGTGTGTTGAAATAATGACATCTTCATTACCCCCTTTAACTTCGTCATAAACTGCCTTAAGAAGGTCTAAATAATCTTGAGGTGTTGCATAACCTACAGTATCAGGAACATTTATTGTTGTTGCGCCTTCTTCCACAGCAACTTTCAATACTTCTATTAAAAAATCTTTGTCAGTTCT
>CACHTH010000002.1:0-113502 GCA_902582695.1 uncultured Candidatus Actinomarina sp.
TTCTTGGAAACATAGGATTTAATTTTGCTGCTGGAATGACAGGAGGTAAAGCAATCGTCCTAAAAACACAAAAGAACTTTGAACAATACATTTCAGAAACTGCACCAGAATATAAGACAATGTCTGACATAGACAAATTAGAACTAAAAACATTGTTAGAAATTCATATCGAAAAAACAAACTCTGAAACAGCTAAAAAGATTTTAGATAAATTCGATAATTGGGAAAATATGTTTGCTGTATTCGGCGGTATTGCAGAGGTGGAAAAAGACTCTGTTCAATTAAAGCCAGAAAATGTCAAGGCATTAGATTAATTAGTACTACTAAAAAAAATATAATCATTTAGCATAAAATTATGGGAAATATAAAAACCTCTGATGTTTCAATGCAGTGGTCTAATGTTTTGGAAATGGTATACGAATCACATATTGATTCCGTTGGATTAAATGAAAGAGTAAACTCACTTGCAACAAGAAGCATAAAAAAAGATTCAAAATTAGAAGCACTAAATATGATTGTTACAATGTGCGACCTAACAACTCTTGAAGGCGAAGATACTGAAGGTAAGATATCTCAAATGGTTGCAAAAGCAATTAAACCTAACCCTTTAGACACCTCAGTACCAAGTGTTGCAGCAGTATGTGTGTATCCTTCTTTAGTTGCTATTGCTAAGGAGAAAGTACAAAACTCTAATGTTAAAGTCGCCGCAGTATCTTCATATTTTCCAAGCGGTCAAGTGCCTATGGAGTCAAAATTATTAGATACAAAATATGCTATTGATTCTGGTGCAGACGAAATAGACATTGTAATTAATAGAAAAGCTTTTCTTGAGGGTGACTATAGAAAAGTATATGACGAAATAGTTGCTTTAAAAGAGGTGTGCCAAGATGTTCATCTAAAAACAATACTTGAAGTAGGTGATTTAAAAACATATGAAAACATAAGAAAAGCCAGTCTTATTTCATTAGCTGCTGGTTCTGATTTTATAAAAACATCAACCGGTAAATTGTCTATCGGCTCCTCAAGACAAGCTTGTTATGTGATGCTTAAGTCAGTACTAGATTTTGAATCTATGACGGGAGTAAAGGCTGGTATTAAGGTAGCTGGAGGAATTAGAGATGCAAAAGATGCCATTCGATATTTAGTAATGATAAATGAAGAAATGGGATCTGATTGGTTGAATCCAGAGTTATTTAGATTTGGGGCATCAAGCCTTCTAGATGATGTATTAAAACAAATAAAAAAACTAAATACAGGGGCCTATCAAGCAGGCTATTATTTTCCAAGGGGATGATTTAAGATGGTTGATTGGCAATACTCAGAATCTTTAGAATCACCAGACATAGTGTCAATTAAAAAAAAGTATACAAATTTTATTGGTGGTAAATTTGCAGAACCAAAAAGTAAAAAATATATAAATACCATTTCACCTTCAACTGAAGAATTGTTATCGAAAGTACCATTATCAAATGAACAAGACATTAATACTGCTGTAAAGTCTGCAAAAGAAGGATTTGATGTTTGGTCTAAACTAACGCCAAATCAACGCTCAAGATACCTATTTAAAATAGCTAGGTTAATACAAGAAAGATCAAGAGAATTTGCTGTTTTAGAATCTCTTGATGGTGGAAAGCCTATTAAGGAGTCAAGAGATTTTGATTTACCACAGGTTGCCGCTAATTTTTTCTATTTTGCTGGATGGGCAGACAAATTAGATCTTTCTTGGGCAACAAAAAGCTTAAAACCATATGGTGTAGTAGGTCAAATAATACCTTGGAACTTTCCACTATTGATGCTTGCTTGGAAGATTGCACCTGCTTTAGCTACTGGAAATACAGTTGTGTTAAAGCCTGCAGAAACCACTCCACTAACCGCTTTACTTTTCGCTGAAATCTGTGAACAAGCAGGCCTTCCTCCTGGTGTTGTCAACATAGTTACGGGAGATGGGTCAACAGGTTCACTTATAGTTAATCACAAAGATATAAATAAAATTGCTTTCACAGGATCTACTCAAGTTGGAAAACTTATACAGAAATCACTAGCTGGTAGAGATGTTGGGCTTACTCTTGAATTAGGTGGGAAAGCTGCAAATATTGTCTACGAAGATGCTGCAATCGATCAAGCTGTCGAGGGAGTAGTAAATGGTATATTTTTCAATCAAGGTCATGTCTGCTGTGCTGGAAGTAGGCTGCTTCTTCAAGAGTCTATACACGATCAATTTGTTAAAAAATTAGAGAAAAGAATGCAATCACTAAGAGTTGGAAATCCATTAGATAAAAACACTGATATTGGGGCAATAAACTCAAAGGAACAGTTAGATAAAATTACAAGCTTGGTTAATGAAGGAGTAGAAGATGGTGGCGAGTTGTTTCAAACTCAATGTGAACTGCCAGGTAATGGATTCTGGTTTAGGCCTAGTTTGTTTACTAATGTTCAACCGTCTTACTCAATTGCAAGAGAAGAGATATTTGGCCCAGTTTTAACTACGTTAACTTTCAGGACACCAGAAGAAGCTGTTGAAATAGCAAACAATACTGAGTATGGTTTATCAGCTGGTGTATGGACTGAAAAGGGGTCTAAAATATTGTGGACTGCTGATAGGCTTGATGCTGGTGTTGTTTGGGCTAATACATTCAACAAGTTTGATCCTTCGTCTCCATTTGGGGGATATAAAGAATCAGGATTTGGAAGAGAAGGCGGAAGGCACGGCCTTCTTTCATATTTAAAGGCATCATCATGATAGATATTAAAAAAACGTATAAAAATTATGTCGATGGTAAATATGTTCGTTCAGAATCTGGCAAAACTTATACAAAAGAGTTAAAAAATGAATTCTATGAACTTCCACTAACATCAAAAAAAGATGTTAGAGATACCGTCACATCATCAAAATCTGGATTTAATAAATGGAATAGGCTAACACCATACACAAGAATGCAAATTCTTTACAGACTCTCGGAGATGATAGAGGGAAATAAAGAAAGTTATATCGAATTATTAGTTTCTCATGGAATGTCAAAACAAAAAGCTAATAAAGATATAGAGCTAGCAATAGAAAATATTATTTGGTTTGCTGGTTTAGCAGATAAATGGGAACAGTTAGCTGGTAATTTAAATCCAGTTTCTGAAGAGTATTTCAATATTTCTCATCAAAACCCTATAGGATTAGTATTCTCACTCAGCAACTCAACAGTTTCATTAAATGAACTTTTATTGAGCTTACTTCCTCCTTTAACTATTGGTTGCTCAGTTATCTCCTACTCCGAGGAAAGTAGTGTCTTGGCTCTAAAATTTGCAGAGGATATTAACAATTCTGATTTTCCAGCGGGCTCACTTAATATACTCACAGGAAAATTTGAAAACATTCTTGATGATGTAAGTAAACATGTAGAAATAAATCTTGTTGCATTACATAAAGAAATCGAAAATGATGGATTAAAGAGAATCCAAGAAAATGCATCTAGTTCAGTAAAAAGAGTAGTTTCTTTGCCTTCAATTTCCGGGTTATCATCAATATTGCCTTACCTTGAGACAAAAACTGTTTGGCACCCTAAAGGCACATAATCTGTCACACTTGAATTCTAAATTAGTTATATAACTCATACCCTGTATTGGCTACTTTGATTATTCAAAGTAGCCAATTTAAACTAGAATACTTTACTTATGAGTGACGAAACATGGGGTAATCTACCAATTCCAAACATATATATTGAACTAGAAGGAAACTTCGTAGAGTTTAATGAACAAGAAGAATCACTAACTTGTGATTTTCCTATTCTCCCAAAATTTTTTAATCCAATGGATGTTACTTTGGGAGGGATTCTTGATGCTTATATGGATTGTACAATGGGTCCTTTAAGTTATTTACTAGGCGAAATGGTTGTTACGAAAACTTTTACTGCAAAATACATAAGACCAGTCACTGGAGATTATAAGAAAGTCACAGCCAAAGCATGGAGAGATTCAGTTAGCGAAAAGGGTTCAATCTATAAAGCTGAATTATTTTTAGACAATGGTGAAATAGCAGCAGTATCTGAAGGGCTGTTTGTAACCCCAAAAAATTAATTTTTAATTCTTGAAAATTGAAATGCTGAAAATATTACAATAAATATCCCAACTAATTGAATTACTTCAGTTGTTTCATTAAGAAAAGTAAATCCAAAAATTGTTGAAAATATTGGAATAATATAAACAGTTATTGATCCTGGTACTGCTCCAACATCATCAATTAAATTATAAAAAGATAAAAAAGCGATTCCACTACTTCCAACTCCCAAAAGAAGCATTGGAAATAAAGAAATATTATAAGTTGGAAGAGAGGGCCCACTATTAATAGCTAACAAAACAAGCGAAATTATAGTTGCATATCTCAAAGCTATTTTTAATGTTTTCAATGATCCGTGTTCTTTAATGAGAGGCTGAACTATATTTGCTGCAAATCCATAACTTACAGAAGCTAATAATGCTAACAATGCACCAAGGTTTAATTCACTAAACGCATTACTAAAACCAAATGAAACAAAATAAATTCCAACAAATCCAGTAATTAAATATAAAATCTGCTTTTTAGAGATCTTATTTTTAAAAACTAAAACAGCAACAAGACTTATAAAAATAGGGGTCGACCCATTAATTAATCCAGCAAGGCTAGATGTTATAGTTTCTTCTGCTTTAGCAAATAGGTAAAAAGGAAATGACATCCAAAGCAACCCAACCATACTTAACTCAAAATGCTGGCGTAATGAAAATGAAGTTTTTTTGAAGTCAATTAAATTAATGAAAATCATACCTATAAAAATTCTGTAGAAAGCAATATTAAAAGCGTCTAATTCTTCTAAAGCATATTTCATCATTAGAAAAGAAGAGCCCCACAAAGAAGATGTCAGAAGCATTTGTAGGTAATTTTTAATTTTCATATATTTTTTCACACAATAGAGTCACCATCCAACAGGGTAGAAGGATTAGTGTAGTGGTTCAAACTGACACAAAGATGACTCTACAAATATTATATAAATAATAAATTTTATTGGTCAGTCAATAAAACTGTTTTTTTTCTTAAACGAATTAATTTATTTACAGGTAAATCATTTTCTTTACCTATTTTTTCAATGATCTCTTTTTTATTATCACCTGTTACAAGTAAATATACGTGTTCGACATTTTTTAATAGCTCAAAAGTAGAAGTAACTCTCCATCTAGTAAGAATATTTACTTCATTATGAACAAAACCTTTCTCATCAGCATTTAAAGCAGTTGTATCTGGAAATAGCGACGCAATATGACCATCTTCTCCAACTCCTAATATTGCTGCATTAAATTTATCAAATTTGCTAAAGACTTTAGTGGTGTAGTTTTTTGCAGAATGGCCAGGATCTTCTTGATAAGAGTATTCAATGATATTTAGATTTGAATTGCTGAAAATTGAATTAATCATTCTTTGATTAGAATTTTCGTCAATTATATCTACATGTCTTTCATCAACAGTCCATAGATAAATATTTGAATAATTTTTATATTTTTCAGCAAATAATTCATAAAAAAACTTAGGCGTGCTTCCACCCGATAAACCAAGACTATATTTTTCAGAGTCATTGATTTCAGAGCTTATTAAATTCATAAGTGTATATGAACAATCAATATGATTGTTTTCCTTAAGAATTTCTAATGAGTCCATCATTTCTTTTGTTACGTTTATTTTTTAAGTAGTATCAATGTTAGTGGAAAAAAGTATTCAAATAATTGGTGGTAAAAAATTAACAGGAACCATTGAAGTTTCTGGTGCAAAAAATGCTGTTTTAAAGCAAATGATCCTTCCCATACTTTCAGAAGGTGTATATAAAATAGAAAATGTCCCAAATATTGCAGATGTTTATTACATGCAAGAAGTTTTGGATGTTCTTGGAATAACATCAAAACTTGATGATAAAACGTTAGAGATTAATTCTCCATCAGATATTTCAGTAGAAGCCCCATATGAAGTTGTCCAAAAGATGAGAGCCTCAATTATTGTTCTAGGTCCTTTATTAGCGAGAAAGGGTGAAGCTAAAATTGCTTTTCCAGGTGGTGATCAGCTTGGTCCAAGACCTGTCAAGATGCATATTGAGGCACTAGAGAAAATGGGTGCTAAGTTTGAACTAGATCACGGTGTACTTATTGGAAAAACCGATGGACTAAAAGGTGTCGAAATTAATCTTCCCTATGCTTCAGTTGGGGCAACAGAGAATACAATATTGGCAGCTGTATTAGCTGATGGAACAACAATTATTGAAAATGCTGCAAGAGAACCAGAAGTTGTTGACTTGGTAAAGATGCTTAAAAATATGGGTGCTCAAATCGATGGTGAAGGTACAAGTGAAATTACAATTCAAGGAGTTGATTCTCTAAAAAGTACAAACCATGAAGTCATTGGAGATAGGGTTGTTGCGGGAACTTATCTTGCTGCATTTTTAGCTACGCATGGATCAGGTGTAATTGAAGGGATTAATCCAGATTGTCTACCTATGGAATTAAAGAAGTTTCGAGAAATGGGTGCAGATTTAGTTGTTAATGAAAATTCTATAGAAATAAATAGTGTAAAAGAAATTTCCTCAATTGAAATTTCTACCCTTCCTTTCCCAGGAGTAGCAACAGACTTACAGCCTATATTTGGTGCATGTCTATTAAAAGCTAATGGCACATCAATAATTACTGAAAATGTTTATGACCAGAGGTTTCAATGGATACCAGAAGTGCAAAGAATGGGTGCAGATATACAATCTGGCTGGCAACATGCAATGATAAAAGGAGTGAAAGAACTATCCGGCGCACCAGTCCACTCAACTGATATAAGAACTGGGGCAAGTTTGATAATCGCTGCTTTACAAGCAGATGGAGAGTCTTTAATTACTGGGATTGATCATATTGAGAGAGGGTATGAAAATATTGTTGATTTACTGAGTTCGGTTGGAAGTGAAATACAATATAATTAACATATGGCAAATTTAAATTTTCCAGAAGTAAAAGATCGTGATCCAAATGCTGAAGTAGATATGGAGGTATTAAATGATACGATCGAATACATTCGTCCTGCAGTACAAGCAGATGGTGGAGACATTAAATTAGCATCTGTTGAAAATGGTGTCGTTAATATAGAAATGCTTGGTGCTTGCCAAGGATGTCCAATGTCAATTGCAACTTTAAAAAGCGGAATTGAAAGAATATTAAAAGATAAAGTACCTGGAGTAATTGAAGTTATAGCTTCTTAACTATTATCAATTACACGAGTTGTGTAAAAATTAATTCCTATTAAAAATCCTTTATCGATTAAAGGTTCAACTACATACTGAATATTATTTAATGTGACGCTTCCACCTATTTGCTCTGGTGTGTTTACTTCGTCATATAAACCAACTTTGCTAAGCACAGATTCTCTACCATCTTTGTCTAAGGTTTCATCAGCCATTGCTACTAATATTAAGAAAAACAATTTAGTACGCTGGGAGGAAACTTCATCTGTTGAAGCTGGAGAAAAGAATTCTACACTATCTACAATTTCATCTCTTATAGCAATATTGATAACAAAAGAAGAGCTTGTATTTTCAATATCTCCAAATTGATAGAACAGAGTATTTTGTTCAGTAGAAGTCCATCTAACTTTGTCAGGATTAATAGAAAAGTATAATACTGTATCTTCATCACTTGAAATATCCGAAACAAGTTTGTTCCAGTTTGCTACATACTCACTGGAAGTTTTGCCTAAACCACTTACTACAATTATTTCTTCACTAGTGGATTCGCTAGATAACTCATTAGTTGGCTCACCAGAACAATTAGCAAATATTAAAACTAGAACAAGAAAAATAACCTTTTTCATTTTTCTAAAATATTTTTTAGATTCATCAAATTTTTTTTCCAAATAAATTTTAATACAAATCCTCCAAAAAACTCTGCAATTGGACCTCCAAGATAATAAGGTGCTTTTAATTCTTCAATCCATTCAAATTTAGTTGAGTTATCATCATTTTCACTTAAATAAAATGCACCCTCTCCAGTAACTATTCCTTCATGGACTACGCCTATACTGTTCATTTCTTCCCACTTTGTAACAGTAATAATATCATTAAGGGAAAAAGGTCCGACTTTTGTTAAAACTTTCATTTTTGTATCAATTCCAGACTCATTTAAAGATAGAAAGTCTATTTTGGCTGCATCTTGCATCCAATTGACATGATTTTTCATAATTTTGACTTCATCCCAAACCACCTCAAGAGGCTTGTTGATAATTGTTGAAACTCTAATTCTTTTACTCATTGCTTGTTAAACAATATTAGTTCATAAGTAAAATAAATATATATGAATAAAAGCGATTATATATATTTAGATCACGCGGCAACAACTCCAATGCGTGAGGTTGCTTTTGAAGCATACAAAAAAACAGAAATGGATGCTTATGCAAACTCTTCAGGTGGACATGCATTGTCACGAAAAGCTAAAAACATTCTTGAGGAATCAAGAGAATATATAGCAAGTTGTTTTGGTGCAGCGCATAATGAAATAACATTCACTAGCGGTGGGACTGAAGCAGATAATTGGATCATAAAAACACCTTTTATCGACAAAGACACTACGGCGGCAGAACTTACAACGACTCAGATCGAACATGAAGCTGTCCTAGCTTCTGCAGAAAATGTACATAGCAAAGGATTTAATGTTAATTTTGTTTCATGTGACAGTGAAGGAGTTATAAATATTGATGAATTTAAGAAATCTATTAATGCAAATACTCTAATTGCATCAGTAATGTACGCAAATAACGAGACAGGAGTTGTCCAACCTATTCAAGAAATGTCAAAAATAGTTAAGGATATAAATCCAAACGCATTATTTCATTCAGATGTAGTACAAGCAGTTGCTACCAAAAAATTAAACTTTCATAATCTCGGAATTGAAAGTGCTGCTATTTCAGGACACAAAATTGGCGGACCAAAAGGTATTGGAGTTATGTTTTTAAAGACTGGATACAAGATTCCTAGCTTCTTACATGGTGGAAAACAAGAACTCGAAAGAAGAGCAGGTACAGTAAACGTTTCTGGTGTTGCTGGATTAGCTGCAGCTCTTGAAGAACAACAAAACAATTTAGAAAAAGATGTTGAATTAATTAAAAACGAAAAAACAACATTTGAAAATAACCTTAAAGAGAATATTGAATTAAGAGTAGTTGGAGAAAATGTAGAGAGATTGTGTCATATATCTAATATACAATTCAAAGATATAGATTCAGAAACATTAATGGTAGCTTTAGATTTAAATGGAATGGGAGTCTCGAGGGGTTCAGCATGCGCTAGTGGTGCACAGAAACCATCTCATGTATTAGAAGCTATGAAAGTTGATGAACAAGTTATTAATAACCATCTAAGATTCAGCTTTGGTTGGAATACAAAAAAGGGTGATGGTGAAAAGTGTGCTGAAATTGTCAAAAAGACTATAAAGGAACTGTCATGAGGATTTTAGTTGCAATGAGTGGTGGAGTAGATTCATCTGTTGTAGCAGGCCTTTTAAAGTCACAAGGACATGAAGTAATTGGTGTAACAATGAAGCTTTGGGAAGGACCTAATGGTGAAATGCCTGAAACAGGGTGTTGCACATCTGCAGATTCTGAAGACGCTCGAAAAGTAGCTGCTAAATTAGACATTCCATATTACGTACTAGACTACACAGCTTCTTTCTCAGAAAATGTTATCGACAACTTTGTTGACATGTATGCACAGGGCTTGACTCCAAATCCATGTGTGGAGTGTAATAGATCGGTAAAGTTCGATCATTTCATAGACCAAGCAAAAAAATTAAATTGTGAAAAAGTAGCTACAGGCCATTACGCAAAGATATTAATGAACAATAATACGTTTGAACTTCATAAGGCAGATTATTTGGATAAAGATCAATCTTATGTTTTACATATGCTTGATTCTCAAAAATTAGAAAATATAGAGTTTCCGCTCGGGACTATTTCAAAACCAGAGGTTAGACAAATAGCTGCGTCTCTAGGCTTGAAGACTGCTTTTAAAAAAGACAGTCAAGATATATGTTTTGTTGGGAAGAAAGATTATAGAAATTTTGTAAGTAAACGAATAGATGTTTCATCAAAAGGCTTAATAGTCGATAAAAATGAAAATGAAATGGGTACTCATGGAGGTATACATGCTTATACTATCGGACAAAGAAAAGGAGTTCCAGGCGGCCAAGGTGAAGCAAAATATGTTACAAAAATAGATGTAGAAAACAATAAAATTTACATTGGAAGTAAGGATGAGCTAACAACCAAAAAATTTATCTTGGATGAAGTGACCTTTGTTAATGAAGTTGAGTATGAAAACTTATCGATTCAAACTCGTTACAACTCTGAAGATGTCCCGTGTGCAATTGAGAAAATAGATGAATCTACTTATCAAATTGTTTTAAAAACACCAACTATGGGTGTAGCTCCAGGACAATTTGGAGTAATTTATAATGGCACAAAACTTGTTGGGGGAGGAAGAATTACCTCTAAAGTTTTAGAAGACGTTTATGAATAGTAAGGACGTTAATAATTTAATTGAAAAGCTGACAGCTGCTGAACACGCATATTATGTATTAAATAAACCAATCATGTCAGATGGTGAATATGATAAGTTATTTAATGAATTAAAGAAAATCGAATTAGAAAATCCAAATTTAGTTTTTGAATATTCTCCAACGCAGCGGGTAACAGGCACACCTGATAATGTTTTTGAGCAAATAACTCATAAGTTAAGAATGTATAGTTTAGACAATTCAGAAAGTATCCAAGATATTACAAAATGGATTGAAAAAATAGAAAAATTAACTGATAACAAGATATTTCCTTTGACAGTAGAACCAAAGATAGATGGCCTTGCAATATCTTTAATTTATAAAGATGGTTTGCTTGTAAAGGGACTTACTAGAGGAGATGGGTTTGTGGGAGAAGATGTCACGCACAACATAAAAACTATCATGAATATTCCACTCAAATTAAAACAAAACATCGAGGGTGAAGTAGAAGTAAGGGGAGAGATATTCATGCCTACTAAAAGTTTTGAACAATTGAACAACCAAAAAATTAATGATCAAAAGAAGTTAAATCATCTATCCCAGCTTGATAAAAAAGAAATGACAGCTGAGCAAGTAAAAGAACTTAGAGAGTTAAGAAATGAAGGCACTTCTGAGTTTATAAATGCAAGAAATGCAGCTGCTGGTTCTTTAAGGCAAAAAGACTCAAATATTACAGCCAAAAGAGATTTAAGACTTCTTGCTTACCAATTAATTGAACACGAACGTCAAGCAATTGATAGTTACTCTGATCAAATAGCACTATTAAAAGATTTAGGATTTAGTACTAATGAAGTAACTGTTACCAAAGATATAAAAAATGTTGAGTCAGAACTGAACAGAATTGAAGAAAATAGAAATAATTATAATTACCAAATAGATGGTGCTGTTTTAAAAGTAAATTCATCAATTACTCAAGACGAATTAGGTTTTACATCAAAAGCTCCAAGATGGGCAATTGCTTTTAAGTTTTCAGCAGAAGAGCAGACAACTCAGTTATTAGACATAAAATTACAAGTTGGAAGGACGGGAGCAATTACTCCTGTTGCTGTTCTTAAGCCAGTAAATGTTGGTGGTGCACTGGTATCATTCGCTACTTTACACAACCCCGATGAGATTAAAAGAAAAGACTTAAGAATAAATGACTATGTAATTGTTAGACGTGCAGGTGATGTCATTCCAGAAGTAGTATCTTCTATTCCTGAAAGAAGGGAGAGTTCTTCAAAAAAATGGTCTTTGCAGAAGAAATGCTTGTGTAATGAATATTCAATTGAGTTTGTCAATGATGAGAAAGTTCCAAGGTGTGCAGGCAAGGAAAAATGCAAAATTGCTAGTAAAGAGGCTTTGATATTCTTTGGATCTAAATCTGGCCTTGATATTGACGGCTTGGGAAGAGAGACTGTTGAGACTTTATTATATGAAAATCTAATTACGAATTTCGAAGATTTGTACAATTTAACTTATGATCAGTTAATAAATCTTCCTCAATGGAAAGAGAAGAAAACTATTAACTTACTAAATGCAATAAGAGAATCTATTGACGCTGAACCTTCTAGGCTATTAGCTGCACTTGGAATTAGATTTGTAGGAAAGCAAACAGCCAAATTATTGGTAAATTCTTTTGGTTCAATTAACAATGTTTTTAAAGCAAATGAGACTGATTTACAAAATATTCATGGTATTTCAGATAGTGTCGTAAATTCTTTATCTGAATGGTATTTAGAAAATACAAACAAAAGATTAATAGACAACTTATCAAAAATAGGTTTTAAAATAGACACCCTTGTAGAAACTTCTTCAGGACAATTACAGGGAAAAACGTTTGTACTTACTGGTACATTAAGTCAATATACAAGGCAACAGGCTACAAAGTTTATTGAAGATCTAGGAGGAATCGTGACTTCATCTGTATCCAAAAATACTAACTATTTAGTGTATGGTGAAAAAGCAGGATCAAAATTAGATAAAGCCAAAAAATTGAATGTAGAAACTTTGACAGAGTCAGATTTTTCAAAATTAATTAATAGGTAGTAAACTCCCACTCATATTCACCAAAATCAGGCAAGCCAGTAATTGTATCCCAGCTAATCCTTACAGTATGTTTACCTGGATTCCATGTCTCAAAAGTTTTATTTGGTCCAGGCCTCCATATATAAACACCAGTAGCTTCAACATACTGAATTTCAGATTGAGGAATAATATAGTTATCAACTATTAAAGTTAACTGATAACCAACAGGTAAGTCTATTTCTAATGAAGCTTGTTGGGGAACTTGATCGTATGGTAATGGGTAGATATTTTCTAGTGAATTTGGCAAAACTAATTCTTCACTATTGTCTTGTGAAAATGATATTCCCCAAGTGATTACTAAAGCTAACAAGCCAGTCAATAAAAGAATAATAAATCTGTAAGTCTGTTTGGTCATACATTAAAATAATATCTAAGAAATAAAAAGAGACCAAAGTGAAAATAGAAAATTTAGAAGAGCAGATAAACAATATTGATCCTAATAACCTATCTGAAAACGATTTGTCAGTTATAGAGTTTACAATTCAAGAACTCGATAAAGGAAATATTAGAGTAGCTAACAATAAAGATAATGAATGGTTGCTTAATGAATGGGTAAGAGATGCTATTTTATTATTTTTTTCTATAAGAAATTTAAAAGAAATTAGTGCAAATGACCTCATTTATTATGACAAGTTAGAACCTAAAAAGAATTACAAAGAACTTGGCATAAGAGTTGTCCCTCCTGGAGTCGTAAGGTATGGAGCTTTTTGTGAACCAGGAGTTGTTGTTATGCCTGGCTTTGTCAATATTGGAGCATACGTAGGGTCAGGAACTATGGTTGATACCTGGGCGACAGTAGGGTCTTGTGCTCAAATAGGAAAAAATGTTCATCTTTCAGGTGGAGTTGGTATTGGTGGGGTACTGGAACCTGCTGGAGCTATGCCGGTGGTTGTTGAAGATGGGGCATTTATTGGCTCACGTTCAATTATTGTTGAAGGCGTCAGAATAAAAAAAGGAGCAGTAATAGGTGCAAATGTTACTCTTACTGCCTCTACACCAATTATTGATGTCACAGGCAAAGAGCCAGTTGAAGTTAAGGGTGTAGTTGATGAAAATTCTGTTGTCATTCCAGGAACAAGGCCAAAAGAATTTCCAAGTGGTGTTTTTAATACTCCTTGTGCTTTAGTAATTGGAAAAAGAAAAGAATCTACTGATGAAAAAACTTCACTTACTGATGCATTGAGAACTTTTGGAGTTGAAGTTTGAACTTAGTTGATACTTTTTTAAAGCTCATTTCTATTGAATCTGAAACTGGCAAAGAAGATAATATTCTAGATTTTATTGAAACATTTTTAGTAGGTAATAATTTTCAAGGTGAAATTAAAAGAAATAATGGTGGAATAGTAGCTGTACCTAGCGAATCAAGTAAAAAAATTGCTCTTGTTGGTCACGTTGATACTGTTCCTGTTGTTCCTAATCAACAATATGAATTTGAGAATGATGATTTAATTGGCGGAAGAGGATCTGTTGATATGAAAGGTGGCATTGCAGTCATCCTACATTCTTTACTTGAAAATTCTTCCGAAATAGTTGGTGTCTTTTATACAGCAGAGGAAAGTTCATATGAAGACAATGGATTAAATATCATTATGCCAGAGCTTTTAAGTGATTTTGATATTGACTTTGCAATAATTTTGGAACCAACTGACAATGAAATTCAATTAGGTTGCTTGGGTTCTTTAAATGCTACTTTAACAATAAGTGGCAAAGCAGCACATTCGGCAAGGCCTTGGGTTGGAGACAATCCTATTTACAAAGTTAAAGATGTAATTAAATTAGTTGAAGATAATGAAATTAACGAACTTGAAATAGACGGTTTAAATTTTAAACAAGTGATGTCAATTACTAAAATTTCCTCTGGCATTGCGAATAACGTTATTCCAGAAACATTAAAGTTAAATTTAAACTTTAGATACTCACCCGAACTAAATGGATCTGAAGCAGGTAGTTACATTAACAACCTATTTTCTGATTATGTTGAAGTAGAAATATTAAATACTTCAGACGGAGCGATGCCAAATAAATCAGAAGAGAAAATTAGCGATTTTATAGAAAAGACTGGAGTAGTGGTTCAGCCAAAGCAAGCATGGACTGATATCGCAAGATTTTTTGAACACAAAATTCCTTGTGTAAATTTCGGACCAGGTGATCCACTTTTAGCACATGCAACGAATGAACATGTTAGTAAAAAACAGCTATTAGAATCATATGAATTACTTTCAGGCTATCTAGGAGTAAAAAGTGAGTAATGAGTTCAATATTAAAAATATAGCTAAACTTGCTTCTATTAATTTATCTAAAGAAGAACAAGACAGTTTGAGCAATGACTTAAGTATTATTTTGGAGCATGTAAATGCATTAAGCGATTTAAAGCTGAACTCTCAGCAACAAGAAATATTTATACACCCTTTAGAAAAAGAATTAGAACTACAAGATGATGAAGTTATAGAGTCCTTAACTCATGATGAGGCAATTAGTAATGCTCCAGAGTCCAAAGATGGAAAGTTCGTAGTTCCCCCTTCGATGGAATAGTTATGGATGCTTCAAATTTATCTATTAGAGAAATAAACTCACTGTATACAAAAAAAGAGTTAAAACCATCTGAATTGTATTCAAAAGTATTTGAAAATGCTGCAAACTCAGAAGCAGCACTTCATGCACATTTAACACTTTTTGAAGAAGAAAATATAAAAAAAGCGGCTGAATCTGACAAAAGATTCAGCAATGGTGAATCAACTAGTTTATTAGATGGAATACCAATTGCAATTAAAGACAATATCAATATAAAAAATTATAAAACTACATGCTCTTCGAAAATGTTATCAAACTATACATCTCCCTATGACGCAACAGTAATTGAAAAACTTAAAGAGCAGAATACTCTGTTTACGGGTAAAACAAATCTTGATGAATTTGCGATGGGCTCATCAACTGAAAACTCTGCATTTGGCCTTACTAAAAATCCTTGGAATACAGATTATGTTCCCGGAGGTTCTTCTGGAGGTTCTGCCGCTTCTGTTGGTGCAAGATCATCAATTGCAGCACTTGGAAGTGATACAGGTGGATCAATAAGACAGCCAGCGTCTTTTTGTGGATTAGTAGGTTTTAAGCCGACGTATGGAACTGTTTCCAGATTTGGTTTGGTGGCTTTTGCATCATCTTTAGATCAAATTGGTCCAATTACAAAAACTGTAGACGACTCAAGAATCATTTTTTCCTTGATTTCTGGTGAAGATAGTCGAGACGCTACTTCAGTAATTAATAACCAATTAGATATTCCTAGTGACAACACTGCCACAATTGGAGTGATAAAAGAATTAATGGAAGATGGCATTTCTGATGAAGCTAAAAATGAAGTTAATAAAGTCGTTGAAATTCTTAAATCTAAAGGTTACAAAGTTAAAGAAATCTCAATACCAATAATCAAACTTTCCATCAGTATCTATTATTTAATTGCACCAGCTGAGTGCTCAGCTAACCTTGCACGATTTGATGGCGTTAGATATGGATTAAGAGTCGATGGAAACACTAGTTATGAAATGATGGAAAATACCAGAGCCGAAGGATTTGGTGCTGAAGTTAAAAGAAGAATTCTGTTAGGAACTTATGCACTATCAGCAGGATATTATGACGAATATTATGGAAAAGCTTTGCAGGCAAGAAAAGAAATGATTGATGAATTTGCTAAAACATTTAAAGATGTTGATTATTTGATTTCACCAACAACTCCCACACAGGCTTTCAAGTCTGGTGAGAAAACAAGTAATCCATTAGAAATGTACATGTCAGACTTATGCACAATTCCAGCTAATTTGGCTGGCCTTCCAGCAATAAGTATTCCTACTGGGCTTAGTAAAGATGAACTACCACTTGGAGTGCAAGTAATGAGTAAGCCATTATCCGATAATTCACTTCTAGATTTTTCAGAAATAATTGAAAATGAGGTTCAGTTTGATGGACAACCTAAAGGATGGTTGTAATGTCTTTAAAACCTACAATTGGTATTGAAACTCATATTGAGTTAAATACGAACACAAAAATGTTTTGTAGATGCGCAGTTGTTGATACTGATGAACCAAACATAAGCTTATGTCCAACCTGCATAGGCTTACCGGGTGCTTTGCCTGTTCCAAACAAAAAAGCTATAGAATTTATTACTTTACTTGCTCTAAGCACTGGCTGTGAAATAACAAGTAAAGGTATGTTTCATCGTAAGAATTATTTTTACCCCGATTTACCAAAAAACTATCAAATCTCTCAATTTGATTTACCTGTTGGACTTAATGGAGAATTAGAAATAGTTATTGATGAAAATAAGGATTATATTCAAATTGAAAGAGTTCACATGGAGGAGGATACAGGTAAATCTTCACACAGTGGATCAGGAAGAATTGAATCCGCAACCAGTACTGCACTAGATTTTAATCGTTCGGGTGTACCTTTAGTCGAGATTGTTACTAAACCTGTGATTTCATCATCAAAACAAGCTGTTGCTTACATAGAGGAGCTAAGGCAACTATCAATAGACTTAAATATATCAGAAGGTCGTCTAGAGAAGGGCAATTTAAGATTTGATGCAAACATATCAGTAGCACCTGAAGATAGTACTGAACTAGGAACAAAAGTAGAGATAAAAAACATGAACTCTTTGCGATCATTAGAAAGAGCAATAGATTTTGAAATACAAAGACAAACTAAAGCGCTTGAAGATGGAGTTGAAATAGTTCAGGAAACTAGACATTGGGATGAAAATAAAGAAGTAACTAGCACAATGAGGTCAAAAGAAGGCAGTGCCGATTATAGATATTTTTCTGATCCCGACCTACCTAATATGTTTTTAAGTGATGAGTTTATTAAAGAAGTTGAAACACTAATGCCGCTTCTTCCTAAAGCTCAAAGAGAGGAATTAATGACAACCGGCCTTTCTTTGAGCCAGTCAAATATATTAAGTAAAAGTGATGATTGGATTAAAAAATTGTACGTTAAAGTTTTTGACCAAACAAAAGACTCGGTAGCTTCATACAATTGGATTACAGGGGAGCTTCAGGGACAAATGAGAAAAGCAAATATTGAAGTTCTTCCAGAATGGTTCAATGACGACTATTTATCAGAAATTATTGAATTAATCAAAAGTAATAAAGTATCTTTTACATCTGCAAAAATTATTTTGACTGAAATCTTAACTACAGAAACTAATCCAAGTAAAGTAGCTGAGCAGAAAAATCTATTTCAGGAAAATGACTCTGAAAAAATCTCAGAAATGATAAATCAGATTATCAAAGAGAATCAAGATATAGTCGACAGAATTAAATCAGGTGAAGATAAACTAGTTGGTTTTCTTGTTGGGCAACTTATGAAGCAATCTAACGGCTCTGTTAATCCAGGAATGGCTAAAGATTTATTGCTTAAAGAGTTAGAAGGCTAACTTGGTGTACTATCGTAGCCGATAGTAAACCTAATAACCCAGCCCCTAAATCATCATATAGAACACCGAGTTTTCCTGGGTAATCCTCTAACTGTGAAACAAATTTTGGTTGTTTTAAAATATCACTTGCTCTAAATACTAAAAATCCTGCAATTAGAGGTAGCATTTCTGAGGGTGAAGCTAAAGATACTAAACTCATTCCAACAATTTCATCTAAAGTGATCCAACTCGGGTCGTCATCAGCATAACGATCTTCCACCGAATAGAAATAAATTAAGAGTAATGATACAAATAAAATTGATAATGCAAGTACGTTTAGATTTAAGAAATAAACCAGAATGGTGAAAATTAAAGGTGCTATAGTTCCACCACCTTTTTTATCGCCAAAAATGTTTTGCCAGACTAGCCCAACACCAAATCCTGATGCCAAAAATCTTTTCACAATTGAATAATAGTATTTTTTATAGCTTCAATGATAAAAAGGACTATTATTTGTTATTAATAATGGAAAAGTCAAAACTTATTTGGATGAATGGTGAGTTTGTTAACTGGGAAGATGCAACAGTTAGTGTCATGTCCCATACCTTGCATTATGGTACTGGTGTTTTTGAGGGAATTAGAGCTAGGGAATGTCGAAAAGGTACTTCAATTTTTAGACTAAACGACCATGTAGAAAGATTATATAATTCTGCGAAAGCATACAACATGAATATCCCATACGATAAAGAAGTAATTACTCAAGCAATTAAAGATTCTGTACACCTCAATAATTTAACATCCGCATACATAAGACCTCTAGTATTTTTTGGTGAGGGCGAAATGGGACTTTTACCAAGCGACGTTCCTGTATGTGTCTCTATTTCTGCATGGAGTTGGGGAGCTTACCTTGGAGACGAAGCCGGAAACAACGGTGTTAAGGTCTGTATCTCAAAATGGAAAAGAATCAGTCCAGAAAGTTTTATACCCACAGCAAAAGGAGTAGGTGGTTATATGAATTCAACACTTGCAAAAATTGATGCTGTAAACAATGGATATGATGATGCAATCATGTTTGGTGATGGCGATGTTGTAGCAGAAGGTAGTGGACAGAATTTATTTTTAATTAAAAATAATAAAATTACCACACCTCCTATTGAAACAGGTGCATTGGGTGGAATTACCAGAAAAACAGTAATTGAAATAGCTAATAGTTTAAATTTTGAAGTAACTGAGCAAAATATTTCTAAAGAGGACTTACTTAGTGCTGATGAACTTTTCTTTACTGGAACTGCTACAGAAGTAATTGGTGTTGTATCTGTTGAAAACAACAATATAGGAAACGGTTCACCTGGAGATGTTACAAACACAATTAGAAAAAAATATCTCGAAATTGTAAATGGAAATGACGTTAATTATGATAATTATTTAACATTAGTTAAGTGAGTCAGCAACCAAATATAGAAGAAACGAATTACAAATTACAGACACTATCTGACCTGCCAGTTCCAAGATCACAAGGAAAAAAAGACTCAAATAGTTCACTAAAACATCCATACGAAGAAGCATTCTCAATACCAAGTCCTGATAGTGGTTATGCCTTGAAATTATTGAAAAAATATGAACATTTTTGGAGTTCTCATCATAAGAAAAAGTTAATTACAAAAATTATTTCAAATTTAGTAATTTATCAGGCATCATTGGCAGGAAGAGGTCCTACTAAAAGTGACATAGAAAAAGTTTTAAAAGTTTTAGAGATAAGTGAAACCTCTCTTGGTTTACTGACTAAAGACAACCTCTTAGTAGCTGGTAAAGAAACAATAAAAGGTTTACATTTATCTGAATTATTTTCAACTATTGACGCTGATAATTTATAAAACTTTTACACTTGAATAATGAAGATTGTAAGAGCTAAGTTTGAAGGCGAAATCTTTTATGGTGAACTTATCGATGAAGGCATTATTCGCTACGAAGGCTCACCTCTTGTTGTTTGGGAGCCTACTGAAGAAAAGTATAGTATTGATGAAATCCAGTTATTAGCCCCAGTTTTACCAAGTAAAGTTACAGCTGTTGCAAAAAATTATGAAAAACATGCAGTTGAGTTAGGAGTTCATGATTATACGGCACCAAAAAATCCAGTATTTTTTAATAAACCTTCAACATCTGTAATTGGTACTGGTGAGTCAATAATATATCCACCAATTGGTCAACATGTTGATCATGAAGCTGAATTAGCAGTAGTAATTGGAAAACTCTGTAAAAACCTTACTAAGGATAATTGGATGGATAGTGTTCTAGGATTTACTATTGCTAACGATTTATCAGAAAGAGTTTTACAGGGTCAAGATGGAACATTTAATGGTAATTTTACAAGAGCAAAAAGTTTTGATACCTTTTGTCCTTTAGGTCCCGTAATACAAACTAATTTTGAGCAGAATCCAGAGTTGAGAATTAAATGCTTTGTTAATGATGAGTTAAAACAAGATGGAAATACTAAAGATATGATTTTTAGTGTTGGTGAAATTTTGGAGTTTGTTTCATCAATTATGACTCTTTTGCCAGGAGATGTCGTTCTTACAGGAACTCCCGAAGGAGTCTCTAAAGTTCAGCCAGGTGATGAAATAAAAATAGAAATAGAGACTATTGGTACACTGATAAATCCAGTTAAATAATATGAAATTAAGAATTGCCCCTTCACCAACTGGCAGCCTACATATAGGAAACGCTAGGACTGCGTTATTCAACTGGCTATATGCTAAAGCAAATGGAGGCACTTTTGTTGTAAGAATTGATGACACTGACATAGAGCGTAGCACTGAAGAGTTTCAAAAAGACATTCTAGAAAACCTAAGATGGTTAGGACTTGACTGGGATGAGGGCGTTGAAGTTGGTGGAGAGCATGGTAATTATAAACAATCTTCACGTTTTGATAGATATAGAGAAGTTGCAAATGAACTCTTAGAAAAAGATCTTGCTTATAAAGATGACGGTGCAATTAGATTCAAAGTCCCTAGTGATAGGACAATTGAATTTAAAGATTTTGTACGTGGAGACATGTCATTTGAAACTTCAGATGTAGAAGATTTTGTCATTTTAAGATCTGACAATACCCCGACATATCACCTTGCCTCTACGGTCGATGATATAGATTATGGAATAACAATAATTGCAAGGGGAGAGGATATACTTTCTTCAACTCCAAAGCACATATTGATTATGGAAGCCTTAGATGCAGCAATACCAAATTTTTGTCATTTACCTTTATTATTTGGTCCTGACGGTAAAAAACTTAGTAAAAGACATGGTGATACATCAGTTGAAGCTTTTCGTCAAAAAGGAATATTAAATCATGCAATGTTCAACTATCTTTGCCTACTTGGCTGGTCACCGGGTGATGATATTGAGCTTTTTGACAGTGATTTTGCAATTAGTAAATTTGATTTAAATAAAGTACTACCAAATTCAGCTACTTTTGATGAAAAAAAACTCCTTTGGTTAAATGGACAGTATATAAGATCAACTTCACCAAATAAATTCGAAGAGGATTCACTGCAAAATATTGAGAATAAACTTAGTAGAGAATTATTTCATGAAGAAAAAGATAGATTGATAAAAATATTTCCCTCTGTACAAGAAAGAATTGAAACGATGAACGATCTTTTTGGTCAAGTTCAGTTTCTAATTGATGAGCCATTTATTTTAGACAGGGAAGATTGGGAGTCTGTAAATTCTGAGGAGGCTCAAAAATACTTAGATGCTATTAGAAATAAGTTTATTGCATTAGATGACTTTAATTTAAATATTATTGAAGATATGATGAGAACGACTTTAGAAGAATTAGATATAAAAACTAAAGTAGGTTTTCAGTCTGCGAGAGTAGCTGTTACTGGTACGAAAATTAGTCCTCCATTGTTTGAGTCAATATTTGCACTTGGTAAAGAGACAACTATTGCCAGGTTGGCAGAAAGTATCGAAAAATTATAACAACTAATAATTAAAATACTTTATTCTTAATATTTATACGGCCCCGTCGTCCAGAGGCCTAGGACGCTGGGTTTTCAACCCAGAAACGCCGGTTCGAATCCGGTCGGGGCTGCTACCTTTCGGGGATGGTGTAATTGGCAACACAATGGGTTCTGGTCCCATCGTTGAGGGTTCAAGTCCTTCTCCCCGAGCAGAGGCCCCGTCGTCTAGAGGCCTAGGACGCTGCCCTCTCAAGGCAGAAACGCCGGTTCAAATCCGGTCGGGGCTGCTAAATTGTTAGCTTTTTAAACCACCTTGGTTGGTTAAGCAGAAATTTTTGATAGTCACTTTCATCATCAAGTTCAAAAGTAAATTCAGTGCTAAAAATTTGTTTATATTCGTACTTATTTTCCATAAGGTATTTTGAATGTTTATCAAAACTTTTAACTCCAAATCTAAACTCATCAAAGCTAACAGTTCCAGCTATAAATGGAGTACCACTATCTTTACTCTTTGCTATTAGAATTTCACTTCCTTCAATTTCTTGGCTGATTGTTTTTGCAAAATATTTTGTTACATAAGGTAAATCTGAATGACATATCATCCAGCTTTGGTAATTTTTAAAATTATTAGAAAACTCTATAACTTCTTTATTCAAACCAACTGATTTTGTATTGAAAAAATTTATTTCTAGTTGTTTTGCTAATTTTTCTATTTCTGAATCATTTGAAATCAAAAATATATCATTGTCTTTGCCTTTAAAACATTCTGCTAAATTTTTAATAAGTCCAACCTGTAAGGCAATTCTTTGGTTTTTATCTAATGTGCTAGCTAGTCTAGACATTGGTTCTTCGAGGTTTTTTATTGGGATACCTATAATATTTTTTCTATTCATATTCTTAAATTTGTTATACCATGCTATTAAAGTATTTAATCAATATGGATAGAAAAACAAAAATTATTGCAACAGTTGGCCCAAGCCTATCAACTGAATTAAAAATTAAAAAGATTATAGATGCTGGAGCTAATGTCTTAAGAATAAACTTTTCACATGGCACACTTGAGGATCATGAAAATGTAATATCGTGGGCAAGAAAATCTAATAAGCAAGTTGCAATAATGCAAGATATTCAAGGACCCAAAATACGAACTGGTATTTCATCTGAGAATACTTTTTTAGAAAAAAGTAAAAACGTTACCTTAACAAATATTGAAACTGAATCAAACAAAGACATTGTTTTTATCAATTATCAAAATTTATTGAGAGATGTAAATGTTGAAGACAGAGTATTTATAGATGATGGACAAATAGTACTTAAAGTAGTTGAAAAAGAAAATGATAAATTAGAAGCGCTCATCTTAATTGGTGGAGAGCTTAGAGATAATCAGGGCGTAGCCTTTCCAGATTCTAATCTGTCAGTCTCAGCTATAACAGAAAAAGATAAAGAACATCTCAAATTTGGATCAGAACATGATGTTGATTTTGTTGCAGTTTCATTTGTTAGAAATGCAAGTGATATAAAGCTTGTTAAAGAACTCATTCCAAAAGATATAAAAGTAATAGCAAAAATAGAATTAAAAACTGCTTTAGATAACATTGATGAAATCTTAGATGTTTCGGATGGAGTCATGGTGGCTAGGGGAGACCTAGGAGTTCAACTTCCTCTAGAGCAAGTTCCCTTTGTGCAAAAGCAAATTTTAGATGCTGCTAACAGACGAGGAAAAATATCTATAACTGCAACAGAGATGCTTCAATCAATGAAAACTTCTTATAGGCCTACTAGAGCTGAGGTTACGGATATTACCAATGCAATACTTGAGGGTTCAGATGCTGTAATGCTGTCAGCAGAAACATCTATCGGCGATAATCCAAATAGAGTAGTTGAAGTGATGTCTATAATTTGTAAAGAAACAGATTCTAGAAATGATACCTCTTCACTGCTTTCAAAAGAAGATTCGAAGGAAGACTCAATAACTACCACTTTAGCTAGGGCTGCAGTTCAGGTGGCAAATGAAATAGATGCTAGTTCGATAATCGCTTTCACAGAAACAGGAAGAACACCTTTGCTAATTTCTAACTTTAGGCCAAAAGCAGAAATTATTACATTTTCAACTAAGAAAAAAACACTGAATCAAATGAATTTACTTTGGGGCGTGGACCAATATCCTATAGAACGAAAAGAAACTTTTTCAGAGATGTTGAAAGCTGCAAATGACTTTTTAATTAGTGAAAAAAAATATAATAAAGGTGATAAAGTGGTGGTTGTTGCAGGAACACCTCCTAATATTGAGGCTGCAACAAATTTGATAAGAGTTCATGAAATTGGAGATTTGTAATGGGGCAAATTATTGAAGTTAAAAGTACAAAGTTAAATAAGACTATTATTTTTGATTTAAACAGATCTGTTTCAGGTCAAGAGGGAATGACTTTCCATAATATTTCCGAAGCATCATTAATACCCGATGTAAGTGGTCAGCTAGCTTTAAAGTTATTTCAAGAAACTAGTGATATAGAAACAATTTTCATTCAATCTAACATTGTAACTGTTAACTTTAATAGAAATTTAGGGTCAGATATATCTGAAGTGGAGGAGACTCTTAAAAACTTTTTTGTTTTTTATGGTGAGGAAGAATGAAAATAGGTGTAACTGGTGCATCTGGTTTTATTGGTAGGAAACTTTGTAAAGCTTTAAGTGAATCTGATTTTGAAGTTTACAAGTTTGTAAGAAGAGAACCTAAGAATGAAAATGAAATTTATTGGAAACCTTCTAAAAAAGAAATTGATCAAGAGAAATTTGAATCCCTTGATGCAGTTATACATCTAGCAGGTGAAAGTATTGCACCAAAAGATATTTTTGGATTTCTTCCTTTTGCTGGTGGAAGATGGAGCAAAGAAAGAAAATCAAGAATATACTGGTCAAGAAAATGGGCATCTGAGACATTTATTCAGGCCTATCAATCATCTGAAAATCATCCAAACATTTTTATAACTGCTTCTGGAAATGATGTTTACGGAGACCATGGAGATGAGGTAGTTACTGAGGAAACTACTTTTAATCGGGGTCAATATTTACAACTTGTTGTTGAAGAAGCATGGGAGGGACCTTTAGATGAAATTCGTAAGCTAGGTGTGCGAGTAGTAATGTGTCGAGCAGGCATTGTCCTTGGAAAAGGGAATGTAGCAACTCAAATCTTTACACTAGTTTCTAAGTTAAATTTATCAGGTCCCATTGGAAAAGGAGAACAATATTTTTCCTGGGTATCAGTAGATGATCTTGTCTCCGCTTATATTTTTTGTTTAAATAATTCAGATATTAACGGACCAGTTAATTGTACCGCCCCAGAACCTCTTCAACAAAAAGAATTTGCAAGAATTATTGCTAAAGCAATGAATAAAAAATACTTTGCTCCTCCATTACCACCAATAATTATGCGAATAGCTGTTGGCTGGGAACTAGGTGAGCAATTAGGATTAAATAGTATAAGAGCTATACCTAAAAAATTACTTGAAAAAGGATTTGTTTTTAAAAATACAACTTTAGATACTATGAAAGAGGACTTTATTAATGAGTAGTTACGAAGATAGGATGGCTGAAAAGTACAATTTTCTAAAAAAAGAAAATACCAATCAAAATTCTGAAGAAAGTATTTCAGTGGAAAAGCCATTAGAAAATCCACAAAAAAACGTTGAGACCCCAGAAGAAGGAAGTCTTCTTGTTCCTCTTGACGCTTGGAATACAGTTTTGAACCAATTAGGCAATTTACATGAAGCCAGCCAACAAATGGCAGAGGCTCGTGAAAGAGCAGCTAAAGCAGAATTAGAAGCAGAATTTCTGAGGGAGAAACTCAAGAATACAAGACAGCAATTAGACGAAGTAAATAAGAAAAAGAAGTTCTTCTTTTTTTAAATATCAGCTTTATCTGATACTCCGCTAATAATGTAGTAGGAAATTGCCAAAAGAACTATCAAAGAACCCATTGCAACATTCCTGCCTAGCCCTAAACTATTAACAATTAGACCCCAAAGTATTGGTCCTATAATTGTTGCAAATCTTCCTACTGTTGAATATAAACCATAAAATTCACCTAAATGTTTTTCTGGAGAAAGACGAGTCATAAAGACTCTATCAACCGCAAAAATTCCTCCAATGTTGAATCCTCCAAGAACGCCTGTGACGTATATCAACCAAAGCTGATTAAATTCAGTAGCAATAATTGCTAGTGACAAAGAAAGCATCCAACAAAAAATACTTATTAATATAAGTCTTCTCGGGCCAAATCTATCGGCAGCTTTTCCAAATATATACCCACCTATAATTGAGACAACTATAGCTAAAGCAAGGATACTTTGGCTGTCTGCTGGAGTAAGACCCACTTCTTCAACTAGATAAACTGCTAACAATCCACTAATTAAAGTATTTATCGCGTCGGCATAAAAAAATCTTCCAACTAAAAATCTCGTAAGCCCAGTGTATTGTCTTGAGTGTTTCCAAGAGTTAATAACAACATTTAAAGAATTCAAGATGCTAATTTTTATATTTTCTTTAGATGTAATTTTCTCTTCAATAAATAAAAAGGCGGGTAGTGAAAATATTAAAAACAAAAAAGCAACGGATTTAAATATTTCTATATAGCTGTAACCCATATTTTGTAATAAAGTAGCAACCCCAAAACCTATTAACGAACCTGTGTATCCAAAGGCTACTCCTAAACCAGATATTTTCCCCCTGTTTTCCTCATTACTAACAGAAACAAGCAATGCGTCATAGACTACTGAACCTAAATTAAACCCAATTAATGAAAAAACGAATAATAGCACTGATACTTCAACTGAAAATGTGCCAAGTAAGAAAGTTGAAATAATACAAATAAGAGTCATAAAAAGTAATATTTTCTTTTTACCTTGTGAACTATCTGATTTTCTACCAATCCATGGTCCTAAAATAGCAACTATAACCATTGCTGTTGAAGTAGCTAATCCTAATTGTTGGTCTGTCCAGCCTTTTTCACTTACTAACCATACTGAAAAGTACAAACCAGGAATAATGAATGCATAAACTGTATTTGCTAAATCGAAAAGAAGCCAAGAAAAAAGACTTTTTTTTGTAATATTATTCATTCAAATTATCTATAGCTTCACTTAGTCGACTCAATCCATTATCAAGATCTTCATCGCTTAAAGCATATGATAATCTCATAAATCCTGGAGTTCCAAAAACTTCACCAGGAACAAACGCTATAAAATAATTCTCTAAGAGCCAATCACAAAGTTCTTTAGAAGTACTCAACCCATTTTTTTTGGAACAATAGTGACTAACATCAACAAATAGATAAAAAGCACCAGTGCTGTCTACAACATTAAGATTTGGAATACTGTTAATTTTCTCTGTTGCAAAAAGCCTCCTTCTGTTAAAGGCTATTTTCATTTCGTTAGTTACCCCTAACCCATTAAGTAGTGCAGCTTCTGCAGCTAATTGAGACACATTAGAAACATTTGAGGTAGCCTGTGATTGTATTTTTTTTCCAAGCCCTATTACACTTTTGTTTCCAATTAACCAACCTACTCTCCATCCTGTCATTGAGTATGATTTCGAAACGCCGTTTACAATAATTGTATTCTTTAATTCGGGATCATATATAGCTGGTGAGGGAGATGTTTCCCCTTCATACACTAGATGTTCATATAGTTCGTCAGACAAAATCCATAAGTCGTTTTTGAATACCCATTCATAAATTTCTTCAGCTTCTTCTTTTGTATAAACTACTCCAGTAGGGTTTGATGGGGAACACCAAACCAACATTTTTGTATTCTTAGATTTAGTTTTTTCCAATTGTTCAACTGTAACTTTAAAATTATTGCTCTTTTCAGTTTCAATAAAAACAGGAGTTCCTCCTGCAATTTTTACTGCTTCTGGATAAGTTGTCCAATAAGGCGCGGGTATGATAACTTCATCTCCAGGATCTAATGTAGATAAAAATGCAGTTAGTATTGATTGCTTTCCACCATTAGAAACAATCACATTATCTGAATTTATTTCAAATCCTGAGTAATCTTTGGTAGTTTTTGCAATTATTTGTCTTAGTGATTCAAGACCTGCTGCAGGAGAATACTTGTGATTTTTAGGATCAGCTGCTGCTTTTATAGCTGCATCTACTACATAATCTGGGGAAGGAAAGTCTGGCTCTCCAGCGCCAAACCCAATAACTGGTTTACCTTGTGACTTTAATTCTCTAGATTTGTTTGAGATAGCCATTGTTCCAGAAGGCTTAATTTTTTGATCTAATTTTGAAATATCCATATTTTGCTTATTGCTATTTTAATAAAGTTATCTAGTAAGTATATTTCATAATTATTAAACTGTTAAAAATGGAACAAATATTATTTGGTGCTCCGGTTGCAGAGCAACTTGATGAAATCAGTAAAAATGTCTTTCAAGAACACAGCAAAGACAATAAGAAACCTCACCTGACTGCAATTACAGTTGGAGATAATCCAGCTTCTTTGCTGTACGTTACACGTAAACAAGAAAAAGCAGTACACCTTGGAGTAGAATTCAATTGGTTAAAACTAGATACTAATACTTCTCAAGAAACTTTAGAAGATGTTATAACTAAAGAGTCAAAAGTTACTGATGGCTTGATAATTCAGCTTCCACTCCCAAGTCATCTAAATCCCGAAGAAGCAATTAACTGCATTCCAAATGAGATTGATGTAGACGGATTAACATCTTACAATCTTGGAAGTTTGTTTTCCGATACATACAAGTTAATACCAGCAACTTCACTTGCAGTATTGGAATTATTAAATTTTTACAATATTCAAACTGAAGACAAGAACATAGTTATTGCTGGAAGGTCAAAGCTTGTATCAGCGCCATTAGCTAAAATTTTGTCATCAAAAAGTTACAATGCAAATGTTTCAATCATTCACAGTAAGACTACAAATCAAAAATTGTTTACAAAAGAAGCAGATATTTTTATCTCTGCAATAGGTTCTGCAAAAATGTACGACTGTACTTACTTCAAAAACGGAGCAACAATAATTGACATCGGAATATCTTCAGTTGATGGTAAAACATATGGAGATATCGACACAATTGAAATAGGCGAGGTAATTAGTGCAAGAGCACCATTTCCGGGTGGGGTTGGACCAATTACAGTATCTGCTTTATTTTTTAATCTTTCAAGATTAATTAAAACTAACTAGCAGCCCACTCCTCTTCGCTAATCCTTTTGTCCATATCTACTTTTCTAAGAAGCAATGCTCCAATTAAGAAAAAAGATGTAATGACTGGAAGCGAAAGCCTTGGGTTTCCAGTCGAGGCACTGACATATGCATAAATTAATGGGCCCCAGATAGCTGAAAATCTAGAGAGAACTGAAAAGAATCCCATAAATTCTCCCTCGGCACCCTTTGGCAACATAGCTGCATAAACACTTCTACTGACAGACTGAAGTCCACCCATTCCCATAGCTGTAATAATTCCCATGATGATTACAGGGATTAGTTGCTTTTCTGGAACAATGTAACCAGCATTACCCACTAAGAAAAGTAAAAACATTGTGTAATATAACACATTCTTTTGGCCAATTTTAGTAGCAAGATTTCCAGCTAGTTTTGCACCAAAATAGGCAACAAACTGAACAACTAAGAATACGATAAGTACTTGGGTCTGGTCTAAGAGCAAAACCTCTGTAAAGAATGCTGCTGACATATTAATTAATGTTTGTAAGCCATCCCAGAAAAATATGTAGGCAACCAAAAAATAAAGTAAAAAAGGAAATTTTCTAATTTTTTTCAAAGTCTTAAAATTCCTACTATATGCTTCTGATATAGAACCTTTTCCAGAACCTGATCTTGTCTCGACTATGTTCATTCTTGAAAAACTAAATACTGAAAATACAAGCCACCAAAGACCAGCTAGTGAAATTGCTATCCTTGAAGCTAAAGCGGCATCTATCCCTAGTAGGTCTGGACCAAGGAGTATTATTGCGAATGATAAAATTAGCTGGGTTCCACCACCAAGATAACCAAGCGCATAACCTCTTGCAGAAACTGCATCAATAGTATCATCAGTTGTTATATCTTTCAGAACACTGTCGTAAAAAACATTCGAACCTGTAGCGCCAAATTGAGCTAAAAAGTAAATCACTAATGTCAATATGACATCACCTGATGTTGCAAAGTAAAATGAAGATGCAAAAACAGCACCTCCATAAGCAAATATCTTAAATAATTTCATTCTGCTACCAGACATATCAGCAATTGCACCAATTGTTGGCATTATGAGAAAAAATATGAATAATGCAGAGCCAATTGCAAAGCCCCAGACTTCTGCTCCGGTATATACATTACCTCTGAAGACAAAGCCTTCTTCTGGTACAACAACACTTACAAAGTAAACAGGTAAAACAGCCCCAAGAGTAGTAGTTTCATATGCTGATTTGGCCCAATCATACATTGACCAGCCAAAAATGGTTCTTTTGTTATTTTTTTCGTTCATATCCCCCCTATATAAAACTTTAATCAAATAAATTGAATGATGAGGAATAGAAACTTAAATTTAATAAATTTACACACTATATTTAATATGTCTTTAATTTATTGAAAGTATTTATTTGTATTTTGCTTTTAAACAGAGGTATTTAGAAAAAAGGATAATGACATATGGGGTTTAAATGCGGTATAGTAGGTCTGCCGAATGTAGGAAAATCGACACTATTTAATGCTTTAACACAGGCTGGTATTGAGTCTGCAAATTACCCTTTCTGTACAATTGAACCAAATATTGGCGTTGTACCTGTAAATGACATTCGGTTAGCTCAATTAGCCAAAATTGTAAATCCAAAAGAAATTATTCCTACTTCAATGGAATTCGTAGACATTGCTGGTCTTGTTGAAGGAGCTTCCAAGGGTGAAGGCTTAGGTAATCAGTTTTTAACTAATATTCGAGAAACTGATGCAATCGTTCATGTTGTTCGAGCTTTTCAAAACGAAGATATCGTTCATGTCTCAGGAAACGTATCTCCAAAAGACGATATAGAGATTATTAATACAGAGTTAGTTCTTGCAGATTTAAGCACAGTTGAAAATCTGTATCAGAAAGCTGTAAAAGGCTCGAAAGCAGGTCAAAAAGAAGGTCTACCATTAAAAAATTTACTTGAAAAGATCCTACCCGTTCTTGAGGAAGGTAAGTCACTAAGAACAGTTTCGTTTAACGAAGAAGAACAAAAATTATTAAAAGGTTTTCAACTTCTAACAATTAAACCTGTTTTGTATGTTGCGAATGTTAATGAAGATGGATTTGAAAGTAATCCATTTTTAAATCAAATATATGATTTAGCTAATGAAGAAGGTTCAGAAGTTGTTGCAATATGCGCTGAGCTTGAAGCTGAAATTTCCGGATTAACAAACGATGAAAAAATTGAATTCCTCAAAGAACTTGGTCTTGAAGAATCTGGCCTTGATAGGCTGACCAGGGCTGGATACAAATTATTAGGTTTACAGACTTATTTTACTGCTGGAGAAAAAGAGGTACGTGCTTGGACAATAAATGTTGGAGATAGTGCACCAAAAGCGGCTGGTAAAATACACACCGATTTTGAGAGAGGATTTATCAGAGCAGAAACAGTAACCTTTGATGACTATATTCAAAATAACGGAGAAAAAGGGTCAAAAGAAGCAGGCAAGCTTAGGTCTGAAGGTAAAGAATATATTGTTAAAGATGGTGACGTCATCAACTTTTTATTCAGTGTTTAGACATAAAAACACATATTTAATAGTTATTTATATAAAAAAGCTTTACAAAGAAGTTCTTTAACTAAAATGAAAATATAGGATAATAAAACTCTTGAAAGTAATAATTGTAGGCGCACACGGTGAAGCTAAAGAGCTAATAAATAGAATTAGTTCTGGATGGTCAATATCTGTTATTGATTTAGATCAAGATAAATTAAGAAATTTTAGTACAAATAGGCAAATAGAAAAAATACAGGGAGATGCAACTTCATCTCTAGTTTTAAAAAAAGCAGGATTAGAAAGTACTACTGCCGTTATAACGCTTACATTAAATGATGAAGTAAATTTAGAAGTATTAAAAATTGCAAAACAAAATGATATTTTTAGATTATCTTCAGTTGTCAACGAAGCTTCAAATGCTGATAGTTACAAAAATCTTGGAGCAGAAGTAGTAGAGCCCGATATTCTTCTTGCTAGAAGGTTTGAACATATATTAGAACCAAGGAGAGTTGTTTCACAAGCTTTTGCTGGTGGAAGAGCTGAAGCGATAGAAATAGAAATTAGTTCTGACAGCCCAGTGAGAGGTAAGAAGTTAAAAGAAATTGGATCTGATTATTACATTGTTGGAGCTTTACTAAGAAAAGGAAAAGTAATCATTCCACATGGTGACACTGAAATCGAAACAGGTGATCTTGTAACTATCGTTTTGCAATCAGGTGCATTTTCGAATGTAATAAATTTATTTTCAGGATCAGAATCAAGATATCCTTTAGAGTATGGAAAAAATATTCTCGTAGTTCTGGAAAATAAAGACAATTTAAAAAATTTATCTGAATCTGAATTTTACACTAGAAATACAAAAGCAACCTCTTTAATAGTTTTAACCAAAGAAGATTTGTTTGATAATAATCTTGAGTCAACTGATGAAACCTTTAAAGCTATTTTGAAAGATCAAGAGTTTGAAATGACTTTAAAAAATAAAATTTCTAATAAAGATATCGAAAACATGGTAAATAATGGTTCTATTGGAACTATTTTTTACCCTCTCGAAGAAGGAATATCAAAAGCAAAAATTAAATCATTAATAAACATATCTAATAAAACTAAGACCCCTGTTCTTTTTTCAAAATCAACATACCCTTACAAAACGATTGGAATACTTGTCAATAATGATTTCGGTGAAAACACTTCAAATTCTATAGCATTTGATTTAGCTTCTTCTTTATCTGCTTCTTTGATAGCGGTCAACATATCACAACCAAAATTTTTGCAATCTGATGACGCTGCACAGCTCACCGATTCCTTAGAAAAAATGCAGGACTTAGCTTTGTCTTATGAAGTTCAGTTAGATTTTGAAAATCATGAGGGTAATGAAGCTAAAATCTTTACTGATTTATCTTCTAAGTTTGATCTTTCAATTATTGGAAATGGGACTAACCAGTCATGGCAAAGTAGGAAAACAACAGAATTCATATCTAATAATTCAAAATCTTCTGTTTTATACATACCAAGTTAATTTATGGAAGAGTTTGAAGCAGTATCCTTAGTCATTATTTCCTTAGGTGCATTTATCTTGCCACTTGTAGGTCAAAGAATTAAGGTACCTGGAATTGTACTCGAGATAGCTTATGGAATTACAGTTGGACCAGTTTTAGGATGGGTTGATTCGTCAGAATTCATTTCTGGGCTTGCAATACTTGGCTTTTTACTATTGATGTTTTTGTCAGGGTTTGAAATTGAGTTAGACACTTTCCGCGAAAAAGGTTTAAGAACTCTAGCACTACCAATGTCAATCTATCTCTTGACTGTTATAACTTCTTTTTATTTGATTTCTACTTTGGGATACCCAATTTTTCTTGCTTTAGTTTTGTGCACAACAAGTGTTGATATAGTGATAACTATTTTAAGAAGTGATGGAACAATAAAAACAAAATATGGGCAGACTTTGTTTATGGTCGCTTTACTTGCAGATATTTTGACTTTATTAGCAGCTACTGTGTATGCATCTTTTATAAATGCTGGAGGATTGTCTATTTCAAACCTTAATGTTGTGCTTTATTTTGTAGTAGTAATCATGTTATTAAGAATTATTAGAAGAGTTGCTTGGTGGAATCCTCAACTATTTTCTAGAATGTTTGACGGAAACGATCCGGATGAGTTGGGAATAAGAAGTTCTATAGCCCTAATGCTGGTGCTTGTTGGAGTTTCAGTATTTTTTGATATAGAGCCAATACTTGGTGCATTCTTAGCTGGAACAATTTTTGCTTTCACATTTTCGAATAGGGGAACTTTAGAAAGCAGCTTAAAAGGATTTTCTTATGGGTTTTTAATACCTATCTTTTTTATAAACATTGGATTAAATTATGACATTAGTGTTTTTTCTGAAACACAATTTTTTGTTGAAGTTGGGTATCTATTCTTGATTGCGGTTGGAGTTAAGTTCATCCCTTCTCTTCTACTTGTTTTCTCAAAGATAAAATTTAGAGATATGCTTGCAGGAGGTTTTCTACTTTCTGCGAGATTTAGCCTTATTATTGCAATGGCAGAAATAGGAGTTCATCTAGATTTAATCTCAAAAGAATTAGAGCAACAAATAATTCTTTTAGCTGTAATTACAGCAACTTTCTCGCCAATTTTATTTAGATTAGTAAGAACCCAAACAAAATAATTTATGAAGATTAAACCCGATTTGTATTTAAAAGGTGTCTTTATGGGTATCGCTGAAATTATACCTGGAGTATCTGGTGGAACAATAGCCTTCATAACGGGTATTTATGAAGAGTTAATAGATTCAATAAAATCTATTAATACAAATACATTGAAGTTACTCTTAACGTTCAAATTTTCATCATTTTGGAGAGAAATAAATGGAACTTTTTTAATTACATTAATTTTTGGAATGTTGACATCAATTTTGGTTTTATCAAGATTTATTGTTTATTTACTAGATGATCATCCTTTTAAAATTTGGGGATTCTTTTTTGGTTTAATAATTGCTTCTGGGTTATTAATTTTTTATCAAATACAAAGAGTAAGAAGTACTGTTTTGCTTTCATTTTTAATAGGACTTATGATTTCATCATTTATTGCTCTCCAGGCCCCATCTAATACTCCGAACACAAATTTTTATATATTCATGTCTGGTGCAATTGCAATTTCCGCGTTTATCCTTCCAGGTATAAGTGGTTCGTTTATCCTTGTCTTTTTATCAAAATACGAGTTTATTTTGAAAGCTTTGAATAGTTTTGATACTGCAGTTATATCTATATTTTTAGCTGGATGCATAGTTGGTTTAGTTACATTTAGCAGAGTTTTCTCGTACCTTTTTAAAAAATATAATGATTTTGTAATCAGTGTACTTATAGGATTTCTTGGTGGTTCATTATTTAAAATTTGGCCTTTTTATGAAGTTTTAGAGTACAACTCAGCTAATGAGCCTATTTATACATCTCCAATTTTACCGACAGCCAGCCAAAGTAATGACTTGGTATTCTTTTTTACATTTGGAGTAATTGGATTCCTCGGCATGTGGGTTATAGAAAAGAAATTTATAGGTTTAAATAAAGAAATTTAGACTATTAAAATAAACATATGAGATTAGGATTACCAGAGCTTTTAATAATTTTAACGATATTGCTTCTACTGTTTGGAGCAAAAAGGCTTCCAGGCTTAGCTAAATCATTAGGAAAATCTACAAAAGAATTCAAATCTGCACTTGAAGAAGAATAAAAATGAAAAAAGTCTCCTTCCTTTTTCTTTTTTTATTTATTGCATGCGGAGCTCAAGAAACCACTGAACTCACTACTGGTGAGGAAATTTATACTGCAAGGTGTGCAGCGTGTCACCAAGCTGATTTTTCAGGTAGAGCTGGCCCAAGTTTAAAAATGGATGATGTCTTAGCTATGCCTGATTCATATTGGCTACAAACTATTTTGAATGGAAAAGGATCTATGCCTGCCGTAAGGATTACAGAAGAACAAGCACAGCTAGTTGTTGATTATGTTAAGGATAGTAATTAAGCCCTATTTGTAGATTTGTTTAGCATTTTTAAATCTTCTTTTATACTCTCAAGCATATCTAAATCCTCTAGTCTCCATTTCCAATTACCTACTTGAGTTCCTGGTGAATTAAACCTTGCTTCTTTATCAAGTTCGAGTAAATCTTGAACAGTTGTAATTGCTAATTGACATGGAGACTCCCAAACAAGTGATATAAAGTTCCAAACATCAGAGTCATATTGCGATTTAATATCTTTTTTATAATCATAAAAAAACTGAAGCTGAACATCTTCAACCTCATTTAACCATTGTTTCACTGTAGGACTATCGTGCGTGCCGGTGTATGCTGCAATATTAAAATCCCAATTTTTTGGATGAATTTCATCGTGTACTTGATTGTTAGGCACTCGTTGTTGTAAAACTTTCATACCTGGGATTGTATATTTTTTTAATATATCTGCAGTTTCTTCAAGAACTACACCTAAATCCTCAGCCAGCAATTTTTTAAAATCAACGTCTTTAGAAACAGTACTAAAAAATGTTTCCCAAGGACCTTTTCTCCAGTGACCATTAAGAGCTGATTCACCGTAAGGTATGGCCCAAAACTGAAAAAACCCAACAAAGTGATCAATTCTTAAATAATCATAATTTTGTAAATTGTAATTTAATTTATCAATCCAGTATTTGTATCCCTCATCTTTGTGATTATCCCATTGATACAAAGCTGTATTCCAGACTTGACCTTCAACTGTAAAATCATCTGGAACGGCACCTGATACAAAGCTCATATTATTAAAATCGTCCAAATCAAATAAATGTTTGTCTAACCATACATCTGCAGAGTTATGGTTCGCATATATTGGTATATCTCCAAGAATTCTTACATTGTTATTATTTGCGTAGGATTTAAGTTTTTGCCACTGTTTATTAAACTCAAATTGTAAAAATAAGTTTTTCATAAAAATATCTTTATATTCATCAAATACCATATCAAATAGCTCCTCTGAAAAATTCTGATAATCACTAGACCACTCAATCCACGAACTTTCAAAAACCTCACTCAAGGTTATAAAGGTTATGTGTCTTTTAATTAAATCGTTTTTCAGAAATTTCTGATATTCATTGTCGTTATAATTTACTCTCTCAGCAACAAGGTTAAAAATTTTATCTTTGTTTGTGTATACAGCCTTGTAATTCACTTCATTAGTTATTGGTAGTTTTATTTCGTTTAATTCACTTTCGTTATATATATTGTTTTCTAAGTCATCTAAAGAAACAATATATGGGTTACCCAAAACAGATGACTTACTAGAGTATGGTGAAAATTCAATATTATCTGTTATTCCCAAAGGAAGAACTTGCCATATTTTGGTGTTTGATTGGTTGAGAAGATCAATAAATTCATAGCTTTCTTTACCCAAATCTCCAATACCGTATGAACTAGGTAAAGATGTTGGATGTAAAATTAATCCACTACTTTTATTTATATCCATATCACTTCAAATATAGAGTATATAATGTCTATTTGATAGTAAATTAATTTTTATGGTAGAAGAGCACAGTCCCGAATTTGTAGATGCTGGCGAAAAGCAAAAGATAGATTTTTTTGATGGTGATGTTCATTTAGGGCATTACGATTTTAGATTTGATTTTAACGATAAAAAACACTTTTCTATTTCTAGAGACGGAACTGGAAGAGTTAGAGTTCACTCTCAAAAAAATATCTCAAAACTATGGATTTTATTGGAAGATGAAGATTTTAGGCCAATTGAACTAAGGAAGTATGCAGAAACAGACAGGTTTATTTTTTGGGGTACACAGATACAGTTCAGATCAACTACAGCAAAGTTCAGCTTCGCAGCAAGCACAGATGAACAGCTTAATCTTTATCTAGGAACTAGTGGTATAGCAAATTTCATATCTCCTTCAGAAAAATGGGTTTACGATTCTGGCTCATACCAAAGACACACAATTCCTGACTGGGTATATGGCGGCGTAATGTATCAAGTATTTCCAGATAGATTTGCTAATGGAGACAGTTCTCTAAATCCAAAAAATACTGTTGAATGGGGTTCAATTCCTACAAGATTAGATTTTCAAGGTGGAGACTTATATGGAGTAATCCAAAAGCTTGATCATGTCCAGTCTCTCGGAGTAAATATAATTTACTTAAATCCAATCTTTTTGTCATCTAGCACACACAAGTACGATGCATGGGATCATTTCAAAGTAGACCCTACATTAGGTGGTGATGATGCTTTACGAGAATTAATTGAAGAATGTCATAAGAGAGGTATGAAAATAATCTTAGACTGTTCATTAAATCATGTTCACCCAAGACATTTTGCATTTCAAGACTTAGTTAAGAATGGAGAGAGGTCAGAGTATAAAGACTGGTTTACAGTATTCGATTATCCAGTAAGGTTTATCCACAGACCACACTTATATGCCAATACTTACAAAGTAGGTTGGGATGGAAATCAAGAAGAGTATAAACAATATTTAGATAAAACTTTCGAAGAAACTATGGTGCCAGTTGAAATAAGGGAAGATGATGGACCTATAGTTGAACCGTCATTTAAAGCTTGGTGGGGAGTACCTGATATGCCCAAAGTGAATTTTGATTCTGATGGTGCAAGACAATGGGCTCTTGATGTTACAAAGCATTGGATTGAGAATTTTGATATTGATGGGTGGAGAATGGATGTTGCAAAGGAACTAGATTTTTCATTTTGGAAAGATTTCAGAGATATCGCTTACTCGACCAAGAGAGATGTTCTGCTTATTTCTGAAATATTTGGAGATACTTCTCAGTGGCTTCAAGGAGATAGATTTGACGGAACAATGAATTACTCTTTTAGAGAAACTATGACCGATTACTTTGCAACCAAGAGAATCAACAATAAAGAATTTGCCGACTCTCTTGCTAATTTATATTCCATGTATTCTTTTGAGGCTCTTTCTTCATGCCAGAATTTATTGAGTTCCCATGATGTAAAAAGATTTTTGAACCGATGTGGTAACAACGAGGATGGCATACTCGGAGCAATATTTCTACAAGCTACATTTCCAGGGATAGCTGGTGTTTACTATGGAGATGAAGTTGGTCTAGGTGGTGCTGATGATCCTTTTAACAGAGAACCATTTCCTTGGCACAATGAAGAATCGTGGAATAAAACAATCCTTGAATTTACAAAAACTATGATGCAAATCAAAAATGTTAATCCAATTTTCAAATATGGAAGATTTGAATTATTAGATTACACGGAAGATGTTGTAATCTTCAGAAGAATTTTACAAGACGAGTCACTTATTTGTATTGTAAATAGAAATAGATCTACTAATGACATAGCTATCCCGTCTAATGCACATAGTATCGATGTAGTCTATGGAGATTGTGAAGCAAATCTTGAAGACGGTTCTGTCAAAATAACTAAAAATGCTGGAGATATAGGCATAATTCTTCACGAAAAATAAAATTTTGTGCATTTGTGCATTATTTTTTTTATTTAGCTAGAAAAAATTATAAATAGACAATAAAGTTGTCATTGACATTCGTAAAGAGTGAATATACGTATATACGAAAGGGAGTATATGAAAACTAATAAATTACGATTTATCGTATTTTTATTGATGTTTTCTTTAGTGGCCGTGGCTTGTGGTGGAGATACTGCAGATGATGCAGCAGAAGCACCAGATACCACTGAAGCACCTAAAGAAACATTAGCTGCTCCTGCAACCACAGCACCACCACCAGAAGTAATCGTTGTGTGGGCTGAGGAAAAAGTTGCAAATGCTCTAGATCCTTTAGTTGGCGCTTATGAAGCTGCTGCTGGAGTTGATGTAGAAGTAGTTGTTTATGATTTCGGTGCAATAAGAACAGACGTTCAAACTGCTGGTCCGGCAGGTGAAGGTCCAGATGTTTTCTTAGGAGCACATGACTGGGTTGGAGAATTAGCAGCAAACGGTGTAGTTTCACCACTAGATTTAGGTTCTGTAGCATCTGATTTATTTGATGTCGGCGTTACAGCGTTTAGTTATGGTGGAGAAGTCTACGGATTTCCTTATGCAACAGAAGCTATTGCTATGTATTACAATGCAGACTTAGTCGATTCAGTCCCAACAACATGGGAAGACGCAAAAGCTGCTTGTGATGCTGCAGGGACTGAACTTTGTGTTGGAGCGCCAGGTGGTGGAGGAGGCGGAGACGCTTACCACAATCATCCATTTGTCGCATCAGCTGGAGGTTATGTTTTTGCTTCTGAAGGTGGATTCGATGCATCAGACGTTGGTTTAGATAACGCTGGAGCTTTGGCTTCTGCTGAATACCTAGATGGACTTGTAAAAAATGGAACAGTTGCATCCACAGACTATGGTGGCTCTATGACTGCATTCCAAGAAGGTCGTTCATTATTCTGGATGACTGGTCCATGGGCAAGAGGCGATGCTAGCGCAGTTAACTACGGTGTTGGATTAATACCTCAGTTTGATGGAAATGCAGCTACTCCATTTGTTGGTGTAAGAGGTGCAATGGTTTCATCATTTAGTGATAAGCAAGTTTTAGCTCAAAGCTTTATTCTTGACTTTTTTGCAACTGTTGAAGTTCAACAAGCAATGTATGAATCTGATCCAAGACTACCTGCTACAAAATCTTTATTTGCTTTAGTAGAAGCTGCGGATCCTGTAGCAGCTGTATTTGCGGCTAGTGCTGCAAATGGTATTCCTATGCCTAACATTCCAGAAATGGGAAGTGTATGGGGACCATTCGGTGACGCTTTGTTAATTATTAGAGACCAAAATTATGGTACAAATGAAGAAACAGGCGTAACAGTTAGCAATGCATCTGATGCTATGAAATTAGCGGCAGAACAAATTCGTAATGCAATTGCTGGCGGTTAATTTTTAATTAATCAATATTAAATTGGGGCTCTGTTGAGCCCCAATTTTTTTAATGATATATTTAAGTATGACTCTCTCAAAAATTTTTAGGTATACCTTATTAGCAATATTCAACGCATTAATTGTTTATGCTGTGCCTCTTACTTTAACATTTGAATCTTGGTTCTTTTTATCGTTAATTATAGTTATTGGCATTCTGGTAAATATTGTTTACTTTACTGATAGATTCCAACCTATGAAATGGATACTTCCAGGCATGATATTTATGTTATCATTTGTAGTATTTCCTGCTGTTTACAATACATACGTTTCATTTACCAATTGGTCTACAGGACATATCCTTACCAAGACTCAGGCAATTGGCGTTTTGGAAGATAGAGTTTTTACACCAGATGATCAAAAAGGACTCGAATTCGATATGTATATTCTACAAGATCTAGATTTAAATTTTTATTATGTCGCAAATTTAGATTCTGAAAACATCCTATTTGGAAAAGCAGTTTCAGATGATGAGATTTTTTCTACATCCTATGCAACCCATGAACCTTCACTTTTCATTGATGGTGAATTTTCTACACCAGATGGCTATTATCAACTTTCTGGAAAAGAGCAAATAGCTAATTCAACAACCCTACAAGAACTTTCACTAGTAATTGATAAAAACACTAGAGCACAACTATATAAAATTTCTGTATTTGGTGCCTCTACAGGTCGACTAACCTCCACTTCTCAGCTCTATACATATGATGAGATGAATGATTCCTTGTTTAATAATGCAACCAATACGCTATGTCCAGTTGTAAAAGATAATTTTGAATGTGAAGGTAAAGAGATAGAACCAGGTTGGAGGGTTTATGTAGGAGGCGAGAACTACAGTAAACTTTTTTCTAGTCAGAGGATTAGGGGCCCTTTAGGTGTTGTTACTAAATGGACATTTCAATTTGCTTTATTATCTGTCATTTTTTCATTTGCAGTAGGACTTCTTTTAAGCATGATATTAAACAAGGATGGTTTAAAATTTCAAAGAATCTACCGAGCTGTTTTTATACTTCCATATGCAATACCAGCATTTGTCTCAGCTCTTGTATGGAAAGGATTATTAAATCCTGACTATGGTGTTATTAACTCGTGGCTAGGTCCTTTATATGAAATGTTAGATATAGAGCCTGTTAAATGGCTCAAGACTAAAGAAAGTGCCAGATCAGCTGTTCTTCTAGTTAATACATGGCTTGGTTTTCCTTATATGTTTTTAATTACCACAGGAGCATTGCAATCCATTCCTAAGGAACTTATTGAAGCTGCAAAGGTTGATGGTGCAACTGGAATTCAATCATTTTGGAGGATAACTTTTCCTTTGTTGATGGTCTCTATATCACCATTATTAATTGGTTCATTTGCATTCAATTTCAATAACTTTACTTTAATATTCCTTCTTTCGGGAGGAGGTCCTCCAATTATTGGAAGTGAGGTATCTGTTGGGTGGACCGATATTTTGATATCCTTTACTTATAAGCTGGCAATTTCTGGAGGTAGAGGAAATCTATTTGGTCTTGCATCAAGTGTTACAATAATTATTTTTGCACTCGTACTTATAATTTCAGCTATTTCATTTAGATATACAAAACGATTGGAAAGAATTTATGGAAACATCTAAATTTTACAATTGGGTTAAAGAATATGGCTGGAGACATTTAATAGCATTAATGTTTGTTACATTTGCTATTTATCCAATTTTATTTGTTGCAACAAATTCGATTGCAGATTTTGCAAACTTAACTAATTCGAAATTAATTCCAGATGGACTTACTTTAAAGCATTACAAATTGCTTTCTTCAGATCCATTAGTTCCTTATTTTAAGTGGCTTTACAATACCTATAAAGTTGCTTTAATTGCAGCATTCTTTAATGTTTTTCTTGGGACACTAGCTGCATATGCGTTTTCTAGACTACAGTTCAAGGGTCGAAGAGCAAGTTTATTAACATTAGTAATAGTTCAAATGTTTCCATCGTTTTTAGCATTTGTTGCAATATATCTTTTGTTCTTTCAAATCAGTGATATTGCACCATTTATGGGGCTTGGTACACATATTGGATTAATTCTTGTTTACCTTGGTGGATCAATAGGATTTAATTCCTGGTTAATTAAAGGTTTTATGGATACCATATCACCTTCACTTGATGAAGCTGCAAAAGTAGATGGTGCTACTGATTTCCAAATATTCAGAAGAATAATAGCACCGCTTTCTAGACCAATATTAGTTGTAATTTTTGTCATTACATTTATAGGAATTTATTCCGACTTCATACTTGCCGCTATATTCTTAAAAGATAAAAATTTATGGACAGTTGCAGTTGGAATAAATACAGTTTTTATAGATGATTTCAACGCTGACTGGGGAGTAATCGCTGCTTCATCAGTTATAGCGGCAACACCGATTGCAGTTCTATTTATCTTTTTCCAGAAGCAAATTACAGGGGGATTAACTGCAGGCTCTGTAAAAGGATAAATCCTATTATTTAATAGCTCATTTAGCTTTTTTTAATTAAAATTGAGTATTAGATTCATGGGAGGATATTTTGTCTAAGTTACACGATTATTTGAAATCACAGGAAAATTTAATTACAGCTTCTGTTGATGGTAAAACGCTTTTAGATTTTATTGATAGAAATGCAGAAGAGTATCCAGATTATCCAGCATTAAATACTCCAGCTAATAGTGAATACTCAGCTTGGGATTCAATATCTTGGTCAGAATATAGAGATGTATCAAAAAATTTAGCGGCAGGATTAATGTCTCTCGGACTAGGTCCAGGCGACACAGCATTTATTATGTCTAACAATACTAAAGAACATAACATTTCTGATCTAGGAATTGTGTATTGTGGAGCCACTCCATCTACGTTGTATAAACAATTAAAATCGTCGCAGATTGAATATGTAGCAAACCTCATGGAAGCCAAAGTTGCAGTAGTAGGTGATCTTGAATTATTTGCAGAAGTAAATGCAGCAAGAGAACAGTGTCCAAAATTAGAAGCGATTGTGCTCATAGATGGTTATGAAGATAATAAAGAACTTGATTATGTTCATAGCTACCACGAGTTAGTTGAAAAAGGAAAAGAACTAAATCAAGAAGATAGCTCAAAATTAGATTCAGCTATTGCTACTGTTACTCCAGATTCTCTAGCTTGTTTAATATTTACATCTGGAACAACAGGAAAACCTAAAGGCGTGATGATTTCTCACAAAAACGTCCTATGGACAATTGAAAGTTTATTTGGTCAAATGATTCCTGCAACCAAATTTCCAAGGATTGTCTCTTACCTACCAATGGCACATATTGCTGCAAGAGCTGGTGACCACTATCAAGCTATTTACAGAGTTGGTCAGATATTTCCAGTTCCTGTATTAGAAGACATGAGAGATGCGCTTCCAACAATTAAACCATCTGTATTTCTTGCAGTACCAAGAGTTTGGGAAAGGTTTAAAGGCGGATTACAGGCAAGAATTGAAGAAAATCCTAAAAAGGATTTAATAGACAAAGCAATTAAGAATGGCTTAGAGAAAGTAGATTATGAACAGAGAGGTGAAAAAGTTCCTCTTGGCATTAATTTAAAAGATAAAGTATTTGCAAAACTGGTCTTTTCTAAATTTAAAGAAGGACTTGGAATAATGAATACTGAATATTTTGTTACTGCTGCAGCACCTATGAATAAAGATGTTCATAGGTGGTTTCATGCAATAGGTATAGATATAACAGAGATATATGGAATGACAGAAGACACTGGACCTGCAACAATTGGTGTTCCCGGAAATGCTGCTGAGTCTTTTTCAAAAAAATTGAAAGTTGATGGACTTGAAGTTCCAAGCGTTCTCAATCCAATTGGAAAGGTTGGCATTCCAATACCTGGAACTGAAGTAAAAGTATTAGATGATGGCGAGCTTTGTATTAAAGGAAACCACGTAGCACAGGGTTACTACAAGTCTGAAGAACAAACTAAGGAGACTTTCGATGAAGATGGCTGGCTTCACACTGGCGATCTTGCAGAAATTGACGAAGATGGATTTGTAAAAATTATAGGTCGTAAAAAAGAAATTCTAATAACTTCAGCAGGAAAAAATATTGCCCCTGTTGAGATTGAAGACCTTGTGAAACCACATCCTTTAATTGGTCAAGTTTGTGTAGTTGGAGATGGCAAAAAGTTCTTGTCAGCTCTTATTGTATTAGATGGTGACGGAGGTGCAGAGACATGGGCATCAGAAAATGGTATTGAGTACTCTCTTAAAGATATGGCTAAAAATGAAAAAGTGATACAAGCTGTTCAAGAACAAGTAGATGAAGCAAATTCTCAAGTTGCAAATGTACAAGGTATTAAGAAATTTGTAATTTTAGATAAAGAATGGACTGACTCAAGCGGTGAATTAACACCAACTTTGAAATTGAAGAGAAATGTTATTGCTGAGATGTATAATGATGAGATTGAATCAATGTACGAAGGAATCGAATAATGTCACAAGTATCTTTTGAAAATAGGACAGTAATAGTAACTGGTGCCGGTAACGGATTAGGTAAAGCATATGCTCTTGATTTAGGTTCACGAGGCGCAAAAGTTGTTGTAAACGACCTGGGTGGCGCAGTAGATGGATCAGGCTCTGGCAGCACTCCAGCAGATGAAGTTGTTAACGAAATAATTGCAAATGGAGGAGAAGCTGTTGCCAATTATGATTCTGTTGCAACCAAAGAAGGTGGAGAGTCTATTGTACAAACTGCGATTGATAATTTTGGCACTGTTGATGCAGTTGTTAATAATGCAGGTATCTTGAGGGATAAAAGTTTTGCAAACATGTCCGAAGAAGAATTATCTTTGATTATAGATGTACATTTGAAAGGTACTTTTTTTGTTTCACAGCCTGCTTTTAAAGTGATGAAGGAAAATGCATATGGCAGAATTGTTAACGTAGCTTCACCTTCTGGACTATTTGGTAATTTTGGTCAATCAAACTATGGTGCAGCAAAAATGGGCATAGTAGGTTTAACAAATGTATTAGCTATTGAAGGGGCAAAATATAATATCAAAGTAAATGTAATTGCTCCAACAGCATACACAAGAATGACCGAGGCACTCCTTCCTGAAGATGTTGGTAAATTGTTCAGTGCAGACTTAGTTACACCAATGGTTTCATATCTAGCATCAGAGGTTTGTGAACCTAGTCATGAAATCTTTGGAGTAGCTGCTGGTCGTTTTGCTCGTATTGGAATTATTACCCATAAAGGTTATGTAAATACAAGTGCATCTGCCGAAGACATAGCTGATAATATTGAAGAAATAAGAAATATTGAAAATGGCACATATCCTCTTAGTAACGAGGATGAGTTAATGATCATTCAGCAAGCCATACAGGGTAATCAATAAGATAAATTTGATGTATAATTCTTTATGGTAAAAACTGAAACTAAACATTCTGATGCAGAACAGCTGGTAAGAAGCAAATTAGATGAATTAATTCAATTCAGAAGTCAAACAGATGACATTAAAGAATTTTGGGGTAAACAATTCGATCTTGGACTTGCGTGGGTTCAGTTTCCAGAAGGTGCTGGGGGATTAGGGTTAAATCCAAAATATCAACTTATAATTACCGAAACTTTAAGAAATGAAGGAATTTCTCAACAAAACAGAGTTGCAAATATTCTTGGTATAGGCATGGGAGCACCAACTATTGTTGAGTATGGCACTCCAGAACAAATTCAAACATATTTAAGACCAATGTTCACTACTGAAGAAATATGGTGCCAACTATTTTCAGAGCCAGGTTCAGGCTCAGATTTAGCAAGCTTGTCAACTAAAGCGGTGGATGATGGCGACGGATTCATTGTAAATGGTCAAAAAGTTTGGACAACTCTAGGACACTTAGCTAAATGGGGATTAATTGTTACAAGGACAGACCCAGATGTTCCAAAGCATAGGGGATTAACATTTTTTATTGTTGATATGGAGTCCGATGGTGTAGATGTTAGACCACTTCGCCAAATAACGGGTGAAGCAGAATTTAATGAAGTTTATTTTACAGATGTGAAGATACCAAAAGAAAATATTTTAGGCAGCCTTGGAGATGGTTGGAGAGTTTCACTTGCAATATTAATGAATGAGAGAGTTGCTATAGGTGGAAATGTTCGTGAAAGAGGAAGTGGTGCACCTGGTCATTTAGTTCAACTTTGGAACGATAAAGAGCTTGATGATCCAGTTTCAAGGGATAAGTTAATAAAACTATGGATTGAGCAGGAAGCAGTAAGGTTAACTAATGTTAGAGCATTTGAAAATAGAGAAAAAGGCACACCTGGTCCAGAAGGCTCTACTAGTAAATTATATGAAGCCGAAATTAATAAAGCATCATATGAATTTGGTATGGAAATGCTTGGCAATGATGCTTTGCTATTCCCAAGAGGTTATGAGTTGACCCAACCAGAATTAAATTTTGAAAATGAGACTTTTGGCTTCACAGATACCCAGAGTTTGTTTCTCAGGTCTAGAGCTAATTCAATAGAAGGCGGTACATCTGAAATAATGAGAAATATTATTGCTGAAAGGGTTTTAGGACTTCCAAGTGAGCCAAAACAAGATAAAGATAAAGCTTGGAAAGATATTCCAAGGTCTTAATAAATTACGCTAAATAGCCCTTCATTACAACTTATCATTATTTGATTTTCTACTGATTCATTTCTTAGCGTTTTAGTACTACCAGCTTCAATATTCTCTTCATTTAAGTTCCACTTAGCTCCTGAGATAGTCAATTTATTTAAATTTGTTATTGGTACGACACTAAATTTTGTACCTTCATTCAGAAAAATTGACATATTATTTTTAAAAACAATAGTTTTATCCATATAAAGCCAAGTTACATTTGTAGCGAATTCATAATTTATTACTAATGAAAAGATAGAAAACAAGTGATCTATTTCACCCTCTTCTCCTCCTATTATGAAAATATTTTTATCTTCTGGCTCATTAATACTGTCCAAAGAAAGTTCAAAGTCTGTTTTATCTTTATTTGGCTCATAACTTATTAAATCTATATTCATGTTTTCTACTTTTTTTAATAAATCAGGTGTAATTGAATCAAAGTCTCCTAGAACTTTTGATGGAATTAAAGACCTATCAAACAAGTGAGCTGTACCATTATCAACTCCAATTATTTCATCAAAAGTAAGTTCTTTTAGTTCGTAGCTAGTTGAGCAATTGCCACTTAATGAGATGAGAACGTTATTCATATATCAATTATATATAACTACTTTAATTTATTAATTTCTCACATATCTCAAATTGGTTAAAATATATAAATATGAGTGAAGAATTTAATTTTAACATAGGCGATGAAGCAGTAAAAACTATTATTGATCTACGAGATCAAGAACCTGGAGATAAAGAATACGCATTATTCTTACAAATCGATGGAGTACATGGAAATCAATTTACTTACGATCTCAGTTTCCTAGATATAAATCAAGCTAGATCTGATGATAGGAGAATAGATTTTGGGGATTTACCTGTAATAATTGCTTCGAAAGATATTGATAAATTCGATGGTGCCAGCTTAGATATGTCCGAAGATCCAGATGCACCAGGATTAACTATGGACAATCCTAATACACCAAGCCCTGCAATGATTGGTAATCCTGCCGATCTTCCAGAATTAAAGGGAGAATTGGCTGAGAAAGTTCAAGCAGTATTAGAAAACCAAATTAATCCAGCTATTGCTTCGCACGGTGGTGCAGCACAATTAATTGGCGTTGAAGGAAATGATATTTATTTAAGACTTGGTGGAGGTTGCCAAGGCTGTGGTATGGCACAAGTAACACTTACCCAAGGTATCGAAGCCTCTTTGCGTGAAGCAGTTCCTGAAATAGGAAATATCATAGATGCTACTGATCATGCGGCTGGTGAGAATCCATACTTTGCCTCTCACTAGACACTTATAACAGTTTTACCTATATTTTTTCTTGTTAGAAAGTTTTCTAAGGCTATGGAAGTTTCTTCTATTTTGTAATTATTTTTTGGAACAATGTCTAATTGTCCATTTTCAACATAGGAAACCAATTCTTTAAAATCTTCTGCAGTTTCGTGTGGAGATGTGTTTGTCCATCGACCCCACCATACTCCAACAATTGACACACCTTTAACAAGTGTTAAATTAAGGGATATTTTAGGTATTTGTCCATTAGCGAAGCCAATAACTAGTAACCTACCATTAAAAGCTGTTGCTCTTAGTGCTTGTTCAGACACTTCACCACCAACAGGATCTATAACTATATCTACACCTTTGCCGTCGGTCATTTCTTTCACTGTTTCTTTTAAGTCAACCTGATCATATCGTACTATTTCATCACCACCCAAAGATTTGACATACTCTGCTTTATCTTCGGAACCAACAGCACATATTGTTCTTAAACCCATAACTTTTGCTAATTGAATTGAAGCAGTACCAATTCCTCCAGAAGCACCAAGCACTAAAAGACTTTCTCCACTTTGAGCATTTGCACGTCTTTTTAGGGCATAGTAAGAAGTACCATAGTTGATAGGCAAACTTGCTCCAGCTAAAGAACTAAAATTTTCGCTAACCGGAATTACCAAATTTTTATTAATAGCAACGAATTCAGCAAACCCTCCAATTGGAGGAATTCCAATTACTTTTGTTCCAACAGAGATTTCTACATTTTCACCTTTGTCATCTATAATTCCACATACTTCATTACCTGGAATAAAAGGTGGATCAATTACAATTTGGTACTTTCCTTGTACTAACAGCGCATCTGGAAAATTAACTCCAGCAACTTCAACTTTAACTAATACTTCATCTTTACCAATAGTTGGTTTATCTACATCATTTATTTCTAATAAATTTGGCTCACCTAATTTTGTACATACGACTGCTTTCATTTTTCCCTCTCAATAATTCCCGACAACTTTTTTGCAAAATCTTTTTTTTCTTCGATATCTACTCTTCTTCTAATCTGCACTCTTTGTGCTTGTGGGGAGCCCGCACCATGGAGTGATTCTGTTAAATAAGCAACCGCATTTCTACCTAATGTCATATTCTCGATCAATCTTAGAATTTTTACTCGATCTTCTGAGTTAATATCTTTTTTTCCTTTTAAATATTTTTTTAGATCTTCAGACATTGTTCCCTCATTAAAATCTATTCCTGAAGGCATTGATCCAACTAATCCACCTGCAAGGTCTTGTGCGATTCGTCCAATCTCATATGTTTCTTTTGTTACATGTTGTTTACATACATTAGCCAAAAGATCGTCATTAATGAAGTTTCCTGACTTAGTGACTGAACCCTGAAGTGATGAAGCAATGCCAGTAGCATAAATTGTTTCATTGAGCTTATTCATTTCAACAAGCTTATCTTTAATATGTGATGCTTCTTCAACACCGTTGTACTCTGCAATAGTAGCTGCAGCTCCAATCAGTACATCACCAACGCCTGATTTGCATACATATGATCTTCTATGATATGTTGTAAATCTCTCAACTAACGTCGATGCGAAATCATACTCTCCATTCATAAAAATGTATTCATTTGGTATAAATACATTATCAAAAATTACCATTGCTTCTTGCCCGGCAAAATATTTATTTCCTACATCATATTCGCCAGGTTCCATACTTCTTGTATCGCATGACTGTCTACCATAAATATAGGTTATTCCTTCTGCATCAACTGGGATTGCCCCCACAATTGCATAATCTTTATCTTTATCAGATAGCCTCAAGGTAGGCATTACAACCATCCAGTGTGAATTTATACAGCCGGTCTGATGTGCTTTTGCACCCTTAACATAAACACCATCTTCTGTTCTTTTTACAATTCTTAAATACACATCTTCATCTTCTTGTTCATGTGGTAATTTTGACCTATCACCTTTAACGTCTGTCATTGCACCACCAATTACCAAATTGTATTTATGCATTTCAGTTAGAAAATTAATAAAATTCTTGTGATATTCAGTATTGTGTTTTTCATCAATCTCAAAAGTCACAGAATGAAGTGCATTGAAAGCGTCCATACCAACACATCTTTGAAAGCAGGTACCTGTTAGTTGACCAAGCTTTCTTTGCATTTTATTTTGTAAAAATAGATCGTCATTACTTTCTGCAATGTGTAAAAATCTATTTATTTTTTCTCCAGTATATGGAGATGTTGCTGATGCTAATTCTGGTTCTCTAACAGCTAATTCATATGTTTCAGCCATCGCTTCAATGCTTGGTCTAATAATTGGATGATCTAGAGGTTCCTTAATGAGTTCACCCATAAGGTAAATTTTTAAATCCCTATTTTTAATTGAATCCAAATAACTGTTTTTGTCAGTAATCTTATTCATATTCAATTATACGTTTAGATTTTATGCCAAGTCTTTTAAATAGTTGTAAATTTATATGACTTCAAATAATCCAGCAGCACCCATTCCACCACCAACACACATTGTGACAACAACATATTTTGCACCTCTTCGTTTACCTTCCATTAGAGCATGCATCGTCATTCTTGCGCCGGTCATTCCGTATGGATGTCCTATAGATATTGAGCCACCATTTACATTGTATATTTCATTATCAATACCTAAATAATCTCTACAATACAAAGCTTGCACAGCAAAAGCTTCGTTTAGTTCCCATAAACCTATGTCATCAACACTTAAGTTATATTTATCGAGCAATTTAGGAACAGCATATATTGGCCCAATTCCCATTTCTTCTGGTGCTAAACCTGCAACTGCCATTCCTCTGTAATAGCCAAGGGGAGTAAGGCCTTTGTTTTCAGCAACCTTTGATTCCATTACAACTACAGATGCAGATCCATCAGATAACTGAGACGCATTTCCTGCAGTTATAAACTTTCCTTCACCATACACTGGGACTAATGATGACAGACCTTCTAAATTTGTTTCTGGTCTGTTGCCTTCATCTTTTTCTAAGATAGCTTCTTGCTCAGAAATTTCACCGGATTCTTTGTCTTTAACTAACTTAGTAGTAGTAGTTGAAATGATTTCATCTTTGTAAAGGCCTGCTTCTTGTGCTGCTGCTGTTCTTTTCTGACTTTGAAGGGAGTACTCGTCTTGACTTTCTCTTGTTACATTATATTTTTCAGCAACATGATCAGCAGTCTCAATCATTGGCATGTATGCATGTTGTGCGTGAGCAGTAACATTAGGATCAATATCTACCCTAAAATCTGCAGTCTGTACGAGTGAAATAGACTCAACTCCTCCAGCTACAACAACATCCATATTATCTGTTACAACCTGTTTTGATGCAGTCGCAATTGCCATCATTCCGGATGAACATTGCCTGTCGATTGTCATGCCTGGAACATTATCAGGAAGTCCAGCTGCAATTCCAGCTAATCTTCCTATATTGATAGCTTGTGAACCTTGTTGCTGAGCACATCCTAAAACAACATCTTCAACCTCTTTTGGGTCAATTCCAGCTCTTTCCACAGCTTCTTTTATAGAATAAGATGCTAGGGTTGGAGCCGCGGTATTGTTAAACGCTCCTCTATAAGCTTTACCTATTGGTGTTCTAGCTGCTGATACAATTACTGCTTCTCTCATTTATTTACTCCTATATTTTTTATTCACTTACTACATACATCGCTAAAGCTTCAACTATTGCAGCTGGCTTATCTTTGCCCTCTATTTCAATAGTACAAGTTGTTTTTAATAGCCATCTACCGTTTCTCTTGTACTGTACATCAGTTAAAACATTTCTAGCTCGAATTTTACTATTTACAGGTACTGCTTCCATAAATCTAACTTTGTCTGCCCCATAGTTTATTGCCATCTGTAATCCTTCAGGCATATAACCGATGTCTGCTTGTAGATAGGTAAGAAGACTTAAAGTAAGGTATCCATGGGCTATTGTTGTACCCCATGGGGTTGCCTTGGCCATTTCGGGATCTACATGTATGAATTGGTGATCGTTTGTTGCTTCTGCAAATTGATTAATTCTTTCTTGTGTTACTTCAAACCAATCAGAAACACCTACTTCTTCACCAATATGACTTTCTAGTTCACTTGCTGGAATAACTTTCAAAATATCTCCTTAAGTAGATTCTTATTTGATGCTTTTTTTGCAAAACTTAATGTGCTTTGTCCAAATGCATCTACATCTTTCTTATCAACATTACCATAATAACCAAGTGAATACCTTACGTAGACCCCCTCCATTATCATTGCATGTTTCCAGAAAGATAGCCTTGTATAGAATTCAATATCATCCAAACTAAGGTTTGATTTAGATTCATAAATATCAATTATTTCTTGCCTACTTGGAAATCCATCGCTTAATGAGGGTGAATAAATAAATGGAGTATCAGTTTCATTTTTATTGGACCAAGAAGCAATGACAGTTCCTATATCAGCTAACGGATCTCCTAATGTACAGAGTTCCCAATCGACAATAGCTGCAACAGAGTTATTATTGATTCTTACATTATCCAATCTATAATCACCATGAACAATACTTACTTTTTGCTGTGTGGGGATGGTATCTAATAGTAATTGTGTCGCAACATCTAATTCAGGAATATCTCTTACTTTTTGTGCATTAAATTGTTTAGTCCATCTGTTTAACTGCCTCTCAACATAATCTTCATGTTTCCCTAAATCATTTAAATTGGAATTTTTCACATCAAAAGTGTGTAATTCAGTAAGTGTTGTAATGAATGAATTCGTAATTTCTTTTTTATCATTATTGGAATAATTATCTGCTACTAAATTATCTGCAATAGTTACACCAGCAACATATTCCATGATGTAAAAGTCATCATCTGAAATATTTTTGTCAGTGCATAAAAGAATGGGCTTTGGAACTTTTATACTATTTTCACTCAATTCACTAATAATTCTGTATTCACGCTGCATGTTATGTGCAGACTCTAATTTATCTCCAAACGGAGGTCTTCTTAAAACGTAGCTATTTGAATCGTCAAAGATTTTAAAAGTAATGTTCGACCTGCCTACTTTAAATTTTTCAAATCTAAATTGGTAATCCAATTCAACATTGGAAGTTATAAAACTTCTTATTTTTTTATCAAAAAATTCCATTAACAAATATCTTATGATTTAATTCTCTTGGTCTCAAGTTAATTGATAGAATAAAGCAATGGATTTTAAATTTTCTCAAAAGTCATTAGATCTTCAAGAAAAGATGAATAAATTTTTTGAAGAACATATTTTTCCCAACGAAGAAGCCTACGAAAAAGCAATATTAGATTCAGGAGACCCTTTGCACATTCCTGAATTACTTGATGAATTAAAAGAAAAAGCCAGAAAAGAAAATTTATGGAATTTATTTTTACCCGACAGTGAATACGGTGCAGGACTAACAAATGTTGACTATGCACCATTAGCAGAAATAACTGGACAGGTTTGGTGGGCACCTGAGGTATTTAATTGTTCTGCTCCAGATACTGGAAACATGGAAATACTTGTAGAATTTGGAACACAAGAGCAAAAAGACCAATGGTTGACTCCTTTACTAAATGGTGATATCCGTTCTTGTTTTGCCATGACAGAACCTGATGTTGCTTCATCTGATGCGACAAATATTTCAAGTTCAATAGTTTCAGACGGGGATAACTATGTTATTAATGGAAGAAAGTGGTGGACTTCAAATGCAATTAATCCACGTGCCAAAATATGTATTTTTATGGGTATTACAAATCCTGAAAATCCTCCACACACAAGACAAAGTCAAGTTCTTGTCCCAATGGATACAGAAGGGATAACTATAGTCAGACCCATGCATGTTTATGGATATGATGATGGATACACTGGTCATCCAGAATTAAATTTTGAAAATGTAGTTGTACCAAAATCAAATATTATAGGCGGCGAAGGTATGGGCTTTAAAATTGCCCAAGCGAGATTAGGACCTGGAAGAATTCATCACTGCATGAGAACAATTGGAATGGCTGAAAGAGCTCTTCAACTTATGATAAAGAGAGCATTGTCTAGAGAAACTTTTGGTACAAAAATTTCCGATCATGGTGTAGTGCAAGATTGGATTGCAAGATCAAGGATTAAAATTGAAGAGGCTAGACTTCTTACTCTAAAAACAGCATGGTTGATTGATAACGTTGGTAAAGAGCAAGCCAAAATTGAAATATCTGCAATAAAAGTTGGAGTCATCGAAGCTGCCTCCTATGTAATTGATAAAGCTATACAAGCACATGGAGCTATGGGCGTCTCTCAAGATACTCCTTTGGCAAAAATGTCAGCTGGAGTTAGAACGTTAAGAATTGCTGACGGCCCAGACGAAGTACACCTAAGATCTATTGCAAGACGTGAAATAAACAAACACACATGAATGAAAAAATTGCGGTAATTGGTGGGGGACAAATGGGAAGCCAAATTGCAGCTTTAGCTGCTATGGCTGGTTACAAAACAAATATTTATGACGAAAATAAAGAAAATTTAGAATCTAGATATAAATTTGTTGAAGAAAATATCAAAAACTTAATAGACAAAAAAATATACTCCGAAGATAAATTAGTTTCTTACAAAGAAAACCTAGATCTCAATTATTCACTTGAAGACGTTATAAAGGGAAAAACATTTGTGATAGAAGCTGTAGTTGAAAGATTTGATGTAAAGCTTGAAATTTTTAAACAAATTTCTAAATCGATGAATCAAGAGGTTGTAATGGCAACTAATAGTTCTTTTATTCAAGCTTCTGAAATCTCAAAAGATTGCGACCATCCCGAAAGGTTTATAAACATGCATTTTTTCTATCCACCAATAAGAATGGATTTAATTGAAATTTCATATCCATCCAACGTATCAAAAGAAGTTTTAGAACGTACCATAACTGTTAGTGAAAATATGGGTAGATCAGTGGTTGTACTTAAAAAGGAAACCCCTGGGTTTATTGTAAACAGAATGCTTGCAGCCTTAGTAGATGAAGCTTATGAACTTTATGATGAAGGAATTGCAGATTTTGAAGATATCGATCTTGCTATTAAAAAAGGTCTAAATCATCCTTTAGGCCCATTTGAACTTTCTGATTATTCAGGATTAGATATCCATTATTATGCTAAATTAAAAAAATTTGAAGAATCTGGTGATCCAAAAGATGAACCAAAAAAGTTTCTTAAAGAAAAAGTTATGAACGGTGATTTAGGAGTAAAAACTGGTAAAGGCTTCTATGAATACAAAAAAGACTAAATTATTCGAAATCCTCGTCTTTTAGATTAAACATTACTTCCTTGTTTGGCTTTATTACCAGCACAATTCTTTCAGTTTGTATGGGGAATGGATAAGGTTTTTCCCAATATTTTTGTGATAATTTATCAATATTTTCTCTTGCATCCTGTCCAGTGATTTCTCCGATTACTTCACCTCTTATTTCAACAAATTTAAATGGGTTATCATGCTTCCAAATCATAACTGTGACTCTGGGATCTTTTAAAACATTTTTGTATTTGAATCTATGTATCTCTGTATTGATCAAGATATTTTCACCATCTGTATCAACCCACATCACATGTGTTTGAGGAACACCATCTTTAAACAGAGTTGTTAGCGCTGCATAATTTGGGCCAGATGCCATTTGAATTGTTTTATTGTCTAACCTCATCTGTTAAATTATAGTTTATGAAAGTTGTTTTGCAGAGAGTTAAAAGTGCTTATGTCAAAGTTGATTCAAATCTTATTTCAGAAATTGATAATGGTTATTTACTTTTATGGGGGATTGAAGAATCAGATTCTGAAGTTGAAAGTGAAATACTGATAAATAAAATTTTAAATTTCAGAATTTTTTCTGACGAAAATTTAAAAATGAATAAATCAATAATAGATGTATCAGGAGAGATGCTAATTGTTAGTCAATTCACATTAGCTGGTAAATTTCTAAAAGGAAACAGGCCTTCCTTTGTAAATGCAAAATCTCCAGAAATAGCTGAAGAGATGATTTTAAAAATTGTTGAAGAATTTTCTAAGTACGTAACTGTAAAAACAGGAAGCTTTGGAGCCATGATGGATGTAGGTTTAATCAATGATGGTCCAGCAACTTTTGTATTAACTGCTAGAAATGGTCAATTAATTGATCAAGCAGACTGAAGTTTAGTTTTTTTTCCTATTTCCTTTTTATCAAGTTGTTTATCAAGATAATATTCTTCTCCAGCCCACAAATGTAATCCAAGCCCAAGCTTCATTGCACATCTTTTAAATGAATCTGATTCTGCATGTTTTGCATTACTGCCATCATTTTTTTGATCATGCTCTACATCGCCGATAGATGTTACTGTGACTAATTTACCATCAATTTCGACGGTTAATTTTCCAAAGCAACCAACAACAGATCCTGTAGTTTCTTGTCTAATTAACTCAACAACTTCCCAATCAAAAGGACCACAAACTTCTAAAAGACGTTGTGTAATTACAGGGTGTGGCACATAATTTCCGAATTTACCCTTAGGTGCCTTTTTAATCCAATCTTTTGGAAATTTTCTAGATAGTTCATACAATTGTTTCATTTTCTTCTCTCCATTTCTTTCAAACCTTTTGCCCATACAGGAGCAGTATCATTGCTTGTTTTAATAACTTGTAATTTAGGCTCTTCATCCCATACTTTTTCTATAAAAGTATCTCTTGCTAATTGTTTATCCATACCTTTTTTTTCTGCAACCGCATCTAAGCCCCTTAATTTAGGAACAAAAGTATTTCCACAAAGCGCTACCAAATTTTCAATATCATCTTCGGAGAGTTTTTTGCTAGTAGCCCAATCAATTAATCTTTTTAAATCTATTGTTTTTGATTTATAACTTTTTGAGTAATTAAATACAGTATCAGATATTTTTATTGCACCTTTTTCCTGAACATCGAGAGCAATTTTATTATCAACAAATTTATTTATTTTATAAGTACTATCTTTTGCTTCTAGCGAAACTCCTCTAGCAATAAACAATTCTTTTGGCTCTTCAATTGATTGCAATTCGGTATTTTCTAAAGTTTCTTCACCACTTTTAGCGATATCCCAGATCAAATCTTTCATTTATTCTCCTATAACTTATGCTGCTTCATCATATATTCTATGACAATCACATCGGTCATTATGGTCTAAACAAATAAAATTTGCTTTTATCCCAGATCTTTCAAGTAATTTAAGTATTTCTTTTTCTTTCATAATTTATAATTTAGAAATTCAGTGTGACAAAAAAAATAAAATAACAATCTTTCTAACAAAAACCTATATATGATGAGCTAGTGATAGTTGAAAATAATCTCTTTGACTCACATATGTATAAAGAAGTCATCAGGCAGTATGATGAAGTTTCTGATTTAATCAATCTTGATTCAAATATACGAGAAAGGCTTAAATTACCTCAAAGATCTCTTGTAGTAACTTTTCCATTTAGAAGAGATGAATACGATGAAGTCGAAACAGTAATTGGTTATAGAGTTCAACATGTTTTATCAATGGGCCCTACTAAAGGTGGTATTCGGTACGCGCCAAATGTAAATTTAGGTGAAGTTACAGCTCTAGCTATCCTTATGTCTTGGAAGTCTGCAATTGTAGGATTACCTTATGGTGGAGCAAAAGGTGGAGTAGCGATAGATCCCAATCCTCTCACTCGAGCCGAAAAGCAACGAGTTACCAGGAGGTATACAGCCGAATTATTACCAATTATTGGTGTTGATAAAGACATACCTGCTCCTGACCTAGGTACAGATGAGCAAACAATGGCATGGATTATGGACACATACAGTAACTTTGTTGGTTCACCTCAGCCTGGGATAGTCACTGGAAAACCTGTTTCTCTTGGTGGATCAATAACTAGAAGGGAATCGACTGGTAGGGGTGCAGTAGCTGTTGGTCAAGCTGCTATGGAAAAATTAGGTAAAAGCTATAAAGATTCAAGAGTTGCAATTCAAGGGTTTGGAAATGTTGGAAGGTATGCAGCTCTAGATTCATATGAAAGAGGTGCAAAAGTAGTTGCTGTAAATGATTTGGGCGGTGCAGTGATGAACAAAGATGGTCTTAACATCCCTGAACTTTTTAAACATATCGCTAAAAATCCTTCAGTCAGTGGCTTTTCAGGTGGAGAAGAATATGATGGGGAAATTCTAGAAGTTGATTGTGATGTTTTGATACCTGCAGCTGTAGGAGGAGTTATTACTTCAAGTAATGCTGAAAAAATTAAAGCAAATGTAATAATTGAAGGTGCTAATTCACCAACAACTTTAAATGCCGATAAAATCTTAAGGGATAATGGCGTAATGATAATTCCAGATATCCTAGCAAATGCCGGTGGTATAACTGCAAGTTACTTCGAATGGGTACAAAACACACAAAATTATTTATGGAAAGAAACTGAGCTACATGAGAAATTAATTGATGTAATGATTACTTCTTTTGAAGAAGTTTGGACTATCTCTCAGAAACAAAATTGTGATTTAAGAACTGCTGCACTCATAAAAGGAATAAAGAGAGTTGCCGCAGCAAAGCTAACTAGAGGCTTATTTCCGTAAAAGTTTTTCTATTTCCGCTTGGATATTATTTTTTTGATCCTCTAAATTTGATATCTGATTTTTAATCTGCTCTTTGTCTTTACTTCCAATTGGACTTTCTTTTGGTACTTCATTTTCGTTTTTAAACATATCTAATACCTCAAGTTCTTCTTCTAATTCTGAAATTGATTCATTTATAACCCTTAGTTCTTCCGTATCAGGTGGGTTGTCATTAAATACTGGACAAATCGGTTTATAGTAACACCAATCACAAAGTGTATTTTTAATTGGTGGAAAATCATCATTTTCGTAAGCTTTTTTGATATTTTCCCATATTTCAAGAATTTCTTTTTTTGATTCTATTAAGTCTTCTTCTTTAATTTTTAATGTATGAATAGTTGAGTTTTTGAGATATATTAATTTCAATTCTGCAGGCATTTCTCCAAGTTCTTCCTTTATCAATAAAGCGTATAATTTAAGTGCAAAAAATCTTGGCTCTTTATATTTAGCCATTGGAGCTTTACCACTTTTATAGTCAACAATTATTAGTTCACCTTTTTCATTTCTATCCATTCTGTCAAGAATTCCTCTTAAATTTAAATCTTCTATACTTCCTCTGACCCAACGCTCTCTCTCTAATGGATCAAAACTCGTAGGATCCTCAATTGTCATATAGTTATTAAGCAGCTTTAGTCCATCAACACCCCATTCTCTCTCTTCTTCAACAGAAGAAAAAAGATTATGATGTTCATCTGTTCCTCTTACTTTCGTCCATGCTTCACGAAATAAATTATGGAGTTTTTCAATATTCCTGTCCTCTTTAGGTAGGTCAAATAAGTCTTCGAGAGCTTGATGGACGGTTGTTCCTTTAGCCTGCACTTCATTTGTTGGCTCTTTTAATTTATCTACATTTGCAAATTTAAATTGCTTTGGACATGTTTTAAATTGAGATGCTCTTGATGGAGATAAATTTTTAATCATACATAAATTATATCTATATTATTTTGAATATTTGTAAAATGTAATAGTGACTAAGTTTATAAAAATATTACAAATTATAGGAATTATCACTTTTGTAATGTATTTTGTTATTGGAATGCTTTACAACTCTTTTAGTTGGTTTAATTATCTCTTTAATTAATCATGTAAAAATATAAATCTCACTGTTGCTAAAGTAAAAAAATGGAAAATAATATAAAAGTTGCAATATTGGGCGTTGGTAACTGTGCTAGTTCATTTGTTCAAGGAATTGCACATTATAGTAATTCGGAAAATGAAGATGGTTTAATCTCCGATGTCATTGGCGGATACAAGGTCTCCAACATTGAAGTAGTTGCAGCATATGATATTAATACTACAAAAGTTGGTAAAGATCTCAGTGAAGCAATTTTTGCTGAACCAAATAACACAATTAAATTTTCTGATGTTCCAGAAACTGGTGTCATAGTTCAGCCAGGTGTTGTAAATGATGGAGTAGGTAAATTTGTTAAAGATATTATTACAACTTCACCCGATTCTGAAAATTTTGAAGATTCACTAAGAGATTCAGGAGCTGAGATACTAATTAATCTTCTACCAGTAGGATCTGACGAGGCTGTTAAGTTCTATGCCCAATCTGCTATTAACACAGGTATTGGTTTTATTAACTGTATACCAGTTTTCATAGCTAGAGATAAAGAATGGTATCAAAAGTTTAAAGATGCTGGAGTCCCTTTGATTGGCGATGATATTAAGAGTCAAGTTGGCGCAACAATTGTTCATAGGGTTTTAGCTCAATTATTTTCTGACAGAGGTGTAAATCTTGAAAATACCTATCAATTAAACGTTGGTGGAAATATGGACTTTCTAAATATGCTTGAAGAAGATCGTTTAGAAACTAAAAGAACAAGTAAAACTTCTTCAGTTACTTCTGTAGCTAATAAAGGTAAAGGAATTTCATCTGAAAATGTAAGAATTGGCCCATCTGATTATGTAAAGTGGCTAGAAGATAGAAAGAAAGCATTCATTAGACTTGAAGGTAAAGGATTTGGAGGTGCTCCTCTTAATTTAGAAGTTCAATTAGAAGTATGGGATTCACCAAACAGTGCAGGAGTTACTATCGACGCCGTTAGATATATGAAGTTTTTTAAAGAAAAAAATGATTTAGAATCTTTAGATTTAGTATCTGCTTGGCTAATGAAAGCACCATTCAAACCAGTTAAAGATGGAGATGTCTTAAATCAGCTTCATGAGCTCACTCATGTTGAATCAGACTAAATTAGAGATTCGCTAAATATTCCTAGTGCTTCTTCTACCTGTTTAAGTGGTGTAGTCAAAGGACCCATAAATCTAATGACATTTCCAAACTCACCACATGAAACAAGGAGTAAACCATTTTCTTTACAGTTTGAGATAATTTGTTGAGTTTTTTCTTTATCAGGATTTTTAGACTCTTTATCAATTACAATTTCAACACCAATCATTGGTCCGTAACCTCTTACATCTCCAATAAAATCAAAATCATTCATTAGATTTGATAAAACTGTATTCATAATTTTTGCTTGTTTGTTAGCATTTTTTAAAATATCTTCATTATCAAATACATCTAATACACCTAATGCTGCAGCACAAGACACAGGCGAGGCTCCAAATGTACTTCCTATACCAGCCTCATGAATAGAATCCATTATCTCTGATTTACCTAATACTGCAGCTAGAGGAAAACCGCCAGCAATTCCTTTTGCTAATGTAACAATGTCTGGCTTTACCCCTACAGTCTCTGCACCAAACATATTTCCAGTACGTCCATAGCCTGTCTGAACTTCATCAAAAATTAATAAGATATTATTTTTATCGCAAATATCTCTTAGTTGTGATAAAAAATTACTTGAGGCTGGAATATACCCACCCTCCCCAAGTTCAACTTCAATCACAATTGCTGCTGTGTCATTAGGATCAAGTTGATTGTTAAGCACATCTTTGACACTCATCAATGCATCTTCATCTGAAATATCTCTATAACTATATGGATAAACAGCATGCTTTACAAATTCTGGAAATGGTCCAAAGCCTTCTTTATAAGGTTTGTCCTTTCCCGTTAAACCCATGGCAAGGTATGTTCTTCCATGGAATCCACCTTTGAAAGATAAAATTGCTTTTTTATTTGTATAATATCTTGCAATCTTAACTGCATTTTCTACAGCCTCGGCACCACTATTGACCATAAATGTTTTAGTTTCAGAATCTATGGGATACCTATTATTTAGTTCTTCGGATAGTTTTACTGCGTTTTCGTGTGGTGCAAAAGCAAAACAAGAGTGCGAAAAATTATCAAGCTGATTTTTGACTCTATCAACAACTCTAGGATGGAGATGGCCAGTGTTTAGAACAGCATATCCTCCGACATAATCTAAAAATCGATTACCTTCAGAATCCCAAATTTCAGCATTTTTACCCTTAACAATAAAATTTTCTAGGGAGCTGTACCATGCACTTGGAACATTAGATTGTATTTGATCATTCTGTATGTATACCATTACTAGTTCACTGTAACTGAATAATTATTAATACTCAATTTTGTAACTACTAAAATAAAAATATGGAATTTTATTTTCTAGAATTACCTTCTTATATAAGTCTTGTTATTTGTGGCTTTGTTGGGTTAATATTTTTAATTATTCATTTTTCTAAATTTGAACTTCCTTATAACATTTCAAACAAATTAATCTTGCTTTCTTGTTCTTCTGTACTCTTGCAAGTTTTAGTGGTTGTTTACTATACACAAAACAATGAAATAGGCTCATTTAGCTTATTTTATAATATTGTTAATCTTTTCATTTTGACGTTTCTTTACATTTACAGAAACGAAATGAAATTGAATTATCATCTTTATTGGTCATTTGCATTACTCTTTTTGATGGGTATGGAAATCAGATCAATACAGACAATAGGGCTTGGACTTAACTAATGGCATATAAAATATTGAAAGATGACTTAACATTTGCAAATGTAAATTCAGATAATCCAAAAGTGTGTTTTTTACATGGATGGGGTACAAGTGGTAAAGATTTCAACAAGATTGAATCACATTTTGATTTTATAACTATCGATATACCAGGGTTTGGTAAGTCTGTACCATTTACAAAAAGTTTTTCACCAAAAAGCTATGCAGAGTACCTTTTTAAATTAATACCAGAATCAGTTGATGTTATTGTTGGTCATTCTTTTGGAGGAAGAATAGCAGCCCACCTCTCACAAATACAAAATTACAGAAAAATAGTAATTATTGCATCACCACTTATCAGAAAAATTAAACCGAACAATGGTTTTTCTGTTTTTAAATTATATAAATTTATGAATAAATTAAATATTATTAGCGACAGCAGGCTTGATGAATTAAAAAATAAATATGGTTCTGAAGATTACAAAAATGCTAATAAAGTTTTAAAAGATACATTAGTTATGGCAGTAAATGATGATTTATCAGAGATACTTCCACAAATCTCTTCAAAAGTTGAACTTATCTATGGACAAGAAGATTTGGTTGTGCCTGTAAAAGTTGGTATTGACTCAAGCAGAATAATCCCTGATTCACAATTAACGATAATTCCTGACGAAGGTCACAATATGCTTAGAAGTAGCGCAGAAAAAATTATAGAAATTATAAAAAGATGAATTTAGTTTACATATTAGTTTTAGTTTTTCTTACTTTAAGCTCATGCTTGAACTCAATAAGATGGGGTAGAGTTGCTCAAAGAGAGCACTATATTCCAGGATATGTCACAAAATTTTATTTTAGATGGGTTAGGTTAGTCCCTTTTAATAATCTTTATTTTTTTCTTGCTATCATCCTGGCTTTATTAAGTTTATGGTCACCTTACCCAGCATTACTATTATCAGTATTGACTCTAGTGACACCAATTGGATTAGATTTTAAGCACAGAACTAGCAAAGTAAACATTACCGAAAGACTTAAAAGATTAAATATAATTTATTGTATTTTTGTAGTTCTAATTTCTATTGTGTCATTATCTATGGACCTTGGTTATTTTCTTGCATTAGTTGTTAATTTATTTTCTTTTTATATATATGACCAAGCTCTGAGATTTACAAAAAACTATGAAAAAAATACATCTGAAAAATTTATTGTTGATGCAGAACAAAAAATAAAAAATTTTGAAGGCCCAATAATTGCTATTACTGGGTCTTACTCAAAAACTACAACTAAAAATATATTAGCTCAGATCCTTTCTCAAAAAAATAAAACATTTGCTACGCCAGAAAGTTTTAATAATCGACTTGGTATAGCAAAGGCAATCAATGAGAATTTAAAAAATAATGATGAAATTTCAATCATTGAAATGGGCACATATGGTTTTGGAGAAATCAGAGAAATGTGTTCATGGGTCAGACCTCACATATCAGTTATAACAGGCATAGCACCTGTTCATCTTGAAAGAATGAAAACTTTAGAGAACATACTCGATGCAAAGTCTGAGATAGTTGATTTGACTGGTTCAGTAGTTATCAATGGTGATGATTCACTTTTATTAAATCAAGCAAGGTTATGGACAGCTCAAAAGATGGTTATAGATTGTTCAACGACTTCTGAGAGAGCAGCTGTTTTTGTGGATTACAAAAATAATGTACATAGCGTTTATATTGGAGGAGAATTTATTGGAAATGTTGAAGGTCCTAAAATCCTTCAGTTGTCTATTTCTTTGTCAGTTGGAGTTATGGTTGCACTTGAGCTTGATGTTAAGTCTTATCTCGAAAATCTTGGTGAGTTAGAAAAAACCGATCATCGACAAACTATTCTTCAAGGAAGTATGGGACAAACAATTATCGATAATTCTTTTAATTCGAATCCTATCTCTTGTATCTCTTCACTTGAAACTTTAGAGGATCTTAGTACGGAAGGTAAAAAGTATCTTATAACTCCTGGAATGGTCGAGCTAGGTTCTGAACAGTTTAGTTATAATTATGAATTTGCACATTTTGCAAGTGAAATTATTGACGAAGCTCTTATTGTAGGTTTTACTAATAAAGGACCTTTAATGCTTGCATTTGAAGAAAATAATATTCCAGTAAAATATTTTAAAAATAGAGATTTAGCTGTTTCTTATCTAAACTCTGTTGTGAATGAAAATGATATTGTATTATTTGAAAACGATTTACCAGATCATCATCCCTAAAATATGACAGAATCAATTGCCGTAATATTTGGTGGCCCATCTGACGAGCATGATATATCTATATTGACCGGACTACAGTCCTCCAGGATTTTGTCTAATAAGTATGATGTTAAAAATATTTATTGGTCAAAAGACAATAAATGGTTTTTGGTTAATAATGCCTTAGAATCAATAGATTTTGTTGATAATGACGATATTTTCAAGAAAGAATTAACGATAAAATACGATTCTGAGCCAGGATTTTATTTAAAAAAGAAAAAAATTTCATTTGAAGTAGCAGTTAATGCTTGTCATGGAGGGCCAGGGGAAGATGGAACACTTCAAAGTTTGTTAAGTTTACTAAATATTAACTATACAGGTCCCTCATTGACTACTTCACAGATAGGTATGGATAAGTACGTTTTCTTTACATTAATGAAAGAAATTGGAATACCTGTTTTAGATAAACACTTAGTTAGCAAAAATACTAAACCTAATTTTTCTGGACCTTATATTTTAAAACCTAGATTTGGAGGATCCTCTATCGGAGTAGAGGTTGTTGAAGACTACGAAACAGCTTTAAAACTCTCTAGAAATTCAAAAATTTACAGTCAAGGAGCAACAGTAGAAAAATTCCTTGAAAACTCTAACGATCTTCTTATTGGAATCAGGACATACCCAAACTTAGATTTCTCAGAAATTGAAAAACCAATTAGGACAAGTAGTTTTGAATTGTTTTCATACAACGATAAATATCTTGATAATGGAGGATTAGAAGGATCAAAAAGAGAATTACCTGCAACTATTAGTAAAGAAATTGAATCTCAAATTAAAAAAATACTTACATTGTTCGTTGAACAAATTGAAATAAGAGGAATATCAAGAGTAGATTTTTTACTTCACAATGAAAATTTATATTTAAATGAAGTTAATACTATTCCTGGAAGCCATGCATTATATCTTTGGCAAAATATTGGTAAAAGTAAGTTCGAACTTTTAAATGACATGATAGAAGAGGCTAAAAATAGTGTTACCCATTGGAGCACAGAGGGATCAGACGGAATAGCTTTAAAAAGCGCTAAAGACATACAAAGCAAATTAGGTTAAAAATTTATGAATGGTATTTATTGGGACTGTGATGGTACTTTAATGGATACCGAAACATCATATGGTTTAGCGTGGAAAGAACATCTAAGTGAATTTGGACTTGAGATATCTGAAGAGGAAACTAGACAATGGGTGGGTATAGACGATAGATTAGTTCACAGCTTTTATGCAAAAAATGTTGATCTAGAAAATTTTGAGAAAACTATGGCATCTCTTGGAAAAATTATAGAAGGGACATTGAACGAAAAACTACTTTTTCAAGATGCAAAAATATTACTCGAGGAGACAAACAGCAGGGGATGGACGTCAGCATGTGTCTCAGCAAGCCCTTATGAGTTATTAAAAAATAAATTAATAAAAGCAAATATTTTTGATTATTTCTCATATGTTATTGGTGGTGATCAAGTTGAAAGAAATAAACCATATCCAGATATTTACAATAAAGCGATCAGCGAACTTCAAACTACTAAGAATATAATTATTGAAGACAGTCCTCCTGGCATTTCATCTGGAAAGGCATCGGGTTCTTTTGTAGTTGCAATTGATAGAGGTATATTTTCAAAAGATGAATTAAATAAAGCGGACTTAATCGTTGATAATTTATCTATAGATATCATAGAAACAGTTTTTAATAGCCTTTAAACATTGATGAAATTCAAAATAAATTACAAAACTGACTTAGGCGCAAAAATAGACTAAGACAAATTTAAAATTAATACAGGTATTTTACGTTTTGTTCTCTGTTGGTAATTGGAATATCCACCTTTATTCATGTAATCCATTTTTAACCACCAGTCTTCACGCTCTTCATCAGATACTTCTTTTGCGACTGCAGTGTATTTCTTTCTTCCAATTTGAATTTCACATTTAGGGTTAGCTTTTAAATTATGATACCAGCCTGGATTAGTTGGACTTCCACCTTTAGATGCTACTAGACAAATCTCATTACCTTCTTTCATGAACACAAGAACATTTTTTCTTAACAAATTAGTCTTGGCACCAGTTGAGAAAAGAATTAAACACGGCCTTCCTTGTAGAAATTTTCCTATTCTGCCATTTGAATAGATATAAATATAATTGTGAAAAAATAAGAATATAAAAATTAAATATCTTCTCATATATTTAACTTTATCTTTTTTCTCCATGAACTGAAACTTGTGGGGTAAAAATTAATGGGATTTGCAAGTCGAAATGCTGGGAATTCTATAGATGGAATATTTCTTTCTGTAATTTTTTTGTATTTTGGTACTGGTGCAAATGTTGATGCAAAATTTTTATTTCGTAAATAATCATCTGGATTGGTTAAATGTACTTGCAGCTCTCTTTTGCTATTTATTTCTTTAAGGCAATCAAGTAAAAAATTAATTCTCTTTGTTGATAATTGCAATTTACTTAACAGATTTATATCAAATATAAAAATTACTGGTAGTTCTTGATAATGACTCATTGCTGGATCATTGTCTCCAATAGATTCACCGGTAATCCATACAAAGGATGGTTTAGTACTGTTATTTTCTCTTATGTTTTTTGGACCAAAAACCTTTTCTTCATCTACTTTAAAATTATTATTTAATTTTTCAGAAATATTTGTTTGTGGCCATTCTTGAATAGGGCAGTCATATTTTAATTCACAATTATTACATAACTGTGGTGCCCTTTTTTCAACTTGGAATTTGGAAAATCCATATGGCTTTCCTGTTTGAGACCCCATGACCCAATGCCATCCCAATCTGTTTGCAAAACGAGACCCATCTAATAAATGTTGAAACATATAGTCTTCATATTGATTCCAGTCGCTCCCCACCCTTAAAGAATTATGAGATGCATACCACATTCTTGTTTGGTTAACCATATAACCTGTTTTTTCCAGTTCTTCTTCGATAGTAGATACACAATTCATATTTTTATAAACATCTGCATTCGAATCAGGTTTTTCTATTTTGTAATTTAGATATTTTCTTGATTTTTTACCAACTATTGCATATAAATGTCTTGAAAACTCTTGCCAAAGCAACTCATCTTGGAATTTAGTTCTATCTTTGTATTCAAATTTTTCAACTGCTTTCCATACATCAGAAAGACTAAGTAAACCATGACGTATATAGGGGGATAAATAAGACGAACCTCTTGAATCTTTTGGGTAAACATTGTTTCTTTTTGTAGCATATTTATCAATGTTTAATTGATTTAATGCATTATCTGCATTTGACTGCCCACCAGACAAAAATGGATAAGTGAAATCATCACAACAAAGGTCACTAAAATGTTTTCGTATTATTTCTTTATTATCAAGTTGTAGATCTATTAAAGACATTAAATGCAATTAGTATTTATCTTGTCCGATTCGTATATTTACAACAGTTAAAACTTCTTCTCTATTTTCTATATCGAAATTTACTCTTTGCCCCTGTCTTAGGGTTCTAAAAATAGATCCCTTTAAGGATCCGGGTGCAAGAAAGACTTCTGATTTGTCCGTGTCTAGTAAGATAATTCCATTACCTGTATTTGGGTCATAGGATTTTACAACACCCTGAGCCATTAGACTTTTTCGCCTCTACTTCTTATTTCTTTAACAACAGACTCAATTCCGCGCTTGTCTATTACTTTATTGCCTTTTGTACTAACTTTAAGCTTTACCCACCGGTTTTCACTTTCAAGCCAGTATTTTTTAGTTTGAATATTAGGTTTGAACCATCGATTGTTTCTTTTATGAGAAAAAGATACATGTTTACCTGATCTTGGCTCTTTTCCAGTTACTTGACATCTATTTGACATAATTATTTCCTCTAAATTACATTTATAACTATAACTAATTTATTAATTTGTAGGTACTTTCATTTTAAAACTTTTTAGGTAATGTTTGATTGTGGTTGAAAGAAGTTTAAGTTACTTAGATAATATAAAGTTAGATTCTTTAAAAGGATTTGGTGAGAAAAGATATTCAAATCTTAAAAAGAGTAATTTATCATCCATTACAGATTTAATTAGATTTTATCCAAGAAAACACATTGATAGATCAAAAATAAAAACAATAAATCAAATTGATCAATCAGATATTGAAAAAGAAGTAACAATGATTGGTACGATCAGTAATGTTTCAGTCTTTACAACTAAATCAAGATTACGGATAACGACGCTTTCAATAAAAGACAGCACAGGCTTGGTAAAAGCAAAATGGTTTGGACCTCAATATATAGAATCCAGATTTAAAGAGGGTGAAGATGTGGCTCTTTCTGGAAAGCCTGAAATTAAAAAAACTGGATCAATAGAATTTAAAAATCCCACAATAGAAAAATTTGCTGATATAGATGAACTGAGCGAGACGGGATCTTTAATTCCTATATATCCAAAAGTTGATGGTGTATCTAGTGGTGTAATAAGAAAAGCAATAAAAGACGCATTGTCAATTATTGATACACCTAAAGAAGAGTTTGAACCTGGAATTGAAGACATGCTTACTAGTGAGGTTGTAGATAAAAATTCAATTTTCTCTAGAACTGAAAGTTTTAAATCAATCCATTTCCCTAAAACCATTGAAGAATTCCAAAAAGCAAGAGAAAGGCTTGCTCTTGATGAATTTATTTATTTACGCTCTATATTTGAAAATTTAAAATCTGAATTTAAAAATAAAAACAAAGGGCCAAAATATATTTTTGAAAATTCATTAATAGACACTTTTGTTGCAGACTTACCATTTCAACTCACAGAATCTCAAACAAAAGCCTATAAAGAGATTCTAGAAGATTTAAAAAATGATTATCCCATGAAAAGACTTCTTCAAGGCGATGTTGGCTCAGGAAAGACAGTTGTGGCTGCAATTTCTATATATGCTGTAATAAATTCAGGTTACCAAGTGGCACTAATGGCTCCAACGGAAGTATTGGCTGAACAACATTTAAATTCATTAAATGCATTTTTAAAAAATTCAGATGTAGAGATTAATTTTCTTACTTCCTCTGTCAAAGATAGAATCGAAGTAATGAATAATATATCTGATGGTAAGCCTGGCTTATATATAGGTACTCATGCCTTAATTCAAGACAAAGTATTTTTTAGTAATTTAGGACTCGTAATTATTGACGAGCAACAGAGATTTGGTGTTGACCAAAGAAAAAAATTAATTTCAGATTCAGAAATAACTCCCGACCAACTTGTTATGACTGCAACTCCAATACCAAGAACCACTGCTCTATCTATATATGGTGACTTAGAGATATCCTCAATTAATGAATTACCTCCAGGCAGAAAGCCAATTATTTCACATTTATATAGTGGTTTAAAAAAAGACAATGAGAAAGTTTTTGAAAAGTGTTACAAACATTTAGATGATGATTCGCAAATATTTGTAGTTTGTCCCTATATAGAAGAGAGTGAGTCTTCTGATATACAGGCAGCAGAAAAAGTTTTTTTGGAATATTCTAAAAAATTCTCGGATTATAAGGTTGTTCTTTTACATGGAAAGATGTCTTATGAGGAAAAAGAAAATATAATGCGATCAATGCAGGATGGCTCTATAGACATACTTGTCTCTACTGTAGTTATAGAGGTCGGTATAGACATTCCAAATGCCTCTCTTATGATTATTGAAAGCGCAGAAAGATTTGGTCTTAATCAACTGCACCAGCTCAGAGGAAGAGTAGGTAGAGGAGAAAAACAATCAGAGTGTATTTTTCACATTACGAATAAAAAATCTCTCAGCACTATCAGTGAAGAAGGTGTGAAAAGATTAGAGGCTATATCAACAATGAGTGATGGATTTAAATTATCAGAGATAGATTTAGAAATTCGCGGTGAAGGAAAGGTAACTGGTAAAAACCAATCAGGTAGGTCTGATTTAAAAATTGCTGATTTACGTTTTGATTATGGTCTACTTATTCAATCCAAAGAAATTTATGATGATATCAATAGTTTAAATTCTTCGAATAAAGTATTTGAAGAAGCAAAATTATTATTTCCGAATTATTTTCAAGCAGATGGTACTACATGAGAGTTTTGGCAGGTATTTACAAGTCTAAAAAGATTGAAACAATTAATAACGCTGATACAAGACCAATGATGAGTAAAGTTAGGGAAGCAATTTTTAACTCAATTCAGTTCATGGTTGAAGACAAAGATGTTCTTGATTTATATTCTGGTTCTGGAAGTTTAGGTATTGAAGCATTAAGTAGGGGAGCAAATTATGTTACCTTTGTTGAGATCTCTAAAGAATGCATTTTAATACTTAAGAAAAACGTAGAAAAAATGTCAAGTAACCTAAGTATCGTAAATTCGCCAGTTAATTCTTTTATTCAAAATTCTATTAATAAATATGATCTAATTTTTTATGATCCTCCTTTTGAACTTGATGCAAATCAAGTAGATGAAGAAGTTTTAATCATAGAGAATATTTTAAATGATAGTGGGCTTTTAATTATTCATAGACACAAAGCTTCTGAGGATGTAAAGTTTTCAAAAAATTATGAATTACACAGGGAAAAAAACTATGGGCAAAGTAAAATTCTTATATTGAGGAGAATATGAAAATTTTAATTCCTGGTTCATTTGACCCACCTACTAATGGACATATTGATGTTATAAATAGATGTTCTGAAATATTTAGTGAGATTATTGTTGGAGTTGTTGTTAATCCCTCAAAGGAATCTTTATTTACACCAGAGGAAAGATCAGAAATGCTTGAAAAAATTTGTAATGAAAAAACGAATGTCAAAGTAAAAAGTTTTGAGGGTTTATTAGTTGATTTTGCCACATCAGAGTCGGTTGATGCTATTGTCAAAGGATTAAGAGCTATGACAGATTTTGACTATGAATTTCAAATGGCACAAGCTAACTCGACTTTAAAAGGATTTGAAACAATATTCATACCTTCTTCTCCTGAATATGGATACCTATCAAGTTCCATGGTGAAAGAAATTCATTCATACGGTGGAGACATTAAATCTTTGGTTCCAGATTATGTTTTAGAGAGAATGAACAATGCCTGAAGCAGAAATTAATTTTGAAGATATTGCAAAAGGAAATGTCAGAATTGACATAGTTGATAAATTAGAAAACCTAAGGGCAAGTCTCGAATCGAATTCCCTTACCGTAAGAGTCAATAAAAAGGAAATTATAAACAATATAGATGAAATAATTGACACAATTCCTGTAGAACTTCGAACTGCAAGATGGATTGTAAGAGAACAGGAATCGTTTATTACCAAGGCTAAAGATGATTCAAAAGAGATTGTTGAAGAAGCTAGGCGTGAATCTGAAAAACTTATTCAAGAATCATATGTTTTGCAAGAAGCAGTTATTGAAGCCAATGCAATAATCAAGCAAACTGAACTTGAAGCTCAATCTTATAGAGCAAATATTGAAGATTCAGTAGATCGTAAAATGGAAGAAATTCAAAGCAAAATTAATCAGTTAAAAGATTTTTTAGATCAAGAGAGAACGAAACTTAGACAACCGCGCGATATAGAAAAACCATAAAATGATATTAAATACCAAGATTAAGTCAATTGACCTAATCTCTTCAAAAGATAAAATACAATTCGACAATGAAGGCACATTTCCAATAAACTTTGGTAATAATTTTATTGATGAAAATGAACAAATTAAATTCCAATCAGAAATTGAATTAATTGAAGATAGGCTTTCTTTTTCAATTGATGTTAATTTCAGATATCAAAGCAATTGCGGGAGATGTTTAACGGCTTCAAATAATGAAGATAGAAGTTCCTTTTCAACAACTTTGAATATAAAAGAAGATAACGACTATGAAATAAATTATGATGATGAATACTTTGACTTATCACCTTTTATTTCAGAAATAATTATCGAAAAAATGGACATAAATTTTGTATGTTCACAAAAATGTAAGGGGCTTTGCTCATTTTGTGGTATAAACAAAAATAATTTAAGCTGTAATCACAATGAAAAAAATTCAAAAGAAAGTCCATTTTCTTCTCTAAGTCAGCTAGATTTGTAGTTTGAAAGGAATATAACCATGGCAGTGCCAAAGAAAAAAATGTCTAAATCTAGAACTAGACGTAGAAAAGCTACTCATAAAGTTTCAAAACCGCATTTTGTAGTTGACCCAGAGACTGGTGTTGCAAAACAGTCACATAGGGTTAATCCTACAGATGGAACTTATAACGGTCGACAAGTCAAAGAACCTGAAGTAAGCTAAAAAAATTATGAATACTATTGCCGTAGATGCAATGGGTGGTGATTCAGCACCTGTAGAAATTGTTAAAGGTGCGATTAAAGCAAAGGAAAATGGCGTCAATGTCGTACTGTGTGGTGACGAAAATTTAATCAAACCTTATCTAGGATCAACAGAAATACCTGTCTACCATTTTCCTCAGGTAATTTCAATGGACGAGGATCCACTTAAAGCTGTACGGTCAAAAAAAGAAGCATCTATAAATGGATGTATGCAATTATTAAAAGAAAAAAAGGTTGAGGCAGTATTTTCTGCAGGATCTACCGGTGCAACCCTAATAAGTGCAATTACAATTTTGGGAAAGCAAAGAGGTGTAATTAGACCTGCAATTGCTTCAGTCTTGCCAACTATTGATAGAAGCGTGATATTACTTGACTCAGGTGCAAGTTTAGATGTTAAACCTAAAGTCCTTTATCAATTTGCCGTCATGGGATCAAAGCTTGCTGAAGCTCTTTTTGACATTGATTCACCGAAAATAGGACTTTTAAATAACGGCGAAGAAGAGTCAAAGGGTAGAGAACTTGAAAAATCTGCCTTTAAACTTTTAAATTCAAGTTCTTTAAATTTCGTTGGAAATGTAGAAGGTAGAGATTTTGCAACTAATAAGGTTGATGTTTTTGTTACTGATGGATTTACAGGTAATGTTGTATTAAAAACTTTAGAAGGAACTGCAAAACTTCAGCAAAGCCTAATATCTACCTCTCTAAAACAAAATCTATTTAAACCTTTTTTACCATCAGTCAAGAAAGCTTTAAAACCTGTAAAGGATCAATTAAACCCTGATAAAACAAATGCTTCTTACTTATTAGGCATCGATGGTTTAGTAACAATTGGCCATGGTTCATCTAAGCAGGAAGCAATTATGAATGGTATTCAATATACAAATGAATCCATCAACAAAGATTTTATTGGTAAGTTTTCTGATGCCATCAAAGAGTTATGAGTAATTTAAAAGATTTAGAAAAGAATATTGGATACAAATTTAAAAATATAACTTTTTTAAAGATTGCTTTAACCCATAAATCATATTTAGATGAGTATCCGGAATTACAATCAAATCAAAGGTATGAATTTTTTGGTGATGCAATACTAGATTTTGATCTAACTGAATATTTATTTGAAAATTATCCAGAATTGGACGAAGGAAGTCTTACCAAAATTAGATCGAGCGCTGTTAATCAGTTTTATCTTGTTGAACTTGGAAAAAAAATAAACATAGGTAAGTATCTTTATTTAGGCTCAGCAGAAGATTCAACTGGAGGAAGACATAAAGATTCAATTATTGAAGATGCTCTGGAAGCTTTAATTGCTGCTTTATATTTTGATGGTGGTCTAAAAGCTGTAAATGATTTTGTTTCAAAATTTATTTATCCAAGCATAAAGGGTCTATCTCAAAATCCTGGACAAAAAGATTACAAAACAAGATTACAAGAATACTTTGCTAAAAAGGGGTTAAAAGTAATCTATCAAGATAGTTCACATGGTCCTGACCATAATAAAAATTTTTCATCTGAAGTTTTATTAAATGATAAGGTAATTGGTGCTGGAGATGGAAAATCTAAAAAAAGTGCTCAACAATCTGCTGCAAAAGATGCTTTAGCAAAGTTAGATGCCTGAATTACCAGAAGTTGAATCTATACGAAGGGTTTTAAAAAATTCTTTAATAAATCAGAAATTACAAAAATATAAAATATTTGATCAACGAATAAATAGATTTAACACTGTCAATCCTAGAAACTTAGGAGTTTTGCTTGAGATATATAGAAAAGGAAAGATTTTACAATTTAACTTTAAAAACAATTCTATTTTTTTTCATTTAGGAATGAGTGGAAGATTAGATCTAAATGGTTTAAAAAATAAACATACACACGGTATATTTTTTTTTGATGAAGACGTTTTGCTTTATGATGATATTCGAAAGTTTGGATATATAAAGATTCTTAAAAATGATCTAGCAAATAAACAATTTTCCATTCTAGGTCCAGACGCACTTTCATTGTCAAAACTAGATAAAATCTTTGTAATGAATAAAGCAAAAAAAAGTTCGACGAGTATTAAAAAATTCTTACTAAATCAAAAAAATATAAGCGGACTTGGAAATATTTATGTCAATGAAATTTTATTTCTTGCTGGCATTCATCCACATTCATTATCTTTTAAATTACAAGACACAAATTGGAACGATATATTTTCATATACAAAGAAAGTTTTAAAAAAGGCTATTAAAAATAATGGAACAACCTTAAGTGATATGACTTATGTTTTGCCACAAGGTGTATATGGTAACAACCAAAATAATTTGTATATTTATGCAAAAGATAAGTGTTTTTCATGTTCAAATAAAATTGATAAGATATTTATAGATTCTAGAGCTACTTATGTGTGTAAAAAATGTCAGAAGATAATAAATTAACAGTTAATTTATATAGGGATGGTTCTATAGAGTCTTCTCATGTAGTAAATCTTTACTCAAACAAAAAACAATATGACGATTATTTTTTTCCTAGGTCTTCAGTCAAACCAATGCAAGTGATTCCTTTATTGCTGGAGGCAACAAATCAAAATATTGAATTTACTTCTGAAGAGATAGCATTGTTTGCAGCATCACATTCTGGTCAAGTTGAGCATATAGAACTATTAAGAGAAACAGCAAAAAAATTTAAAGTTGATTTAGATAACATAATTTGTGGGCCACAGCGACCTTTTCATGATGAAACTGCAGATAATTTGCTAATAATAGGTGAGAAATTTACTAAGTTGCACAACAATTGTTCTGGCAAGCATTTATCAATGTTGATATTTTCTAAATTATTATCTGTTGATAGCAGTAATTACTATGATTTAATTCATAAAACCCAAGAAATCACAAAGCAGTACTTTATCGAAATATTTGAAAATGAAGATATTGGATTTGGTATTGATGGATGTGGTCTGCCAGCAATTAATTTAAATGTAACAAATTTTTTAAACTCTATAAAATTTATGCAAAAAACTCGAAGTGCTGAATCTTGGAATAAAGTATTTCAAGCTTATTTAGCTCATCCAGAAATAATAGGTGGCGAAAATAGAACGGATACAAATATAATAATAAATTCAGAACGAAAACTTTTAGCAAAATCAGGTGCAGAAGGAGTATTGTTTGTTACTGATAATAGCGAATCCTTTATATTTAACTGTACAGATGGTAGCAAAAGAGGAGTAGATTTGGCTGCGTCTTACTTTTTATATTCAAATGGCTGGATAAATAAAAAGCCTTTTGAATATCTTGATAATATATACACATCTAATAGGCAAAATACGCGTGCTGTAGAAATAGAAGTAGTTTAAAAAAAATTCAAAAATAAGAAATTTAATCCAATTATTACTAATATATAAGTAACAACAGGGTAATAAATGTATTTAAAATCATTAGATATTAATGGGTTCAAGTCTTTTGCAGAAAAGACAACTATTCAATTATCAGACGAAGTAAATGTTATTGTTGGACCTAATGGTTCTGGAAAGTCAAATGTAGTAGATGCAATATCTTGGGTATTGGGAACCCAAAGCCCCGCCACTCTTAGAACTAACAAGATGGAAGATGTGATATTTGCTGGTACTGAAAAATTATCAGAAAAAGGATTTGCTGAGGTCTATTTAAATTTCGAAGTTGATGAACAAAAATTTAACGGAAATAGTGAAATTTCCATAGGAAGAAAACTGTTTAGAGATGGTACTTCTGAATACTTTATGAATGGCTTAAATTGCAGATTGTTAGATATTCAAGAGTTTTTAAGTGACGTAGGTATAGGTAAACAGCAACATATCATAATTTCACAAGGTCAAATCGCTGAAATATTGAATTCAAAGCCTGAGGATCACAGATTAACAATTGAAGAAGCTTCAGGAATTTTACCTTTAAGGTCGAAAAAAGAAAAAGCGCTTAAGAGAATTGAATCTGGTGATAAAGAAATCAAAAGAGCCAAAGATGTTTTACGTGAGATTAGAAAACAACTAAAGCCTCTACAGGAACAAGCTGAGCAGGCAAGGCTTCATGAAGATGTAACAAATCAATTAAAAGATAGAAATATAAAACTACATACTTTGCTTTATAGAAAATTTCAAAATGAATATGAAGATTTAAAAATTAAAGAAAATGAACTTTCAAATTCAATTGATTCTATTGAGTTAAAAGTTGAAAATTTGAAAAAAGAAAAACTTAGAATAAATAATGAACTTGGCGATGGAGTTTCCATTGGCTCTACATTCAAAGAATATTCTTCAAAAATTAACAATGTTACTGAACAATTAAGATCAATTGCTCAAGTGGCAAATGAAAGAAAAGATAATTTAGAACGTGAAGATTTTAGGAATATAGAGCAAATAAATAAAATTTCAAAAAAAATAGATCAAAATTCAGATCAAATAAATATGCTTTCTAATCAGTTGGTGTCTAAACAATATTCTTTAAAGAATCTTCAATCAACTTATGATGATTTAAAAACTCAACTCGAATCTGTTATTAAGAAGTCTTCTGCATCAAAAGAAGTAAATGAAGCTTTGCTAGAAAATGAAATTAAGTCACTACAAAAGAACATATCTGAAACATCACAAGATTTAGGAGTACTAAATCTTGAGCTTAGTAAGTGGGAGAGCGATGTTAAAAATTCAGAAGACCTTTTACAGAAATTTAATAATGATATTAAAAGCACTGAATTTAATACTTATTCAAAAGATGAATATGTTACTTTTCATCAAAATATCTTGAATAGGGAATTTAACTCATCAAAAGAAAAAATAGATCAAATAACTTCTAAGAATGAATCTATGGAAAGAGAATTAAGTCAAAAAGAAGTATTGCTTTCTGGAATTAATCAAAATGAAGAGTTCAAAATTGATATAAATAATCAGAAGATTGATTTAGAAAAACAGATTGAAAATTTAGAAAATCAAATAACCTCAATCTCTAACCAATTAGTTACTTCTCAAGAAAGAATCAAAAATCTTACGGAACAAAATAATGAATTTATTAATGAAAAAGAAAAAATTTCATCTACTAAAAATGCAACTTCAAAATCAGATTTACAAAAACTTGTTTCTGAAATAAAAGACTTTATTACATTTACAAATAAAACTAGTAATTTATTAGCTCAAAAATCTGAAGAGTTTGATGATAAGTATGGAAATACTAATAAAAAAATTCAGAAAATCGATTCAGAAATTGAACAGTTAAATAAAAATTATTTTGATATAAAAGAGGAAAAAACCGCAGTAGTAATTAAACTATCTGAAAATCAAGTTTCTACATCATCTCATTTTTCTACATTAAAAAATATTTATGGTTTGAATGACGAAAGTCTTGTTAATGTCCAAACTGATGGATTGATTCAACATACTTTAGAAAATGAAATAAAAAATTATGAAACTCAATTAGAAAATATCGGTACAGTAAATTATTTAGCTAAAGAAGATTTTGAAACCTTAAATTCAAGACATGAAGAAATAACAGGAAACATAGAGGACTTAAATTTAGCCAAAAAAGAATTGAATTCACATATTAAAGAAATTGAAAATGAAATATCATTTAGAATTGAGTCTTCATTTAATTCAATTTCAGTACATTTTTCTGAAATATTTGAAACTTTGTTCCCTGGAGGAAAAGGATCTTTGTCATTCACAGATAAAGAAAATATTTTAGAAACTGGAATTGATATTTCGGTACAACCTAAAGGCAAAAAGGTTAAGAAATTAAGTTTATTATCTGGTGGGGAAAGATCTTTAGCTGCAATAGCATTCTTGTTCTCTATATTTAAGTCATTCCCAAGCCCTTTTTATATACTTGATGAAGTTGAAGCTGCACTCGATGATGCTAATTTACATAGAATGATTAACTTATTAAAGCATGTAAAGGGAGATGCTCAATATATTATTGTTACACACCAACAGCAGACTATGCATGCTGGTGATGTTTTATATGGGGTCACTATGGAGCCAGGCTCTGGATCAAGAGTGTTTACAAAAACTAAAGCAGATTTTGAAGAATTGATAAACAAATCATGAACGATCAAGAATTAGCTCAATTAGCTAGAGATACTGCAAAAAAAGCTTATGCACCATATTCAAATTTTAGAGTTGGAGCAGCACTTATTACAGATTCAGGAAATGTATATACAGGTTGCAATATAGAAAATGTATCCTATCCAGCAACTGTTTGTGGAGAGGATGTAGCTGTACTCAAAGCCATTTCAGAAGGTGAAACAAAAATTGATATATTAGCTGTAGCATGTATTGATGCAGATGAAGAAGCAATATTTCCTTGTGGTGTTTCCAGGCAGCGAATGTCAGAGTTTGGTGTTGAGGATGTAATTGTTGTTCACAAGGACAGTTTTGAAAAATATAAATTCGACGATGTGCTCCCGTACAATAATAAAATTCAGTTTAAAGATTAAATATTGTCGTTCAATTTAGGTATAACACTTAGCGTGTCACCGACTATGCCTAAATCTGCTAATTGAAAAATAGGAGCTTCCTCATCCTTGTTAATAGCTATCACAAATTTTGAATCTTTCATACCAACTTGATGCTGAGTTGCTCCAGAAATTCCACATGCAATATATACATCTGGCTTTACAGTTTTTCCTGTTTGTCCTACTTGTTGTGAATAGGGCATCCAACCAGCGTCAACTATTGCTCTAGTACCACCAATAGCTGCATTCAATTTTGAAGCTAAAGTTTCAATTAATTCTAAATTCTCTTTGTCGACCATGCCTCTACCAGCTGATATGACAACTTTAGAATCTTCAAGCTGTGGACCAGATTTTTCTTCAATAAATATATCAAAAACTTCTAAATCGCTACCGTCTAAGTCAATAGTTTCAAAATCGTCATTAAAATTTACCTCAACAGGATCAAATGCTTTTGGTCTTATTAGTAATAGTGCTTGATCTGAATTAATTTTTGTTTTGTATAAACTTTCTCCACCATTTATAGAATTCACGGTAGATACATTTCCTGATGCGACATCAAAATCAATAACATTTGATACTGGACTACTGTTTAAATCTACAGACAAAAATGAAATTAAATCCCTACACATGTATGTTGAAGATCCAAGAATTAAACTGATTTCCTCATTTTTAATTATTTCAGAAATTTTTGTTGCAGCTTTTGATAAATTTAATGAATTGTTTTGCCTTTTGAGATAGGTTTGTTTACAAAGATCAAGACCGATTGATGGATTTTCATCACTACCGACAGTTACAACTTGAACATCTAAATCTAAGGACTTTGCTTTGCCTAATATTTCCAAAGTTCCAGAACTTAGGTTGTTGTTTATAATTTCACCAATTATTAAAGTTTTCATATTACTTTTAACTCTTTCAATTTGTTTACAATTTCTTGATAGGCTTCACCTTCATCAACAATTTTCTCACCGGATTTAGAATTTTCGACTGTTTCAATATCTATGAATTCAAGATTCTGAGTTGTGTTGATGGTTAAGTCACTGATTGAAACCTGTTCTATTGGTTTGGACTTAGCTGCCATAATATCTTTAAAGTTTGGGTATCTTGGTTCAACCCCACCTGCAGTTACAGATATAACACATTTTTCAGGCATATTTAATTTTTCAGAGCCTTCTACAGTCTGTCTAGTTAAAGTAACGTTATCATTAATTTCAACTGCTTTTACATATGAAATACATTCTAAGTCAAGATATCTTGAAACTTGCTGTGGAACCGTGCCAGAATAACCATCTGTGGACTCAGTGCCAAATATTACAATATCTGCCGACAGAGACTTTGCTAATTCACTAAGAACATTTGCAGTCATTAATGAGTTCGCACCCTTTAAGGATTCGTCATCAACAAATACAGCTTTGTCTGCTCCCATTTGAAGTGCTTGTTGGAGACCTTTCTGTGTTCCAGATGGTCCCATTGAAATTATTGTGACTTCTGCATCAAATTTTTCTTTTAACTGGAGAGCAACTTCAATTCCATATCTGTCGGTATCATCTAAGACTTGTTCTTCAGGTCTTTCAATTGTTCCATTACTGTATGTAACTTCATTTGCTGGATCAGGAATTTGTTTAGCACAAACTGCAATTTTCATATCTATATATTAATTTATGTTTTTAATTATCTGAATTTAATTCAGATAAAAATTCCTTCATAAACCCTTGTAGTTTTTGTTTTGACTTATCAGCAATTTCAACAACTTCTTCATGGTTTAGTGGATCTTTACTTATTCCTGCTGCAAGATTTGTAACTAGAGAAAAGGCACTGATTTCCATACCAGCGTGTTTGGCAACTATTGCTTCTGGAACAGTAGACATCCCAACTAAGTCAGCTCCAATATTTTTTGCATATTGAACTTCTGCGGGCGTTTCGTACGATGGTCCCGTGAACCATGCATAGATACCTGTCTTAAATTCAAAATGATTTTCTGATACCTTTTCGGCAAGTTTTAAGAAATTACTACTATAAACTTCAGACATATCTGGAAATCTTGGACCAAACGTATCAAGGTTCTTGCCAATTAATGGATTATCTCCGGTTAAATTTATATGGTCCGTGATTGAAATTATATCTCCCGGAACATAATTATCTGATATACCACCAGCTGCATTTGTTAGTACAAGGTTTTTTACACCAAGCAATGAAAAAGCTCTAATGGGAATTACGAGGTCTTGGATAGGGTATCCTTCATAATAATGTGCCCTTCCTGACAAAATTGCAGTTAATTTATTATTAATGGACACTAAAGACAATTTACCGGCATGTCCTTCAATTGATGGAGTTAAAAAATTAGGAATATCTGAGTAATCTACTTGGCTTAATGGTTCATAGTTATCCTCAAAGCCCCCCATTCCCGAACCTAAAACAATCATCGTATCTATGTTTTTATTATTGGTAAAAGAATTTATAAAGTCTTTAGCCTCGTTTATTTTTTCAATCATATGTTTACAGATTAATAATCTATATTTGATTTAAAAAGCTTTTACCTGGGAATATATTTTCTAAATTAAAAAATTCTGACACAGTAGAGGCTATATTTGCAAAGCTTTCAACATCGCCAATATAATTTGCTTTACCGTTATTTTTATATGCAACAAACGGAACATATTCCCTTGAGTGATCAGTTTTTCCATCTGTTGGGTCTGTGCCGTGATCTCCAGTTAAAATAAGTAAATCATTTTCGTTTAATAGTTCAATAACTTTTCCTATACCTTTATCTATTATTTGTAAACCTTTGTAGTAACCATCAGGGTCTTCTCTGTGACCATACAACATATCTAGATCTACTAAATTAACAAAAGTAAAATCACTATCTCCGGACTCAACTTCTTTTAACAAACAGTCAATACCATTTTGATCGCCTTCAGTATGGACATAACTATTAAGAAATTCAATACCAAACAAATCAGAAATCTTCCCTATTCCATAAGTTTTTAAATTATTTTTTGATGCATAACTAAGAATTGTTTCTCCAGGTGGATTCATTCCATAATCTTTCCTATCATAAGTTCTTTCAAAAGCGTTGACAGGACCTCTAAATGGTCGAGCAATTACTCTACCTATGTTGTACTGATTACAGTGTTTTCTAGAAATCTCACAAATTCTATAAAGCTCTTCAAGACTGCATACATCTTCATGAGCAGCTATTTGAAAAACTGAGTCACCAGATGTGTATAAAATTAGTTCTTTTGTTTGCATATGTTGTTCACCAAGGTCCTTTATAATTTCAGTACCTGAAGCATGAATATTCCCAATAAATTTATAATTAATTTCATCTTCAATCTTGCTTATAAGTTCATGAGGAAATCCATCTGGAAATGTTTCAAATTCCTTTGTTGTTATTAAACCTGCAATTTCCCAATGTCCTGTGGTTGAGTCGTTTCCTATAGATACTTCAGAAAGCCTACCAACAGTTGCTGCATGCTCAGTGCCTAGTCCTAAAACATTAGTAATCTTTCCAAAACCTAATTTATCAAAAGTGGGTAAATCAACACCTTGAACATGTTTTGCGACATTACCAAGTGTATTTACACCTTTGTCTCCATATTGTTTTGCATCAGGTGCTTCACCAACACCTAAAGAATCTATTACAACAAGAAAACATCTTTTCATTAGGTTGTTCCGAAAAGCCTGTCTCCCATATCGCCTAGTCCAGGAACTATGTACCAATTCTCATTAAGTTTTTCATCTATTTTTGCAGTTACTAAAGTAATGTCACTGTGTTCCTTTTTCAATCTTTCAATACCTTCCGGAGCAGAAATTACTGTTAAAGCAATTATGCTTTTAGGATTGTTTTCTTTGACCTTGTCTATTGCAAATGAAAGAGAACCACCAGTAGCAAGCATAGGTTCTAGAATAAAAACATTTTTATTTTCTAAGTTTGGTAAATTCTCGTAATAATACTCAGGAGTAGCTGTCTCTTCATTTCTTTGAACTCCGATGTATCCAAATGAAGTACTAGGTAGTAGGTTCTTGACACCATCAACAAGACCTAAACCTGCTCTTAAAACTGCAATAGCAACATTCTCATTTTCAATTTCTAAACCATCAATACTGGTTAAAGGAGTCTCTATAGGTTTTACTTTTGTTGATATGTTTTTTGTACCTTCAATAAAAAGCAGATATGACAATTTAGAGGAGTATTCTCTAAAATTTTCGAAATCTGTTTCCTTGTCTCGAATTATTGTTAGATAGTGATCTTTTAAAGGATGTGAAATTTCAATTACTTGCATCAAAATTAGGTTAGCAAAACATTAAATCTTTTCTAGTTATTTTTATGAAGAAGTTAATCTATTTTATGTACATTTTATGTCTCACTTCATGTAAGATAATGTATTGCAATTTAAATAAAGGAAATTAATGCCTGTAAGAATAAGACTTGCTCAAAGAGGTAAGAAAAAAAATAGAACATTCCGTGTGATTGTTGCTGACTCTCGTTCACCAAGAGATGGCAAATTTATAGAAGATTTAGGTTATTACGATCCACATCACAACCCATCGATGGTTGAAATTGATGTAGACAAAGCTGTTGCTTGGTTAGATAAAGGAGCACAACCTTCAGAAAGAGCACAAAAAATATTAGAAATTTCAGGTGCATGGGCACAATGGCGTTCGACTAAAGGAGAGGTTGTTTCCATACCACAAGCTCCTGAAGAAAAAATTAAAAGCAGTTCAAAAGCTAATAAAAAACAACAAGAAGAAAATTTAGACGAAGAAAATAACAATGAATCTTCTGAAGAATCTTCTGATAAGGAAGAAGAATAATGGCTTCAGGTACAATTGTTAAAAATGTTGTTGAGTACATCGTTAACCAGATTGTAGAAGATACTAAATCTGTAAAAGTTGATGTTGCAGACTCTGATGATGAAAATGTAACTATAGAGGTTAGAACTTCACCAGATGATATGGGAAGAGTCATTGGTAAAAGAGGAAGAGTCGCAAGAGCAATCAGAACTGTTGCACAAGCTGCAGCTGATGAAGAAGGCTTACAATCTTCTGTAGAATTTATTGACTAATCAAAACTATTTTATTGTAGGTAAGTTAGGTAAACCACATTCCTTAAAAGGTTTTCAATATATAAATATTGAATATTTTTTTCGCGATTTCGATTTAAAAGAAATTACATTACAAATTAATAGTGTAAATTTGGTTGTTGAGGAATTTAAAAAACATTTAAAAAATAGAAATTTAATCAAATTCAAATCTTATGACACGATTGAATCAATTAGTAAATTAAGAAATATGGATGTAAAAATTAATAAAGATTTACTTGATTCATTTTTTAATGAAGATAAATTACCATGGCCAGGTTTTTTTATTGGACAGAAATTAAATAATAATTATAAGTTGTTAAGTTATGAGGTACTTAATAACATTTATTTCTGCAAAATTAGTGGCATAGAAATGAGTGTCCCATACAACAGTAATTTTTTTATTTTTGAAAACGATAATTTAACTTTATTGGATAGTAGCTTAACTATTTAACCATTCAAATAATTTAATACTTATATTATCTTCAAGCATATTCTCAGGATGCCATTGCACGCCTACTGCATCCCAACCATTTGTGACTTCTATACCCTCAATAACACCATCAGATGATTTAGCAGTAATTTCTAAGTCTTGACCAAGTTTGTTTATTGCCTGATGGTGAATTGAATTGACTTGTATTTCATTTTCTTGAATTATTTTATATAATTTTGAATTACTTTCTACATTTACATCATGAACATGTGAACGTGCATCATCAAACGGTCTGTCGTGTTTGATTTTAGTAAATCCACTATCCTCAAGATCTTGATAAAGTGTTCCACCTTTATAAACATTTAGTAATTGATGTCCTCTACATATAGCAAGAGTTTTTACATTATGTTTTTCTGCAGATTTAAGCATAGTCAACTCTGTGCTATCCCTATGGTCCGAAATTCTTATTGTTTTTTCAAGTTTTTCTTCTCCATAAATATTTGGATTAATATCACCACCACCTGAAATTACTATTGCATCAAATTTTGATACGTCTATTGTTTCTGAATTTTCGTGTGGTCCAAAAATTACAGCAGTATTTCCATAGTTGTTACATGCTTTAACAAAATCATCATTAATTACAACACATGGAATATTACCAGGCGCCATGTCTACATTTTTAAGACCAGTGGATATTCCTATTAATTTACTCATCGATAAAAACACACTGTACTTCTACACATACATTTAATGGTAAGCTAGCAACTCCTACAGCTGATCTTGTAGATTTTTCACTAAAGTATTCTGAAAGTTTATCTGTGAATCCGTTAAGAACTTTAGCGTGATCTCCAAAACCTTCATTAGCATTTACAAAACCAATAACATTCACAGGCTGCAAGTTATCAATAGACCCGTGTTTTTTAATTGTTGCAATTGTAAGTTCAGCGCATAACTCTGCTGCTTTATAAGCTTCATCTATTGATATTTCAGTTGGCACCTTTCCTATATATTTCTTTTGTTCTGTAATAGGTACATGTCCAGATGTGTAGACATAGTTTCCAATTTTTTTATAGGTTACATAATTTCCAATTGCTTCCGGAGGGATTGGAAGGTTTTTATCCATTATTTAATAGATTTCCGATTAAATCTACAACCCTATTTGAGTAACCCCATTCGTTGTCGTACCAACATACAACTTTGACATGATTTCCTTCTAATAATTGTGTAGAAGATGCATCATAAATACTTGAATGTGGATTATTTAAAATATCGGTAGATACAAGAGGAACTTCAGAGTACTCTAAAATACCTTTCAGCTCGTTATCTGCAGCTTGTTTTACAGCTTTATTTACATCATCTATAGATACAGATTTTTCTAACTCCACTACTAAATCAACAACACTTCCATCTGGCACTGGAACTCTCATCGCCATGCCGTCTAATTTACCATTCAATTCAGGTAAAACCATACCAACTGCTTTAGCTGCACCTGTTGAAGTAGGAATTATATTTTGGGTAGCACTTCTGCCTCTTCTAAAGTCACTATGTGTTGTTTCGGCCAGTGCCTGATCATTAGTATATGCATGAACGGTAGTCATAAGACCAGATTTGATTCCAAAATTATCATCCAGTACTTTAGCTATCGGTGCTAGACAGTTTGTAGTACATGAAGCGTTAGAGACGATTTTATCATCTGGCTTCAAGTCATCGTCATTTACACCTAAAACTATTGTTGCGTCAATTTCATCTTTGGGTGGTACAGTCAGCAATACTTTTTTTGCACCAGCATCTAAGTGTTTATTTAGGGATTCATTATCTCTAAAAATTCCAGTTGATTCAATTACAACATCCACATCTAATTCGTTCCATGGAAGCTCTGCAGGATCTTTTATTGAGGTAAGTTTAATAACTCTATCTCCAACTAAAAGATTGTCTCCATCAACTTGTACATCACTATCCAAAATGCCCATTACAGAATCATGTTTTAAAAGATATGCAAGATTTTCATAATTACCGAGGTCATTAATTGCAACAACATTTATATCAGAATTATTTTCAACAATGATTCTTAATATAGAACGTCCAATTCTTCCAAAACCGTTTATGGCTACATTACCCACTTATAACACCTGACCAAGCTTTTTCACTGTATCGACAATTCTAGCTGCATAACCCCAACCATTATCAAACCAAATAATGAGTTTAATTTTTTTATTATTAATACCCATTGTTGCTAATCCGTCTACTAAACCAGAGAGCGTGCTTCTTACAACATCAGAAGAAACAATTGGATCATATGTAAGTCCGATTATGTTTTTTAAATCAGAATTGGAAGCATCCTCAATTATTTTATTAATATCTTCAATACTTGTTTCGTTTTTGATATCAATTGTCAAGTCAACTGTACTTCCGTCAGGAATTGGTACGGTCATAGAAGAGGAAGCTATCTTTCCTTGAATGAATGGAAGAACATTTGATATAACTTCAGAAGACTTAGTAATACTTGGAATAATATTTTCACCAGCTGCTCTGTTAAGTCTGAAACCTTCACCTGCTACATCTGCTAAACGGTTTGAATTTGAATATCCATGAACAGTTGTAAGAAATGCTCTTTCAACCCCAACTTTACTATCTAAAGCTTTAAGAATAGGTGCAACAGCATTTGCTGTATTGGAACCTAAGGAAAATACTGTAGAGTTTAAATCTATATCTTCATCGTTTGCACCAGGCACATATATTTGTATATCTTGAAAATTTTCTGGAGTTGAGGCAACGATAACTTTTTTACAACCTTTTGATAAATGTTTATCTACTTCTTCTTTAGTTTTTGGCTTACCAGTCGCAAGAACTACGATGTCAGTGTTTAGTTCATCCCAATTTGCTTCGTCACCATTTTTCCAAGAATTAAATAAGATTTCTTTACCATTAACAACAATACCAGTTTCAGATTCCTCAATTTCTGCATCTAGTTTTCCGTAAATTGAGTCGTACTTTAATAAATAAATTAAGTTAGCTTTATCAGCAGTGTCTGATATAGATACAATATTTATATCACTATCACCCAATGTCTGCCTAAATAGATCTCTACCTATTCTTCCAAAGCCAACTAAAGATACATTTGTCATTAACCCTCACAAGATTATTGATTAATTGTTGTTACAATCAACTAATAATATACCTTAAAACCATTATTTATGACTGAATTAACAAGAAAAATTAATGATTCCATCTTTGGATCAGTTTCAACTGAAGAGCTGTTAGCTAATGCTTTTGAGAAGAAATTAAATTACTTTGGCAACAATATAACATATAGTCCTAAAGTTTTTATTCCACTAACAACAATGTGTAGAGATAATTGTGGATATTGTACATTTGTAAAATCTCCAAAAGAGGGTGGAACTTATTTAAATCAAGAAGAGGTTATCTCAATAGCAGAAGCTGGTGATGAAGCTGGTTGCTATGAAGCTTTGTTTACTTTAGGAGATAAGCCAGAGCTCAAATGGGATTTTGCTTTAACCCAACTTAAAGAGTTAGGCCATTCCTCAACTCATGATTATTTAACTAGTTCAATGAAGGTTGTAAATGAGAAATTTAATCTTTTTCCTCACGCTAACCCTGGTTTAATGAGCAGACAAGAGATTAAAGATTTGAAAAACCACTCACCATCTGGTGGGGTTATGATTGAGTCATTTTCAAAAAATATATACGATAAGGGAAAAGCTCATTACAAAACAGATACTAAATATATTGATTTAAGGTTGGATACCCTTAACAATGCATTAGAAGAAAAATATCCAGTCACAACTGGATTACTTCTTGGCTTAACCTCAACAAAAGAAGAAATTGTAAATGATATATCAAATTTAATTGATTATGTAAAAAAGAACTCTGCAATTCAGGAAGTAATATTACAAAATTTCAGAGCAAAGAAAAATACATTAATGAGGAATAGTTCTGAAATAACAAATGATTTGTTCTTAAGAATCATCGCCACAACTAGAATTTATGCCCCTTCACATATATCTCTTCAAGTTCCCCCAAATCTTTCACCCGATATAACAATATTTTTAAAAAGTGGCATTAATGATTTAGGTGGGATATCTCCATTAACTATTGATTGGGTAAATCCAGATCATTTATGGCCAAATATAAATAAATTAAAATTAGATATTTCAAGTACAGGTCAAGTCCTAAAAAAGAGGCTACCCGTTTATCCCGAATTTATAAAAAAAGAATGGTTAAATAGTAAAATTTTTGAAAAAGTTAATAATATTATTGATACAGATGGATATCCAAAAGAACACAATGAACAATAACATTTCTTTTCTTCGAATCAGACCATGTGATAACGATAACGAAATATATTTAAATTCAAGAAAAAAAGAGGGAACTTCTACATTCTTAATAAAAAGTGATGTATCAGTAAATACAGATAATTTACATAACAAGGAATTTCAAACAGTATCAAAGGATATCACCATAAATTCAGACGTATGGATGGTTACTGATGAAAACTGGAAGAAATTTAAATCTGTTCATCCAAAAAGATTGATTTATATTTTTAAAAATAATATTGAGACTGCACTAGAGATTATTGATAGATTAAAGCCATACACTATTTTAATTTCTACTAATTCAGAACTACAATTCCTTAAATCTATCAACTCAAAAACAAGTTTTATAACATCGACATACGTTGAAACAATTGAGGAAGCAATTGAATTTGCTAATGAAGGAGTTTCAGATTTACTCCTCAGGGACTGGAGTGCCGAACAGATATTGGAACTTCAAAACCTAGAAGGTCTAAATTTCTATGAGCGAACTTTGCTTTCTCCCGTATTTTCTATTGATGAGGCAAGAGAAGAATTTGATAAAGAAAGATATTTTAGATTCTTAAAAACTAGAAATGTCAGAGGCTTTAGAAGAGAAGAGACAAGTTGGTCTCCTGGTAGTGGGAAAAATATTCCAAATTTAAATAATTTTGTCTTTAACAATAAAAGTCAAATCAACCATTCTGAAATTGATCCAATATTGAAAAGGGTATTGGATGGGTATCAAATTAATAATGATGATCTGAGAGTATTGTTTAATACCGCAGGAGAAAAAATAAATGATATTGCAAATGTTGCTAACGAGTTAAATTTTTTGAAAAACGGAAATAATGTTTCTTATGTAAAGAATAGAAATATTAATTATACGAATCAATGCTATTACAAATGTGGTTTCTGTGGATTTTCTAAAGGTCCTAATAGTTTAAATTTAAAAGAAAAACCATACACCATTGATATACAAGAAGTAGTTGAAAGAACTGTCGAAGCATATGAAATGGGTGCATCAGAAGTGTGTTTACAAGGTGGCATTCATCCTGACTATACGGGAGAGTTTTATTTAAAAATGGTAAAAGATATAAAAGCTTCTGTTCCGGAAATGCATATTCACGGTTTCACTCCTTTAGAAATTTGGCAAGGCGCAGAGACTATTGGTTTGAGTGTTGAAGAGTACTTAAGCCTGTTAAAAAAAGCTGGACTAAACACACTCCCCGGTACTGCGGCTGAGATATTAGACGATAGAGTTAGAAAATATCTTTGCCCTGATAAAATAACTTCTTCACAATGGGCGTATGTAATGGAAGTAGCTCATAGCTTAGGGATAAAATCTACTGCAACAATTATGTTTGGTCATATTGATGATATAGATTCTTGGGTTAATCATTTTTCATTAATTAAAAATGTTCAAAGCAAAACAAGTGGATTTACTGAAGTTGTACCGCTTCCTTTTGTGCATATGGGTTCTCCTATTTACTTACAAGGTAAAAGTATGCCAGGGCCTACTTGGGATGAGGTAGTTCTTATTCACTCACTAGCACGAATTTACTTTATAAATTCAATAGACAACATTCAAGCAAGCTGGGTTAAATTGGGTCATGATGGAGCAGGCAAACTTCTTCATGCTGGAGTTAATGATTTAGGTGGTACTTTGATCAATGAAAACATTAGTAGAGCTTCAGGAGCAGATCATGGGCAAGAAACAACTGAAGATCAATTTATTCAAATAATAGAATCTGAAAATAAAAATCCAATTTTGAGAAATACTTTATATACAAAATTCACTGAAACAAAAAATACTTTAGAAAAAAGATGAATTCTTACAATGTAATAACATTATTTCCAAATCTAATTGAAGAATGGAAAAATACCGGGATTATTAATCAAGCATTAAAAAATAATTTAGTATCTATAAATTTAACAAACCTTAGAGATTTTGGCATAGGAACATATAAACAAGTTGATGATGCTCCATATGGCGGTGGGCCAGGAATGGTTTTGATGCCAGAACCATTAGACAAAGCTATAACTTCTAGCAAGGCAGATATTAATGTTTTCCTTACTCCATCAGGACAACAATTAAATGAAAACCTTATAAGTGAATTTCTTGAATACAAGTCAATTAATTTGGTATGTGGTAGATATGAGGGTTATGATCAAAGAATTTTAGAAATTCATTCTGATTATGAAATATCAATTGGCCAATCTGTTGTTTCTGGGGGAGAAATCCCAGCTTTGTATTTATTAGAAGCATTGATTAGGAAAATCCCAGATGTGTTAGGAAATCCTGAATCATTAAAAAATGAAACTTTTACCGATAATAAAATTGATTATCCTGTCTATACAAGACCTGAAATCTTTAAAAATAAGAAAGTACCAGAGGTACTTTTGTCTGGAAATCATCAAAAAATAGATGAATGGAAAAAGAATAATTTAAAAGACATATAAACTTAATTTAATTATATAATTCTCATCTGGAGCAACTATGGACTTAATAAAAAGCATTGAAAACGAATTCTTAAAGGAAGACTTACCTTCCTTTGGTCCTGGAGATACTGTAAAAGTTAACGTAAAAGTATCCGAAGGAAACAGAGAAAGAATTCAGACTTTCGAAGGTGTAATTATTGCTATCAATGGTGTAGGAGTAAATAAAACTATTACAGTTAGAAAACTTTCTTTTGGTGTTGGTGTCGAAAGAATTTTTCCAGTTCATGCACCAATTGTTGACTCAATTGAAGTTATTAGAAAAGGTAAAGTAAGAAGATCTAAACTTTATTATCTAAGAGATCGTGTTGGTAAATCAGCCAAAATAAAAGAAGATCGTAATTAAACTTTTATTATTATAAAGAAGTTACTTAAGTCATCACTAATAATCGTTTTAGCTATTGTTGCAGCTACATTAGTTAGAACTTTTCTTATACAAATTTATTTCATTCCATCATCTTCTATGGAACCAACCTTACAAGTTAATGACAGAGTTTTAGTAGTAAAAAATACCTTCATAGATACAGATATAACTACCGGTGATATAGTTGTCTTTTATGGTCCGCAAACACAGTTTGATGAAAATTATTATGACCAATTTATAGAGTCTTTACAGATTTGGAAACTAACCAATGATCAGACTTATTTAAATACCGCATTAATAAAACGGGTTGTTGGTGCTGGTGGTGATGAAGTAGTTATTAGTCAATCAGGAGAAGTATTTGTAAATAGCAACAGATTTGTAGTGCTTAATATTGAAGAAGGTAGATACTTCAAAGACCAAACATACATTGTCCCTGATGGTGAGATATTTGTTTTAGGGGATAACAGAATAAACAGCCAAGACTCTAGATACATCGGAACAATACCTTACAATAATATTGTTGGGAAAGCTTATTATGTGATTTTCCCATTTGAAAATTTTATAAATATAAATGATTGAAGATAAAGTTTGGTCAGAAGATCCAGCTAAATACATAATAGGAGCAGATGAAGTAGGCAGAGGTTCTTTTGCTGGTCCAATATGTGCTGCAGCGGTAAAGATTAATTATTCACATTTAGCACTACTAACTAACGTAAAAGACTCAAAAAAACTTAGTGCAAAAAAAAGAGAAGAAATATTTTCAATGGTCCAAGAAAATAACATTGAGTATTCATTTAATGAATCATCAAATACTTTTATTGATCAATTTGGAATCAAAAACGCTAATGAAAAAGTTTTAACTGACTCAATCTCAGATATCTACACTGGCAATGAAATAGTATATGTTGATCATTTTAAAATTAACGATTTTAAATCTATCTCTGTGGTTCGAGGAGAAGATAATTGTAGAGCAATAGCTTTAGCAAGTATTGTCGCAAAAGTTCTTAGAGATAATTTAATGATCAAATTTTCAGAAAAATACCCTGAATATTCATTTGAAAAAAATAAAGGTTATGGAACAAAAGATCATAGAGAGGCTATTTCAAAATATGGTTTATCTAATATTCATAGAAAATCTTTTAGCTTAAAGCCCATATAACAACAATTGCCGTAAGTATGAAAGCAAAAATAATATTGATATAGTCAGTTTTATTTGCCTTATAAGGTCTATTTGGATCAAATCCCATAACTACATTCTAAATTAAAATATATTAAACTTGAAATATGGTTCTTGAATCAAAAATTGAAAACGATATTAAGTATCTATATTTTAATGATGAAGCTTCTCTTAATGCTATAAGTTCGGGAGACTGGAAGTCATTAAAATCTGAAATTGAATCTTTTGAAAAAAGTGATCAGAAGTATTTAGTAATTAAACATATTAATGGCAATTATTCTGCTGGAGCACAACTTGGTGAAAATATTAACTCCTTAATGGAAGATGTATCAAATGCTGCAGAAACTTTATGGAATTGTAAAAAACCAGTAATCTCTCTTGTTAATGGTATTGCTGCTGGTGCTGGTTCAAATATGATGCTTTTAAGTGACTTTATAATTGCTACGCCAGAGACAAGATTTATTGAAGTTTTTGTTAGAAGAGGCTTAGTTGTTGATTTTGGTGGTTCGTGGGTTCTACCACGAATTATTGGAATTCAAAAAGCAAAATCTTTAATGATGACATCAAATGAAATTAGCGGTACTGAACTAAATAATCTCGGTGTTCTGCACAAGTTATGTTCTTTGGAACAAATGGATAAAGAATTTGAATCATTAATTGAAAGTTTAAACAAACAAAGTTTCATATCTATATGCATGATTAAACAGCAAATAAGAGAAGGTTTGGACAAAACATTCAGCGAATCATTAGATTTAGAAACAGAAAACCAAAATAAAAGATTTCTTCATTCCGATGCAGCTGAAGGAATGTCAGCATTTCTAGATAAAAGACCACCAGTTTATAAAAATACATTAGATGAATAAAAAATATGTATAATTATGCATCTATATGCATTTTTATGCAATAATCATTACTTAAGAAAACGGAGGTTTACTAAGTGAAAACTAAGAAATCACTCCTTTTAATTTTTGTTCTCGCATTGGTTGCAGCTGCGTGTGGAGGCGCTGACGCTACACCTTGTGATGAGGTAGAAATTACAACAGGAGAAAACGGATTACCTGATCTAGGTGGATGTGAATTTACATTTGCTGTAGAAAATGCGTATCTTCCATTTAACTATATTGATGCCGCTGACGGTGTGGCAAAAGGTTGGGACTATGATGTCTTTAATTACATGGGTGAGTTGATGAACTTCACACCAGTTTATATACCTGCAGCATGGGATGGAATGATACAAGCAGTTGCTGACGGTCAATTCATGGTCGCAGGTGATGGAATTACTATCACAGCTGAAAGAGATGAAATCATCGACTTTTCAGATGGATATATTAATTTAGCACAAAGAGTACTTGTAGCAGTTGGAAATACTGAAATTACAAGTATCGATGATCTCAAAAATGGAGACTATACAGTAGCAACTCAAAAAGGTACTACAAACTATGAGTTTGCAGTTTCAGAACTTGGAGAAGATAAAGTCCAAGCTTTTGATGATTTTAACTTTGCAATCCAAGCTGTTATTTCTGGTGATGCAGATGCATCAATCATTGATGAAACAGCTGGTTTAGGTTATATGGGAGCCAACAAAGACCAAGTTAAATTGGTTGGTGGTGACTTAACTTCTGAGCAACTCGGTTTTGCATTTCCTAATGGAAGCCCATTAGTAGATGTAGTTAACAAAGGGTTAGCAGCTATGAAGGAAAGTGGAAAACTTGCAGAAATCAATGCTAAGTTCTTCTCACCTGACTTTTCAGTAACCTATGATGATATCGCAGAATGTGATGAAAACATTCCAGAAGAATATCTTCCAGAGGACTGCGAAGTATAAGTAAAAGTTTACTTATATTTAAATTTGTAATAGGCACGGATATCCGTGCCTATTGCTTTACTATGGATATAAATGAAAATAAAAAATCTTCTTAAACCAGATAATTGGTGGATCCTTATTCTAAGTGGAGTAATAGCTTATATGCTATTCATGATCTATTCAGAACCTGAATACAACAAAGCTTTTAATTTTATACTTCCTGGACTTACAATTACTTTTCTTTCAACATTTATATCATTTATAATTGCTTTATTTCTAGGTTTAGTTTCTGGAATAGGAAGGATTTCCAAGAATAAATTTGCACGTACAATCTCAAGAACATACATCGAATTTATACGTGGAGTGCCCGTTCTTATACTTATTTTTACAATTGCTTTCGTAGTAGTTGTTAGAGCTGCCGAATTTTTCAACATTAATAATGGTAACGTTCCAATGTTGGTTAGAGCAATAATTGCACTTTCAGTATTTTACGGAGCATATATTGCTGAAGTATTTAGAGCCGGAATTGAATCTGTACCTGTTGGACAAAGAGAGGGTGGTGCATCGCTAGGTTTATCTGAAAGACAAGTAATGAGACATATAGTTTTGCCTCAAGCTTTTCGTAATATGCTTCCTGCACTCGGAAATGATTTTATTTCTATGATGAAAGACTCCTCACTGTTATCAGTTTTGGCAGTAGAAGATCTAACGTATAGAGGCAGGTTATATTCTGGAAGTACATTTAGATTTGCAGAAACTTATCTCGTTCTTACTGTGATGTATTTAATTATTACACTAATCCTTTCTGGATTACAAAGAAGACTTGAGAAAAGACTTGAAGCTAGATAATAAAAGCAATCAAGAAGAAATTTTAAATAAATATTTAAATACACTTGAAAAAATTAATAATTATTCGCCAAACACTATTATGTCATACAAAAATGACATTACTCAGTATTTGAATGAAGAGAACAAAGTTGGAGAGTTTTCAAATTTTTTAAAAATCTGTTCTAAAAAAAATTACTCAAAATCTACTATCAACAGAAAAATTACCTCTATTAGGTCGTTTTTGTTTTGGTGTGCAGAGAATGATTATTTTGAAAGAGACCAAATTAAACCAGTCACAAGTTTAAAAACAGATAAAAAACTTCCTAATGTATTAACTGCAAATTATATTAATGAACTATTAGATTCTTTACCTGTAAGTGACAATAAAGAGATTAGGGACAAAGCTATATTAGAACTAATGTATTCTTCTGGTCTTCGAGTTAGTGAGGTTAGCAATCTTGTGATTAAAGACATTAGAAGCAATAAATCTATTAAAGTTTTTGGGAAAGGTAATAAGGAGAGAGTTTTACCAATAACTGAACGTGCATTTAATAGTATTAATAACTATTTAAAGGTAGCTAGAGAAATATTTGCTAATGAAAAATCTGGTCAATTTTTATTTTTAGGTATAAGGGGTGGGAAGTTAAGTGATAGGGAAATAAGGAGAATTGTAAAACTTAGAGTTGGAACTTTTCCACACAGCTTAAGACATACTTTTGCAACACATCTTTTAGACGGGGGAGCAGATTTACGAATAGTTCAGGAGCTTCTCGGACACAACGATCCAAATACTACTCAAATATATACACATGTATCAAAAAAGCAATTGAAGAAAAAATACAAACAATCTCACCCAAGGGGTTGATTAATACTGCATTAATATTAGAATTTTATAGAAAATAGACACCACATTTACAAGTTTCCTTGGTGAACGAAAGTTTGGAAACCGCTTAGGCAAGGAATGTGGGATGAATTAACCAAAGGAGAAATTAGATGTCTACATCAATGAAAGATCTGCTTGAAGCAGGTGTGCATTTTGGCCATCAAACTCAAAGATGGAATCCCAAAATGGACAAATATATTTATGGCGCAAAAAGCGGCATTCACATTCTTGACTTAAGAATTACATATGAAGCTATTGAACAAGCTCAAGACTACGTTCAAAAATTAGTAGCTAACAGTGGAAAAGTTCTTTTTGTTGGAACTAAACCTCAAGCTCAACAAGTTATAGAAGATCAAGCAAATAGAGCAGGAATGCCATATGTGAATTTTCGATGGCTTGGTGGAATGCTTACAAATTTTAAAACAATTATTAAAAGAGTTGTTTATTTGAAAGAATTAGTATCTTTAGAGTCTTCAGGTGAAATTAATGCATATACAAAATCTGAAAGACTAAAAATAAAAAGAGAAATTGAAAAATTAAATAAATCAATTGGTGGAATTGTCAATCTAAACAAACTTCCGGATGCTTTATTTGTTGTAGATCTTGCAAATGAAACTACAGCTATTACAGAAGCCCAGAAATTAGGCATACCTGTTATAGGATTAGCTGATTCTAATGTAAATCCAGAAGGGATAGATTTCTTAATTCCAGGAAATGATGATGCAATTAGGTCAATTGAACTTATAGCTTCAGCAATAGCTGATGCTTGCTTAAAAGGTTCTGGTAAAAGAGACCAGGTCGAAAATAAGGAGAGTGAGTAATGACAATCTCAGCTTCAGACGTAAAAAAATTACGTGATATGACAGGTGCAGGAATGATGGATGCTAAAAAAGCTCTTTCAGAAAGTGCTGGTGATTTTGATAAAGCAGTTAAATTTTTAAGAGAAAAAGGATTAGCAGATTCAAAGAAAAGAGCTGATAAAGAAGCTAATCAAGGAACAATTGGTGATTATATACATTACCAGCAAGATAGAGCTGTATCAGGAGTCTTAGTTGAACTTGCATGTGAAACTGATTTTGTAGCTAAGTCGGAAGAGTTTAAAAATGTTGCGAAACAAATTGCTATGCATGTTGCTGCATTAAAACCTGAATTTGTGAACACTGATGAAGTACCTGAATCAAGAATAGAAGAAGAAAAAGATATAATACAAAAACAATCCGAAAATGAAGGCAAGCCTGCAGAAGTGATTGAAAAAATTGTTGAAGGTAAAATATCATCTTTTTATAAAGATTATGTTTTAAACGAACAAACTTTCTGTAATCCTGATTTTTACGAAGGTCAAGTTGGCACCATGATTGAAGAACTTTCTGGTAGATTAGGTGAAAAAATTTATATTAAAAAATTCTCACGAATAGAAGTCGGAGCTTAAATAATGAGCAGGATTCTTCTCAAACTTTCCGGAGAATCTTTTGCAGATCCGGAATCTAATTTTGGTATTCAACCAGAAACTATTGAACGAATTGCATCTGAGATAACAGAAGCGAACAATAAAGGTATTGAAATTGGCGTTGTGGTTGGTGGTGGAAACTTCTTTAGAGGTGTACAAGAATCTGCAAAAAATATGGCACAAGCAAATGCTGATTATATGGGAATGTTGGCAACAGTTATCAATGCAGTAGCTTTAAAAGATGCCTTGGACAAAAACGGAACTCAAACGAGAGTTCAATCAGCAATTACAATGACTGCAGTTGCTGAACCATATATAAGACTGAGAGCTATCAGGCACTTAGAAAAAGGAAGAGTTGTAATTTTTGCAGCTGGTACTGGAAATCCTTATTTTACAACCGACACAGCAGCTTCATTAAGAGCTGCTGAAATAGAAGCAACATTGATGCTCAAATCTACAAGAGTTGATGGTGTGTTTGATAAAGATCCTGAAAAAGATACAGATGCAAAAAAATTCGATGAGATATCTTATAAAGAAGTTGTTTCAAGCAAACTTAAAGTGATGGATCTTACAGCTATTACATTATGTGAAGAAAACAAAATGCCTATAAGAGTATTTGATGGCACAACAACAGGAAATATATACAAAGCTTTAACTGGTGAATCTTTAGGAACATTAATAAAATAGATTTATGTCTGAAACATTAATCAAAGAAGTTGAGAACAAAATGCTCACTACTATTAATCATCTAGTAGATGAGTTTGCAACAATAAGAACTGGAAGAGCAAATCCAGCTTTAGTAGACAAGCTTACTGTTGAATATTATGGAACTAAAACACCTCTTCAACAACTTGCAACTATTTCAGTTCCCGATCCAAAGCTTTTAGTTATACAACCATTTGATAAGAATTCTTTAGATGAAATTGAAAAATCAATATTAAATGCTGACATTGGCCTTAATCCAACAAATGATGGTGAAGTAGTTCGCATACCTATCCCTGCTCTTTCAGAAGAAAGAAGAAAAGAATTAGGAAAGGTTGCATCAAAAGCTTCAGAAGATGCAAAAGTATCAATTAGGACTCATAGAAGATTTGGAATTGATGAAATATCTAAATTAAAAGATGATCATTCTGCTGATGAAATTAAACGTTTAGAAACTCAAGTACAAGATATCACTGACAATTTTGTGAATAAAATTGATGAGTTGCTTACGGTAAAGCAAAATGAGCTTCTTGAAGTTTAATAAGTATTTACAGTCTGACAACGATGGAACATTTTGGCCAGGTTATATCGAAATCCCTGATGATGAAGGCTTGCCTAGTGAATTTGATACTGACAATCAAGATAAAAGGAATAGGTTCACATCAAATCCAAGGGTGTTCACTGGATTAGGATTACTTTTTGTTGTATCCCTTTTATTCTTAAATAAAACTTCAGCTTTTATTCTATTAATTCTTGTTGCTTTAATTTCTACGAAAGAATGGTTTGATATTTTTGATTATGGAGTAATTATTCCGTATCCTTTATTGCTGTATGCATCCCTTGCACCACTTGTAATTGCATACTTTTATGGTTTAGAAAATATTCATGTACCACTATTTATTTTCCCGATTGGCGTGATTGTATATACAGGAACTTTTGTAACTTATGGGATATATGAAAAATTTGGAAGTTCATTCTTATTTTTGATTTGGTTTGGTACAGGTTTAGCTTGCATAGGTTATGTGCTTCAAAACGTTGGAGCCTTATTTACCTTTTTGGCTCTAATTTCTATATCTGTTTCTGATATTGCTGCTTATGAATTTGGTAGACGATATGGTAAAAGAAAACTATATGAAGAAATTTCACCAAATAAAACAGTAGAAGGATTCTTTGCAGGTTTAATTACTGGTTCATTAGCTATGTATATTGTTTTAAGTAACAATTTTGAAATAGAAACTATTCCAACTTTACTGATTTCACTAGTATTTATTTTATTTGGTGTATTGGGTGACTTATTTGAATCAAGAATTAAAAGGTCATTAGACGTAAAAGATTCGAGTGATTTCTTGCCAGGTCATGGAGGCGTGTTAGACAGAGTGGATTCTCAAATACTAAGTTTTCCTGTTTTAGTTCTTTTTATACAGTTTTTAGATTTAATTTAATAAGTGTAATAATTAGTATATGAACGCATTTTTAACGATTGCTTTATTAACGCTTTTTGTAGTTTTGCATGAATTGGGTCACTACATATCAGCAAAAAGATCAAAAATAGCAGTATCTGAATTTTTTGTTGGTTTTGGACCAAGGTTATTTTCGTTTAAAAGAAACAATACAGAGTATGGACTTAAAGCCCTTTTACTTGGTGGTTATGTAAAAATTCCCGGCATGGATGAAAATGAGCCTGTTGAGGGTTATGACTCAGATGAACTTTTCCATACTGCTTCTTGGACAAAAAAACTTTATATTGCTTCATCAGGAATAATTGTAAATTTTGTATTAGCTTGGTTAATTCTTTTCTCAATTTTTTCTTTTTATGGTGTTGAGCAGCCAACACTCCAAATTGAAACAATTGGCGTGTCCTCAACCGATTCATCTTCAGAGGCACCATCCTCTAAAGCAGGTCTTAAAGAGGGTGATATAATAACAAGTTTTAATGGCAACCAAGTTACAACCTGGAGTGAACTGGTTGGCTATATAGAGGAAAATCCTAATTCTAAAGTATCTATTGGGTACACAAGAAATGGTCAGAGTTATGTTACAACTGCAGTTTTAGAATCAAGAGTAATTGCAAATAATGAATCTGGTTATCTTGGTGTTTCTCCAACAATTGAAAATCAAAAGATGGGCATAATTGATTCAATAGCCGCAACAACATTAGTTGAAATTGATATGACAAAAGCAGCAGTTGAAGGAATATTTACATTATTTAGTCCACAAAATTTACAAACACTTTTAGGAACATATAGTGGGGAAGTTGTTCCCGACGAAGCAAGACCTCTTAGCCCAATAGGATTAGCTCAAGCAGGCAACCAAATTGCTGAAGGTGGATATGTAAATTTATTTACCCTCTTAGCATTTGTAAATATTTTTCTTGCAGTTTTCAACTCTATACCACTTGTACCCTTAGATGGAGGTAGAGTTGTACTTGCACTCTATGAAGGGATTACTGGTAAAAAAATACCTGATAAAAAACTCTATCCTCTTGCTGCTGTTGTAATTGTTATTTTTGTATTTTTAGGGATTACAGCTTTTTACTTAGATATCACACAACCAATTAGATTATGAGTGAAAGAAGACAAACATCGCAAATCCAAGTTGGAAAAGTTGGAGTAGGTTCTGACTATCCAGTATCTGTTCAGTCAATGACAACTACGAAAACTAGAGATACTGATGAGACTTTAGGGCAAGTTTATGAACTAGCTAATAATGGTGCAGATATTGTTAGAGTTACATGTAATGAAATAGAAGCTGCAGAATCTCTTGTAAAAATTTGTGCAAGAAGTCCTGTACCAATTGTTGCAGACATACATTTTCAATATAAATTAGCTCTTGCAGCTGTTGAAGCAGGTGTACATGGTTTAAGGCTAAATCCAGGAAATATTAGAAATGAAAAACAAATTAAAGAAGTAGCTAGAGAATGTTTAAATGCAAATATCCCGATACGTATAGGAGTTAATGCAGGTTCCTTAGATAAAGATATTCTAGAAAAATATGGTGATGCTGTTCCTGAAGCACTTGTTGAATCCGCATTATTAGAAGCAAGATATCTTGAGGATGTTGATTTTCATGATATTAAGATTTCTGTAAAACATTCTAATGTCCCTTTAATGATCGAATCTTATAGACTTCTTGCCGAAACAGTTGAATACCCTTTACATTTAGGTGTTACCGAAGCGGGTCCTTTACCTGGTGGCTTAATTAAATCTATCGCGGGAATTTCTACACTTCTTTCTGAAGGTATTGGGGATACCATAAGACTGTCACTTACAACAGATCCAGTAGAAGAAGCCAAATATGGCCGACAATTACTAGAGTACCTAAATCTAAGAGAAAGAAAGTCACTTGACTTGATAGCTTGCCCAAGTTGCGGTAGAGCTGAAGTTGATGTTATAAAAATTGCTGCAGAAGCACAGGAAGTTCTTGAAAAAGAAGGCCTTCCAATTCAAGTAGCTGTTATGGGATGTGTTGTGAATGGTCCTGGCGAAGCGAGGTCAGCCGATCTGGGTATTGCTGCAGGAAAAAAAAGAGGACATTTATTCATCAAAGGACAGGTTGTAAAAGTTGTTGATGAGAAAGATATGGTTGGTGCCTTGTTAAAAGAAGGAAGATTGATTGCTGAGGAAGGCATCGATGCAAGGCTTGCTGCTGCTGATGCGGATGCAGCTCAAATAGCTGAGGAAGATGTAAAAGAATTGCTAAATATACAGGGAGATATTAATAATTTTGAACAAAAGACAAAGTCGGTAATAGAGATTACAACAAATAAAGATATTGAAAATTAAAACCTTTAATATATAAACATGGTTGAAAAGCTTACTCCAATGTCAGCAGATTTTAATGAATGGTATACCGACATCATTCAACAAGCTCAATTGGCAGATTATTCACCTGTAAAAGGAACGATGGTCATTAGACCATACGGATATTCTATTTGGGAGAGTGTGCAATCATATTTGGATAAAAAGTTTAAAGAAACAGGGCATCAAAATGCTTATTTTCCGCTATTTATTCCAAATTCATTTATCCAAAAAGAAGCTGAGCATGTAGAAGGTTTTTCTCCTGAGCTAGCAATGGTAACCCATGCAGGTGGAAAAGAGCTCGAGGAACCATTAGTTGTAAGACCTACGTCAGAAACAATTATTAATCATATGTTTGCAAAATGGATCAAAAGCCATAGAGATTTACCAATGTTGATAAATCAGTGGGCTAATGTTGTTCGTTGGGAAATGAGGACTAGATTATTCTTAAGAACATCAGAGTTTTTATGGCAAGAAGGCCATACAGCTCATGCAACAGAATCTGAAGCAACCGAAGAAGCTCTTAGGATGTTAGAAATTTATTCAGAATTTGCAGAAAATGCAGCTGCAGTATCAGTTGTGAAAGGTATAAAGTCAGCAAATGAAAGATTCGCAGGTGCTACCAGAACATATTCTATTGAAGCAATGATGAAAGACATGAAAGCTTTACAAGCGGGAACTTCACACGAATTAGGCCAAAATTTCTCAAAAGCTTTTGAAATTCAATTTTCAGATGAGGAAAATAATTTACAACATCCTTATCAAACTAGCTGGGGAGTGAGTACTAGATTGATTGGCATGATAATAATGGCTCATGGTGATGATAAGGGTTTAAATTTACCTCCTAAGCTAGCGCCACACCAGGTTGTAATTATTCCAATTACACCTAATGAAGATTCCAAAGGATCAGTATTAGACGCAACGAAGAAAATCAGCGAAGAATTAGGAAAAAGTTTCAGAGTCTATGTAGATGATAGAGATAATATATCTCCAGGATTTAAATTTAATGAATGGGAATTAAAGGGCGTGCCATTAAGAATTGAAATTGGACCAAGAGATGTTGAAAATAAAACAGTTGTTTTCTCAAGAAGAGACGGTGTTGATGGAAAATTCAATATTAATTTTGATGATATTAGTTCTAAAGTCTCTGAAACTTTAGATAATATACATAATAATTTACTTGAATCGTCGAAAAAGTTTCGTAAAGAAAATACAACACATGTTGATTCATATGAAGACCTTATAAGTACACTCAACGGAGATCCAGGTTTTGTTACATGTTTTTGGGATGAAAATAGTGATGATGAAGATAAAGTTAAAGCAGAAACTAAAGCTACGCTCAGGTGTTACGTTTTAGATGAAGAAAAAACAGATAAAGCTGTAAATAATGAAAATACTCAAGGAAAATTCGCTATTTTCTCAAAAGCTTATTAAAAATATCTTTTAATAACTTTCTATATTTGATATAATTAAAATTGACAATTTAGCTACGTAAAGTGGGTGTCAAACCCGCTTTTTTTTATGAGGAGGTTTTTATGGTTTCTGAAAACGAAATCCAACAACAAATTGACTCATATCTAAAAGATGAAAATTTAGAGCTTTATGATCTTAACATTGTCAATTTTCCAAATATTTCAAAAATTGAAGTATTTATATATTCCGTTGAAGATGTAAATATCGACATCACTACAAGATTAAATAGACAATTAAACAGATTAGTCGAAGATCTGGGGTTCGAAAAAGGTTCATTCGATATGATTGTTTCAAGTCCAGGAATTGAAAGAAAACTTAAATCCTTTAGGCATTTTGAACTTTCAATAGGAGAGTTAATAAAAGTTAAATTATTTGAACCGATAAATGATGTATATACATTTGAAGGGGACCTTGTTTCAGTTGGAGAAGAAAATATAGTTTTAAAAACAGAGATGACTGAAATTGAAATAAGCTTTTCAAACATTAAGAACGCAAAAATAGAATTTAAACAATTTAAAGAAAGAGTAAAGGGATAATTATGAAATTAGGAAGTGATAGCAAACAAGCAATTGAATCTTTAGCACTGGATAAGGGTGTTGCTGTAGAAAGTATGTATGAAGCTTTAGTGTCTGCTTTTAGATCTGCATATATGAGAATTCCTGGGGCGGCAGAAGAAGCAAGAGTAACATTAAATCCAGATAGTGGTGAAGTATTAATTTATGCTCAAGAATTAGATAATGAAGGAAACGTTATTGAAGAGTGGAAAGTAGAGCTTGATGAAGATGAATTTGGAAGAATAGCTGCACAATCCTTCAAGCAAATGATGACTACAAAAATTCGTGATGCAAAAAGAGCTACTGTTTTAGATGCATATATCGGCAGAGAGGGTGAGCTTATTACTGGAATAGTAACTCAATTTGATCCTAGATTTAATCAAACTATTTTGGACTTACAAGATGCAGAAGCTGTTATTCCATCTGGTGAAAGAGTACCATTCGAGCGTCTCGAAAGAGGAAATAGAGTCAAAGCTTTAATTACTGAAGTAAGAGAAGATGCTAAAGGTATTCCAATTATTGTAAGCAGAAGTAAAGCTGAATTTGTCCAAAGAATGCTCGAATTAGAGGTTCCAGAACTAACTGATGGCACGGTTGAACTTAGAGCAATAGCAAGAGAAGCGGGAAGTAGAACTAAGATTGCAGTTTTCTCTAATGATCCTAATGTTGACCCAAAAGGTGCTTGTGTTGGTTCTAGAGGTAATCGCGTAAGGCAGATAGTCAATGAACTACGAGGAGAAAAACTTGATGTTGTTGAATGGAGAGAAGACAAAGTAAGGTTCATCAAAGAAGCTCTTGGGCCTGCTGATATTGACGAAGTTGAAATTGATGAAGATTTAAAAACAGCAAGAGTAGTTGTAAAAGATAGTCAACTTTCCTTAGCAATAGGAAAAGAAGGCCAAAATGCTCGTTTAGCTGCAAAGTTAACTGGATATAAAATAGATATAGAAGGACTTGGAGACTCTCCACAAATAGAGGAATCTGACGAAGAAGAGAGTGCGTCAAAAGAGGAAGAGTAAATGGCTAAAAAGCGAATTCATCAAATCGCAAAGGAACTTGATTTAGCATCAGCTGACATTTTGCATCAAGCAAAAGAGCTTGGTATAGAAGTAAAAACTGCATCATCTGGTTTAACTGAAGAGGAAGAAGAATTAGTTAAATTAGCTTTGATGCCAGAAGGTGAACCTGAAGTTGAATCTGAGGAGGTCTCTAAACAAGAAGAAGCTATTCAGGGTGAACCAGAAGCTGAATCTGAAGAAGTTGTCGAAGATGATGTACAGATTATCGAAGTTTCTAGGAATTCATCTCCAGAAAAAATTAGCTCACTTATAGAAGTTGAAGCCACACAAATTGTTGGTGACTTAATGGGTCTTGGAATAATGAAAGCTATAGATACACCATTAGATGATACTGATATAGAAAAGCTTTTTGAAAAGTACAATCTAATTCCTGATTTGATTGATGAAGTAACAATTTCAAGAGAAGATATTATTGAATTTCAAGATTTTGAAGACGATCCAGATAAATTAAATTTAAGAGCACCAATAATTACAGTTATGGGTCATGTGGACCATGGTAAAACTAGCTTGTTGGATTATATAAGAAATGAAAAAGTTGCAGATGGTGAGGCTGGTGGCATAACACAACACGTTGGAGCTTATAAAGTAGATACTGGAGAGTCAGGAATTACTTTTATTGATACCCCTGGTCACGAAGCATTTACACAAATGAGAGCTAGAGGTGCAAATGTCACTGATATAGTTGTCTTAGTAGTAGCTGCTGATGATGGAGTTATGCCTCAGACAATTGAAGCAATCAATCACTCAAAAGCTGCAGATGTACCCATAGTTGTCGCCATAAATAAGTGTGATTTACCTGAAGCTAATCCATCTATGATTAAAGCTGAGCTTACAAAATATGAAGTAATTTCTGAAGACTTAGGTGGAGATACACCTGTAGTTGAAGTTTCCGCACTTAAAGGTGATGGAGTTGATGATTTGCTTGAAACACTTGCACTCGTAGCAGAAATAGAAGAACTAAAAGCAAATTATAATACAAATGCTTCTGGGTATATTGTTGAATCACGCATGGAAGTTGGTAGAGGTAATGTTGCTACGGTAATAGTTACAAGAGGTACTTTAAAACAAGGTGATTTTCTTTATGCTGGTCAAGCATTTTGTAGAGTTAAGTCAATGTTTGATCACAATAATAAAACAGTAAAGTCTGTAGAGCCAGGTTCTCCGATAGATATTATAGGCTGGGATGAATCACCAACTGCAGGCGATCAATTTGTTGCTGTTAAAAATCAAAAAGAGGCTAAGGCAAAAGCTGAAGAAAATAAAACTAAATTAAAAGAGCATGACAATTCATCATTTTCAGTTGAGTCACGAGTTAGTGACATGATGAAACTTTTACAAGAAGGTGAGTTAAATACAGTAAATGTAATTTTAAAAGCTGACACCAATGGTTCAGTTGAAGCAATTAAAGATGGTATTAACAAATTAGCAACAGATGATGTAAATATCCAAGTTGTTCACTCAGCAGTAGGGGGAATTGTATTATCTGATGTTGATTTAGCCAGTGCTACAGAATCACTTATTATTGGTTTTAATGTACGACCTGATAGTCAGGCAAGAAACATGGCTCAAAGCAAAGGTATTGACGTAAGAACATACAACATTATTTATGAATTGCTAGACGATATTTCTGAAGCGGTACTTGGACAAATGACTATAAAAACTGAAGAAGCAATTATTGGAATGGTTGAAGTTAAAACTACATTCCGTGCACCAAAAGTTGGTGTAGTTGCTGGTTCTGTAGTTTCTGAAGGTAAAGTAGAGCTCGACGCAAAGGCACGACTGCTAAGAGACGGTGTAGTAATTTATGAAGGCACCATAGTTTCATTAAGAAGATTTAAAGACAATGTTGAAGTCGTTAATGAAGGTCTTGAGTGTGGTATTGGTCTTTCAGATTATAAAGATATTAAAGAAGGCGACACAATAGAGATACTTGGAGAAGTAGAAGTTTAAAAAAAACGATGAGTAATCAAACACGTGGTGGAAGAATAAATAGAATAAATCCCCTCATTCAAAAAATTATCTCAAGTGCACTTTTAAGAAATTCTGATCCAGTCCTAAACAAAGCAACTATTACTCATGTATCTACTTCACCAGATTTAAAGAAATCAATGGTATTTGTTTCAACACTCGATGGTAATGAAGGCTCTTTAAAAACTGCACTTGAAAAAAATAGAACAAAAATTCAAAAAGTATTAGCAAGAGAAATGACAACAAAAAATGTACCCAAAATCATTTTTGAAGTTGATAGTACATTTAATAATGTTCTAAGAATCAACGAACTGTTAGATAGGACTATTGAGAATGAGTAAACTTTTTGAAAATATTAAAGATTCCTCTAATTTAATTACAGGCCATATAAACCCTGACGGTGATGCTTTGGGTTCTGCCTTAGCATTTAAATTAATATTGGACAGCAAAGGCATAGATTCCGACGTATCTTTTGATATTAAAGGTAACGTTCCCTCTAATTTAAATCACTTACCTATTGAATTAATTATGGATAAGCCAAAGGAAAATTATGACAGTATATATGTTTTTGATTGTGGAAACTCAGAAAGACTTGGTGATTTAGAAGATTTAGCATTAAATGCTAAAAGAGTGATTGTTGTAGATCATCATATAAATCCTTCTTTTGGTGATATTCAGATTATTGATTCAAGCGCTGCTAGCACTACACAAGTACTGTTCAGAGAAATTATTTCTGCAAATATTGACATCGATAAAAATATCGCCAATTGTCTCATGACAGGATTAATCACTGATACAGGTAGATTTCAATATTCAAATACAGATAATGAAGTATTTGAAATCGCATCAAAACTAATGTTAAGTGGTGCTGAGCTTACAAGTATAAGTGATAACATTTATGGGTCTATTCCTATGAATGCAATCAAGCTACAAAGTGAAGTGTTAAACAGAATTGAATTACACGAAGAAGAAGAATTAGTTGTTTCGTATGTATTACAAGATGATTATCTCAATTACAACATTGAATCTTCTGAGACAGATTTTTTAATTGATTCTATTAGATTGGTGAAAGAATCAAGCGTGGCTTTATTGTTAAAAGAGCAGCAAGATAAATCATTTAAAGGAAGCTTAAGGTCTCGCAATGAATTAGATGTTCAACAGATTGCTTCGATATTTGGTGGCGGTGGACATAAAGCAGCGTCTGGATTTTCTACAAATTTAAGTATGGAAGAAATAAAAAATAAAGTTAAGAATGCAATTAAGTCACAAGTCTAACTTTTTTCTATTAGACAAACCAAAAACTTGGACCTCTCAAGACCTATGTACTAAATTAAAAAAAAATTTTAGATTTAAAAAAGTAGGTCACTCAGGTACCTTAGATCCAAACGCAGATGGTTTAATGCTTCTTGCTACTAATGGGTATACAAAATTATTTGATTACATTGATAACACAAACAAAACTTATAAAGTAATTGCAATATTAGGTTACTCTTCTCCAACTCTTGATGTTGACTCAGAAATTACAAAACATGATGATATAAGTGCAGAAAAGTTGAAACCTCAAATACAAGAATTTCTTACTAATTTGGTTGGTGAGTCTACCCAGACTCCACCAATTTATTCAGCAATTAAAGTAAAAGGAAAACGATTATATAAATATGCACGTCAAAATCAAGATGTAGAAATTCCTGATAGAAAAATATTTGTAGAAAGAACAGAATTGTTAGAAGCATTAGATAACAAAGCCACTTTTGAGATAACTGTTAGCAAGGGAACTTATATAAGAAGCATTGTTCAACAATTAGGTGAGTATTTGAATACTTATGCAATAGTAGATACTCTTACAAGGACAGCCGTTGGTAATTTAAATATTAATCATAAAAATCTAAATACAAATGTTGAAGCTATAAATCACAACTCAAAAATAATGTCATTAGATTGGGCAGAAGTTATTAATCTGCCAAAAATTGAACTAGATATAGAAATGCATGAAACAATTAAGAATGGTCAACTTCTACCTAGAAATATGTTTTCAAATGAAGAAAATTATATAATATCTATCGAGAACAATATTGTGGCAATTTATAAACCCTTTAATGAGAAATATTACAAACCAGAGAAAGTACTCGTATGAGAATTTATGAAAATTTTACTTCCGACAATTATATTGATGATGATATTCCAGCTGTGTGTATCGGTGGATTTGATGGAGTACATTTAGGCCATCAGGAACTATTAAAATATACAAAAGAATCAAGTAATTTATTTCAAATAGTTACTTTTGATACACTTCCAAAAAAATACTTCAATAATGAACATATGTTACTAACAACAAACAATGAGAAGATTGAATTATTCCAAAAATTTGAACCTAGTAATTTAGTATTTATTAATTTTGAACATGTAATGAAGTATTCACCTAAAACTTTTTGTGAGATGTTAAAAAACAATATGAAAGCTAAAAATATTTATGTAGGTAATGATTTTAAATTTGGTGCAAACCGTGAAGGTGACGTAGATTACTTAATTAAATATTTTGGTGAAGATTCAGTACATACTATTGCTGATTATGAACACAAAAATGAAAAAATATCTTCAACCTTAATTAAGTCATTATTGAGTGAAGGTTTTGTTGAACAGGCTAATGAAGCTTTGGGTTATGAATATTCTTTAACAGGAACTGTTATCAAAGGTGATCAAAGAGGTTCTCAGATAGGATTTCCTACTGCAAATTTGAACATTGATAAGAGTATTCAAATACCCAAAAATGGAGTATACAAAGTAGACGTTCTCTTAAATAAATATCTTTATGAAGGAATTATGAATATTGGATATAAACCCACGGTATCTGAAGGGACCAAGAAAAGTTTAGAAGTACATATTTTTGATTTTAATGACGATATTTATGACGCTGATTTAACAGTACATTTTAAAAAATTTATAAGAGATGAAATTAAATTCTCAAGTATTGATGAATTAACTCAACAAATATCTAAAGATATTGAAGATATTAATAAAAATTAAATAATCTCACATTAGATATAGCAGCTACTATTATTATCTCGAATGAAAACAAAGCAAGAAATTATAAAAGAATACGGTAAATCCGATACAGATACTGGTTCTGCTGAAGTTCAGGTTGCTTTATTGAGTAATAGAATCGATCATTTAACAGATCATTTGAAAACACATAAAAAAGACCACCACACAAGAAGAGGATTATTAATGCTTGTTGGTAAAAGAAAGAGATTACTTCAGTACCTTCAGAATCAAGATGTACAAAGATATCGTGATCTTATAGATAAACTTGGCTTAAGAAGATAATAAATTTGACCTTGCGTTGTTAATTGAGAGCTTTTGTTGAAAGCTGACAATTAATAACCTTGGTCACGAAAGAGGTTATATGTCGATCGATAATGTAAAAGTAAACATTGGTAATGCAGAAATTGGATTTGAAACAGGTAAATTAGCTCTGCAAGCACCTGGTTCTGTAGTTGTTACATCAGGTGATACCACAGTTTTAGTGACAACAGTTGCTAACAAAAGTGTAAGGGATGGTATTGATTTTTTCCCTTTAACAGTGGATGTAGAAGAAAGAATGTATTCCGCTGGAAAAATTCCTGGAGGATTTTTTAGAAGAGAGGGTAGGCAAACGGAAAAAGCTATATTAGCTTGTCGATTAATAGATAGACCACTGAGACCTTCTTTTAAAGATGGATTTAGATGTGAAACACAAATTATTGCAACTGTTTTAAGTGTTGATAACGAAAATGAATATGATATTTTAGCTCTTAATGCTGCATCATTAGGTCTTCAATTAGCAGGGGTACCACTTGAGTCAGCTGTAGGTGCTGTGAGAATGTCTTTAATTAATGACAACTGGGTAGTTCAAGCTACGAATACTGAATTAGAAGAATCAGTGTTTGATATGGTTGTTGCAGGAAGTCTTAACCCTAAAGGTGAAATAGATATTGTAATGGTTGAGGCTGGAGCAACAGACAATGCATTTAACAAAATTGATGAAGGTAGTGCTGCACCATCTGAAAATATTGTTGCTGATGGAATTGATATGTCCAAAGAATTTATTTCAAAATTAATAGAAGCTCAAAAAGAATTAGTTGCTAAAAGAGATGTTCCTGAGATTGACTGGCCTATTATTGAAGACTACTCAGAAGAGCTAAAGTCCCAAATTGGTGAAGCTTTTGGTTCCGATATTGAAGCAGCAATGGCTCTAACAGATAGATCTGAAAGAAGTGAAAAGCAAAGTGAGCTTGAAGAACAAGCTGTTGAAAGATTCTTAGATGAAGAAGATGACAATACTAAAGCAATTAAATTAGCTTTTAAATCTATTGTTAAAAATACAGTCAGAGATAGAGTTTTAAATGGTGGTGCCAGATTAGATGGACGAACACCAACTGATATTAGAAATATATCTGCTGAGATAAACTTACTTCCAACTGTTCATGGTTCTTCATTATTTTTAAGAGGAGAAACACAGGTTTTGAATGTTACAACTTTAGGTATGTCAAGGCTTGAACAGATGCTAGATACTATTGATACAGTCACATCAAAAAGATATATGCATCATTATAATTTCCCTCCATACTCAACAGGTGAAGCCTATCCAATGAGAGGCCCAAAGAGAAGAGAGATTGGTCACGGTGCTTTGGCTGAAAAGGCATTGGTACCTGTTATTCCTCCAAAAGTTGACTTTCCGTACACTATCAGAGTCGTAAGTGAAGCAATTTCTTCAAATGGATCTACTTCTCAGGCTTCAGTATGTGCATCTAGTTTGTCATTGATGGCTGCGGGTGTTCCTATTAGAGAACATGTTGCAGGTATCGCTATGGGGCTAATTTCTAAAGATGATACCTATGTTACTCTCACAGATATCTTGGGTGCTGAAGATGCTCTTGGCGATATGGATTTTAAAGTTGCTGGAACAAGAAATGTGATTACAGCATTACAACTAGATATGAAAATAGAAGGTCTGCCTGCTGATGTATTAAGAAAAGCATTAAATCAAGCT
>CACHTH010000003.1:0-88654 GCA_902582695.1 uncultured Candidatus Actinomarina sp.
GCTTTAGAGCATGCAACACTACCTGATAATCCAAGTAGTATTTTCTTTTTCATTAATCTTGGTCTGAAACTTCGACCTTTCCTGCTGCAATTTCTTCAAATGCAACAGTTAGAGGTTTTCTACTTAAACTTTGTACTTGAGGTGGTGTGTATGCACCAATACCTTCGCCAAGTTGATTAAAGTATGAGTTAATATTTCTTGCTCTACGTGCAGCAGTTATAACTAATGCAAATCTACCAGGTGTTTCTTTTAGTAATTCTTCAATAGGTGGTTTTATCATGATTCCTCCAATTCATATATTATATCAAGTATCTGATTAACGGAAGTTTTTATATCTTCATTGTCGACGTGGTATTGATACAACTCTTTTTTTTCTCTTTGTAAATTAGCTAACTTCATACGTTTTTTTATAAAAGCTGCATCATGACCTCTATTTTTAAGTCTATTTATAAGTTCATAATCATCTATATCTATAAATATTCCTTTAAAATTATTATTCTCTTCTAATAGTTTTGTAGCACCATTCACTTCAAGATCTAAAATAATTATTGAGGAATTGTTTGAGAGTTCCTCCTTACTGGTGCCATAGTAAAAATCACCATATTGCTCGTATTCAATCATTTGGTCATTTTTAATTAAATTTTCGAACTCTTCCTCTGTAATAAAATAATAATCTTTACCATTAACTTCGTTTTCTCTACGTGGTCTTGTAGTGTGTGAAACTGAAAAATAAAAGTCTAAATAATTAGACAATTCATTAATAATTGTATTTTTACCGACACCTGAGGGACCTGTAATTATATATATCATTTATTGCTTAACATATTCGATAATGGCTTCTATCTGTGTGTTGTCTAATTCAATTAATTTAGTGTTTTCATTTAAATCTATTGAGTCTAGAAATTTAGCTGTAGCGACCTTTCCCATTTCACCATTGCTTGTAAGGAATTTGTGAACTCTTATTGATTGTAAATTAATATCTTTTGAAGCATTTACAATATCATTTGTTGATACTTCACCTGGAGCGAACGATTTTAAAAATTGATCTCTTTTTAATTTAATGTTTTGTATCTCTTTATGTAAATTCATGATTTTTACTTATATTATCAAGGATAGCATTAACAAACTTTGCACCGTCCGAAGAAGCATGTTTATCTGTTAATTTAGTCCATTCAGCAACTATTACCTTAAAGGGAGTTAGATTTAACATTAATTCAGAAATACCGAGAATAAGCGAAGTCTTTTCTGCTTTTCCAATCCTTTCTACACTCCAATTAAGCGAATTTTCTTCTAAGACATTCAAGATTGTATCAATATTGGTTTTTGTATTTTTTAATAATTGTTCTGCTCTTAAAACTTGATTATCAGATAGATCATTGTTAACAAGTTTTACAGAATCAATTTCATCTAATGAAAATAATGAAACAAGACAATAATGTCTAAAATCATTTTTCATGCGCGAGTTATGTAAGTATAAGTTTTAGTATCAATTTTTATAAATTCATTTTCCTCTATAAACATAGGCACCTGTAATGTAAATCCAGTTTCACACGTTACTTCTTTTGTAGATGAATTGACTGAGTCACCTTTAACTGCTGGTTCAGATTTTGTAACTTGCAAAGTTACTGTTGTAGGAAGAATAATATCTATAGGATTATTTTCATGCATTGCGATAGTAACTTCTTCATTTGGTTTTAATAAAATTTCCTGGCCATCGAGAACTGATCGGTCAATTGAAATTTGTTCAAATGAATCATTATTCATGAAATAATATTCATCTGAGTCGTTGTATAGAAATTGAAATGATTGTTTATCTATGTATGCTTGCTGTACATCTTCATCTGCTCGGAAAGTTTTTTCTATGTTTCCGCCATTTGATAAATTTTTAAGTTTAGTTTTAACAAAAGCTTTGCCTTTACCTGGTTTCACATGTTGATATTCAAGTATTTGATACAAGACATTATCCACAATAATTGATTGGCCGGGTCTCATGTCATTTGTAGATACCATTATGGAATTACACCTTCTTCTTTAGCTTTATTTTTTAAGTTTATGAATTCTTCATAATTATTTGTAAAAGTCATTTTTCCATTTACATCCGTTAATAGATAGTATATAAAATCATTTTTTGGTGTGTTGAAAATTGCTTGCATAGCTCTTTCACCAAATCCAGATATTGGTGTTGGTGGTAATCCTGTATATTTATAAATGTTGTAAGGACTATCCACTTGCAAATCTATCAATAAAACTTGAGATTTCCTTTTTTGCAAAGCGTAAAGAACTGCAGCATCAATTTGTAATAACATATCTTCTTCAAGCCTGTTTTTTATTACAGATGAAACTAACGGTCTATCTTCTTCTAGCTTGGCTTCAGCTTCTATAAGACTTGCAATCGTAAAAAATTCATTTGCATCATTAATCCATTCTGGCAGAGAATTTGATGATAGAAGTGAATCGTATCTAGCTTCAAGTTCATTTACTAGAATTTGTAGAATATCTTCTCCATTAGCTTCTATATCGATCTGATAAGTGTTTGGAAAAAGCAATCCTTCCCAATTTTGTAATACTTGAGATTGCTCGTTAGTTAAATGCTTACTTACAACCTGACCAGAAGTTAATGAATTTTCAAGTTGAATTACTTCGTAACCTGTTTGTGCTGATAGGGTTTCTAAAGTTTCAGAAATCCATAAACCTTCTGGGATAGTTATTGTGTATGTTTTTAGAGGAGGACCCTTCAACAATAATGCTGTTAAATCTTCAAAGGATAAATTATTAGGAAGTTCGTAGGTGCCAGCACGTAATTTATCAGTTAAATTTTCATTTCTTAGGTATAATTCGAATGCTAATTTTGAAGATATTACTCCAGTGGCATCTAAAATACTTGAAATTTCAGCAGCTGCAGAACCTTGAGGTATATTTACAGTAATTATTTCTATATTTGTTTCTGAAATATCATTGTTTATATTACTGCTTTCAATAGAGTCAGCAGAACTTGTAACAATGTTGTAGACAGTAAAAATTGAAATTACCGTGGCAAATAACTGTATATAAGCACGATTTTTTAAATAAAAATTATTCACTTTGAGACAAATAGCTTTCTAATATTTCCAATGCTGAAAGATCATCGATTCTTTCGCTTTTAATATTATTAAAAAGTTTTGAAGACAATCTTTCGTCTATTTTATGAACCTCTAAATTTAATGTATCTAACTCCTTAATAAATTGATCAACTAAGTTCGTCATACGATTTTCGGAATTATTTAACCCTATAGGATATCCAACAACAATCAATTGAATCCGATACTCATTTACATACTTCTTTACCGCAGATATTGGTTCATCCTTTTTTGAATCAATAACATTTATAGCTATAGGAATAATAGTTTTTTCAGTTCTTACAGCTATCCCAAGATACCTTTCACCAAAATCGATTGATAAAATATTGTTCAAAATTATTTGTCTTTAAGAATTAGCTCTTTAGCTAATTTCAATGCATCAGCTGTTTTATAATTATTAGGACCTCCACCTATCGAAAGATTAGGATCTTTGGATGCTCCACCACCGTATAATTTTGATACTTCTGTAACTAAAGTTGAGATGTTTAATGACACATTATTTTTGGTAGCTCCTACTATAGAATTTTTTCCATTGATAGATGCATATATTAAAGTTATATCAACATTAGATTCATTGATTATTTGTAGTGCTAAATTACGAAGTTCGTTTGTGCTATCGAGAGATACTTCTTCAATATATACTTTGTAATTATTTATTTCTTCTATGTGCTCATCAATATTACTTACAAGATTTGTCATTTCTTGTTCTCTAACTTTTTTAAATTTTTCTTCATAAGTTTCTAAAGTTTCTAATTGTGATTGAAGTTTATTTTGAACATCGTCAACACCTACCTTTAAAATATTCGATACAGATTTATATGACTTGTATGCATTAGATAAAAATTCATAAGCTAGTTTACCTGAAAGCATCTCTACCCTTCTAAGGTTTGATCCAATAGAAGATTCCTGTAACAGAACAATAAGTCCAACATCATGTGAATTGTGCACATGTGTTCCACCACATAATTCTTTTGAAAAATCACCAATATTTACAACTCGTACATCATCATCGTATTTATCACCAAAAAAAGCTAACGCACCTTCATTTTTAGCTTCATCAATATTCATAATATTGGTATTAACTTCATAGTCCTCAAACACTGCACTATTAGATAAAGCAAATATTTCATCTAACTCCTCCTGAGAAACTTTTTCGGTATGACTGAAATCAAATCTAAATTTACCAGGTGTAACATTCGACCCTGCTTGAGCAACGTGGTCACCAAGAATATTACGCAGTGCTGAATGAACTATATGTGCTCCTGTATGACTTTTAGAAACACCTGATCTAAAACTTTTGTTAACGGATAGTTTCACTTCTTGATCCACTTTGAAAATATCAGAATCAACGATTAAACCAGTTGCGCCATTACTTGCCTGAAATACATCTATTACTTCAATAGAAGTATCATCTATTGTTATTACACCTTTATCTGATATTTGGCCTCCAGCTTCGAAATAAAATGGGTTTTCTTCTGTAAAAATTATAAAATTATCATCATAAGTTTCAACTTGATATATTTTTGATGTAGATTCTGTGTTTTCATAACCAACAAATTCATTCAACTCAACTTCTATTTCCATATTCTCATTTCCTAATGATTTTTCAGCTTTAGATTTCTCCTTGTGCTCATCATATAGCTTATTAAAGTCTTCGTCATTAATATCAATTTTATTTTCTGCAGATATTTCTTTAGTCAGTTCGTATGGGAATCCAAAAGTTTCAAATAGATAAAAAGCATCTTTAGGAGTTATTGATTTATTGGAAGATATTAGATTGTTAATTTCCTGTAGTCCTTTATTTAGTGTTTTTTGAAATATCTCTTCTTCTTTTATAAACAACTTTAGAATTTTATCTTTATTGTCTTGAAGTTCTGGATATGAAGATGCATACATATCAATAACTATTTCTATTAAGAAAGTAAGGCTTGTATTTGATGAATTTAATTGATTGTAAGCTCTAATAGCTCGTCTTATTAACCTTCTTAATACATAACCCCTTCCTTCATTAGTTGGTACTACACCATCAGAGATCATGAAAGTTGATGATTTAATATGATCAATAATTATCTTTTCATATTTATTATCGTTTACAGTTATTTGTGATAATAATGCATCACGTAATGGTTTGAATAAATCAGTATCAAATAAGTTATCTTTGTCTTGCATTATCATTGCAATTCTTTCAAGTCCCATACCGGTATCTATATTCTTTTTGGGTAGCTCATCAATGACTTGAAATGGTTGGTCTTGAATAGATTCCATAAATACCAAATTCCAAATTTCAATGAATCTATCTTCACCACCACCAATTGGGCCGCCATCTTTGCCATATTTTGAACCTCTATCAATGAATATTTCTGAACAGGGACCACAAGGACCAGGTATGTTCATATGCCAGAAATTATCCTCATTTCCTCTTTGGATACGTTTTTCTGGAACACCAATGACATTTTTCCAGATATTGTATGCTTCATCGTCATCTTTATAAACAGTGAACCACAATTTATCTTTATCTACTTTAAGGACTTCTGTTATGTATTCGTAAGAATATTTAATTGCATCTTCTTTAAAATATTCACCTACACTGAAGTTCCCTAACATTTCAAAAAAAGATAAATGCCTATCAGTCTCTCCTATGATATCTATATCAATTGTTCTTATACATTTTTGTGAAGAGACCATATTTGGAGTGTCTGTTTTTTTATTACCTAAAAAATAATCTTTTAAAGGAACCATTCCTGCAGCCGTAAATAAAAGTGAATTGTCATGAGGAATCAGCGAAGATGAAGGAATTATGTTGTGACCTTTTGTTTCAAAAAAACTTAAAAAGCTTTCTCGTATTTTATTACTATTCATCTTTATTTATATATTTAAGATTATATTCTTCAAGAACTTCTTCTTCAATATTAGCTGGAGCGTTTGTAAGAGGATCTAACCCTGATTGTGTTTTAGGAAATGGTATAACGTCTCTTATAGATGGTTGATTTAATACTTCAGCGATAAGTCTATCTATACCTATAGCGAAGCCAGCATGGACAGGTGTTCCGTATGATAGAGCCTCTATAAACCATCCAAATCTTTCTGATATTTCTTCTTTACTTAAACCCCACTTTTCAAGAACTAAAGTTTGAATTTCAGGATTATTAATTCTTTGAGAACCAGAGCCAAGCTCTACACCATTTAATACGAGGTCATAATGAAGTGCTGTTGCATTAGTTGGGTCATCTTTGAATATTTCATTGCTTTTAGGCGAAGTAAAAGGATGGTGAGATGGCTGTAATTCACCATCTTCGACCTCGAAAAATGGAAAATCTTCAATCCAAACGAAAGAATAAACATCATTATTTAAGGGTTGAAATACCGTCCTTCTAATTACATCTAAAAAGTTTGCAATTTCTTTAATGATTCCTGCTTGAAATAATAAAGTACCTGATCCGTATGAAAGCAATTTTGATTTTTCATTATCATTTAATAATTTTGCTAACGGCCCACTGATATTGGTATCTTCAATTTTAAACCATCCTAAACCATTAGAGCCTAGTTCCTTAATTTCAGTGTCTAAATCGTCTATTTGTTTTCGAGTCAGTAATTCTTTAGTGTGCAAGGCTTTAATAGATCCTTGTGAAGACAAGATATCATTAAGGAAATTAATAGATGTATCAGTAAAAATATCTGTGATATCAAATATTTTTTCTTCAATTCTCAAATCTGGTTTATCAGTACCATAAAAATTAATTGCTTCTTCATAAGTTAATGTATTAAATGGTGTTTTAATTTTGCAATCATAAGCATCACTAAATACAAACTTTACAATCTCTTCAACTTTTGATTTTACTAATTCTGGACTAGCGTCAGAAAACTCTAAATCTAATTGAGTGAACTCTGGTTGTCTATCTTTTCTAGAATCTTCATCTCTGTAACACTTAGCTATTTGATAATAATTAGGAAAACCTGACATCATAAATAACTGTTTATACATCTGTGGCGATTGTGGAAGAGCATAAAAATTACTTGGAGATTTACGCGATGGTACTAGGAAATCTTTTGCACCTTCTGGTGTTGATTTAATAAGAGTTGGTGTATCTATTTCAAATATATTTAATTGATTCATAATGGATCTAATACTTTTAAACGTATTCGATCGTGTGATAATGTTGACTTTCATAGGTTGTCGTCTTAAATCTAAATACCTATATTTCAAACGTATATTTTCATCAGTTTCTATTGAATCTTCAATCTGAAATGGAAGTGTTTTACTTTGATTAATAATTATTAAGTCTGTTACTTCTATTTCATAATCGCCGAATAAAATTTTATCATTTATTAGTGATTCATCTCTTTTTTTGAATGTACCGTTAATTGTTATATAGAATTCGTTTTTCAATTTTGTATCTACGTCACCACTTTTATCAAAAACAAGTTGAATTAAACCTGTAAAATCTCGTAAATCAACAAAAGTTAAACCACCATGGTCTCGTATATTATCAACCCATCCGGTAAGTTCAATTACTTGCTGTCCGTCTTTTAAATTTTCTAAGTCTTTAATGTTCAAGGATAACCTCTATATCAAATGCTTCTGTCTCGTTTGTTATTAAGTTCTTAATTGTATCTTCATCTGCATTTATTAAATATTCTGCATTTAACTTTTTAGCTTCTTTAAATTGTGAATTTTCTTTAGAAACTCTAGATGGTTTATTGTAATTGATATTATTTTCATCCAAAATTTTTGAGTATTTAGTTAGATTATCAATATTTGTGCCAAGTAGATAGTACTTAGATGATATATTAATTTCTGAGAGTAAATTCATTATCCTTTCTACACCAAAGGCAACACCTACACCGTTAAAGTCACCAATGGAGAGAATTTTGGCTAGATTATCATATCTACCACCCCCACCAACTACTACACTTTCTTCTGTGTGAAACTCAAAAGTCAAATCATTGTAGTAATCTAAACCTCTAACTAGTGAGTAGTCTATCTCATAATTTATTTGAGAATTATCAAGTAATCTCAGTAAACTTTCAAAATTTTCTTTTGAATGAGTGTTTATATATTCGTTAATTGTAGGTGCGTTACTTATAATTTCTCTATCCTCTGAGTTGTTGGAATCGAGTATCCTCAATGTATTGTTTTCAATTTTTTCTAGACTCTCATTTGATAATTTTTCTTTATTTTTGGAAAAATATTTATATAGTACTTTTACATAAGCTTCTCTATCTTCGATGCTTCCTATAGTATTGATTTTCAGTGTTGTTCCGGGCAATAAGTTATTAATAAAATTTAACGAATCATTAATAATTTGAAAATCAGAATAAATATCAATTAATCCGACTATTTCAGCACCAGCTTGATTAAATTCTCGATATCTATTCTTTTGAGGATTCTCATATCTAAACATAGATCCAAAATAAGAGTATTTACTTGTATTATCTTTATTAAATTCAGCATGATACCTTACTACACTTGACGTACCTTCAGGTCTTAAAACTAAATCCCTACCACCTTTATCTTTTAGTTCATACATTTGTTTAGTGACGATTTCAGAAGATTCTCCAATAGATTTATCAAATAATTCCTTATATTCAAGCAAAGGTGTTTGGATATATTTGTATCCGTAATCAGAAAATTTATTAATAAAAGTATTTTTAACATGTAAAAATTTCGCAGAATCATCATTTGCGATATTTCTTGTACCTTTTACTTGTTCAATCATCTATTAACATCTTAATAAATTCATTATTTTCTTTTATCGTTTTTACCTTATCTGAAGGACCATGGCCGGGTAAAATATCATATTCTTCATTAAAATTTAGAAATGTATTGTTGATGGAATATTTCATTTCGTCCATAGAGCCTGAAAATAGATCTGTTCTGCCGATACCATCTTTAAATACAAAATCCCCTGTAAATATCAAGCCTTCTTCAGGGAACTCATAAGAGACACTGCCTTTGGTATGGCCTGGATTTTTATGAACTTTAACAATTTCACTTGGTAGTTCTGAAATGGAATATAAATCGCCTGTGTACTCTCCTACTTCAAAAGAATTTCCTAATAATGATCTAATTTGATCTTGTGGATTTCTAGCTAGAAATTCATCATCTAAATTAATATATGCTTTTCCTTCAAAGGTTGGTAGACCTAGTGAGTGATCATAATGACCGTGTGTTATTAATGCACCAGCAACAGTTAGATTATTATTCTTTATAAATTCAATAACATTATCTAAATCTGGTGGCAGGTCTACTATAAAACATTTTTCATCGTTAAATGGCTTTACTATATATGAATTTGATGTTGTGAAGCTTGTAAATGTATATATTACAGAACTCATTTTCTGCCTGGGTAAATCCGGGAAGCATCAAATACATTCTCGATGTTCTTAGCATCATTTATAATCGCATCTAATTGATCATTGTCACTTATTTCAACTTGAAATATTAGGTTAACAATTCGCTTACTACTTGTTACAGATTTAGCTACCAATATATTTCCACCATTATCAGAAATAGCTATTGTTGCATCTCTAAGTAGATAAGGTCTATCAATAGCTTCAATCTCTAACCATACAACAATTCCTGTATTTCCTGTATATCCCCAACTTACATCAATTATTCGTTCACCTTTTGTAGAATCTATTTGTACATTTAAACAATCAGATCTATGTATTGCTATACCATTAGAAATAGTTACAAAGCCAAGTATGTCATCACCTGGTACGGGAACACAACATTTACCCATTCGAACTTTTATGTCATCATATCCTTCAACAATAACTAAATCTGATTTTGAGTCTTCTTTAATTTCAGGAGAATATAGATCTTCATCAACGGATATTTCACCTGGAAATACAATTTTGTTAATCCTATTACTTATTGAATTAATTCCAGTGTTGCCATTTCCAAGATTTTGATAAAGTGTTTCTAAATTAGGTAATTTCAAATCTTTTAATAGTTCATCCATCAATTGATCTTTTGAAGTAGTTTCTAATATTTCAGGATTTTCATCTAGCCAAGAATTCAATGTAGTTTTACCTTTTTGAATATCTTCATTTTTCATTTGTTTTTGATACCATTGCTTTATTTTTGACCTAGCTCTTGAGGTCTTTACAATATTTAACCAATCTCTACTTGGTCCTTTGTCTTTATCTTTACTAGTTAATATTTCAATTGTGTCTCCAGATTTTAAGAGATTGCTTAAATTTACTAATTTACCATTTACTTTTGCTCCTATTAATTTTTCACCCACTTGCGTATGAATAGCAAAAGCAAAATCTACTGGGGTTGATCCCTGAGGTAAAGCAATAACATCTCCTTCTGGTGTTAAGCAAAATACTTCATTTTCATAAAGATCAAGTTTCATGTGTTGTAAAAATTCATTTGGATCCGGGTATTCATTTGAGATTTCTGATAACTCATTAGTCCAAGATGTAAGGTCATTTGATGGTTTTTCTTTATATTTCCAATGAGCGGCTACACCATATTCTGCTCTGTAGTGCATATCATGTGTTCTTATTTGTATCTCCATTTTGGTTCCATCACTAGTTAACACTGTTGTATGTAAACTTTGATAAAGATTAAATTTTGGCATTGATATGAAATCTTTAAATCTACCAAGTACAGGTTGAAAGTTAGCATGAATTAGACCAAGTATTGTGTAGCAATTTTTAACATCATCTGTCACTATTCTTATTCCAATAAGATCATTAATTTCATTGAAAGTAAGTCCTTGGTTAACAATTTTCTTATATATTGAATAATTGTGTTTTGGTCTTCCATATACTTCAGCAGACATAGAATTATCGTTCAAAAGAGTTTTTATAATTTCAATAGAATTTCCTATTTGTGAATCACGATCAGGATTTGTCTCTGTAATCATATCTTTTATTTCTTTATCTTGATTTGCATGTAAGATTTTGAATGATTTATCTTCAAGAACATGCTTTATTGATTGAAAACCTAATCTGTGAGCCAGTGGAGCATAAACATACAATGTTTCATTAGCGATCTTCTCTTGTTTCCAATCTTGGTGATATTCTATAGTTTGAATATTGTGCAATCTGTCAGCTAATTTAAGTATTAATACTCTTATATCCTTTGACATAGCGATAACCATTTTTCTTATAGCATCCGCTTTTGCTTCTTCGTTACTGCTGTATTTGATCTTATCTAATTTTGTGACTCCATCTACAATATCAGCAACTTCTTCTCCAAATTCTTTTTTTAAAGCTTCATATGTTATATCAGTATCTTCAATTAGATCATGTAGTAATGCTGCTGCAATCGTTTCTTTATCAAAATTTAACTCACATAAATATATTGCAACATGTAATGGATGTGTAATATAGGGCTCGCCAGATTTTCTATTTTGTCCATTGTGACCATCATAGGCATATTGAAATGCTCTATTTATATAAGCCTGATCCTTGGGATTAAAATAACCTAATAATTTGTCGTATAGTTTATTTACTTCTTTTGATGGGCTTATAGTTGCCATAACCTAATGGTACTAAATTTATTTGGTTTTAATAATTTTTGATAAAAATGGAACAGTAACAAATATAGAACTATACGTACCGGAAACTATACCAATTAGCAATGGTATTGCGAAATCAGCAAGATTGCCTTCAATTCCTAAATAATTACCAATGACAATAATTGAAATTATAGGTATAGCAGATGTTAATGATGTGTTAATACTTCTCATCAATACTTCATTAAATGTTTTGTTTAGTACATCTTTATTTAAACTATTTAACTTAAATGCTTTTTGCGAGTCACTTAATTTATCAAATAATATAACTGTGTCATAGAGGGAATAACCAAGAATAGTTAAAAGTGCTATTACTGTAGAAGGCGTAATTTCAAGACCTATAAGAATATAAATTGAGAAAGTTAACAATAAGTCATGTAGTAACGCAACTAGAGCAATAAAGGAATACCTGTATTCATATCTTAGCGAAATAAGTAAAGCGATTATTGTAATGAATATAACTAATGCCCTAATACCTTTTTCAGTGATATCTTGACCAAAAGTTGGGCCAACTCTTTGAAAATCTATTTCTCCAGTTGGTACATCAAATTTATTACTTAGATAATTTAAAAATTCTGTTTCATTATCTTGTGTGGACTCTACAGCTCTAAAAATTAATGTATTAGAGTTTTCAAATGTTTGATAACGAGAAACTTCTAAGATAGAGTTGTCTAAAACATCTGCAATATCATTATCAGAATATTCAGTATCTAGTTGATATGTTGTTCCACCAGTAAAATCAACAGATAAATTTAATGACAAAACACCAAAAAGAGAAGCTATTAGAATTGCTCCAAATATTAACATTTCAAAAATGAATATTTTATAGAATTTCGGACCTATATCTTTAAAGTCAATTTGTGTAGTACCTAGAAATAATCTTTTAAACATTCTCAATATCCTTTCTATTCAAAGGAAAATAAAATCTTGGATTATCAGTCATATTACCAACAACAGGCACTGCAGTTGATATGAACATTCTTGTATAAAACAAATCAAATACTGTTGCTAATCCTAAAGTTAAAGCAAAACCTCTAATAGGACCTACAGCTAGTAAGTAAAGAATGATAGCTGCAATGATTGAAACAAAGTCAGCTACTAATATTGTGTTCCAAGCTTCTTTAACTGCTTTTTCAGTAGCAAAGTTGAAAGAACGACCAATTTTTAATTCATCTTTAAGTTTTTCAAATATCACAATATATGAGTCAGCTGTAAGCCCAATTGATACAATAACACCCGCTATTCCAGCAAGAGTTAACGTGTATCCTTGCCATTCACCAAGAAGTGAAATAACTGAGTAAAATAAAGCACCAAAAGATGCTAAGCCAACAATCGCTATCAAGCCAGAAAGACGGTAATAAAGTAATAAAAATACGCTTACGATAATAAGACCTACTATTCCAGCTTGTAGGCCTAAATTAAGTGTATTTTCACCTAAAGTAGCTGATACTTTTTGAATTGAAGATCTTTCAAATGAAACTGGCAAAGCACCGTAGCGTAATATAACTGCAAGGTTATTTGCAGATTCACCTTGATCAACATTACCCATAGAAATAGATGCAGTTCCTCCTGTAATGCCAATATCTGGATTAACATCAAAGGCTACTTGAGGAGCAGAAATTACTTCCTCATCTAAAACTATTGCTAATTTACGTTGGTCTCCCATATTAGATGCGAGAACTTTTGTTAACTCAGTAAACTTATCAGCAGATTCATCCTTAAAATTTAACTGTACAACCCATTCGTTTTGCGGATACACCGCTAAAGCATCGTCAATATCATTACCTGTTAACTCAGCTGGGCCTAATTCATAAATAACTGGGAATCCATCTCTGATTGATAATAAATAAGAAGTAGTTGAAGGATCATCATTTATAGACAGTCCTGTTAATTCGTTTACACCGGGAACTGCTGTAATTATAGGATTTTCTGGATCATCAGGATTTTCAGTAATAGTTAAAGCTGGCGAATAACCAGATTGCATTGAAGAACTAATAACTGGCCTAAATGTTAATAAACCTGTTGTCCCTACTGCTTCTAATGCTTTTTCCTGGTCAGTTAAACCTGGTAGTTGAACTAATACAGAGTTTTCTCCACTTATTGATATTTCAGGTTCTTGCACTTCTCCAAATGCCGCAATTCTTGTTCTCATAATTTCAACAGCTTGTTCAATTAGTTCTGGTTCAGTATCTTCTTCAGCTGTCAGAATAACTGATATACCACCCTGGAGATCAAGGCCTAGTTTAGGTTGTATTGAATTCATGAATACATAAGTTAACAAACCTGCAGAAAGTAATGGTAAAAATAAAAGTTTTATGATTCGTTTCATGATCTATTTATGAAGTATTTTGCTCTTTAATATTTCAATTTCACCTTTTTTAAGGACAAGCGTTATGCTCTCTTCTTTTATATTGGTAACTCTACCGTATATACCAGAATCAGTGACAACATCATCACCAATTTTTAATGCTTCAATGTAAGATTTATGTTTTTTTTGGCGTCTTCTTTGAGGTATGTAAAGGATTAAGTAAAACAATAAGAAAACCGTTACCAACGGTAAAAGGGCAATTAAATCATCCATTTATGATACTTTCTTTATAGTTTTCAAATTCTGAGTTTAATATACTTTTTCTAACTTCGGAAAGTATATTTTCAGTCTGAGATATATTATGTAAAGTCAAATATAGCCATGCTGAAGTGGATTCATTTATAAGTAAATGTCTTAAATATGCTTTTGAATATTTTTTACAGACTAAACAATCACAGTCTAAAACCATAGGTTCTGTGTCGTTTTTATATTGACTATTTTTCAGATTAAAGAATTTACCTTTATTAATTATTTTTCCGTGTCGTGCTAAACGTGCAGGCCATACGCAATCAAACATATCTATCCCTGAATCTATTAGATTAAGCATTCCTTCAATATCACCTAAACCCATTACATACCTTAATTTATCTTTTGGAAGAAAATCTACAGTAAAATCTACTATGCTTTTTCTCTCCTGTGGTGTTTCACCTATTGCTAAACCACCTATTGCGTAACCATCAAAATTTAATGAAACCATATCGATAGTTGATTTTTCTCTCAATTCAAAAAACTTACCTCCCTGCACAATTCCGAATAAGGATTGATTATTATTCGAATGATATTCACGAGCAATTTCAGCCCATTTTTTTGTTGTATTTATAGATTCAAGCTGATTGTTATAATCTTTATCTATATCCACTAAGGAATCTAGAATCATTGCGATATCACTATTTAAAGTATTTTGTATATCCATTGATAAAATTGGATCCATAAAAAATTTAGATCCATCATAAATATTTTTAAACTCTATACCATCTTCATTGAACTTATTTGGAATTGACCATCCCTGAAAACCACCAGAATCAGTCAGTATTAAATTATCCCAGCCAATAAAATTATGCAGTCCTTCGAACTCTTTAATTACATCAAGCCCAGGCCGAAGATAGAGATGGTAGGTATTAGCTAAAAGAACATCAGTTTTTTCTAAATAATTAAGAGGGAGAGATTTAATTGCACCTCTTGTTGCAACTGGCATGAATGTAGGAGTTTGAAGAGATTTACCATTAATTATTACATCATTAACTCTAGCTTTACCATCTGTAGCGATCGTTTTTAAGTTAATTTTATTCATTTACATTAAATAGTACTGCATCACCAAAACTTAAAAATTTTAATTCAGAATCAATAGCAAAATTATATAAATCTTTCCATTGAGATCCGTATATACAATCCACTATTGAAAGTAGTGAACTATTTGGTGCATGAAAATTAGTAATCAAATAGTTAGGAATATTAATTTTTGTATCTGGATATATAAAATAATCTGTAGAACTTGAAAGTTCCCCAGTTACATAAGCAGACTCTAAAGCTCTTAATGATGTTGTTCCAATACAATAAATGTCTGTATTTGAATTTTTAGCATTTAAAATTATTTCAAAATCATTTTTACTGATTTGATAATTTTCTTTATGTATTTTGTGATCTTCTAAGTATCTTTCGGTTATAGGCTTAAAAGTATCTATATTCACATCTAAATTTATAAAAATAAATTTGTGTCCTTCTTTTGTAAGTTTATTTATTTGTTGATTAGAAAAATGTAAACCTGCAGTAGGAGATGCAACAGAAAACCCACCTTCAGCAAATTGGTTATTGTAATATTCATACTTAGAAGAATCATCTTTTATGTATGGAGGCAACGGAATTTGACCATGACTTTTAATTATTTCTGACACTGGGATATTAAATTTAATCTCATATGTATCATTTAAGATTCTTATAATTTCGAAGTTAAATTTTTGAAGTTTATATTTTTTATTAAGGACTTTTTTATCGGTGGATTTAATTAAACATTTTGCAATATAAGTAGATTGAATGTCTAAAACAAATACTTCTATTTTTCCTCCAGTAGATTTTTTACTTACAACTTTTACACTTTGTACTTGAGATTTGTTCAGAATGAATAATGACGGTTTCTTTATTATCGAGCTTAAATCTTTAAATTCAATAATCTGTTTTGTTTCAGCTATTAATAATTTAGATAAATTTGGATCTGTATATGGAGTTTGGTTTATAGACTCTTTAGGAAGATTGTAATTATAAACCTTTGACTCAAAAGGCATTATTTATTTAATAATTTAATAAATAAATCATATGACATTGATACAACTTCTGGCATACCGTCTGATGATCTTCTAGAATTACCATCTCTCTTTTTTAACTTTTTCCAAAATAAAACAGTATTATCACTTCCTGATTTTTCTATTGCTTTATCTAATGATTGATGAATGTTTAAATTTTGTCGGGATTTAGCTTCTATAAAATATTCTTCATCATCAACGAAAAGTTGGACATCTCCTAAATCTTTCGATCCACCTTCTGCAAATCGTTGTGATTTAAATTTATTATTTTTATTTAATCTATTTACTATATTTGTTTCGTACGTAGTTCCCTGTTTTTTTGCTTTATTAACCATATCTAAATATTACTTTTTATTATTCAGAAAGTAATGACTCTAGTTCTTTTTCTTTAATATCAAAATTTGCGTAAACGTCTTGAACATCGTCAAGTTCTTCTAAAGACTCAATCAATTTTGTTATTTTAGTAAATTGATCTGCATTTAAATTTATTGATGAAGAAGGTATATAGGCTACTTCAGCATTGGATGGTGTGTAAGGGCTTGAGTTGAAAAGTTCATAAATTAACTTAAAATCCTTAGGATCGTATTCAAATGTTAATGAATTTTTATCTTCTTGAATTTCTAAACAATTGTTATTTATACCCATTTCAATAAGTTCATCATCAAATGTGTCGAATTGAAATATAGCCTTTCTTTCAAATAAATAATTAACACTACCAGGATTACCCATTGATCCGTTGTTTTTAGTTAAAGCAGCTCTAACATCAGAGGAAGTTCTATTTTTATTATCAGTTAGACAGTTAATTAAAATAGCCACTCCAAAAGGTCCATAACCTTCATACGTAAGTTCAAATATTTCTCCAGTATCAGAATTTCCGTCAATTCTTTTTAAAGCTCGTTCAATATTGTCATTCGGAACAGAACTGGATTTTGCTTTTGAAATTGCTTGATATAAAGATGCATTTGCTGATGGATCAGTACCACCGTTTTTTGCAGCTACTTCTATTCCTTTAATTAACTTTGCAAATAATTTACCTCTTTTTGCATCATTTACACCTTTTTTTCTCTTGATAGTAGACCATTTAGAATGACCGGACATTTTTACCTTCTTTAATAAAATCGTTTAACCAATTTAAATAATATTCGTCATTATTCAGTTCAGGATGATATGTTAATGAAACAACATTTTCTTGAGCAACTCCAACTATCTCATCATTATGTTGAGCAATCACATTTACTGTATCAGACAATATTTTTGATATTTTTGGTGCTCTAATAAAACAATAAATATCTTCGTTTTCAAAAAACTTTACACTTCCTTCAAATGATTCTGTCTGTCTACCATATGCATTTCTTGTAACTTCAATATCAATATTTGGAATTGTTACTTCACCGCCAATAACTTCTTTAGCTAAGAGTATTGTTCCAGCACATGTAGTTAAAGTAGGTATGCCATCCTTAATAAGTTGATCTAAATCAGTTAATAAATTACTAAATTGATTAATCTTTTTCATTGCTGTAGATTCTCCACCAGGGAGAATTAAAGCATCCACAAACGTTAAATCTTTAGATTGTTTGATTAATAATGATTCATAACCAAGTTCATGAATGCTTTTTGAATGGTCAAGAAAACTACCTTGGAATGAAAGTATCCCAACTTTCAATTACCAACCTCTTTTAGCTAATTTCTCTTCCTCAGATAATGTATCAATGTTTATACCTACCATAGGTTCACCGAGGTCTTTGGATACTTCAGAAAGAACTTTCGGATCATTGTAGTTAGTAGTTGCAATTACAATTGCTTCTGCTCTTTCAGCGGGATCACCGCTCTTAAATATACCAGAACCAACAAAAACACCATCGCATCCCAATTGCATCATTAAAGCAGCGTCAGCAGGTGTTGCAATTCCACCAGCAGCAAAATTGACTACTGGTAGTTTATTTTGTTCTTTTATTTCTTCTAACACATTAAGAGGAGCCCGAAACTTTTTACTAAGAGCCACAATTTCATTTTCATCACATGCGATAACTTCATTCAATTCATTGATAATAGTTCTCATATGTCTTACTGCTTCCACAACATTTCCAGTGCCAGCTTCACCTTTTGTTCTTATCATTGAAGCACCTTCAGCGATTCTTCTTGTAGCTTCACCCAATCCAGTAGCACCACATACAAATGGAGCTTTGAAATTTTGTTTATTAATATGATTTACCTCATCAGCGGGTGTTAATACTTCTGACTCATCAATAAAGTCAATTCCCAATGAGTCCAAAATTTGAGCTTCAACAAAATGACCAATCCTAGCTTTAGCCATCACAGGTATAGAGACTGAGTCCATTACCTCTTTTATTACACCTACAGACGACATTCTTGCTACTCCACCGTCTGCCCTTATATCTGCAGGTATTCGTTCTAAAGCCATTACAGCTACTGCTCCAGCTTTTTCTGCAATTTTTGCTTGTTCAGCATTTACAACGTCCATGATGACGCCACCTTTAAGCATTTCTGCGAGACCTTTTTTAACTTTATTTGTAGATTCGATTTTCATATCTTTAATATTACATCATAAGTTTAAATATAATAAAATGAACTTCTTCATATTTTCTTCTAAATCATACTTATGTATATCTTTGTACTGTTTATTCCACAGGAGATTTAAATCTTCAGAATCTAAATTTGTTAATACATTACATAATGAGTCAAAATTATTATTTTTATATACAATATAGGAATTTGGTAATACATCAATGAAAGAACTTAAATCACTTGAAATTACAAGATTCCCATTATTAACTGCTTCTAAAAGAGTTATACCGAAACTTTCACTTTTTGTGTTTAAAGCAAGATAGATATTAGATTTACTAAAGATTTCACTTTTAAATTCATCAGATGGATTTTTAAAAATTGTAATATTTTTATCAGATTTATCTTTATTTGTTACTGCATAAAATAATTTGTTTATAAATTGCTTATTATTTGATAGTTTTACAAAAAAGCTATAGTTCTTCCTAGTTTCTTGACGACCAATAAACAGATACCCTTGACTTTTATTAAAAGAAATATTTTGATTAATTTTTATCATATTTGGAATCAATACTGGTTCACTATTTAAGGATAGAGCGTTAGATTCGGCCGATTTACTTACATAAGTACTTATGCTTCTATATCTATTAAATTTATAAATAATTCTTAATATATTCGTAATAATCCCTCCTAATGAAGCATGGTGGGTAAAAATGTATTTCTTATTTTTAGGTAGTTTCCAAAAAAATATAGGCACAAATGGTTCGTGTACATGGACAACATCTGCCCAATCAATATATTCTAATAACAATTTCCTATCTGGAAAAAGTAAAACTGATGATATAGAGGAATTAAATGGAATATTGAAAACTTTATTCGAATCTAATGATTCTGTTTTACCATATGCAAATACCTTAACTTCAAATTTTTCATGCGAAGACAAATAATCTTCGATAAGATTTACTTGGTTCTGCACTCCCCCATATTTTTGAAATGAATATGGAGTTAATATAAGTACTTTAATACTCACTTGTCCAGACAGGTTGAATTGAATGCCACTGGTTCGGATCTAATAATATAAGTTTTTCTAATTCTTTACTCAACACTTTCAATCCATGCTGAATACTTTGAGCATCATTTTCAAAATGAGGAACTATAAAAGGTTTTCCAAAAACGAGTTTATATTTATTATCTATTTTTAAAAAAGTAGCTGGAATTATTGGTATTTGTTTTTCTAAAGATAAAGAAACTGGACCTTTAGGAAATGCTGCTAATTGATTAAAGAACTCTACACCTATTCCACTTTTACCAACATGTCTATCTGCAAGCAAACAAACATGGTATCCCTCATCAAGATAATTACTTAATTGCTGGTATGTATTTTGACCTTTTCCACCTAATATTATTTTACAACCTAGTGATTCTCTTAAGTCTGTAAACCATTTAAGAATATTTATATCTGATAGAGGCTCTGCAACCGCAAGTAATTTAAGGTTTAAAGGTTTACCCATTGGAATAGCAAATTCCCAATTACCTACATGTGGTAGAGCAATAATGAAAGAGTTAAAATTTTTATTTAATTTTTTTACTTCATCTTCGTTAATTATTTCAACATCTTGCAAAATTTGGGATTCATAGCCTTCTTTAGATAGCCATATAGTTTCAATCCAGTACTTTACGTAATTAATTTTTACAAGCAGTGGTGAGTAGTTTGTAATATTTTTCTTTCTTTTATTAAGTTTGATGTTGTTTCTTGGCGTTAGAAAATAATATATTAATCCGATTGGATAGGATAAAACCAAAATTTTACTTAAACTAATTTTTCTAATAAGACGATGTATAAATTTAATTATTCTAAATTTCATTTTGATAAATGTTGATACAGATATGTAAATCTTTGTAATGCTGTTATCCATGTAATAACTGCGAATATGTATACATAGAAAAAGTTAAAATTAAAAAACATAAACAATACAGCGAATATTACTCTTTCCGGTCTTGCAGCTAAACCTTTTTTATTTTGTAGTCCAAAATATTCAGATTTTGCTCGCATGTACGGAATTAAATTTGACGAAACAAGTATGGTAAAAATTGTAAAGAGTTCAATATCACTATTTGTGAATGAAATACCGACAACGCTCCAAATTATTAATTCCCCTATCCTGTCTATAAGAGAATCAAGAATTCCACCTCTATCAGTAACTAAATCCATTTCACGTGCATAAGGACCGTCAAGACCATCAATTGCACTACCTAGAAAAATTAATATAATACCAAGATTTCTATTTTCAAGATAAAAGCAATAAGATCCAGCAATAATTACAACTAGTCCAAATATTGATACTGTATTAGGTTCTAAATTTAAATATTTTAATATCTTTATAAATGGCTTAGCAAAAACTTCAGAACTATTTTTAAAATATTTCTCAAGCATTTAAATTTTCAGTGTATGGTTCAGTAATAACTTTCCCACTAAAAGCGTTAATTTCAATTATTGTTTTGTTTAAAGGGGGATTTTCATGGGAATAAACAATTACAGTCCAGACGGGTGTCAATATATTCTTAAAAGTAAATTGAAATGTCAACGCAATTGAATAATAGCCAATTGAGTGAACGATATTATTTGTAATTCTTTCAATAACTTCTTGCTGTTGTATTTTGAACTTATTATTAACAAGGAACAATAACAAAGTAACAATACTAAGAATAATTATCACGGGTACATAAGATACAAAGTCAATTATTAAAGATGTAATAAAACTTAATAGCACAACTACTAGTACAACATAGGGATACTGTTTTCTCTTTCTAGGATCCGGAACGACATAACTACCAACAGCTAAGGAGTTTAAATCATCAGGTAGAAGGGTTTCTTCCGCAATATCTTTATCAATTTCAATTCCGTCAACCATCTAAACTAAACTCCGGTTCTTTTAAGGATTTCTTAATACTGTTAATTGCCTTCTTATAATCAACATCTTTCATGTTTTCTTTTCCATAAATATTTACAGCCATAGTATTACTTGCTACATCTTTCTCACCAATTATTATTTGTATTGGGGTTTTTGATTTTTCAGAATTATGTAGTTTTTCACCAAGTCGAATATTTCTGTCATCTAAATTAACTCTGTATGATTTTAAATCGTCAATAATGGTTTGAGCATATTCATTAACATTGCCTATAGTTAAAACATCAATCTGAATCGGTGAAAGCCATCCTGGTAAATTACCCGCAAAGTGTTCCAACAGCACAGCTGTAAATCGTTCTACTGATCCTAATAGTGCTCTATGAATCATTACAGGTCTGGATTTCTTATTATCAGAATTTACATACTCAATATCAAAATTATCAGGTTGAGCAAAGTCGATTTGAATTGTGCTTAATTGCCATCTTCTTCCGATTGCATCTTTTGCATGTAAGTCAATTTTTGGACCATAAAATGCACCCTCTCCGTCAGCAGTTTGAAATGGAACTTTTAATTCTGTTAACGATTGTTTAAGACTATTAGTAGCGTTATCCCAATCTTTATCACTTCCAATGTATTTTGTAGGTTTTGTAGAAAGATCCGCTTCAATTTCAGTTAAGCCATAACTTCCTAACAAATTTACAGAAAATGATAAAAGTGTTTTTACTTCATCATTTATTTGATCAGTTGTACAAAATATGTGAGCATCGTCTTGAGTAAACCCTCTAAGTCTAAGCAATCCGTGCAAAACACCAGTTTTCTCATATCTATACACAGAGCCAAATTCAAAATATCTTAATGGTAATTCTTTATATGAATGTAAGTCGCTTTTATATACAAGGATATGAAAAGGACAATTCATTGGTTTTAAATAATAAGTTTCGTTATTTTCGTCATGATTTATTGGAGGATACATATTTTCGCTGTAATGATCTAAATGACCTGATGTTTCCCATAAAATTGATTTACCTATGTGAGGAGTATTTACCAAAGAATAACCATTTTGTAAATGTGCTTTTTTACTGTAAGTTTCTATAACATCTCTTAAAACAGCACCTTTCGGTTTCCATAGAAAATTTCCAGACCCTAATTCTTCACTTGAAGTAAATAAATCTAATTCGTTACCTAACTTCCTATGATCTCTTTTTTCCGCTTCTTCTTGTTGAATTAAGTATTGATCTAAATCCTCTTTAGAGAACCATGATGTACCATATATTCTTTGTAGTTGAATATTAGATTCATCACCACGCCAGTAAGCACCTGAAACTTTGGTCAGTTTAAAATGCTTAAGTAAACTTGTTGTTGGTACATGCGGTCCCATGCACAAATCTATAAATTCATCATTTGTATATGTAGATACTATCTCTTCACCAACACCCTCATCAGATTCTGCTGATTCAATTAGCTCTAATTTTAATTTTTGATTTTTAAATATCTTTACAGCATCTTTTTTTGTTATTTCAGATCTAATGAAACTTTGTGCACTCTTAGCAATTCTTTTCATTTCTTTCTCTATGTTTTCAAGTTCATTCTCTTTGATTGGAGTTTCAAAGAGAAAATCATAGTAAAATCCGTTTTCGATACTTGGGCCTACTCCAAACTGAGCATTCGGATATAGATTTAATACTGCTTGAGCAAGTATATGTGCAGATGAATGCCTTAATATGTGCAATGCATCTAAATCTTTAATAGTTACTATTCTTATTTTTATGTTTTCTGATATTTCAAAAGATAAATCTTGAAATTTATTATCTATTTCAACACAAATAGCGTCTTTAAGTAACCTAGGACCTATGCTTTCAGCAATCTGATAACCAGTAACGGGTGATTCATAATTTCGTACTGACCCATCAGGTAATGTAATGTCAACATTCATGATTTAATAATAATATCTCTTATATGTAACTCTGAACTTCATAATTAATTAAAAATATTTATAAATATTCCTAATATGATGATTGTATGAAGAATAATATAAAATTCAATAATTCGAATATTTTATATATATTCTCTAATGTAAACGGTAAATACAGTGTAGAACTTACGTACGATTTTATAAATCAATATCAATTACAAAATACATCAATAAAAATATCTTCAAAATCAAACAATGCAATTAGTTCCATAGATATAAGGAAATTAAATATATATAGTTTGAACAAAAAAGCACAGAAACAAATATCTAACTTAGCAGATGTAGACAATACCTATTTTATTAAAAAAACAGGTAACAAAGACTTCAACAAAATTAATGTATCTAAATTCGTCAAAAATATTAATACAAGAAGTACTACAAATCGTAATGAATTTATGTGTCAATACGCTTACGTATACGACTTCTATATCAAATCCAATCACAATAATTATTCACTATTTTTAGCCAAAAAATTAAATTATTCTGAAAATTACATTAAGAATCTTACAAAAGAACTCTTTGAAAAAAAATACCTTCTAAAAAACACCAAGGGTGTTCCAGGTGGAGTATTTAGTAAAAAAACTTTAAAGTATTTTAATTCTCGGTAACTTCAACTGTGCTAATTACAACATCTGTTGTAGGTTTGTCAGCTGAATCTGTTTCAACAGATGCTATTTTATCGATGACATCAAATCCATCTACTACTTGCCCAAATATTGTATAGCTGTATGGTAGTGGATAATCCACATGCATAATAAAAAATTGACTTCCATTTGTGTTAGGACCTCTATTAGCCATAGCTAAAATTCCTTTTTCATAAGGTCTTTGGTTGTTTAATTCATCTTCAAATTCATATCCAGGAAATTTTCCATAGTCACCATGACCTGTTCCAGATGGATCTCCACCTTGAATCATAAACCCGGAAATTACTCTATGAAATATAACATTGTCATAATATCCATCTTTTGATAATGAAATAAAATTATTTACAGTATTTGGTGCATCTTCTGTAAAAAATTCTACAGTCATGTCACCTAAATTAGTTTTAATAACAGCTGTGTATGATTTACTTAAGTCTATTTGCATAGTCGGTTGTGAATCATATATCTTGTCACTCATTTGTTCTCCTATCGTTGAACTAGTAGTTGTTTCTAAAGGTATTATTTCAGTTTCTTCACTTGATGTGCATAAAGAGAATAATAAAAAAAGTATTATATATTTTTTCAATTAACCTCCTGCACCTCCTACATTACCAATATTTATATTATTTGTATTAACTCTTTCTTGTTCATTACATTTTTCATTTTGAGATTTCCAACAATCTGGATTTAAATTTGAACTTGAATTGCATGCTGTAAATAAAAAAAGAATGATGAGAAACTTCATTAACTTATTTTACTAAGCCTAACTTTCGATATTGCACATAAATTTTCATCATGATACATTTTACATTCCCAAAGTTGATAGGATCTTCCAATTTTTATCGGCTCAGCAATACAGATTATTTCCCCCTCCTGAACACTTGATAAAAAATCTGTATTATTATTTACTCCAACAAAAGTTCCAATACCTAAAAAATTTGCACCATAAGAACATATGGTTTCAGCCAATGAGGAGTATATCCCCCCATGAACAAGACCCATCGGTTGTTTGTGGTGATCTTTTACATTTAATTTAGACTTTACATAATTTTCTTTTATTTCAATCATTTCATGGCCAAGATAATTATCTAAATTATCACCATCAAAATTAGTAAATTTATTTGTCATATATTCTTCTTAATCTAGATTCGCCTTCATTATTAATGAACCACCAATATCCAATTATGAATGTTATAAATGTAAAAAATATTATAAACAGAAAATAATTAATGCTATTTAGTGTTGTAAAAATATTATACATCCCATATACATGTAAAGAAATACCATAAAAAGTAATAAACAAAGTTACGAAACTAAACCAAGAGAAATCATTTCCAAGTTTTGCAACAACTATCTTTTTATCTTGAATTGGGAAAAAATACTTGTTTTCTAACTTATGCGTTATAAATACATCCTTTTCAAGTAAATTATTAATCTCTTTTTCTAAATATTCTGAGTAATTTCTTGAAAATATAAGATAATATGCATGAAAAGCGAGAATTACACTACCAAACAATGATATAAGAGGCAAAACATAGTTAATTTCTACTACATTAAAGGAGAAAATTACCGAAAGAGTACCCAAAATAAAGAAAAAGCGAACATCTATCAAGAATTGTTTATGATAGAACTTATTCATTGATCGCATTCTTTTAAGTTGATTTTCAACCAAAGTTATTTCATTCATAATGTAAAGTGTATTTAGTCTATGAATAATAAAAAATATTTATTAGTAATTTTATTTTTGATTTATTTATTTACATTTCTATATCTTATAGACGATGTAGAAATCGAATTTGTCGGAGTTTCTAGATTTAAATATCAAGAGTTCAAATTAAACTGTGGATCAATTTATGACATATTAGTTAATAATATTGAGTACAGTGAAAAGAATTTAAGAATGAACGAAGTTGTATGTAGAAATACAGCTGTTGTAAAAATTCTTAACAGTTTTCTAATTTTTATTTCAAGTATTTTATTCTTTATCTCTGGTATTAAATATCTAAATAGTAGAACTGAGAGAGAAGATATTTCAGATCTACTTAGACTTTTAAAACGTCGTAATAATAAAAAACTATAATAATAATATGAAAATTGGTGCATTCATTCCTCAAGGTTGGCGAATGGATTTATATGGTATAGATGTAAACAATCAGTGGGACACCATATTGAATGTAGCTTCTAAAATAGAAAATTTAAATTATGAATCTATATGGGTCTATGATCATTTTCATACTGTACCTAAACCAACACAAGACCCAACGTATGAATGTTGGACTTTGATGTCAGCTTTATCACAAAAAACTTCAAAAGCAAGATTAGGGCAAATGTGTACTTGTAATTCATATAGGAATCCTGCTTACTTAACTAAAGTTGCTTCTAACATTGACGTAATGTCTGGTGGACGTCTTGAATATGCAATTGGTGCTGGTTGGTATGATCATGAGTACAAAGCCTATGGATATGACTATCCAACAGCAGGAATCAGATTAAAAATGCTAGAAGAGTCATTAATAATATATAAATTAATGACTACTGAAGAGGCTCCAATTTTTAGTGGGAAGTACTATCAAATAAATGGAGCAATTAATCAACCTAAACCATTACAAAAACCATATCCACCACTCTGGGTATGTGGCGGTGGTGAAAAAGTTACACTTAAACTTTTAGCTAAATATGGAGATTATGGAAATTGGGATGTTGATGTTGAAGGCTTTAAACATAAATCAGAAATATTAAAAGAACATTGTCTAAATGAGGGTCGTGATTTTAATGCAATTGGTAGAACACTTCATACAAATGTTCTTATTGGTAAAGATAGTAAAGACTTGGATTCAAAAATAAACAAACTTGCGGAATATACTAATATTCCGAAAGAATACTATTACGATCGCCCATTAATTGGAACTAAAGAAGAAGTATTTTCTACTATTGAACGTTTTGAAGAAGAAGGATGTTCATATTTAATTGCTTATGTACCAGACATTGTTTGGGGAGACACGTTAGATATCTTATCTGAATTAAATTAGTCCAAAAAAAACGGAAGCCCCCAAAAAGAGGGCTTCCCAACAGGGCTGCGTATCACACTTAATTGAAACGCACTCTTAATATACCATTTTTAATACATAAAAGTAAAGTTAATTGCCAAAAGTAGGTGAAAATGTACTAGGAACCAACGATATCCAGGGTTTTCCAGCAGGAATATACATAGTATTTCCATTAGAATCAACTATATGGAACGGATCTAGATTGGAACCTCGTTTCCATCTTACATCCATCATTTTTCCTCCGTGCAGAATTACAGCACGACCTTCGCCAACTGTTTTTACAGAAGGTAGTTGTAAAGGGTGTATATACGGTTCGCAAAAAAGAGCAATTACAGTTTTAAATGCAATTTCACCAGTTGATCCATCTTCATTTTTCCAACTGTGAACATTACCAGAGCTAGAACCACTATATGCATCATAATACGTTCTTACATAGCTTGATCCATTCCAAGTCCAAGTAGTTGAAGTTTGACTTGAAAATTTAAGTTTTACACTTTTTCCGTTTGCCCAAGTTGAAATATTGGGATTACCCCATGGAAATAATGGTTGTGGATTTTCAGACTTTTTATAACCTTTCGATATTGCTAATGACTTTAGTTTATAAGTATCAGCATATAAATTATGTGGAGCTCTTCTAGATGATATTCTAAAATATTCTGGTCTTCTATCAGTAATAACAGGAACACCCATATCTAGTATTTCAGGTATTAAACCGCCAGTAGCACCACTGGCAACTAAAATTCCATCTAATGGTCTTAAAACTGTAGGATCAGTGGGTCTAGCAGATCTAATTGGTCCATGATAGGATGTATCTGATTCATAAAAAATATTTATAAACCTTGTCATTCCACCTTCAACAAGTACTTCGAATACTGCATCAGCATTTTGAGGACCCGACTGTGGCCTAGCCCTTACATTGTTATCATTTTTAATCCCTATAACAATTTTATTATTTGCACTACTTTCCATTTTTAAACCATTTACAGGTGAGTGAACTCCATCAGTAAAATTTTGTGTTTTAACTCTTCCAATAGTTACGAAAGTCTTTTCCTTTGTGAGTGACCAACGATCTGCTAAATATGCATCTAGTTCATTTTGTGAGTTTACTTGTGCTGTTTTACCAAATCTATAAACAAATACTGGCTTGAAACAAGGATCTGGTACCCAAATACCATTAGCATCTACATAACCATTAACACATTGTTTGTTAGGATCGTAGTTGCGAAGATCTAATGCTGAATTTGATGAGCTTACTTCAGTTGTGTTAGCAGAAGCAGTTGTATTACTATTATCAACTTTAATATAACTTTCTTCTCCTTTTTCAAGTGCAGCTAATGTTAATGGTCCAACAACCCCATCGATATTTAATCCTGCTTTCTCTTGAAATTGTTTAATAGCTTGTTTGGTGCCCGGACCATTTATTCCATCAACTATTGATGTATATAAACCCAGATTTTTTAATTTTACTTGAGCATCATATATCTCTTGTGAATAACTATTTTCAACATTAATTATCTCATTTTCTTCTTGATTATTTGCTACGATATTTTTTTTGTTTAGTAATAATTGACATGTTTTCTGACCTAAGACTCCGTCAGGTGATAAATTATTTGCACCTTGAAATAAAACAAGCGCTTTTTTAGATCCAGAACCAAAATTTCCATCAATTTTACCGTCATAATAACCATAAGATTTTAAGACAATCTGCATCATAACGTCACTTTTAACGAGGTGATTGTCAAAATAGTCATTACAAGAATTAAAATTATGCTGACTGGGTAGGGATAACGTTAGGAGAATAGAAAATATTAAATTTTGCATTATACTATATTAGTTATCTATAGAAATTTCACCTTCATTTGGTAAAATATGCACCCATTGGGAGCTTGGAGGAACAAATATCGGATTTTGATTTTCGTCAACAAGATCAAATGTTTCTGAAATATCTCCCCTTCTCCATGTGCCTTTAATAAAGTTTCCATTATTGAAAACATATGCATTGCCAACGCCTACTGTAAGAACACTAGGAAGAGTTGTTGCTTTGTCTTTATATAAAGGACCCTGAATAATTACAATTGTCTCTGTTTTTAAAATATCTGTATAGTTCCCATCTTGAGTAATAAAATTATGAGCTGTAGCTTCTTTGTTATCTGAATAATCATCAATAATAAATCTTGAATATTTATCTCCATCAAGTTTCCATATAACAGTAGTAAATTCAGAATACTTAACAGTAATTTTGTTTGCTCCTGTATTCCAATTCCTCTGATCTAAGCCAAAAGGGTATAGAGGATTTGGACCAGGTTGTAAGAAGAAAAAACCTCTATCATTAATTTTTTCGCGGACTAACTCTGTGTCAGCGTATAAATTATGTGGAGCTTTTCTTTCAGAGATTCTAAACATAGCGGGAGCGCTTTGTTCTTCAAGTACTGGTACACCTAAATCTCTAATAGCAGGTATTAAACCATCAGTAGCACCAGATACTACAAGAGTGCCGCCGTAAGGTCTGACAAGAGTAGGGTCTGTAGGTCTAGCTGATCTAATTGGTCCAAGATAGGTGGAAGTTTTATCCATAAAAAAAGCTAAGAAACGAGTCATACCACCTTCTACAAGAATTTCATGCACAGCATCTGCTTCTTGAAGACCTGATTGGGGTCGAGCATTTATGTTGTTGTCAATTTTAAAGGCAATAACTCTTTTAGGTCGTAATAGCCATGTTTCTGGTGGTAATTCCTTGCCAGTAAATGGTGACATCTTTTCAACATCAAAAGTGTAGGCAAAAACAGGATCAGTGGTAGATGTGGTTGTTGTGTCGTCTGATTTTTGAGAAGAAGATGTTGTAGTTGGAGTGTCATTAGAAACTGATGTAACATTATCTTCAGCAATTTCATCACCCGAAGAACATGAAACTAAAACTAATAAAAGGAAAGTTACTAAAAACTTTTTCATATCTCTATATTACTGTAGAAATAATTAATTTAATTAAATTTAGTTTTGAATTTGTTGCTTGATAATAGGTTAGATTCTTAAATATTCTGTGAGCCTTTTTATTCGTAACAAACCAAGGAGGATCAATTATTGGGGATAATCTAAATTTAGAATAAACCACTCCTTTTTGAGGGGATTCAAAAAGTAATGAATTATGAACATATCCTTGACCACTCTGAATATCATTGTCTTTGTTGCCCGGATACCCACCCCAAGGCATTGTAGGTATTACAAAACCAAGTGCTGACCATTCATTGATTGCAACAGTACCATATTTAAGTTCATCAACATATTTTTCTAGTATTTCTTGGTTTGTTTTCTTTTTATGATTTTTTATTAAAACTGTGACACCTAAGTTACCCCATAATTCATTATTAACATATTCGATAGACTTTAAGGCAAAATCTTCATAACTTGTGAATGGTAATTCTTTAAAATATAATGCTGTAGACCAAACTTCTTTGTTAGCATATTCTTTTTCTAGTTCTAAATCACTTACTAAAAATGGTGTATTGCAGGAAAGTTCATTAATTTGGTCATAATTATCTGTTTCAATTAATTCATTCAGATTTTCAGATGCACCAGGATAATATGAAGTTGTATCACCTACTTTTTTAAGGTAAAAAATAATTTCATCTTTTAGTTTTTGAGTATGCTTCCAGTCTTTAGGTAAAACAATAACTTGAGCAGCTATACAGTTAAAACCTGAATTATTTAGTTTTGCAGTTACAATTTTTTTTGCTTGATGTTTGAGTTCAGAACGTGACCAATTACCAGGATGTACAATAATAGGAGTTACATTACCTAGCTCTGAACTGATAGGTTTTTTGTTTATTTTAGGTAATGTTTTTAAGGAACGTTCTTTATCATTAAGTATCCTACCATAGACAATATTTTCATATGTATAATTTGAGCCAGTTAAATGTGTTTGATGAAATCCATCATGTCGGGTTAAATATTTTGATGCTTCCATATCGCCTTCTGTGACGACCATATATCCTCTTGATATAAATGGTTCAAATACTTGTGTAAAGATTGGTAATAAATAATCATTAACAGGGTTGAGCTTTAAGTAAATAACAGATTTGTATGCAATCATATGAAATAAAGCATCAAGAACTGGAATTGAGGAAACGTTGCCTGCTCCTAAGACAAGAGTTATTCTTGGTTTATTATTTTTAAATCTATTAGCAAAACCTCTATATTCATTTATCTGATCAAAATTTAAATTTTTTCCAAACCTAACTTCACCTTCTAAGAAAGGAAAAAGAACCTTTTCAATATTTTTTGTTGGAAATGCTTTATAACTCTTTTTTGAATCATCATATTTTGATTTATCCAGACCATCTTCATTCATAAGCGTGTCTTTAAAATATTGTATGGCGTAGATACAAGCAAATGGGCCGCCTATCCACTCTTCACCTTCTTTTGATTTATTTAAAATTCCTTTTTTTTCAGACGCAAGCGTAGCCCAGTAATATGATATTGTTTTTATATTATCAATTGTTTGATCGAGCATAGTGACAAGGTTTGCTTTATCAAGATTTAAAAATTCAGAAGAGTTGACTCTTAATTTGCTTATGTTTCTGTCTATATCAATCTTCGATGGATTCATATATACATATTATTCAGTTAATTCAAGAAGTTCAAAATCTCCCCAATTAACTGTTAAATGCTTTGCAGGAATAAGCTCATTTGGCCTTCCAACAGGTAAATTTTTAGGATATTCCTCTAGTGAAACATCCTCACCTTGTAGTTCATCAATAATCGCTTTAAGTGTTTCTGCTAAATCATCAAGAGTATCTACAGTTTGAGTTTCTGTAGGTTCAAACATAAGAGCCTCTTCGATGATAAGTGGAAAATATATAGTTGGTGAATGAAAACCTTTATCTAGTAAAGCTTTTCCAACATCGTAAGCTTTAATTTTATGAGATTTTTTAAGATCCTTAACTGTTGCTACAAATTCATGCATGCATGGTTCGTTGTAAGCAAGAGGTATAACTTTAGATATGACAGAACTTAAATATCTTGCATTTAGAACAGCATATGAACCGAGTGTATCTAAACCTTCCTTACCTAATAATTTCATATATACAAGTGCTCGCAAAGCTACTAAGAAATTACCGTGATATCCATGCATACGACCAATGGATAGTTTCGGCATATACCACTCATAATTATTTTCATTTTTCTCAACAATTGGACCTGGTAAATATTCTTTCAAGAAAGCTTTTACAGCAACCGGACCTGAACCTGGACCGCCACCGCCATGAGGTGTTGCGAAAGTTTTATGAAGATTTGAATGTACGATATCAAAGCCCATATCCCCCGGTCTACATACTCCAACGATTGCATTTAAGTTTGCTCCGTCATAATAAACTAATCCGCCATTCTCGTGAATAATATTTGATATCTCCATAATGTTTTCTTCAAATAAACCACCTGTATTTGGATTTGTTAACATTAATCCAGCAGTATTTTCATTTACTAATTCTTTAAGGTCATCAATGTTCACCATACCTCTAACATCTGTTGAGACTTCTACCACATTAAAACCTGCCATCTTTGCAGAAGCCGGATTAGTACCATGGGCTGAATCTGGAACGATAATATCTGTTTTGTTAGATAAATTATTTTCTTCTAAATATTTTTTAATTATTAATAATCCTGTTAACTCTCCAGATGCACCTGCTGGAGGTTGGAACGTAGCATTATCCATTCCAGTGATTTCAATTAAAAATTTCTCTAATTCATGGAGTACTTCTAAGTTACCTTGTGTGAATGCAGAAGGTGTTGATGGATGAGAATTAGCAAAGGTATTTAACCCAGCTACATAATCAGCAAATCTAGGATTGTACTTCATGGTGCAAGAACCAAGTGGATAAAATCCTACATCAACAGCAAAATTTCTATGAGCAAGTCTTGAGTAGTGCATTACTAAATCATGCTCTGAAACTTCGGGAAGACTTGGTTTGTCATTTCTAATTGCTGAATTATTTATTTCAGTTACTGGAACATCCAATTTAGGAAATCTCGAAGCTCTTCTACCAGGTTTGGACAACTGATTAATTGTAGGTTCAGGAGCACCGCCTACTAAAGGTAATGAACTAGCGTTACCACCACTATGCATTATCTACCTCCATTAAAGACGCTACGTAATTATCTATTTGAGCCTTGGTTCTCTTTTCGGTTACTGCAACTAAAATTTGATTATCATCATATTTAATACCAGCTAAAAATCCTTTAAATCCCATTTCAAGTATTACCTCTTCCGCAGATTTTTTAGTTTCAACTAAAAATTCTCTTAAAGAGGAAGTGTGGTTTAAAACATTGAAATTGTTATCGGTTAATAATTGTTTCATATATGAAGCTTTTTGAATAGCTTGATATCCTATTTCATAAAGACCTTCGGGTCCTAACCATGATAGGTGTATTGTTGAACCAACAGCATTTAGTGTTTGATTTGTGCAAATATTAGATGAGGCTTTTTCACGTCTAATGTCCTGTTCACGAGCTCTTAATGTCATAACATAAGTTTTGGTATTATTCGAATCTCTAGATTCACCAATTATTCTTCCTGGAACAAGTCTTGCTAATTCTTTTCTAGTTGCGAACCAACCAACCGTTGGGCCACCAAATGATAATGGTGATCCCATTGACTGCCCTTCAGCTACAACAATATCAAAACCCATTGATCCAGGGGATTTTAAAATACCAAGCATAGATGGGTCCGCATAACATATTGTTATTACACCTGCTGCTTTTGCGTTATGAACTATTGATGTTAAATCCTGTGCAGAACCTTCATAGTGAGGCAATGAAACAACAAATGCTGCATCATCTTGTGAAAAAACATAATCTACTGGAAATAAATAATCAACTAGATCTACGTAATTAACGTTAAATTTATTTCTATCTACAAGAGTGTTAACAACTTCTTTGGTGTTGGGATTAAAACCACTGGAGATAATAATATTGTCTTTTTTCGTTTTATTGATAGCTACTGATATTGCTTCTGCAACAGATGTTGCGCCATCGTAAAGGGATGCGTTTGCAAGTTCCATGTCTGTTAAATCACAGATAAGTGATTGATATTCGAATAGTACCTGAAGTATTCCTTGTGAGATCTCAGCTTGATAGGGTGTATAAGATGTCATAAATTCCGGTCGCATTGTTAACGATTTAACTGTTTGTGGTAGATAAACGTCGTAATGTCCTCCGCCAGCAAAACAAATTAGATTCTGTGTATTTTTGGATTCTAAATTTTCAAAATCACTTATAGATTCAAGCTCAGAAAGTGATGGCGGAACATTTAAACCATCATTTAGTTTTAATGTTTCAGGAATATGAGTAAATAAATCATCTAAAGAACTTATAGAAAGTTCTTCAAACATTTTCTTTAAATCAATTTCAGAATGTGGTACAAACATTAACTTAAAAACCTCTTATATAACAAATTTCCCTCTATTAAATTACCACGAATATCAAACTCTACTAAATCGTCAGCAGGATTACTTTTGAATAATACAAAGCCAATTGGGTAGCCTAATATAGGCGAAATATTGCCAGAAGTTACAATACCTTCTACCCCATCAGATGTACAAATTGTTCCAGTACGAGCTATCTGTTTTGCATTCAATTTGAATCTTTTTAGGTGCTTGTGTTCTTTGGATTCAATTTGGTGATCGATTACATCTTTTCCTAAATAATCTTCTTTATTGGTAACAGTCCACTTAAGTCCAGCTTCAACTGGTGAAATGTCATCAGTTAATTCAAACCCGTATAAAGGTAAAGACGCTTCTAGTCTTAATGTATCTCTTGAGCCTAAACCACAAGGTTTAACACCCTTATCCTCCAATTCAGATATAAAACTGAGTGTATCCTTAGTATCAAGCATTACCTCAAGGCCATCCTCACCTGTATAACCTGTTCTAGCATAAACATATTTTCCTTCTTTTGAAGTTGAAAATTTATCAGGAACAGACATAATATTGCTAACAATATCTATCGCATTCTTACCCTGAACAGCTATTAAATCTGTAGATGTCGTGAGATCTTCATAGTTAATTGAATGAATATCTAAATGTGTCTTTATTTTGTTAGTATTGCTTGCATTGCAAATAAGTATTAAATCATCTTCAAATTTCCAAAATATAACATCATCTATGGCAGTTCCTTCTTCAGAAGTAAAAATAGAATACAGTGCTTTTGTATTACTTATGTTTTTAAGATCAGAACAAATTAAAAAATTAATTTCTTCAATTTGGGAGTAATTTAATCGAAGTCTTCCCATATGAGATACATCAAAATATCCTGCCGACTCCCTTACGTAATGGTGTTCTTTTAATGTACCATCATAAGAGAATGGCATAGACCAACCAGCAAAATCTATTACCTTTGCATTTTTACTTAAATGAAAATCGTAAAGAGAAGTGGTTTTACTTTCTGACATTAAGAAATAAATGATTCATATTGCTGGTACGACATACCAGAATCATCCATTTCTTTTATTTCAGCTTTAACCATCCAGCCTTCACCTACTGGATCGTTATTGATTAGTTCTGGTTCAGTTTCTAAAGTAGAATTTACTTCAGTTATAACACAATTCATGGGTGCATATGCTTCTGCAACAGTTTTAGTTGCTTCGACTTCTACGATTGCATCACCTTTACTAAATTCTTGACCTACCTCAGGTAATGTAACAAAGACTATATCTCCCAGCTCACCCTGTGCGTAGTCAGAAATTCCAACAGTTACATTGTCGCCATCAACTATGTACCATTCATGTGTTTCAAGGTATTTTGTTTCTGACATTGCTCCCCCTTTAATTATCTTGGTTTTACAGTAGATAGACCGCCATCAACATGTATGGTCTGACCTGTGACCCATTTAGCATCTGGGCTCAATAACCACTTTATAACAGGAAGTATATCATCTGCATCTCCAATTTTCGAAATAGGATGCATGTTTTTAGAAACTTCCCTTGCAGCTTCAGATGAAAGAATTTTTTCTGACATGTTCGAATCCATAATACTTGGAGCAATAACATTTACTCTTAAATTATCTTTTGCATAAGTAGCTGCAGCTGACCTAGCAAATCCTTCTATACCTGATTTTGCAGCTGCAATTGCCTCATGATTAGATAGACCTTTAGAGCCTGCTACAGATGAGAAAAATATGGCTGAGCCATTTTTCATCCTTCTAGCAAAGCTTGCTAACAAATAATATGAAGAAAATAAATTTGTTGTTATGACATCATTAAATTCATCAATAGTAGTTCCATGTAATGGTTTTATTAATATTGATCCAATACAATTAACCAATCCTTTTATTTCAATATCTGTATCTATGATTTTTGCAAACTCTCTGGGTTCTACAGTATTGTTTAGGTCTATTACTTGATAATCTGCGTTTATTGCAGAAGCTTGTGCCTTTAATTTGGTTTCATCTCTACCAATAAGAAGTAACTCATTATCTTTAGATAAGGCATCAACAATAGCTGTTCCCAGTGTTCCAGTAGATCCTGCAATTATGTACATAGCTATATATTAAGTTTTTACGTTTAATTTGATAAATTATTTGTTTTAGAAATATTGCCAAACCAATAAGCAGATTTATGAGGTTTACGGGAATAATCGTTTTTATCTACTTCTACTAAACCAAAATTCATTTTGTATCCAAGATCCCATTCAAAATTATCAAGAACTGACCAATAAAGATAACCCATTACTTTTCCATTTTCTGAAATGTAATCGTGAATATCACTTAATACATCTGTGACGAATTCTATTCTTTCCTCATCGTCATCAGTTGCTATACCATTTTCTGTTATGAAAATATCTTTATCAGGAAACACTGAATGAATTCTATGAAGGTTATATAAAATTGCCTGCGGTCTGTATTCATATCCCATTTTTGTTGTTCTTATTCCATCAGGTTCATATTCATGTCTTCCAGAAAATGTATCTCGAAATCTCGGAAATGTATAAGTCCTCAGTAATGGAATTTTGATTTGAATCCAAGATAATGATTTAAATAAGATGTTTGGACTTGTTCTTCTAATACTATATGTCTGTAAAGCTATAAAATCATCTTCGTCAGAAGCATATAAAAACTTATCTTCCATGTGATATTTTATATATTCTTTTAGTGTGCTCTTGTCATCATCTTCCCACTCATGGAGTGCGTGAGTCATACCAACTTTTGCTGAAGGATTATGTTCTTTTATTTTTTTCATTGAAAGTTTATGGGCAGAAATAATGTTTTCAGATGCTTGAATAAATACTTTTTCATTTTGTACGCCAGGTGGAAATTTCTTTTTAGATAGATAACCAAACATTGAAAAAATTCCTGGTTCATTAATAGTATTAAAAAGCTCTATTTCCTTTGGAAGGTGTTGCATCATTACGTCTACATAATTAACAAACGCTGTTGTTGTTTTTTCAGATGCCCACAAACCATCATCCATTAACCATTCAGGTGTAGTGAAATGATGGAATGTAACTATAGGGGTAATATTTTTTTCTAATAAAAGTTTTGCTTTATCTACGTAATGATTAATTTCATTTAAATCGTAATTACCTTCTTGTGGTTCTACCCTGCTCCATTCAATTGAAAATCGGAATGCTCTTATTCCTAGATCAACTAATAGATCTATATCTTCTTTATAAAGCTCATAATGCTTGCAAGCCTCGTTGCATGGTTCTGCACAAACTGAATTATCTTTATTCTCCCAATGAGTCCAATCATTGTTATAAATACCACCTTCAACTTGATATGAAGCAAGTGCTGTACCGAAAATAAAATTATCTGGAAACTTCTTATTTGTCATATAAATAAATTACATACGTTATATAAATATAAAGGACTTGCAACAGAAATCTTATGAAGTGTTGTTGATTACTCCAGTAGTTTCTACCATATGGAAGATTGTTTATCCATACATATAGATTTGCACCATATAAAAGTACTAGAAGAACAATCATTGCTAAAGCGGCTTCTTTTCTATATTTTGTAAGAAGTAAAAGCGGAATAACGATTTCAAGTATTCCAGTAAATTGATGTACCACTCGAGGGAACGGAATAAAACTAGGAACTATTGCATCATAAAATTGTGGATTTAAGAAGTGATTAAATCCAGCTCCAATAAAGAAGAGTACATAAACATAAATTAATACTTTTGTTATGTCCACTGTTTTGATTTATTAATAGCTTTATTCCATTTATTTAAATAGTGCTCTCGTTGTTTACTATCCATATTTGGATTCCAAGTTTTTGATTGTGAAATAAATAAATTCATATTTTCTAATGGAAGATTATTAATAAAAAGATAAGCCGCAGCACCTGCACCTAAAGCAGTAATCTCATTAATTTTTTGTGAAGTCACTTTTTTATTAAATATATCAGATTGAAATTGCATGAGAAGATTATTAACAACCATACCTCCGTCTACATTTACAGTATCAAAGGTTGTTCCAATGTCTTTCTCCATAGATTCAAGTAATTCATTAGATTGATATGCAACTGACTCTAAAACAGCTCTTGCAATATGTGATTTATTTGAAAATCTTGATAATCCAACTATCACACCTCTAGCAGTCTCATCCCAGTGAGGAGAAAATAATCCTGAAAAAGCTGGCACAAAATATACATTACCATTATCTTTTACACTCATAGCAAGTGACTCAATATCTTCACTATTCTCAATAATATTTAAGTTGTCTCTAAGCCATTGAACTGCGGCACCTGCAATTGAAACAGACCCTTCTAATGCATATTGAGGATTATCTCCATCTTTTTGATAGGCAACAGTACTAAGTAAGCCATTGTTAGAATGTACTATCTCATTTCCTGTATTTGTTAACGCAAAGCAACCGGTTCCATAGGTATTTTTAACATCACCTGAATTTATACAGTTTTGGCCAAATAGAGCAGCTTGTTGATCCCCAAGTACAGAAGTCAATGGAACATTTTTTAATAAGTCTGAATTAGTTCCGAAATTATAAAGAGATGGTTTTATCTCTGGCAGTGAATTTTCTGGAATATCTAATTTTATTAAAATATCTTTCATCCATTTCAATGTTTCCAAATCCATCAACAATGTTCTGCTTGCATTTGTTACGTCTGTTACGTGTTCACCTGTAAGCTTAAAAAGCAACCAACTATCAATAGTTCCAAAGCATAGATCATTATCTTCACGTGCTTGTTTCACTTCTTCAACATTTCTCAATAACCATAAAATTTTGGATAATGAAAAATATGTAGCAATTGGTAATCCTGTCTTATTAAATGAATCCTCTAATTCAGTTAAACCTTTAAGTTCATCACAAATATTTTGTGTTCTAGTGTCTTGCCAGACTAATGCATTATGTAGCGGCTCTGCTGTTGATTTTCTCCAAGCTAGTGTAGTTTCTCTTTGATTTGTGATACCAATGCTATCTAACTGGCCAATTGAAAATTCTTTATTTACTTCATTAATGCAATTAAGTACTGATTCCCAAATTTCATTAGGATCATGCTCTACGGAGACCTCATCCGGAAAGTACTGGGTAAACTCTTGTTGGTGTTGATTAATTATTAAACCAGATTCATCAAAAACTATAAATCTTGAACTTGTTGTTCCCTGATCAATAGCTCCGAAATATTTCATAGCATTTATTTTAAATTTTTAAATTTAATTATGTCCAATAAAAGAATTTATATTCCGTTTTGAGAACCAAAAGGACCAATGATAGTTCCCATGATAAATCCATAGGTGAATCCATAAAAGAAACCAATTTTAAGATATTTTATAGTCTCATTTCTAAATCGAAGCTTACCGTCATCTTCAAAACGAAACTTATATCTATATTTGTCAGAGAAAGTGTGTCGCACAACTGGATAGAGATAAAATATAAATCCAATACCAATACCTGATAAAATTCCTTCAATAAGTCTTGATATAGCTTCTTCTAACATTCTTTCAATTTAGTGACGTTCTTAAATTATCGAGATACAATAAGGTGACTTATTATGGATTATCTGTACGACGATACAACTGTTTATATAATTTTATTTATTGTTGCCTTTTTTGCTTCTTTAATTGACTCAATAGCAGGAGGTGGAGGGTTATTGACAACTCCATCAATGCTTCTTGTTGGTATGGCACCACTGAATGTTCTAGCAACTAATAAATTTCAATCATGTTTTGGCACGTTTACATCAACCTATAATTATTACAGAAATGGTTTACTGGTAGAAAAGAAAAGAGTTTTATATTTTTTATTAGCATTTACTGGATCGTCAATAGGTACATTGCTCGTAAGCAGAATTTCTAATGAAACACTTGAGTCAGTAATACCAATTTTACTAATTAGTGCTGCAATATTCTTTATTACAAACAAAGGACCATCCGGAGTAAAGAAAAATGCAAAATTACTTATCGTTTTCAATTTAGTTGTATTTGCAATTGGATTTTATGATGGATTTTTTGGGCCAGGTACAGGTTCATTTTTTGTTTTATCTTTCATAATTATTAAAGGAGCAAATATTATGGAAGCTACGGCAATAACAAAGCTTTTAAATTTTGCGTCTAATTTTGCTGCATTTATTATTTTCGCATTTCAAGATTATGTACTTTGGTACCTTGGCTTAACTATGGCCGTTGCACAAATCGCAGGTGCTTATACCGGATCTAGATTTGCAATAAAAAACGGTGAAAAAGTTGTTAGACCAGTATTAGTTATTGTCTCAATACTTCTTTCTATAAGAATACTTATGGGATAAAAAAAACCGGCAGACTAGCTACCGGTTGTAAAACATGTTTAACTTAATCTATTTAAGATTCTCAGCTGATGTTTTTCCGTTATTTTCTACTAAGTCGTACTCTACTTCTTGACCTTCATCAAGATCTTGCATACCTGCACTTTTAACAGCTGAGATATGTACGAATACATCATTATCGCCTTCATCAGGTTCGATAAATCCATATCCTTTAGTGGAGTTAAACCATTTCACTTTGCCTTTCGGCATATTTCTCCTTAATTTCGTCATGTCTTGTAAAAGACATCTTAACTATACAGATACTGCGATTTATATTTTTAATTTAAAGTAAATTTATTGCTTGCCTAAAACTTCTCAGAACGTTCATATTTACCAAAGAGTTGTTCTGAGAATTTACTATTAAATATTGAAGTTTATAAAATATTTTTTATGAAAGCGAATAAATTCTTTATAGGTTCAATAATTGTTGTAATTATCTGTTTCTTAATCTATATTTCTTTTGCACTAATTTCAATACCATTTGTATTACTTTTTTCTCTATTTACCTAAAAAATTAATTATTTTTTTTAAAAACAAAGAACCATAAACGAATTCCAAGATACGAAAAAATAACAGCAAGAATTACTTGTGTTGGAGTGTAGGTTGAGCGAAATAAGTGAAATGCTGGCCAAGCTATTGCTAAAAGACCAAGTAAACCAAAATTTTTTTTATATTTCATTCTTTGTTTAATTAATTTCCCTGTAAAGCACTATAGCAAGCATTAATTAAGTTTTGACACCTCTCACTAATTAAATACTCTCCACCTAATTTATTAACCATATAGCCAAAAGATATTTTGCAATCAGGATCGGCAAATGTAGCACTACTGCCTCCAAAACCAACATGGCCAAAAGCATTTTGGCCAATGATAAACGAACCACCTTCTCCTTGAAATTTGTTTCGATTGTCCATGTGTAACATGAATCCTTCAGAAAAACTTGTTGGTAACATTAACATTTTGTCTATACCTGGGACAGAATGTAACTGACTGAGCCTTTTTACTCTATCTTTAGAAAGAAGCTTACCGTTGTTTTGTGCAAGAGGTGTAAGCATTCCAGCTAATGAACGAGCATTTGTTATTCCACCTACACCACCTATTTCAGCTTTATAAGTTTCGACAGCATTGTAATCATATCCACCAGTATTAGTTAGTGACAATCTTTGCATCGACTCAGGGTCTGTTCTAAAAGCTTCTGCAAAACCACTTGGTTTATCAGATGGAGAGGAAGTAAATGGTGTTACTTTAGCTACTCTATCAATTTCATTCTGAGGTAAACCGATCCAATATTCTAAGTTATATGGCTTACTAACTTCATCTTGAAAGTAATTTCCTAAAGATTTTCCTGTAATTCTTCTAATTAATTCTCCTATTAACCAACCAGTTGTCATCATGTGATAACCAGTTTCATCTCCAGGATTCCAGAATGGTTTTTCATTTTCAAGTAAACCTACCATGTATTCCCAGTCATAAAAACCCCCCTCTTGAACAGGTGTTTTAAAAGCAGGTAATCCGGATGTGTGATTTAAAATCATACCTACGGTTGTTTCTTCTTTTCCATTTCTCCCATACTCGGGCCAATATTTAACAACCTTCTCTTCAGGGTGTAATTCTTCTCTATCAATTAACAAATGAGCACATAGTGCAAGTGCTGCTTTAGTACTAGAAAAGGCAACTGATAATGTGTCCTCATTCCACTGTTCTGTTCTCTGTTCGGTAGTGTATCCACCCCAAACATCTACTGTTATTTCACCATCAACAACAACACAGAGTGACGAACCTATTTCACTGTATTTATCATAATTTTCAGCAAATACTTCTACTACTTCTTGGAAGTCCTCATGACACTTTCCATTTATTTGTACTGAGGATTTATATTGAACTTCGACCTGTTTCATAATTTTATCCTACTGGTCAAATACCAGATTTTCTTCAATTGAAACTTTCAATTCTTCCTTGTAAGGAAAGCCTTCATGAAACATTGTCATTAATATAAATATAGAAATTAAAAGGAGTCTAAATGCAGTTACATAAAGACAGTGGATCACTAAGAGTTATTATTGATGTCAGCTATACATCTGCCGATGAATTTATAGACTTTATCGAAAATGAGCAATGTCAATTTATTGAAAGCTTGGGAGTAGATGGTTTAAAAAAGTTTGAATGGTACGTTAATGACCAAACAAATACAGCAACCTTGATTGAAGAGTTTGACAATGCTGAGAGTTTTAAGGAAATAGCAAGTAAAGCAATAGGAACTCCAGTTAATTTAAAATTTCGTGAGATTACAACATTTGAAAATATGACAATTTTAGGTGATGTATCTGATGAAATGAAAGAAAATTTAGCTGCTATGGGACCAAAGTTTAGAACTTATAAAGCTGGGTTAAATTAAAAAGGTAATACATGGAACCTAAAAAAAATAGGTCAATAGGTCTTATAATAAGAAGATTTTTCGCAATCTTTATTCTTTTTTCAACAGCTTCAGGAATCGTTGCTCAGATAGAAACAGGAACATTTACTAATGAGACATTCGGAAGCGCATTTGTCAGTTTGTTGATAGCATATTATCTTGCGCGCTCCCCTAGAAATGCTACTCAAAGTTCAGATGTTGGTGTTGAAAGTAACAGCAGTGAGCTTGATGATGCAGTTCCAATGGATGAATTGTTAGAAGAGTTTGAAGAATCACTTGAAGAGATGGAATCTGAAGAAATCCAAACAAACTTCAAATCTGAGAAAGTAAATAAAAGAAATCCAGTGAGAGACAAACAAAGTATTTTTTCTAGAATATTCCAAGGAAAAACAGATAGATACTAACTATTTTATTAACCTGTCTTCAATCTGATCATAGACTTTGTTTTCAATAGTTTCTAATGAAGAGACAATTTTAGATTCATTTTTTTTACTCTCTTGCCATACAGGAACCATTGCGTTCCAAATTCCTTCTCCTTTATAACGTGAATACAGAGATGCAGCTACATGTACACCAATAGTGATATAACTAAGAAAAGCTGAAAATTCATGTAGCGCTATTGCAATACCCATTCCAGGAATGTCTGCATTAAAAATGCCAGCTATTAATAAACCAGTTGTTGGTAACATAACTAAACTAAAATACACAAGCCTGTGTGTAGCTTTAGCTATGAATAAATGACCTTTGTGCATCTCTTCATGTGCACCAAGTAGTGTTTTTGCATCTTTCATATAGAAAAATCGTAGCATGACTATAACTAGAAAAATAACAGCAAAAATTATCTCAAAATTTAAAAGTGTTGCATCTTCTAATTCATCTAAGTCCTCTACTTGTTTGAATATTCCATACGCATAAAGAACGGAGAATGTCCAATGTATAGTTTTAGCTAGCAGTGTGTGGCTATTCATAAATAAAATTATATCTCACTTGTGTTGAGAAAACTCATACAGAAGCCAGGGAATCATTAGTAATGCTGCTATTGGATCAAAGTACCATAAATCAGTAAAATAATTTACTCCAACTCCAACAATTACCAGGACAGATAGATTTAAACAAAACAATGTTTCCTTAGCCTCAGCAATAATTACTGAATTGTTTGATGCCTTACCAATTTGTAATTTCTTATAAGAAAGTGGTCCTTCAACAAATATTGAAACTAAAGCAATCAATATTCCATAAAAAGATGGTTCTGGTTTATAACTATTTAACAAGTCATATGATGATTTAAAGATAATAAAAAACACCAATACTAAAAAGGAGTATGCAATTAATTTTTCAGCAAATTGCTGAGATATTTTACTCGTATTTGATAAACCTAAAAGTGCAATAATTGAAGCGTATATTTCTATAAAACTATCTAAACCGAAACTTAATAAGGTAGTAGAATTTTCTCCAATGCCGAAATATAACGCAAAGATTCCTTCAGCTAAGTTATAAGCTATTGTAAAAATAATTAAATTTTTTGAAAATCGTAATGCATCACTCATAAATATATTCTACAAAATTGCATTAAATATACTTTTACAATGCTCTTCCACACTGTCATAAACAGGTAATGATACATTGTCTTTATTTAACAACATACCCACTTCCGTACACCCAAGAATAACTGAGTCTGCACCTTCTTGTTCAACTTCCTTAACTATATCTAAAAACATGTTTCTACTTTTTTCAGATGTTATATTAAAACAAAGTTCATCATAGATTACAGCATGAAGAATAGCTCTAGATTCGTCAGTAGGTATTACAGGGTCTAATCCATAATCAGTTAATTTTTGGACATAGAACTCTTCTTCCATAGTGAATTTGGTTGCAAGAAGGGCGGGTTTTTTATAGTCATCCTTAGTTATGTGATGAGCTGTAGACTCTGCAATATGAATTGATGGTATCGATATATCTTGCATCATTTCATCAAATACTTTGTGCATTGTATTAGTACATAATGCGAGAACTTCGGCCCCTGCGTTTTCTAATGTTTTAGCTTCGTTGTTGAGCAAAGAGCCTAGTTCTGACCACTTACCATCATGCTGTAAACTCTCAATGAAAGAAAAGTTGACAGAGCTTAAGATGATTTTTGGTGTTGTTAAATCACCAAAATGATCATTTGATAGCTTATTTAGTTGTTTATAGTAAATTAACGTAGATGAGTAAGACATCCCACCTATTAATCCAATTGTTTTCATTATTAAAATATTATAGAGTTAAGTAATGGAAGATTTATCATCAATTGGAACAGAATTTCAAGTTAAAGTATGGAAAGAAATTGCAAAAATACCATACGGGGAAACAAGAACATATAAAGACTTGGCGATAGCAATAGGAAAACCAAAAAGCTCAAGAGCAGTAGCTAACGCCTGTGGAAAGAATCCTTACCCTCCAACAATACCCTGTCATAGAGTTGTTCGAACTGATGGAAAACTTGGTGGATACAGTGGCAAGGGTGGAATAAAAACTAAAAAGAAATTGCTTGAACAAGAACAGAGATAATTACTTTCTTTTACCTGTTCTATTAGTTCTCCAATCAAGTCGACCTCTACGTTTTAGCATGTGCTTTTTCTTACGTGCCTGTCGTCTAGCCTCAGTTACTTCTTTATCTGCCATAATTTATATTTGAATAATAATCTAATTGGTACAAAATGCTACATTGATATATGCCCTTATTAGTTCGTAGATACATCCAAGCAGTGACAGGTATAACAATGATTGGTATTGGCGTTGCTTTTAATTACATGGCAAATCTGGGTTTGGGTCCGTGGGGTGTACTACATGACGGTATTTCTAAAACAATAAATATTACCTATGGTCAAGCTGGAATAATGACCTCATTGATTTCACTACTATTGTGGATACCTCTGAAACAAAAACCCGGTATTGCGACTATCTTTGATGCTTTCTGGATTGGTTTAACAGCAGACTTTGTTATTAATATAATTCCAGATGCTCCGTCTTTAGTAATTCAAATAATATATTTAATTACTGGAATTACTTTAATTGGTCTTGGGACTGCAATATATGTCGGTGGTGATTTAGGTGCAGGTCCAAGAGACGGTATTATGGTTGGTCTTGAAAAACTTGGATTAAAAATTGGAACTGCGAGAACCCTTCTAGAGTTTGTAGCATTTTCTATTGGATTTCTTTTAGGTGGAAAAATTGGTATTGCATCAATAATAATTGTTTTGTCAATAGGAAGAGTTCTGCAAGTATTTATGCCTTATTTCGATTTACGTAAATAAACTTATTTAATATTAATTTATATTTTTTAACGAGTAAGGTGGTATTAGGTAATAAGCCTGTTACCTCAAAAAAAAGAGTTCGGGAAACTGGACTCTTTTTTGCATATACAGTAATTTAGGCTTATTAATGTTAAACAAATTTTTACTATTCTTTGGTTTTTACTACAAGTATGACAGACTCTGGGTCACAAAAAGATTAGAAAAAGTGTTTTGGTTATCATTAATTTATTTAGCATTAAGAAATTTTGTTCTAAACCAAATGTAATATTAAATAATGGAACCAAAGAAAATACTACTTTTAAGTTTTGCTCTTCTCATACCATTATTTTTTGGTCTGTTATATTTGTTATATTAATTATGGATAATAACGCAAATCACATAGTGCCTCGAATTGGTCTAGGTACCTACAATATGAATTCTGAAGAAGCTGAAGAGATGACATATGCTGCTATTGATTACGGATACAGACATATAGATACAGCTGCAGTTTACAGAAATGAAGATGGCGTAGGCAGAGCATTAAACAGAATATTTACTGATACAGATCTTAACCGAAGTGATATAACTATAACTACAAAACTCTGGCCCGGTGGCTTGGTAAAAGTTGATAGGGTGAAAAATAATGAAGGTACTATCAAGTCACTAGAAAAAAGTCTAAGAAATCTTGACCTAGAATATGTAGATTTATATTTAATTCATTCTCCACATGCTAAAAGTAAAAGATTAGAACAGTGGGAAACATTATTATCTCAACAGGAAATGGGAAAAGTTAAAAATATTGGTGTATCTAACTGGGGCATTAATCATCTTGAGGAATTAATTGATAAAGGCTACCCACTTCCAGCTGCAAATCAGATTGAGCTACACCCTTGGTCCCAAAAGCCAGAACTTGTTACTTTTCTTCAAGAAAATAACATTGATATTATTGCATACAGCAGCCTTGTACCACTATCTACATGGCGTCATAAAGATGGAGAGAATAGTTTAAAAACTGACCAAATGTATAAAGATAGTGAAGATGCAGAATCACCATTTAAAAAACTAGCTATTAAATATAACGTCAGTGAAGCTCAAATATTACTTAAGTGGGCATTGCAATTAGGTTATGCAATTCTGCCAAAAAGTATACAAATTGATCGAATGAAAGATAATTTTGATTTAACTTTTACAATTGATCAGGGAGATATGCAGCTAATAGAAACTTTAGATCGAGGCGGTAGTGTTACTTGGGAGTACGGAGATCCTTTAGCCGTAAAATAGATTTATAAAATTTTAAAGTATTTCAACACTCTAAAAGCAAAAACCACAATCAGTAAGAAAGCTACGAATGCGGAAATTATTTGAACTACAGTTATGTCTGGCGGTAAGAGTACAAATGCATAAGGAATAGCAAATACACTAATTAGGATAAATTGAATAATGATTGAATTTGGCTTCTTCTCGTCTGAATCTACAGATCGACCAAATAAACCTTGAATATATTTAGCTAATACGTTTATCAAGTGTCCCATTACAGTTCCTTTTAAAATAACAAATAATTACTTATTAGATTAAATTTTAAATCACAAAAGATAAAAATTGGTGATTATTAATAAATAAGAATAAACAATAAAGTTAGATTATGAACTTTAAATTTTCGCAATGATTTACGTACTTATAATTACAGCATTAATAATTGTTTACTTTACAAACGGTATATCAAAAATACAGAACAAAGAATATATAAACAGTTTTGAAAATTTCATCTTAAACAATTACAAAGTAATTTTTGGCACGATTTTTTTGATATTTTTTATTGCATTTTGGAGATACAGTTGCTTCTTTATTAATTTTAATTGCTAAAAATACATTTATACTTATTTAAATGAAACGCATCTACACCTTTGGTCACGAACAGGTAGAAAGAAATATAACTGTTGGTGACATATTAGAAAATAAAAAAAATAATAAAAAAATGACTCAAGTTACAGCTGCTAATCAAGAAGAAGCTGAAATAATTGCAAACCAAGACGTAGATATGATTATTACGGGAAGTGACTGGTATCAAGATGTTAGAAATGGTGCTCCAAACACATTTATCACAGCGGCTCTTTTTGCTGGAAGATTTATTACAAATGAAGAAATACTTCGTGGCGCATTTGATGTAATGATGGCAGGAGCTGATTCAGTACTCACACCAAGAAGCTTTGATGTTGTAGAGATGTTGGCAAAAGAAGGCATGCAAGTACAAGGTCATGTTGGAATGGTTCCTTCAATGGCAACAAAATATGGTGGCATTAGAACTGTCGGTAAAACTGCAGATGAAGCTATAGAGATACTTAAAGATATGAAAAGACTCGAAGATGCTGGAGCATTTGGTGCAGAAGTAGAGTGTGTAGCCGAAGATGCATTAAATGAAATTAAAAAACATACATCCCTTGTTATAAACTCACTTGGCTCTGGTTCAGGTGGAGATGTTATGTTTTTATTCTTTGAGGATATTTGTGGCGAAACAGCTGGAATTAAAATGCCACGGCATGCAAAATCATGGGGTGATGGTCAAAAAATAAAAGATAAATTAAATGAAGAAAGATCAAAAGCCATAAAAGGTTTTAAAGATGATGTGGATTCAGGAAAATTTCCAAATAACAATCATACAGTCGACATGCTTCCTGGAGAAAAAGATGTTCTACTTGAGAAATTAGATAGTTTATAAATGAAAAATTGGCAGAAGCTTGCAGTAGGTGTAGGAATCATTGGTATAGGATACAACTTTATAATCAGATATGACTCACTACCCTATTATCAATTAATTGCTATTGGAGTCGGTTTATATTTTATCTTTAGAAAGTTTAGGAACTAGTACAGGAGTATTCCTTTTATAGCGTTGATACTCTTCTAAATGTCCATACCTCTCATCAGCAATTCGTTCAAGTAAATTTACACCACTCATACGGGTTAATAAAATGTACACAAATACTGGTGATATAAGTGTTATGTATTCAATGCCAGTTAAGGTATTTAAAGCAATAACAGCAATACCAGTCCAAAGTGTTATCTCGCCAAAATAATTAGGATGCCTTGACCTTGCCCAAAGACCTGTATGAATAAAGGCTTCACTAGGATTGTTTTCTTTTCTAAATACGCGTTTCTGATAGTCAGATATAGATTCAATAGCAAAACCAGAGAGCCACAGTGCCATACCAACCATTGCTAACACTGGTAGTGTGTCTTCTTCAGGAGATAAGATTGCAATAATTGCTGCGCATGCAGTTAGCGATACCCAGAGTGCTTGTCCCATCCAGTATTGTAAAAACCAGAAAAAATGCCTTTTTGCTTTTTCAAACCGTACGTCTTTGCCATCATTTCTAACTCGTCTAAATAAATATATCCCTAGTCTTAAAGCCCAGACCATGACGTAAAAATATATTATTGAATCAATCATAGTTTTATTTTCTACAGCAAAATATGCAAGTGAAACAGTTGTAACATAAGTCAAGCTTCCTACTAAGTCGTAATATTTCTCAGTTTTTAATAGAAAGGAAGGAATAAAAAAGATTATCTGAAGTAATACTGCAACAATCAAAATAAACGTAAAAGCATTCATCCCTCTTATATCAATATCAATATTTTGACCTGCAATATTTATTAAACCAATACAAATGAGAAAAGCTGTAATTGCAAAAATATTTTTAACCTGTCTACTCATATCCAAAGTATATACGTCTATTTAGATTTACTTCTTAAACTACTTACGACTTAATAATATTAATGTATATGCTATGGAAGATAATTACTACGCCTCTGATGACAAACGTAAACTGTACATTAATTACTTTGATGCGTTGTATTTATTAAATATTGTTTTTAAAGAAAATAAGAAGTATGAATTTATAGACACTTCTCATATAGAGTCCATCTGGAATTCTACTGAGTATAAATATCATAAATTCTGTGTTATCAAAGCATTTAAATATGACTTGGGTGGTTATGAAGTACAAATAGGTGATGAGTACAAAGGTGTTTGTGATGCATTAATTCCTAAAGACAATACAGAAATTACGTACAACCCTCTCTCCTTTGAAGAACATCCCGATTTTAAAAAATCTTACTGGAAGAGAAGAGACAAGGCTCTCAACTCATTTACAGATGGTGATGAAAATTTAAACGAACATTACTATATTGCAGGTTTTGCTGAAAAATTTGATTATGAACACCAAAAAATACTGGGCTTAAATACTCCCTACGTAAACTTTGTAATAAACAAAAACTAGTCGCTATATTGTCCAGAAGAGTTGAGTTTAAAAATAAGTGCATCAACGTGTAGACGAGTTCCAGGCATGGTAATATTAACCCCAGTAGTCAATTCTATATTCTGCTGAAATATTCCAGCAGTATATATATTTCCAGAAGAATCAACCGCTATACCATAACCTACATCAAAAGAAGGAGAGGAACCAGCTATACCACCAGCTGTATACACCCATTGAAATGTACCAGAAGAGTCAAGTTTTAATACAAAAATATCATCTACTGCATTTGCAGTAACACTTTCAGAACCAAAATTTATTGTGCCAGCAAATCGACCGGTGGTATATGAGTTCCCAGATGAATCAATAGCAATATCATATCCAATGTCTGTAAAGCTATTGCCAACTGAGTATGCCCATTGAGATACACCTGCTGAGTTAAGCTTTAAAACAAAATAATCACTACCACCATTACCACCCGCAGTAATTCCGCCTAAATTTGTATTCTCACAACCCAATTTCCCTGTTATGTATGAGTTCCCAGATGAATCAACGGCAATACCATATCCAATTTCAGTGCTGCACTTACCATATTTATTAGCCCATTGGGGAACACCTTCCGAGTTGAGTTTTAAGACAAAAATACCTCCAGAATTATCAGAATCTGTATAAAAATTATGTGTTACACCAAAATCAACACCAACTTTAACGTACCCTGTAATATAACTGTTGTTGTTTGAGTCAGTGTCGATTGATAACCCTTCATCATCATTATTGCTACCAGCTGTGTATACCCATTGATAAGCACCTGCTGAGTTAAGCTTTAAAACAAAGAAATCAAACTCACCTTCTGACGAAACAGTACCTCCACCAAAATCAATAGTTTGAGAAAATATTCCAGTGAGTAAGATATTTCCATCTGTGTCTACAGCTATGCCTTTTCCGTTGTCATTGCCAGCTCCACCAGCCGTATACACCCATTGAAATGCACCTGAAGAGTCAAGTTTTAATACAAAAATATCAGATCCACCTGAAGCAGTTATATCGCCATTACCAAAATCTACAGTGCCTTGAAAGTATCCTGTAATATATACATTTGAGGATGAGTCTATATCTATATCTAAGCCTCTATCAGCTAAATTAGAAGTACTACCATAGGTTTGCACCCATACAAAAGCACCTGTAGAGTCAACCTTTAGCACGTAGATGTCTCGATGACCTCCAGATGTAATATTTCCTCCACCGAAATCTACTGTATCTCTGAAGTGACCAGTTATGTAGGTATTTCCAACTGAATCAACTACTACATCTTGAGCATCGTCATCACCACCACCACCAAAATAAACAACAAAACTCTGACTGCTTATTTGTGAAGAGCTACTTGATTGTGAAGAGCTACTTGATTGTGATGAATAGTCTGTTGAAGTGCACGGATCTGTTTGTGGAATGGTAAAAGCTGGGCTCTGTGAAGAGTTACCAGCTTCATCAAAAGCTATGACATATATAAGTTGATCTGCACAGGTCATATCATATTTTGGGGTAACAAGAAGTGTAGAATCAGATATCGTTGTATACGTAGATAAGGCACCATTCACAAACACTTCGTAAGAGACAATACCTACATTATCAGTAACGGCAGGCATATTAAGATTGAATAACGAACCTATCTCTGAAGCATATGGAGGTTGTTCTTCATCCCAAACTGGAGCAAGTGTATCTATAGTTGGAGAATTTGTTTCTTCTATTTGTTTCGATGTAGTTTCAGGTGTTTGATGTGCAGCTTCACCAAGAAGAAGTTTAGTAAAAGTCTGCTCTCCAACCATTCCATCAACAATTAATCCATATTTTTCTTGGAATAGCTTAATTGCAGATTGAGAGGTTTTGTCATTTACTCCATTAGCTACTTCTAAATATCCAAGTTCTATTAATTTCTCTTGTATATACGTGGTGAAGGGATCCTCTTCATGAGGGTGTGACAATTGAGTAAAAGGCAAAATTGAAATTAAGGTAGATATGATTACTTTTCCCACAGATAAATTTTAAATTAGAACAGATTCTAAGAAAAATGAAAACCAATATAAAACTCTGTGGGAGATACAAGATTTGAACTTGTGACCCCTTGCGTGTCGAGCAAGTGCTCTGCCGGACTGAGCTAATCTCCCGTATTTAGAAATATAGCATCATTTATATTTTTTATAAATTGATTATTTCTCTACAGTTATAATTCTTTTGCCGAACCTTAGAAATAACCTCTCAACAATTTCAATAAGGAGATTTAACACCCAAAGTCCTAAATATATAGCTAAAATTATTTGTATAAACTGCCACAAAACAAACACAATAATCCCGTATACAAAAATCCATGTAATTGTAAATTTTAAGGAATATATAGGAGATTGACTATTCATTAAAACGGAACCTCTTCATATTTTCGTATAAGTGAATCGTTGTTGTTTCTTGGATTATTCACTGCTCTGTCCACTTTATGAAATTCTATATCATCATATGTGTAATCTAAAATCTCAGAATAAATCTCTTCACTAGATAAATCAGACAACCATATGTCTCTTTGTTCACTAGTAAGTAGTAACGGGGATCTATTATGTATTACTTGCAACGAATCTACAGCTTCTCTTGTGATAATAGAGGTTTCAATATCGCCACTACTTCTGTTCCAATAAAGACCAGCAGCAAACAATAAGCTTTCAGAAGTATCGAAAAAATAATATGGTTGTTTGATGCCATCTTCTTCTTTCCATTCATACCATCCAGAGATTGGAATTAAACATCTTGAGTTTTTAAATGCAGAAGTAAATGTTTTTTTCTCGAGCAATGACTCATACCTTGTATTAAATAAAGGCCTCGGATTTGATTGACTCTTCAACCAGTCTGGAAAATATCCCCAGTTAGCAATTACTAAATTGTTATCAATTATGCACGGTGCCTGAGCCTGTGGTGCAACGTTGAAATTTTGTTCATATTCAATTTCAGAAAAATTATTTACAAAGGAAAGTTCATCTTTTGCAATATCAATATAGTATCTTCCACACATGTATTTATTGTAATAATGATACGTCTATTGTGTCACCATCAGAGAAAGTGTGATGTTCTTTCTTGTATATGATGTGAACATTTTGTTTTCCCAGAACACTAAGTTGATCACCGTCTTTAATAAAGTATGTATCTTTTTCTAAACATAGTAATTTATACTTGCCTCTGTTTAAAACCTTTACAGTATTTGAAATCCATGAATAAAAACTCTCGCCATAGTGAGGAATAACAATTGTGTTAGGTAAATAATTTAAACCTATCCCTTTAATCATTTTCTCTCCCATAATCATGGCACCAGCACTACACCCTGCAATAATCCCCCTCTTTTCTACATCATGTAGCTCAGTAGAGAAGTCTGAATCATGTATAGAGTCATATAAGTGGTTTGGTGAACCTCCAGAAAAAAATACAAAATTTGATTTTTTCATCTCTTCAATGACTAAATCTTGATTTAAATCTTCTCTATTCCTTGCGTCTATATGCGTATGCCTAACATTTAAATTCTTGAAATGCTCTATTGCAAGATTTTCCCAGTAAGAAAGTCTTTCATCAGATTCTTTACCGGCAGCTGTAGAAAATGTGAGTACATGTGGAATATCATCTAAGTAATTTATTAGTTTTCTATCAACATCAAGAATAGATGGTAAAAACTCTCCTGAACCTGTAATAGCAATCATAGTTATTGGAGGCGACGACCGGAATCGAACCGGTGTACAAGGTTTTGCAGACCTCTGCGTAGCCACTCCGCCACGTCGCCATGTAGAGCGGAAGACGGGATTTGAACCCGCGGCCTCCACCTTGGCAAGGTGGCGCTCTGCCAGCTGAGCTACTTCCGCGTAACTTTTATATTAATAATAGATTTAAATAATAAAATTAATTTTTTCCTGTTGAACCAAATCCACCTGATGATCTATCAGAGATATCAAGATCTTCAACTTTTTCAAATGAAATACTGCCTGTAGTAATAGTTACTAGTTGTGCAACTCTTTCATTTTGTGAAACTGTATACACTTCATCTGAATAATTCATTAATGGCACCATTAGCTCACCTGTATATCCTGGATCAATGAGACCTGGAGCATTAATTGGGGCAACAAGGTTCTTACTAGCTAATCCTGATCTTGGTAAAACAAATCCTCCAACATTTTTTGGTAATTGAATTGCTATACCTAAATTTACAAGTACAACTTTCTGGGGTTCAATAATATACTCTCCGTCTGAATAGAGGTCATAGCCGATATCATCTTCATGACTTTTGCTTGGTATTTTGGCAAATTCATTAAGAATTTTTATTTTTATATTAAAATTATTTTGCAGTGGTACCCTTTCAATGATGAATATTAGAGATTATTTCTTAATAAATAAAACTAAAAAAGTTAATAAAATAAAAATTTTGGACCTTCTAGGTTTTGAAAGCGATACTCTTATTGAAGCTTCTTCTTACTCTGAAGAAGCAACTGAAGTTGTTGAAGAACTAAATCAAGAAACATTTGAAACATTATTAAACAATACTGAAGAAATATATGTTGAGCAGAGCAGTATTGAATCATACATTGCAAGCTCTACTGAACCTACTAATGTAGCTGACCTTACTCCAACTGATACTTTTAACCCTTTAAATATAACTGAACAGATACAAAGAGTCTGGTCAGACCTTGAGAGCAGAAGAAAATGGGTCTTACCGGCATTTATTACAATATCAATGGTCTTTGTAATCACAATTGCAACAAATACGTATCTTAACTATAGAAGTAGTCAAGAAGCTGTTATAGAAGAAGCTGTTGTTGTTACAAACAATTCGAATGAACTAGTTGAACTTCTACCTGATTTAATTGAGATATCAACGAATACCTTTTACTCAAAATATGATGTCTCTAATGCAAGTGCAAATCTGCAACAAATTGAATCATCTTTGCTTCAGTATCAAAATAATTTAGAAAATAGAAGTGATATCTCAAATGTAATTTCTGTTAAAGAAAATTTAGATAATATATTTACACTTGTTAACGAGCTTGACCTAGTTCTCTCATATAGAATCTCAATTTCAGAGGTTTTAATTTATGGTGATCTACCAATTGATGAAGATAGTGTAAACATCGAAGAAATAACTAGTAATTTATCGAATATAATTGCACAAAGCAAAGTTAATATAGCTACATTGCCAGAAATTAAAGAGTTTGAGAAACACAAGTCTCTTGTTGTAGATGCTGTTTCAACAGCTGAAGATTTGCATGGTCGATATTTAGGTGCTCTAAGAAACAATGAATATGAAGTTGCACAATCTATAGCCCAAGCAATTCTTTTAAATAAAGAGACAGAAAGTCGTTCTTTTGAAAATGCTTTACTTGAGTTTAAGGACAAATCAGTACTTAATTACGAAAATTTTAAGAATTTACCCTAATTTATAACTCTGCTACTTCTTTTTCAAAGTCAGAAGCATCAGAAAACTCTTTATAAACAGAAGCAAATCGTAAATAAGCAACTTCGTTTGTTTCTTTTAAGTATTTAAGAACAGTTTCCCCTACAATTTCAGATTTAATTTTGTTTCCTTGAGTTTTAATTTCATTATGAATGTTATCAACAAGAGTTTTTAGCTTTTTGTCATTAATATCTAGGCCGCCAAAAGCATTTTCTATACCTTTATATAGCTTTTCATAATTGAATTCTTGTATATCGCCACTTCTTTTTTGTATCATTAAACCTATTTCAGCTTTTTCATACGTAGTGAACCGTAATTCACACTTAGGGCACTCTCTTCTTCTTCTTATAGAGTTACCTTCATTGTTTTTTCGTGAATCAACTACATTAGTTTCTTCTTTATTGCAGTAAGGACATACCATATATAGTGTCATTATAGTTACCTCTAAATCTTGTATCAAATATTTACGGGTAATATCAGTATTTGATCTTCAATAAGTAATGAATTATCTAAGTTATTCATCTTTTTAATCAAATAAATAAACTCTTGATGATTTTTATTTGTGAATTTATGCGAAATACCCCATAGTGTGTCTCCTTTTTGTATTTTATATTCAACAGTTGGTGTATTTTGATACTGATATTGTTCGTTAATTGGTTTTTTAACAAAAAATATCATTAAGCTACTAAAAAAATACAGATATATTATTAATTTGATTTTTAACTTCATAAAACAATTGTAGAAATTGAGTATGACAAAAAATTATTCGAACATTTGTTCTAAATTATGTTATAATTTACTTATATGAACAAACAATCAGAGATTCTAGAGTACATTAATCATAAATTAACTACTGAAGGAAACTCTCCTTCAGTTAGAGAGATAGCAAAAGCGGTAAACCTAAAGTCAACAAGTTCAGTACAGTACCACTTAGATAATTTGATTAAAAAAGGTTTACTATCTAAAAAAGCAAACTTATCAAGATCGTTATCAAATAATCAAAAACTCAATACATTTATGTCAGTACCAGTTATCGGAGAGATTTCTGCAGGTACTCCCCTTCTAGCTGAGGAAAATAAAATTGGAGAGATTCCAATTGTTGAAAAAAAATATAATAAAGACCTCTTTGCGTTGAAGGTTAATGGTGATTCCATGATTGATGCCGGTATTCATGATAACGATATTGTCGTCGTTGATAAAAACATTGAACCAAAAAATGGAGATATCGGAGCTTTTATGATTAATGAGACAGAAGCAACTGTTAAATATCTGGATACAATTTCTGGTAAAAAATATTTAATACCAGCAAATAAAAATTATGAAAATTTTGAAGTTAATGAAAATACACAACCAATTGGAAAAGTTGTCAGTTTATTTAGAGATATATAACTTCTCCTGATAAGTATAAATTTCCATTTTCAAATCTAAGATTTAAATCTCCACCCGGATACATCACATATGAATTATTATCAATTTGATTTGTTTTGTTTAGATAATTAAACATGCATAGTGCACCTGATCCACAGGCATCTGTTTCACCCACTCCACGTTCGAATACTCTAGCTTTTATATAATTTCTACTAACTATTTGATATATTTCAACATTTACACCGTCAGGGAAAATATTTTCTTTCATTACTTCTGAATTCAAATTTTCTAAATCTAATCCATCAACGTCTTTTACTTCGATCATAAAATGAGGATTGCCAACTGAAGATTTCACGCCTTCGAATGAATTTACATTAATTTTTTCTTCTTCATAAGTAGGAATAGGAGCTGATACTTCAACTATATTGTCATCTACATATACTTCTAAATCCCCTACTGGTGCTTTAACAATAAATCTATCAACTTCCACATAGTTATTATCAAGTGCAAATTTAGCAACGCATCGTACGCCGTTTACACATAGTTCGGCATCAGAACCATCATTATTGTAATAATGCATTTTTACAGAATTATTATCTAATGGTTCTACAAATATAACACCATCTACTTCATATTCAGCATCGCTCACAAGAGCAATAATTTGAATTTCAGAAACTTCTCCTTCATATTGACCAACAATAAAATCATTACCTGTTCCAGACATATATGCAAAATTAGACATTAATTATCTCCATCATTGCATTGTATACATGGTCTTCGTCATCAGTTTCAATCATATTTAATTTTGATTCTTTTTTAAACCACGTAATTTGTTTTTTAGCTAATCTTTTAGTTTTTATATTTATATTTTCTTCAAGATTGTCTGATAAATTCATACCTATAGCTTGAAGAACTGTTTTAGAAGGATTGCTAATTTTGTTTATTTCTTCTACCAAACCATTATCAATCATTTTCTTAGTCCTAGTTTCAATATTATTTTTATGATTAGGATGATTCCAAAATATTCCAACTTTATCTAAAGGCAAATTTACTTCTGGAAAAACATACTTTGATTCCTCCAACATAAAGCTTTCAATGTTTCTCATTAATCTTCTTTTGTTTAACTCCATATCGGGTATTGGTATCTCATTAAGTTCATGAAATTTTATTAATTGATCAAAATTTAACTGTTCTAATTCTGATCTTATTGTTGGATCAGTTGGTTTAAATTCGTACCTATCAATAATTGCTTTTACGTATAATCCTGATCCTCCAACCGCTAATATATTTTCATTAAATGATTTTTCAGGAATATCCTGATCAATAAGATAGTTTAAATAATCAATTATTGAAAAATTCTGATCACAATCTGCAATATCTAAACCATAATATTTTACTTGGGCTTGCATAACGTCCGATGGTTTCGCAGTTAGTACGTCAAGCCCCTTATAGACAGCCATTGAATCAACTGAAAGAATAGACATGTTGTTCTCAACTGCAATTCTGTGTGCTAAATCTGACTTTCCAGATGCTGTTATGCCTGTGAGAAAATATAACAAACTAAATTAATTCTGCTTTTAAATAAAAAGGTGTTGAATCAATAATTTTAACTTCAACAACATCTCCAGTAGAAACATTCTTCTTATCAATATGTGTAATCTGCCCACTATCAATTTTGCCAGTTAGAACCCGGTTATTTTTTTTCGATGGCTTTTCGATTAATAAGACTTGTTCGGTTCCAACAAATCTTTTTAGTCTTTTTTCACTAATATCTGTTTGAACGTCTTTTAAATGTTGAAATCGTTTCTTAATAATATCTTGTTCAACAAATTCATCTTCCATATCGTATGCTTTTGTGCCTGGTCTTGGTGAGAATTGAAACATATAAACAGAGTCAAATTCAACATATTTTACAATGTCCATAGTGTCTTGAAAATCTTCTTCAGTTTCTCCAGGGAAGCCAACAATTATATCTGTTGTCAATGAAACGTCTGGAATAATGCCTCTAATCATGTCGACTTTTTGTATAAATTTTTCCTTATTGTATCCACGATGCATTTTTGACAGGATATCACTACTTCCACTTTGCAATGGTACATGTATCTGATTGCATACTTTACTTAGTGACTTGACTGCATTTATAGTTTCTTCTTTAAAATCTTTTGGATGTGGTGATGTAAAACGAATTCTTTCAAGTCCGTCTATCTCATTAAGCTTATGTAACAACTGAGCAAAGTATGGTCTACTCTTATTATCAATTTTTAAATCTCTCCCATAGGAATTTACATTTTGTCCTAATAAAGTTATTTCTTTAATCCCTGACTCTACTAATTCCTGTGCTTCATTAATGATGTCACTTGGTCGTCTGCTTATCTCTGGACCTCTGACAGATGGAACAATACAAAATGTACAAGAATTATTGCAACCGATTTGAATTGTTAGCCATGCAGAATGCTCAGACTCTCTAATCGATGGAGCGTCAGTTGGAAGATCTTCTATTTCATCAATTATTTCAGTTATAGGACCCCAATCTTCAGATTGGTTGAGTAGATTAATGATATTTGTTAAATTGTGAGTACCAATTACGACATCTACCCATGGGGCTCTCTCTCTTACAAGTTCTTTGTCTTTCTGTGCAGCACATCCACCAACAAGTAACTTGCGATCGATTCCTTCATTTTTCCATTTTTTTAACTGACCAAGTGTTCCATATAATCTATCATCAGCATTTTCTCTGATTGTGCATGTATTGATAAACATAATATCTGCGGAATCCTCAATGGTAGCTTTTGTCATACCGTCTAGTTCAAACATGCCAGCTATTTTTTCAGAGTCATGTTCATTCATTTGGCAACCAAATGTTTTAACAAAATATTTTTTACCCTCTCGCGAAGGAGTAAAATTCATTTTTTGCTTAATTACAACTGTTTGTTCCACAATTGAATTATAAAATTGTTTTTTAAATAATCTCTATATTATTTTTCAGGTGTTGCATCCTCTGACTCTTCTACAGTATCCTCTTCTGTAGCCTCGTCAGATTCAATCATGCCAACTGCCTTGTACACATCAGTTTCTAACTGCAAAGCAATATCAGCATTTTCTCTTAAAAATCTCTTAGAATTTTCCTTACCTTGACCTAGTTGAATTTCATCATAAGTAAACCATGCACCAGCTTTTCTAACTATTCCATGATCTACACCTACATCTAGCAAGCTTCCTTCTCTAGAAATACCTTGACCAAACATAATATCAAATTGAGCTTCTTTAAATGGTGGCGCAACCTTGTTCTTTACAATTTTTGCTCGTACACGATTACCAATCATTTCAGCTCCAATTTTAAGAGTTTCAATTCTTCTAATGTCAATTCTTACTGATGCATAAAATTTAAGCGCTCTACCACCACTTGTAGTTTCAGGTGAACCCCACATAACACCAATTTTTTCTCTAATTTGATTGATAAATATAACAGTTGTTTGTGTTTTATTGATAGAAGATGTAAGCTTTCTTAACGCCTGTGACATTAATCTTGCCTGTAATCCTACATGGGATTGACCCATTTCTCCATCAATTTCAGCTTGAGGAACTAAAGCTGCAACAGAGTCAATAACTACTACATCGACACCTTCAGAATCGATCAACATATTTGCAATCTCTAGAGCTTGTTCTCCTGTATCTGGCTGTGATACAAGTAATTCATCAACATCAACACCAAGAGCGCTTGCATAGATGGGATCAAGTGCATGTTCTGCATCAATGAATGCTGCTACTCCACCAGCTTTTTGAGCTTCAGCAGCAATGTGTAAAGATAATGTTGTTTTACCTGAGCTTTCAGGACCATAGATTTCTATGACTCTACCTTTGGGTACACCACCTATACCTAATGCAAGATCTATTGATAGTGCTCCTGTAGAAATTGAAGGTATCTTTCTAACTTGGTCGGATCCAAGCTTCATCAAAGAACCTTCACCAAATTGTTTTTCTATCTGCGAAAAAACTGTATCAAGTTTTTTTGCCCTGTCTTTATCCATTATTTTCTCCTATTTATTAACAATAATTAATAAGTATTTAAACATCTCTATATGACAAATTTTAATCGAACATTTGTTCGAATACAACTATTTAATTAAATTTAATAGATCCCATATACAGTTATTTACTGCTCTATTTATTATATCTTCCCTATTACCGCGTAAATTGTGTGTGAAATTAGATATTTCACCATTGATACAGATGGATATAAATATTTCACCTATTTTATATTTACTTGATGGAACGGGGCCTGCTTCACCTAATACTGCTAAACCGACAGAAGAATTATATTTTTTCATAGATGCAACTGCTAACTCTTCAGTGAGTAGGGCCCAGTCTTCATTAGGTTCTACATTCAATAGTTCTTTTTTTGCATCCATAGAATACAAAACATTAGATGCAATTAATGCTTCGCTTGCACCTGGATGAGACACAAGCTCTTTAGAAAATGATCCACCTGTAATGCTCTCTACTAGTGATATTGTATAATTCTTAGCTTTTAGTTCTCTTAATAAAACTTTTGAAGCAGGGATATTTTCATAACTTAATACATTGTGACTTAATGATTCTTTTATTTGATTTTTAAAATCTTTTAACGCATCTTCACTGACCGAATTTTTATCGATTCGTAATTTAATGATTCCTTTGCTCGCTAAATAAGCGATATCTAAACCTTCAGGTTTAAACCTGTCAATTTTTTCTGCCAAAGCAGACTCTGCTTCGTTAAAAAATAAAATAAATTCATAATCTTTTTCTATTTTTGTAAAGTTATCTTTTAAAAATGGTACTAACTCATCTGTTACTAGCGGTATGAACTCTCTCGGTGGACCAGGAAGTATGAAAACATGTTTACTTTTATATTCAATATATATCCCTGGTGAGGTTCCGTTTGTATTGTTTAATTTAGTTGCACCTGCTGGGATTTCTGCTTGTTTTACATTTGTTGCAGGCATAGTCATACCTCTACTCTCCCACCTTGACTTCATCCAGTTCAGATGAACTTCGTCAACAACAAGTTTTAAGTCAAACATTTCAGAAATGACTTCTTTTGTAAAATCATCTTCTGTAGGCCCGATTCCTCCACATGTAATAATGACATCATTGTTCTCAAGTAGTTCATTTACAGCATCTTGTATTAATTTTTTATCATCAGGTACAGTTTTTTCAGTTGAGAGCATAAATCCATTGTTATATAAAGCTTGTCCAAGTGATGCAAGGTTAGTATTAACAGTATCGCCAAGTAAAATCTCAGTTCCAACGCTTAAAAGTGCAATATTCACATATTTAGGATAGCAAGGTTATTCACCAATAAGATTATCATTAAGTTATGAAACGTTTCTTGCCAATATTTATCATATTTTTTATTTCCTGTTCGTATGGAGCCAGTGGAGAGTTGGAAAGTGAAATACTAGAAGCTGTGTCAGAATCTACAGGTTCTATTACAGAAAGTACTTTTAAGTATATAGATACATCTGAAGCTGTTGTCACTGAGAATTTTACAGATAAAAAAACAATCATCATTTTCTGGGCTGACTACTGAGGCGTATGTAGGCGGGAGTTACCTGTCGTAGAAAAAGAATTAGCTAACATTTCTGATGAGTATGATGTTATCGCTTTAGCACACAGTCAGTACGAACCAACAATGGAATGGGTGAATGAGAATCTTAATGGAGACCTCACAATAGGATTTTCTACACCTGAGTTAAGAGACTACTTTAAGATTGTTGGTCAACCAATTTCAATTGTGCTTGACACCAATGGTGAAATAATTTCTCGTACTTATGGTGAAATTGATTTAACAAATTTTTAACTTAAAACAATGTTCTAAAGTTACAAACAAGTATGATGAGCTTATAAGCTAGCGGAGGAAGAATGACTAAAAAATCATTTCTTATTTTACTTGTTTTATCATTAGTTCTTGCTGCCTGTGGGGGTAGTGCTGATGAAGAGACAGTAGAAGAACCTGTTGCTGTGGAAGAAGCCGAAACGCTAGATGCACCAGCTACAACTGTAGCTGAGACATTAGATAAAATTACTTTTGGTTTCGTTCCAAGCGCAGAACAAGCTGAACTATTAGACAATATTCAACCTTTAATGAAAGTATTGAGTGATGGTTTAGGTATTGAAGTAGAAGGTTTCGTAACAAGTGACTATTCAGGATTACTTGTAGCTATGGGATCTGGTCAAGCAGATATTGGTGCATTCAACACTTTAGGATATGTTAATGCTCTCAATGCTTTTCCAACCAGGCTCGAGGCTATTGCAAAAGTTGTTAGATATGGATCTGGTTCATATCATGGAACTTTTTGGACAACTGATTCAAGTGTTTGTAAATCAGCACCTGTAATTGGGGCATTTGAAAATATTGATGGTGTTCCTACATTAATTACTGGTTCAGCAACAATGCCACCAGATGTAAAAGCTTTACAAGTAGGTTGGGGCTTTGGCGATGATGGTATGATTCCTGAAGTCAGAACAATTGATGGAGTAGAAGTAACTGTTAGTCCGGGATATGCATGTGAAGCTGATTTAAGTGTGCTCGTTGGGCAAGAAGTACTTTTTGTTGAGGAAGGTTCGACTTCTGGATATCTCTATCCATCCTTACAGTTGAAAAATGCAGGTATTGATTACACAAGTGATATAACCCAAGTTTTTGCTGGATCTCATGATGGTGTTATAGCTGGTCTTTATAATGGAGATGCCAAGTTTGGTGTCAGTTATGATGACGCACGAAGAACATTGAGAAAAACCAATCCTGATGTTGGTGAAAAAGTTATTGCTATGGGCATAACAGCTGAAATACCAAATGATGTTGTAGCTGTTAGAACAGACTTACCTGAAGATATAAAAGCGCAAATATATCAAATATTAAGTGACTATATATCTACTGATGAAGGTGCAGCAGTAATGGATGAGATTTATGGATGGACTGATATCGTTCCAGCTGTAAACTCTGAATTTGATGTAGTAAAACAAGCTGCAGAAGAATTTGGACTATACGACGAATAATTAAATAAAAACTAGGGTGGCATAAGTCACCCTAGTTTTTTTTTCAAATTTTATGATTGAGTTTAAAAATATAAGTGTTACCTACCCTGGTGGTGTAAAAGCATTAAACAATGTCTCCCTTGACATAACAGAAGGAGATTTTGTAATAATTGTTGGCATGTCTGGTGCAGGTAAATCTACATTACTTAGAACTATAAATAATTTAGTTAAACCTACTGAAGGTGAAGTTATAGTCAATTCAAAAAATGTAACTAAAGCCTCCAAAAAAGAACTTAAAGAAATTAGATCCGATATTGGTATGATTTTTCAAACATTTAACTTAGTCAACAGATCTTCAGTATTAAAAAATGTACTTACGGGTAGATTGAGTCAAGTATCAACTCTTAGATCAGTTTTTGGCCTTTGGCCAAAAGAAGATAAGGAAATTGCTTTTGAATCATTAAATAAAGTAGAAATTTTAGAAAAAGCATATGTTAGAGGGTCCAACCTATCAGGCGGTCAGCAACAACGAGTGGGCATAGCGAGAGCTCTCGCACAAAAGCCAAAAGTAATGCTCGCTGACGAACCAGTTGCTTCTTTAGACCCAATTACTTCTAGGGTAGTAATGAAATATTTAAAACAAATAAATCAAGAACTTGGAATAACAACTATTGTAAATTTACATTTCTTAGATTTAGCCAAGGAATTTGGCGAAAGACTAATAGGTCTAAAAGATGGAGAACTTGTTTACGATGGAAAAGTTGATGACGTTAGCGACCAAGATTTTGAAAATATATATGGTAGAGCAATAAAATCTTCTGATCTACTTGGAGAAGAAGATTAAAGTACCTAAGAAGCCGCTACCTTCTTTATTAACTGTTTTAGGTTACCCTTTTGCAATTTTTTTTAGTATCTACTCTTTTTTACAAATTGGATTTAATTTAGAAGATTTTAAAAGAAATCTCGAAAATAGGAGAATTGTTACAGATCCACTATTCAACCCTAAATGGGAGTGGGCAATTGAAAACGCTTCGCAGGCATTATTAGAAACAATTCAGATTGCAATATTAGCAAGTATACTTGGTTGCTTTATTGCGTTACCATTATCATTCTATGCCTCTAGAGCAACAAACCAAACAACTGTTTCTTATTACATATATAAATCATTTCTAAATTTTATTAGAACAATACCAGACTTATTTTGGGCTATGTTGTTCACCGTAGCTGTGGGAATAGGTCCATTTGCTGGTGTGTTGGCTCTGATTATGTTTTCTATGGCAATTATGGGTAAGTTATTGTCAGAAACCATAGATAGTATCGATCTAGGACCATTAGAAGCAGCAAAAGCAAGTGGCGCTAAACACAATCAAGCAGTTTTCAGTTCGGCACTTCCTCAGATACTCCCAAACTTTACTGCTTACTTTTTATATATTTTCGAGCTTTGCATCAGGGCATCAGTTATTTTGGGATTGGTTGGAGCAGGTGGAGTTGGTAGGATAATTGAGACACAGCGTATATTTTTAAGATTTGATAGAATCACCCCTATTATTGTGCTCATACTTATTGCGGTAATAGCTATTGAACAATTTAGTGTATGGCTAAGAAGAAAAATATTATGAAAATTCCTAAACAACCATTTAATCAAAAAATTTTAAGATACATTATTACATTTCTGATAGTAATTGGTTCTATATGGTCAGCGTCTGGACTTGAAATCACACCTGAAAGATTTTTAACTGCTCCGAGTAAAGTATGGATATTAATATCTGCAATGTTTCCTTTAGATTTATCAGAAGAGGCCTTTAGTAGAATAGTACCAAAGGTAGGTGAATCGCTTTTCATTGCATGGGCAGGTACTGTAATTGGAGCTATATTTAGTTTTCCTGTATCATTTTTAGCTGCTAATAACGTTGCGTTAAATATGGTTAGTAGAGTTACTAAACAAATTTTAAATATTATCAGGGCATTTCCAGAATTAATTCTTGCTTTTGTGTTTTTACCTATAACTGGTTTAGGACCTTTAACAGGTACCCTTGCAGTAGGTATACATTCAATAGGTACCTTAGGAAAACTCTCATCTGAAGTGATAGAGGGAATAGACGAGGGTCCTTTAGAGTCGATAAAATCATCTGGTGGATCTAAATTAAGTGAGCTGTTATTTGGTGTTGTACCTCAAGTAATGCCCACAATTACTTCTTACTGGCTGTACAGATTTGAGATTAATTTAAGAGCTTCAGCTGTTTTAGGTGTAGTTGGTGCTGGTGGGGTTGGTGCAGAACTTATTAATCAATTAAGATTTAGAGATTTTCCACGTGCTGGCACAGTTTTAGTTGTGACTATATTAATGGTCCTAATAGTAGATACAATTTCAGCTGCAATTAGGAGACGGATTATAAAAGGTAGAGAAATTAAGGTTTAATTACTCTTCAAACCAATTTTCTTCAGTGTTAACTTCTTCTGATAAATCTTCGGATTCTGTGGATTGTTCTGAATCTTCAATTGTTGATAAATTGTTGGTTTCATATTCTTCTACAGTAATTAAAACTTCTCTTGCTTTTGAACCTTCAGATGGACCTACTATACCTTGAGCTTCTAATATATCCATTAACCTTCCTGCTCTTGCAAAACCTACTCTGAGTTTTCTCTGGAGCATTGATGTTGAACCAAGTTGTGAGCGTATAACCAGTTCTTTAGCAGTTGCTAATAATTCTTCGTCTTCATCATAATCTTCAGATGATGATGAAGAACTAGTTTTTTGTTCTTCTGTTACTGCTGGATTATACACTGCTTCTTTTTGATCTTTAACCCAAGAAACAACGTCTTTAATTTCACCTTCAGTTACCCATGCACCTTGGATTCGTTCTAATCTAGGGTTTGAAGCAGTAACAACTAACATATCACCTAATCCAATTAATTTCTCTGCACCGGATTGATCTAGAATAACTCTTGAATCTGTTGTCGAAGCTACTGAAAATGCAAGCCGTGAAGGTATGTTTGCTTTCATAACACCAGTGATAACATCTACTGATGGTCTCTGTGTTGCAACTACTAAGTGTATACCAATTGCTCGTGCCATTTGAGCAAGTCTTACAATTGCAGATTCTACTTCCCTACCAGCAACCATCATCAAGTCATTTAACTCATCTATAAAAACAACTATGTATGGAAATCTATCAAACTTTTCCTCATCAAGTAGACCAGCATCATATTTTTCGTGATAACCATTAATATCTCTAACTTGTCCATCAGCTAATAAGTCATATCTTCTGTCCATCTCTGAGACAGCCCAACCAAGTGCATCAACAGCTTTTTTAGGATTTGTAATGACCTTTGTAAGCAAGTGTGGAACATTATTGTACTGACCTAATTCAACTCTTTTCGGATCAACCATAACCATTTTTACTTCATCCGGATTAGTTCTTACTAAAAGCGATGTAACAATTGAGTTAATACATGAAGATTTACCAGCTCCAGTTTGACCAGCAATTAATACGTGTGGAAGTTCAGATAGGTTAAGTAATCTTGGTTTTCCTGATATGTCTAAACCTAGTCCAACATTTAATGGATGTTCAGAATTTGCAGCTTCTTTTGAAGAAAGTACATCACCTAATGAAACGAGCTTTCTTTGCCTATTTGGTATCTCTATACCAATAGCACTTCTCCCTGGAATTGGAGCAAGTAAACGTACATCTGGAGTAGCTAATGCATATGCAATGTCATGAGAAAGAGAAGTTACTTTTGAAACTTTGACACCAGGTGCTAACTCGATTTCATAACGAGTTACTGTTGGACCTGGTACAACATTTGTAAGTTCTGCTTCTACACCATGTTCCTTTAATAGTTGAGTTAAGTCATTTGCAGTTTCTTGTAATAGTTTTTTAGAAGTTGATACAGAAGATCCATTTTTTAACAATTTAACTGGAGGTAATGTATATGTGTCAGATTTGCTTTGCTTCTTGGCTTTTGGTTTAGTGGTTTGAGTCTTCTTGTCTTTAAAATCTTTTATATCTGATACATTTGAAACTTTTTCTTTGATTTTTGATGCAGATTTTGAGACAGTATTAGGTTTGTCATCGTTAATAACTGGATCCTTGTAAATATCTTCAAGATATATATTTCTGGCTTCTTTTCTAGCTAAAACGAATGCATAAATGAATTTATAAATGTATTTCAATATTGCTTGGATACCACCAATTAAATCTTTAAGTTCTATATCAGTCATATAAAGAACTGACATGATTAATCCTAATAAAAGTATTGTATGAGTCATTTGAAGACCAACACTGTTGGTAAGTGGATAAACAATAAAAGCTGAAATATGACCACCAGACTTTAATAACAGCTCTGAACCAGCGCTTAGTGACAAAGGTTGTGCATGGATTAAAGAATGAAACATAGAAGCTGAAAATATTTGAACCCAAAATGTTCCAACTAACACTCTTTGTGCTTTTACTGTCTCACGATCTCTTATGAGTATTGCGGCACCGTAGAAAAAGAATACTGGTAAAGCAAACACGCCATAACCGAATGCCCACTGAAGCACATTGAAAACAACTTCACCAACAGGCCCTCCTTGTGAGAATATTGACAACACAGTAAGCATTCCGAAGGAAAACATAAAAACTGCTACAGCTTGATAAGATTGGACGAATTTAGAAAACGTACTAGAAGTTGTAGATTTAAGTGTAGTTACTGCCCTGTCTACGTTTATTAACTTGTTTTGTTTAGACACCCGCTTACGCCCATTTACCCTTTTGCGAGTGGATGTCTTCACAGCCACGGATATATTATAACATAAAAAAGTGGAGAAAAAGCTTAATTATTCTTAATTTTTTGGAAATTATCCAATAATTTATTGGCTAATTCACTAGAAATGTAAGTAATAGGCATTAATGGTGATCCAACATCTTCCCACGTTTGCGTAAGTAAGTACTTAACTGGACCAGGACTTGGTTCTTCAAATAATAAATCAAAAAGAGGTAAAAGTTGATTTTGCAAATGTTCAGCTGATTCAACCTCATCGTTAAGTACATGGTTTATTAAATCGTAAATTTCATTTCCGACAACATGGGAAGCAACTGAGACAACACCTTTTCCACCCATCTTCATAAACTCTATAGTTTCACCATCATTACCTGAATAAATATCAACTTTATCTTTGAGTGCTTCTAATTCATTTTTAGAGAACTCCAAATCCCCTACCGCATCTTTGATGGAATGTATTCCAATATCATCAACAAGTTTTTCTAAAGTATCAATTTCAATTAACGTTGCTGTTCGACCAGGAATGTTATATGCCATAATTGGTAAGTCCGTGTGTTTAGAAACCTCTTCAAAATGCTTCAAAATTCCAAATTGAGATGGTTTTGAATAATATGGTGTAACAATCATTATGCCGTCGACACCTATGTCATTAGCCATTTTTGTATACTCTATAGATTCTTTAGTAGAGTATGTACCAGTTCCAGCAATTATCTTTGCCTTATCTCCTACAGAGTCTTTAGCAGTTGAATAGATAATTTTTCTATCTTCTTTTGTTAAATTTGGTGATTCACCAGTTGTTCCTGATAAAACTAAGCCGTCAGATTTTTCGTGAACTAATTTTTTACATAGTCTCCACAAAGTATCGGTATTAAGGACCCCATTGCTATCAAAGGGAGTTATGACTGCTGTTAATAGCTTACCGAAATCGCTCATACTTAGATATTAATCTTCTTAGCTATTAAATTTTCTAAACCTAGATTAAAACCCTCTAAATCGTGATAAAGATCAAGAACAACTTTTACTCCATAGAGGTATGCTTTTCTATCATATACTTTATGATCTAAATTAAAAGATTCGTATTCATTTACGAAATCTACCTCTTGCTCAGCTAGAAATTTATCATCTCTCAAAGAATATATATTTTTGTTTTTCACATTATTAATTTGATAAAAGTCGCCATCTTGTTCGTGAGAGTTTATTTCTGGTGGCAAAGAATTTGCTAAATCTAGTGCAGTACCAGATGGTGCATCCTGTTTCTTTCCATGATGTTTTTCGGTAATATTTACAGAATTAAATTTATCAGAAAGAGCTAGTGAGAAAAGCTTTTGATATGCTGCGCCTATAGAAAAGTTTGGTATCACTATAACTTTTCTATCTGTGATTGTTTTTAATTTTGATAACGTTTCTGAGCTCACACCAGATGAACCAATAATTAAATCAGCATCTGAATTAAGTAGTGAGTCTATATTTTCGTTAATTACCGTGGCAGGCGAAAACTCTAAGACAACATTTTCTTCTATATTTGTTAAATCTTCATAGCTTTTATATTCTTGTCCTTTGTAATTAGGATCATGAATTGCTGTTAGAGTAAAATCGTCTCTTGAGTTTATGTAATCTGAAACGAGTAGACCCATTGAGCCCGCGCCACCAGATATCAAAACAGTATTTTGTGCGATTTCATTCATCTTTGATAATTCCTTATACTTATAGTTGTTAATGATAATGATAATTAGATGAATTCAAAGAAAAAAAACATCGAAGCTCAAATAGTAGAAGATTTTGAAAAGATCAGGCCTGCAATTACCAGACTATTGCAAACTCAAATGAAAAATGATGATTTATCTATTCGATATGGAAGATCAAAATCTAACAGTAAAAATGATATTGTAATAAATCCATCAATACTTGTTAATACAATTTCAAAAACAAATCTTGATAGAGATGAGGTTATGATTGGTACAGTTGTGCACGAAGCGATACATGCAACAAATAACTATAGTTTAGACTCTGAATCCTTAAACAAACTATTCCCTGAAGAACTCGATGATGTAGAAGATATTGATGATGTTCTCGAAATACTCACAGGTCCCTTTGGAAAATATGTTTTTGACATCTTAATTCACTCAATCGAAGAAAAAATCTTTGTGAAACAATATGAAGGTTTAAATTCAATTCTTGAAGATATTTATACTGAGTCATTTTCAGAAATAAAAAAGCTTGGTAATTTTAGTCAGTATCTTTCATTATTATTTCACTCAATAACCTCTTATATAGATCCTGAATTTGAAACCTACAAAAAGCCTGTCGTAAGTTCATTGAATGAATCTTTACATATTTTAAAAACGTTGAACTATGAAAATGTAAATGTGTCTGAATTAATAGAAGCTACAGTTCAGATGGTTGACATATGTAGACGATATAATATTCTTCCAGACTTAGACAACTACACACTTGGAGAACAAAAAGAGATTGAAGAATCCCTTGATGAAAGTGTAGTAAATGATTTAAGTAAAGTTCTTATCCCCTCCTCCAACAATGTGACAACAGGCAATACTTTGCAGAAATTTCTTGGACAGACAGAGTCTAAATCAACTGATGATAAATTAAATCTAATGGATGATCATATATCCAAAGTAGGTGCCTCAACTACAATCTATTTTCCTTCAGGAAATACTGCAAAAGTCGTTGAAAATAAAATTCCAAACAATTACAAAAACTTATACAAAAATGGTCTAGAAACATACGAATCGTTATTACAACAATGGAATTTACCTATTTATAAAGTTACAAACAAAATAAAACCCTACTTTATACACAACCAAAAAAGACAAAGAATTAGTGGATTCGATCAAGGAGATTTATCTCCACACGTTCCAATCATGCTTGCGTCAGGCAGGTACGAGAGAATGTTTGAACAAAAACAAAGACTGTCTAATAAATCATATGCCATATCGCTTTTAATTGATGGAAGTGGTTCAATGATTGAGAAAAATAAAGATGAACTTCATCCTTGGTCTTTAGCTTCAGCATTAATTGGTGCTAGTTATCTGTCCCAAATATGTTTTGAACTTGATATCGATTTTGAAGTTTCTATTTTTAACAGAGCCTTTGCATCTGAGCATACTGAAAATGAAGATACATACAATAAAAGAAAATTTGCAGTTTCATCAATGTTAAATAGAACCTACGGATCTTCAGCACAAGAGCTTTATAGTACGGCAAATCATTATTTTATAAAAGAGTTTAAAGACTCGTGGAGAGAGAACTATCAGCAATTTATAGGACTAATTGAATTTTCAAGAAACTTAAGAGACTCGATTGACATAGGAATAAGTGAAGAGTCAATTCCACCAGTAAGTATGTTTGAAAAAGGAACTAACATCGATGAAATAAATATCATGCATGCAACAAAAAGATTACTAAACCATCCTTCGAATACAAAGATGTTGGTTGTGCTGTCTGATGGTATGACTAGAGGGTCGTTGAGTGAACTTCAAAATAGTATAAACTTTGCGACCAAAAATGGTGTTGATGTAATAGGTATAGGAATAGGTAATAGAGGTTCTTGGAGAGAATATATTAATAATGTACAAATTGAAAAACCGGAACAGTTAATTCATTCCATAGTAAACATCACAAAGGATATACTTATTAAAAACATTAAATTAACATCTGGAGTTGCCTAATGGGTTCACAAGAATTTATAAATCCTGATAATGAAAAACAATCTGTTGAAATAGAGGAATGTAAATTAGATAAAAAATTAGAAGATTTTGACTCACGTAATAATCGAATTCCTGAAGTTGATGAATTTTATGTAGACCTAGGTATGCAGTACAGACTTGCACAGGTTATGAATTCAAAAAGTAAATCTTTTAAAAATGAGATTCCTATACACATAGCATTAATGGGTCATATGGGAACAGGAAAAGATCATGACATAGAACAATTTGCAGCAAAACTACGATTTCCATATTACAGAATTCCTTTATCAGGAGAAGTTAGAGACGTAACGCTTTTAGGTTCTGTTCAGTTGTATGGAGATGGTAAGGGTGGAACTGAAAGCAGGTGGCAAGATGGTGAGCTAACAAGAGCATTAAGAGGGCCAGCAATTGTTAACCTGTCGGAGCTTAACGCAGCAGGTCCTGAAGTTTTATTTGCCCTTCATTCGTTACTTGATAGACATAGGAAACTAGAACTACCAAACGGAGAAGTTCTTTCTTTAAGAGAAGATACATATATTTTTGGAACCATGAACCCCACAAGTTTGAGAGATTATGCGGGTACCCAGTCATTAAATAAGGCATTTGCCGATAGGTGGGTCATATGGGACAAGCCCTTTCCGAATAAAGAACAATTAGATGCTATTTTTGAAAAAAGATATCCCAAACTTCAAAAAGAATATAGAGAACTAATCATTAAATTAGCAACAGAAATTAACAACTCATTTATGTCAGATGATATAAGTATCAATATAGAAACCCCTATGAGTTTGCGAACAATAGTAGAGAGAATACCTATTGGCTTAGATGTTTATGCTGACTCAGCAGATCCATTAAAAGATACTTGGGAAAATTTTGTATTACCTCATGTTAATAAAGAAGACTTAGATCATTACAAAACTTTGTGGAACACAATAGTTAGAAAAGGGCCTTCTATAAAACCTAAGCTTTAGAAAATTTTATTAAAGGGATATCTCTGTTTGTTCTTTTTCTGTACATTTGAAACGTTGGATACACTTCGTCTAATAAACCCCAGTAATATTCTTTTTCGGAAGACTCGATTAATTCGTAAGTAGCTTCGAAGCGTTCATTGTTTATTGTGATAAATGGATTGTCAGTTGAAAGGTTATAAAACCAATCTGGTGTTTTATCATTTCCACTATATGAAGCTGCAACTATAAAATCATTTTCAAAATTTGCATAAGTTAAAGGTGTTTTTCTAACTTGATTAGTTTTACTCCCAATAGTTTCAAGTAAGAGAATATGGTCCCCTATTATTTTTTCACCAAGGAAAGAGTGATTGAATCTTATAATTTTGGAGTGAATTTTTGAGATTAACTTATAAAACCATTCCGGCCAGAGATGTGCTGACTTGCCTAGTAATCTCCACATTGATTACTTAATTTAAAAATCTTCCTGATTTTCTTCTTGATCTTTAAATTTTGGGTCGTACTTTTTGAAAAAATCTTTTAATTTATTTTCTAAATCATCAGTTTCTAAATTTGCTAATTCATTTCTAAGCTTTTTAATTTGGATTTTAATATCGACGTTTTCATCCATAAGCCTTAAAACATATCTCAATCCAAGTGCTAAAAGAACAAATTTAAAGATTTTCTTCATAAATGCATCATAAATAGAAACTTATTTTAAAAAAAGTTTTTTTTGATGAAATTGCCACTGGAGTTAATTGTTGACCTCAAGTAAACTTAATAAAGTGCAAGAAATATTAAGTAATCTCGTTGCAGAACAGCAATTATTAGATCAATACCTTCAAAGTATTCCTGTTAGAAATTGGAATACTAAAACTACATACAAAAATTGGGATATCACAGCTCATGTTAGCTACCTTGCAGCTCTTGAAGATCTTGCTCACAATGCACTAAAGAAAAAAGGTACTGACTTTAATAAATATAAAGGGCCTAAGGGTTTAGAAAAATTTGAAAAAGAAGCAATTAAAAAAGGAAATGACATGAGACCACAAGATGTTATTGAATGGTGGAGAATGTCTAGAGCTTCTGTCATTGAAACATTAGCTAAATCATCTCCAGGAAAAAAATTAACTTGGTGGAAAAATGAAATTGATTGTAGAACGTTCGCAGTCACTAAACTGGCAGAGACATGGGCACACAGTTTAGATGTTTATGATGCAATGAAAAAAGATTACCAAGACACTGTTCGCGTTGAGCACGTAGCGCTTTTTGGATGGCTAAATGCAGAACGAGCAAGTAAGGTCAATAAAACTAAATATCAAGATTTAAGAATAGAGCTAATCGGACCAGAATATAAGGCTTGGCAGTTTGGTGATGAAGAAAGCGAAAATAGTATAAAAGGAAATGCTAGTGACTGGTGTAGAGTGGTTACTGGCAGAGTACCCAAGGGTCATAAACTTACACTTTCTACTGAAGGTGATTTTGCCAAAAAATTCGTTAAATTTAATCACGTAAAAATATAATGCAAGTTTATGGAGTAGTTCACTTAAAAAGCCTCCCTGGCTCCCCTTCTAACAGGTTAACTATTGATGAAATTATTGATTCCGCACAAGAAGATGTTAATAGTTTAGTTTATGGTGGTGTTGATGGAATCATAATTGAAAATTTTGGAGACACTCCTTTTGTGAAAGATGATATTTCTAAACGTACTCTTGCTAGCTTTACTACAGTTGTAGAAAATTTATCAATAGAAAGAGATATTAAAGTTGGAATAAATGTTCTAAGAAATGATGGTATTGCAGCTCTTGCAATTGCCGAGGCTACTAAATCACAGTTTGTAAGAATCAATGTTTTAAATAACACTATGTTCACCGATCAGGGCGTTATAGAAGGTGATGCTCACGGAGTTAATCAGTTTAAATCAAGCCTCAATAGTTATGTAGAAATTTATGCTGATGTATTTGTTAAACATGCTGTACCACCTCCCGGTTCAAAAATTGAAAACCATGCAGAAGAATTGATTCATAGAGCTGGTGCAGATGTGGTGATTGTTACAGGAGATGGTACTGGACATGAAATAAATATTGAAGATTTACAAAAAGTAAGAAACATTGTTCCAACTGGTAAACTGGCTATTGGATCAGGAGTAACTTCAACAAATGTAGATGCCTATCAAGATTTGGCAGACATACTGATTGTAGGTACTAGTTTTAAATTTGAAAACGATGTAGCTAAAAGGGTTGACATCAATAGAGTTGAAGAGTTAGTAAGAAAAATAAAATAATTTTTATTACTACAGTACAAATCTGTTACTTAACTATCATTTTTATTTGAATGGAAGCCATACTTAATCCAGCACTACTATTGTTCCTTTTAGGAATTCTGATTGGAACTCTATTTAAATTAATTCTTCCTAACTCTATTTCTAAATACTTGGGATATTATTTGTTGCTTTCACTGGGACTTAAAGGTGGTGCAAGCCTTCAAGAAAATGGATTTATAAATGAAGTTATAAGCGCATTAACACTTGGAGTAGTGTTTGCTCTTTTAATTCCAATTATTGCTTATCTTTATCTTAAAAATTTACTCAATAGTGACGATGCAGCCGCACTCTCTGGAACTTACGGATCAGTAAGTGCTGTTACATTTGTGACAGCTATTGCATATCTTACAAGTACTAATCAAAACTTTGATAACTATATGTCTGCTGTTTTAGTTGTGATGGAGTTCCCAGCAATATTTATGGCACTCTATTTAGTTACACAAAACAAACAAAATAAAAGTAATAATTTTGAGACTATTAAGACAGCATTTTTAGAAATACCAAATATCATTTTGATCTCATCCTTGTTTATAGGATATTTTGTCAATCAAACACTTTTATCTAATTTAGATTTCATAATTGTTGAAATATTTGATTACGTTTTATATGTGTTTTTATTTGTTATGGGAACTAGGGTCGCAAAGAGAATTGGAGAACTTAAAGGCAAAGGAGCTAGCCTAATTGCTTTTGCTTTATGTACTCCATTGATTGGTTCTATTATTGCTTTACTGGCATCTCTAAACTTTAATTTTTCTGTCGGCAACGCAACATTGCTTATGGTGTTAACAGCAAGTGCAAGCTATATTGCAGTACCAGCAGTTGTAAAAGACGCTATACCAAATGCAAATCCTGCTATATACCTTGGACTTAGTTTGGGTGTCACATTTCCATTCAATATCATTGTTGGAATACCTTTATATAACGAACTAGCTAAATACTTTATTGGCTAATTAGAGAAGGAATCCTCCATCAATGGTTACAACTTCGCCTGTAATCCATGATGCATCATCACTTGAAAGAAAGTAAATCAAACTAGCTATATCTTCTGGTTCTCCTAGTTTTTTAAGAGCATGAAGGTCCGCACTTCCCTGCTCATCCCCTGCCCAAAGCATTTCTGAAAGCTTAGTTTTAACCACCGCTGGAGCAATACCATTCACTCTAATATCAGGCGCAAGTTCCATTGCTAATTGTTTTGTCATATAAATCAATCCTGCTTTTGATATATTATAAGCTCCCATATAGTGCGCAGGCTTAATTCCACCAACAGAACAGACATTCAGAACAGATTCTTTTAATCCAGCTTTTACAGCTTCTCTTGTCCACATTAAAGGACCCATTAAATTTACATCCCATGTTTTTTGTACTGCTGATAAATCAACATCCAATAAGCTTCCACCAGAAGGGTTTGTACCAGCATTGTTAATTAAAACATCTAAAGACCCTGTTTCATCCACAATTTTTTTACAAGTCTCTGTTGCAGCAGCAAGATCATCCGCTCTTGCAACGAAACCCTTTAACTGTGAATTTTCAGAAAGTACCGCTTCTAGATTCTCCTCTTTTCTAGAAGTGATGAATACATTCCAACCTTGATCAATAAATTTTTGAGCAGTGGAAAGACCTATACCTCTTGTTCCACCGGTTACAAGTGCAGTTTTCATTATTGTTAAAGTATAGTAGTTATTTCTCAATTCAGTTACAGTTGAAATGCAAATGGAAAATTTTCAAAAATATAGAGTATTACTTACGCAAAACCAAAACTTTCGAAAACTATTTGCTGCTCGTTTAATCACACTAGGTGGAGATTGGTTATTAACCGTGCCTCTCTTAGGTATAATTTACGAGTTAACTGAAAATCCATTTATCACCTCTCTTGTGTTAGTGGTTCAAAGTGCGCCGTTATTTATGCTTGGAAGCTTTGGTGGTTACTTGGCAGATAGATTCGATAGGAAAAAAATAATCGCAATTTCAGAGTTCTTATCAGGAATGACGGTGTTGTTAATTCTTTACGCAGTAACAACTGAAAATGTTGCATTTATTTTGTTTTCATTTGGATTGCTTTCCGTTGTAGGTTCTCCATACATGCCTACTTCTGATGCAGCTTTGCCAAACGTTGTAAAAAAGGAAAATTTAGCTGAAGCAAATGTTATATTTTTTTCAAGTTGGGGTGTGATGGCCGGTCTAGGTGCTGGTCTTGGAGGTTACTTAACAACAGTCATAAGTAGAAATATGTTATTTGCAATCGATAGTTTAACCTTTGTGCTTTCAGCTTTAATAGTTTTCTCGATAAAGAAAAATTTGAGTGAAAAATCTCAGGATAAAGATGAAGAAGAGGATATAAGTTATAAAGAAGGTCTTAAATATGCTGCATCAAAGAAAGAAATTTTTTCCTTAATTATTACAAAAGCAACATTTAGTATCTCAGCTAGCGGTTTACTCTCTTTGTTTACTGTTCTCTCTTATGATATTTACAAAACTGGTGATTTTGGTACAGGACTTATGTTTGGTGCAAGAGGTGTTGGTGCTTTGATTGGACCAATTGCAATTAGATATTTTTTTGGAAGCACAGATGGAAAACTGCTGAATACGATAGGGATAACGATAATGGCTTGGGGTTTGTTTTATTTCTTTATACCGTTTTCAGTATCACTGTATTTAACAGTATTGTTATTAATTCTTGGACATTCTGGTGGTGGCTCACAGTGGGCATTTTCTACATATGGACTACAAGTGCTGACACCAGATAGGCTCAGGGGAAGAATTGCTGGAATTGATTACTCACTTTATTTTCTAATGAATACAATTTCAACTCTTATGATTGGATACCTTGCAACAATATATGGCGTGCTTTTTGTCTTTAAACTATTTCCTGTACTAGGTTTTATATTCGGATTTGTGTGGTATTTATCCACTAGAAATATTTGGAAGAATTTAGATAAAACTTAAGGTACTAATTCAGAAAATATGTAAAAATCTCTCTGATTGCTAGACCCATCTTCAACATCAGTTGTTGAATTCCATGAAGGAGCTGTTATTGCCTGTCCAATAAATTGAACGAAACCTTTTTGATATGCGAAGTAAGCCCCTGGAACGACTCCACATGTAAATTGAGAATAATCAAAATAGTCTTCTACATCTACACTACTGTCACCATTGTCATAATCACCAGTTAATGAAATTAACGCAAACATATAATCTTTAGCTAAATTGTAATCTCCCCACCAGGGATTAGCTCTAAACCTAACTTTTGTAGTGTCATTCCATTTTCTACATTCTACGTTCAAAGCATATGTATTTGAACCATCGACATTTACATAGTAGCCATCAGGACAGTCCACAGTATCACTTGTACTTAATGAGACATAACTTGCATTAGAAAAATCATTCGATGTTCTTGAGTCTTTATATCTCCATGTAATTGACCCACCATCTGATACAACAACAGTATTAGTTGTATTTGTGGTACCACCAGAAATAGATTGATTTGTTTGTGCAGTCGTGAAACTACTTCCACTATTTGTTGAATACTCAACTAGATAATAAACTGTATAGCTTTCATTATTTGTAATGCTTAAAGTAGAAGTTCTAGTGCCTGACGGACCAGAACATGATCCAAGAGATTGTGAGACTGTTGAGGATGGGTCAGGAATAGTAGTAGTTGTTGTAGAGGTAGTAGTTGTTGTAGAGGTAGTAGTTGTTGTAGGTGGAGGTGGTTTTGGATTAACAGTATATATAAACCCAGAATTCAAAGCATCTTGTTCATTACGACAGGACATAACTGTATTAGCATTTCCATCTGAGTCATACAAAGTGTAGGATTTAAAATTTTCATCGTTACATTCAGGAAGTGTTGTAGTTGTTGTAGTAGAAGATGTAGTAGTTGTAGGTGGAACTGTTGTAGTAGTTGAAACATTATCGGGAACTTCTATGTTTTTTGCCTCAATTTCTTCTTCATTACCGTCTTTATCTGTAAGGTATATTGAAATTGCTAAATTTTCATCATAACAACACTCGACTGTATTTCCACTACTCTCAAATACCTCAATTAAAAATATTTCTGATTCTGATTCGATAAATATAATTCCACTTTCTATAGAATCGTTAAATTCCCAATCTATAGTTAATTCTCCTAATTCATTAACAGAAGCGTCTAGTTCACCAGATACAACAGACTGAGGATTGATAATAAAAAATAATATTGTTACCAAAAAAATTAATAGAAAGAGTGAGAAATATCTTTTAAAAAAGAAGAGTAACCTTCTTTTTCTAAAATATTTAATAATTTGCTTAACTTCTTCTTCACTTAAGCTTGATAAATGAGATTGAACTAAAATTTCTAAGTAACGAGCAGCTTGTAAAATCTCTTTTGAGGTTCTCCCTAACTTTTTAGCTAGCTCATAAACTTTCATTTTTTATCTTCCTAAAGTTTTTCTAGAAATTCTTTTTTTTGCTAAATGATTACTAATTAGACTGAAAAAGATTCTTACCTTCAAACTTTTTTGTACCATTCACATAACTGAAGTATTTTCTGCATTCACAAGATTGATACTCTATGTCAATAGGATAAAATTCTCTTTTAGCTTCTGGCCAATACTCTTTTTGAAGTTCTATCATTTTAAGGCCTACATCTTGGTGGCTATTTAAATTAAGAAAATTTTGTAGCCTGTCTAAATATGGTTCTGCACCAATACCAGTTGGAACATTAGTGGTCATTGGTATAACATCTTCCCTAAACCAGGCAATATCTATCAAAGCCATAAATATTGGGAAGTCATTATTCATTCTAAATTGCTTATTTACATTGTTTGTAGCAGTAATAACATCTTTATTAGAATTTAAAACTATTTCAGCTAACTCTTCTTTTATTTCATAAAATTTGTATGTAGCTGCATCTATTCGACTATATAAATTTTCATTCCAATAAGAATCTTCTACCGGGTATGCTGTGTAGTTCTCCCATTGCTCTAAACCAAGAAGTTTCTCTTTTAAAGTTTCTGGATTACCTAAATCATTTATCGTTATTTGATCAATAGTTAAATCTCTGTTGCACCACCTACTAAAAAATAAAGCTTGGATCAACAAAGGTAAGTCCTCTTTTACTGGTTCAGCAAATTTAATAATGGATTTACTTACTTTGTCATCTTCTCTAAAAACATTTAAAAAACGCCCTTTTTGTAAAATCGGGTCATCACTCCAAGGATATGCTTCTCCAGACTCTCTTTTTACACGCACGGCTTCACGTTTCTTGCAGTAATCAAAAAAGCTTTGTACTGGGTCCTCTATTGCAAGGCCATCTAGTGAGTGTGCATATGGATTCTCTAAAACCATAACTTTAATTTAAACAGATTACTTCACATTTTTCTTACTTCACAACTGGTATTTGAAGCATATTTGTTGTGTAAGCAGCAGACTTTCTTTCCGACTTCATTCTCCAGTCTTTTTTTATACCCTGTGCTCCCAGTGTCAATGTGCTTGATCCATACCTGCTATTAACACCATCTAGTACCTCCATAACACGGTCTGATTGATCGTAGTTCTCATATTCATAAAAACTATACTGTTCGTTCTCTGCGTCAGTAATATCTAACAGCATTACACCAATTTTCTGGTATTCATATCCGTAGACAAAGAGTTTTTGTGTTAGATGTTTTGCTTCTTTGACAATCTTTGACGTATTGCTTGTTGGTATTGAAAAAAATGTACTCATACCGTTGCTGTATCTTTTCTCTGGATCAACAAATGGACTGGTTCTTAAGAATACATACAAGCCTTGGGTTCTAGAACCCTGTGCTCTAAGCTTCTCACATGCTCTAGCAACATAGTTAGAAACAGCTTCCTCTAACTCACTTACTAGCATTACTTTTCTACCAAATGACTTAGAGGATATGATGTTTTTCTTATTCTTCACCTCTTCTATGCCAATACAGGAAATCCCATTTAGCTCATGATGTATCCTCTCCCCTACAATGCTGATCGTTTTTCTAACATGACGAGCATTTGCCTGTGTTAAATCGTAAGCAGTATCTACTCCAATTTTTCGAAGCCTTCTTCCCCATCTTGTCGAGATTCCCCATATCTCTTCAAGTGGTAGATCTTTTAAAATCTCATCTCTTACGCTCTGATCTCGTATGTCGAAGACATTAGATGTTGTGTATTTTTTAGCTTGTCTGTTTGCTACTTTTGCCAATGTCTTTGTTGGGCCTATACCTATAGAAACTGGAATCCCTGTCCACTGTTTGATTAATCTTCGTATCTCTTGAGCCGTCTCTTCTAAATCACAGTAGTAAAAGCTACTGATATCGAGAAACGCTTCATCAATAGAGTAAATCTCTATATCGCTGACAAGAGATTTCAGTGAGGTCATCACTCTGGCCGACATATCACCATAAAAGGTATAATTTGATGAAAATACATGAACTTTGTTTCTATTGATAAGTTGTTTGTATTTAAAGTACGGGGCTCCCATCGGTATGCCCAAAGCTTTTGCTTCGTTTGATCTAGCAACCACGCATCCATCATTGTTAGACAAAACAACAATAGGCTTTCCTTCTAGCTTTGGATTGAATACTCTCTCACAAGACGCATAGAAGTTATTACAGTCCACTAGGGCAAAAATTTTATTATTCACTTACTTACTCCTTTGAATACTGTACACTATTCTAAGAAAAAAGAAAGACATTTTTATGCCACGAGGTGGAGCAAGAAAAGGAGCCGGTAGACCAAAAGGTCAAGGCAAGTATGGAGAGCAGACAAAAGCTGTCCGTATTCCTGTAAGTAAGGTTAAGTATATCTCTGAGGTCATCAACAAAGGGCTATATGAAGTACCAATGTATAGTAATAAAGTTGCAGCTGGATTCCCATCCCCTGCAGACGACTATTTAGAAGACAAAATAGATTTAAATCAATATTTAGTAAAGCATCCTGCATCAACATTTTTAGTAAGAGCTTCTGGAGAATCAATGATCAATGCTGGAATATTTCCAGACGATATCTTAGTTGTAGATAGAAGCTTAAAAGCTGAAGATGGAAAAGTAGTTATTGCTGTTGTAGATAATGAACTGACTGTAAAAAGATATCGTAAAAAAGGCAAGAACATAATTTTAGAGCCAGAAAATGAAGCGTTTGATCCAATTGTTATTCCCCGTGAGAGCGAGGCTTTCGTTTGGGGAGTCGTTACAAATGTTATCCACAACTTATAAACTTCAAAATAAAGCTGAATGGACCAACGATAAATTGTAAAATAATGGTAGATGGAAATATTAAAAACAAATTTAGAAGATTTTAAAAATATTGAAAACTGGGAGTATAAAGAGAACTTTTATACTGTTAATTCACGTCATGGTGATATAAATATTCACTATGTAGACGAAAATTCAGACAAGGATGAAACCATACTTTTAATGCACGGTAATCCTACCTGGGGTTATTTGTATAGAAATATGATTGATCCTTTAAAAGATGCTGGATATAGGGTTGTTGTTCCAGACTTACCAGGGTTTGGAAAATCAGATAAATTTACTTCCAGGTATCACTATACATATGAAGAATTTGTTGATTGGATGTCCCAGTGGATTGAAGGAGTTAATCTAAAAAACGTCACATTATTTTGTCAAGACTGGGGTGGTTTAATTGGATTAAGGTTGGCAGCAAAATATGATGATAGATTTTATCGTATAGTTGCAGCAAACACTGGATTGCCGACTGGTAAAGCACCGTTAAATCCTGGATTTTTAATCTTTAAAGAATTTATGAATATTAAAGAAGATCTTCACGTAGCTGGTCAAGTCAGAAATGGCACTAATGGACTGGATCAAGCAGCTTTAGATGCATACAATGCTCCATTTCCAGATGAAACATACAAACAAGGTGTAAGGCAATTTCCTAATATTGTACCTTCATCTCCCATGACTCCAAGTAGAAAATTTAACGAAGAAGCTTGGGAAAAATTAAAGAAATGGCATAAACCTTTTTTATGTGCTTTTAGTGATAATGATCCAATATTTGCAGGTGTAGAAAATTCATTTTTAAAACACATTCCAGGATGTGAAAATATGCCTCATGTAACAATAGAGAACGCAGGACATTTTTTACAGGAAGATAATCCTGATGCATGTGTAAAAGCTATCTTGTCAATAATGGACTATTAAACTGTAGCTTTTCCCCAATAGTTGTAACCTAGAAATTTTTGTGTACCTGGCAAATAAATATTATTCATTTCTAATAAGTTAAATCCATTTTCAATTAGTAATTCTTTAATATTTCTATTTGTATGGCATCCACCAGCAATTTTGGGATAGAAAAAATCAGTAGAATTTTGTATAAATGAAACAGATTTATCCGGTGATAAACCATGTTCACTGAAAATAAAAACACCATTCTTTTTTAAGACTCTTTTTATTTCCTGTAAAGTTTTATTGGGTTCAGGAATTGAACATAAGGCATAGGTACTAACAACTGTATCAATTGATTCAGAATCTACCGATAAATTACTTGCAGATTCTATTAAAAATTCAATATCTAATTCTTTTGAATCAGCTCTTTTCTTTGCAATAGTGTTCAGCTCCTTTGAAGGATCCACTCCAATAATTTTTGAAACTTTTTCATTGTCATAATGTTTTAAATTTGAACCAGGTCCAATCCCTATCTCAAGAACTTTACCTGTAGCGTCAGGAATTACTTTTCTTCTTTGGTAATCAATTGGCCTTGAATTGCATGTAAAGTTTATTAATTTAGGCAGTATATTTTTTTCATAAAATGATTTATTTAGAAGTCGAATTATTGGAAAAATAAAAAAAAGAAGTAAATTAGAAACAAATAAGTAAATATATTTCTTCAATTTATTAATCCTTTGAGAATGAAATTACCTCGACCATTGAAATGTGGTCAATGGTAGTTTTTCCATATTTTACATCCTGTACTACCCCATTTTCATCAATTAATACATCGACTGGCAAACCTGTAAACGCACCACTCATACTTGTTAATGGGTTGAAACCTTTTACGAATATTGCTTTCATAAATCTAAAAAAACCAATAATCGAGCCAAGAAAAACACCAAAAGCACTTTTTTCAACATCATATTTATCAAAATAGAACCTGTTTTCATCAGCAAGTATGAAAATAGAGGAATCATGTTTGGTAGATGCTTTTTGCAAACTTTCCAATGAGCAATTAAATATAGCAATGGTCTCAAAATTTTCACCAAAATTATCCTTATTGTTGATAGTCTCATTAATTCTTAGATGACAAAATGGACAAGACGAATATCTATAAAAAGATATAAGTGCTTTCTTTCCTTTTATATTTTCTAGGTCGAATACAGAGCCATTAATAGAAGGTAAGGAAAGTTCGTTAATCAGATCACCTTTTTTAATTTTCATTTTTTAAATTATAAAGAGTGAAAATGAAAAGTACTAACTCTAAATATTAAATATTTGTAAATTAGTGCCCTCCTCTTGGAACACCACCATATTTCATACGAGTATCTCCCATATATGCAACTCTATCTTCAGGATTTAATGTTTTGCAATCAATTATTTCTCCCAAAAAAAATGTATGGGTACCAAAGTCAATTTTTTGTGTTGTTTTTAACTCAAACCATACTGTTGCATTTTGAAAGATCGGTACATTATTTTTGGTTAAAAAAATAGGTTCTTTATTAAGAAAGCCTTCCGTGTATTCAGCAGGTTTAGAAAATTTTACAAATACTTTTGTGTAATCAGGCGAAAACATATTTAAAGTAAAATATTCACTCTGATTCATTAACCTGAACGTTACACTCTTATTATCAATACCAACACCAATTAGGGCTGGCTCCATACTAACCTGAGTTATCCAACTTGCTGTCATACCATTAAATTCGCCATTTGCATGACTTCCAATTATTCCAAGAGGACTTGGTATTTTCCAAGTGGAAACATTTATCTCTTCAGGGGTCAATTCACTCATTTACAAACAACTTTTGATAAATTTAATAGTTTCTATATCTAATGGTATTGCTATAGACAGTTCAGTAACGTTACAGTTCTTCCAGTCTTCAAGCTTTTCTTTTATTCGATCTTTAGAACCAACAAGAGTTAAGTCATCGAGCAATTCATCAGGAAAAATTGATTCGGCTTCTGCTTTTTCACCTTTTAAATACAATTCCTGAATCTGTGTAGCGATTTCTTCATAGCCGTATTCACACATCAAATTAAAATAAAAGTTTTTATCTTTGGCACCCATACCACCTACATATAGAGTGTAATTATTTCTTGCAGGAGCTAAATATGCATCTCTTTCAGATTCGTCGCACACCTTTGCAAATACTGGTGCAGATATTTGAAATTTTTCTTTTTTATTTAGATCACCTGACTTTTCGAAACCTTTTTCTAAAAATTGATTAAAAAATTTATCACCAAGAGTCGGTGAATACATGAAAGGAAGCCATCCATCTGCGATCTCTGCTGTAAGTTCAATATTTTTTGGACCAATAGCTGCAAGATAAATTGGAATATCGCTTCTTAAAGGTTGTTCAATAAGCTTTAATGGCTTCCCTAAACCGGAAGCGTCATCACCTTTGTATGGCAGGTTGTAATACTCGCCTTCAAATGAAGTTTTGCCATCTCTTTGTAATATGTCTCTAACTATCTGAACATATTCTCTTGTTTTCTTTAATGGTTTTCCATAAGCAACACCATGCCAACCCTCAACAACTTGTGGACCAGAAACCCCAATCCCCAATCTAAACCTACCATCAGAGAGTTTATCTAAAGTAGCGGCTGTCATTGCAGTCATAGCAGGAGACCTACCAGGAATCTGCATAATGCCAGATCCTAGTTTTAATTTCTCTGTTAATGCGGCAAAATATGAAAGTGGGGTGACTGCGTCATATCCATATGCTTCAGCTGTCCAGATACAAGATATACCTATTTCATCCAATTCTTTGATTAAAGATTTTTCACTTGATATATGAGGACCAAAATACCCAACATTTACACTTACTTCCATAGGTATAGGATACTATAAATTTACTTCAATAAATTCATCATGAGTTATCAAACTGTGCATTTGAATATCGTGACTTTCAGATGGAATTTCATTTATTAAATGATTTTTATCTGTAATACCAATAAATGTAGATGTTGAATGGCGAGATAACAGCTGATCATATATACCCCTACCCTTGCCTAGCCTAGTACCTTTTTTATCAAATCCGAGTCCTGGGACTAAAAATATGTCTACTTTATCAATTATTTTTAAATTAATTGGTTGAAAAACATTAAAACTGTTTTTTTCTAACGGTTCCTCATAAATGCATATTTTTGTTTCTCCATCTTCAAGGCATGTTGTTGCCAAAACTGACTGACCCTTTAGATGCATGTTTATGTTAACTTCGTTTTCAAGAGGAATATACGTACATACAATCTTATCTTTAATAACATTTTGTAGCCTATCAATAACTATCTGAGTGTATTCAGCATTGACCAATGAAATTTCTTTTAGTTTCTTCCTTAATTCTATTTTTTCTAACATAATTTATTATCTAGATAGTTCTACATTACACTTACAACATGTTGAAGAACAAATTACTTACATGGTTCAATCTGTTAATCATGGGTATTTACACCATTCCAGTTGCATACTCAATTTGGTTTGTAGGTCTTTTTAACAAATTCACAAAAGCTAAATATTACATAGCACAAAGCTGGACGATACCTTGGATGTGGGCTGCGAGATCAAAGGTAACGTTGATTAAAAATTACGATTATAAAAAAAATCAGCCTTATGTTGTTATTTCAAATCACTTATCAAATTTAGATCCGATGATGCAATTTCGATATCTTAAAATAAAGTGGGTGTTTATGGCAAAAAAAGAAGTGTACAAACTGCCATTCTTTAGAACTGCTGCAAAGTCTTTTAATTTTATAAAAGTTGATAGATCAGATAAAAATGAT
>CACHTH010000004.1:0-74622 GCA_902582695.1 uncultured Candidatus Actinomarina sp.
TGCTTATGATCCTCACTTTTGGTTTGACCCAAATAGAGTCGCCTATGCAGCAGAGTTTATAGAGTCAAAGCTAGTACAGTTTGATCCAAGTAATTCAGCGAACTATGAAGCTGCTGGAGAAGCCTATGTATCAGAGTTAAAAAGCTTAACTAGTCAGGTTTCTCAGTTAATTTCATCAGTGCCTTCACAAAATAGAAAGCTCATAACCACACATGAGTCTTTAGGTTATTTAGAGGCTAAGTTTGGACTCGAAGTATTGTCAACAATTATTCCTGATTTAGACTCTTCAAATGAGATTTCACCATCACAGCTTGTAGGTGTGATTGATGTAATTGAAGATAATAATATAAAGGTAATCTTTATTGAGGCAGAAGCCCCATCAGTTTATGCTGAAACAATTGTGGCTGAGACAGGAATAAAAGCTGTAGAGGGATTATGGGTAGAAACCCTAAGGCCTGGTCAAACCTATCCAGAGTTTTTGATCACAGCTGTTGAATTAATTGTGGAGAATCTTTCAAATACGGATTAAGTTGATTGTAGATAACTTTCAGCTATCTAAGGAAAGATATCACAATGAAAACAACTGAAAATATATTTGATGACACAGCAATCATTGTTTCAGATGGTTGCTGTGTTCAACTCGCAAACAATCCTGCATTGGATGATGTCACTTTTGAAATAAAAAAAGGAAAAAAAGTAGCAGTCGTAGGTCCAAATGGAGGCGGCAAATCTACCTTATTTAATGCTATTGCAGGGCTAGTCCCCATAATCAACGGTTCCCTCAAAATTAATGGAATGAGCCCAAAAGATGCAAAAGGGACAATAAGCTACGTTCCCCAAAGAGACTTAATAAATAGAAATTTTCCACTTTCTGTGAAACAAGTCGTTGAAATGGGTTTAATTAACAAAAATACTTTGAATCTGTTTTCAAGAAAAGAAATAAATTTAAAAATTAAAGAAGCACTTACAAACGTTGGGCTTTCAGAAAAGATAAATGAAAATATAAACAATTTATCTGGTGGACAATTTCAAAGAGTCTTAATAGCAAGAGGTCTGGCCCAAGATGCAGATATTTTACTATTAGACGAGGCATTTAGTGCGGTTGATGTAGGAGCCCAAGAAGACATAATGAGTTTAATCAATGATATAAACTTAGACGGAAAAACTATATTAGTAGCAACTCATGACCTAAATAACCTTGAAAAAAATTTTGACGAAGTGCTATGTCTTAACAGGCATTGTTGCGCATACGGAGATCCCGCCGAAGTTTTAACTGAAGACGTAATTGAAGAAATGTATGGGTCACATTACGAGATGTTTAAATATCATACATCAGAAAACCATGAGAAAAATAATGATTGAAGTTTTAGTTGAACCCTTTAAGTATGAATTTATGATTCGCTCAATCATTACTGCTGTAGCATCTGGAATAATGCTATCAACATTAGGGCCCTTTGCCATAAATAGAAATATGGGTTTTATGGCTGACGCAATGGCTCATGCAACACTTCCAATTATTGCTGTAGGTGTGTTTTTTGGATTTAGTATCTCCGAGTTGGGGGTTCCTGCATCTGTTCTTATTGCGTTTTTTTTAGGTTACATTATTAAAAATTCAAATGTTGGCGAAGATACCGCTATAGGAATAATTTTCTCTTCTTTTTTTGCTCTTGGGTTTGTCCTCATATCAGTACTCAATGTAACAATAAATTTAGAAGATTTACTGTTTGGGCAGATACTAGCAGTTAGTCGGTTTGACGTCTTTATAGTGGTTTCAATGTGTGTTGTAGTAGTTGGCTTGATGGTTGTCTTCTTCAAGCAGTTGCTGTTCTACTCGTTTGATCCAATCGGTGCTGAAGTCAAGGGGCTAAACACAAATTTTTTGAATTATCTTTTTCTTGTAGTTTTATCTGTAGCAATTGTTGCTTCTCTTCAAACAGTAGGAATTATTCTGGTCTTAAGCATGCTCTTGATACCTGCTGCTGCATCAAAACTAGTAACAAATACATTTGTCTTTTCAATATACGTAAGCATTATTTTTGGAACATTTTCTTCAGTTTCTGGACTTTACCTATCGTATTTTTACAACCTGCCTTCAGGCCCAACAATGTCTCTGGTTGCTACTGGAATTTTTATAATTTGTTTTTTTGTAAATAAATTAAAAAAAGTTAAAATTCAATAATAAATGTACTCAATTTGGCTTCAGAATTCTATACATAATGACAAAATTTACAACTTAATTGAACGATACGCTAGAGATGAACAAAAAGATTCATTTTTTCCACACGTAACTTTAGTTTCAAAAATTAATTCATATGAAAAAGCTATGGGGGTGCTTCAATTGCTCTCCAATAAAAAATGTAATATTACTTTCGATAAGATATCTACTGGAGACACTTACTTTCAAAAACTGTATTTAGAATCATCGGATAACTCTTATTTTTTTAATTCTGTTTCAAAAATAGAAGGTTGGCCTAGTCTTTGGGTGCCACATCTCTCTTTAAGCTACGGGGATGAGTTACCTAGATCTTTCGACCTAGGGGAGCTTAATGAACTCATCCCTATAACTATTTCATTTGATACTCTGTCTTTATACAAAACAGGACCAAAAGTTTCAGAGTGGAAGGAGATAACCACTCTTCTAATGGATTGATTCCAAAACAACAAACATATTTTAGATATCTAAACAATTGCAAAACTTTCATTTGAAAAATCTATTGATAAGCTTTGTGATGTAGATATTATTGAAAAATTATTTTCACCAATACCAAGAATTGCTGGAATTCTATGTTCAGCACACCTTATTGCCATGTGAGAGTTGGGACCTCCATACTGGGTAATCAATGATTTGATTTTATAATTAAAAATCCAATCCCACCCTGGGTCTACTGCTGGGATAACTACTATCTTATTATCAAGGTCATAAGGTTGATTTGAATGATGGTCAAGTAGCAAAATTTCTCCAGAAACTGTTCCTTGTCCAATGTAATTCCCTTCTTTGCTCATTTCCTCATATAAATAAAAATGATCGGATGACGAGATTAAGTCAGGCATTAATGTGTTTTTAAGATCTAAATTAATCGTATTTTCTTGGCTAAATTCAATATTAAGTCTTTGAAAAAGTTCTTCGTCACTTATATTTTGCTCCTCTATTTCATTTAAAATACCGTCAATTCCTTTTGTATAATAAAATTTTGAATTCTCTCTTGTTGCAATAGCAGTCTGAAACATTTCAATCCACGATGATGCTGTGTATGGAATATTGTTAAATTTAAAATATTTATCAATATTTGAAAATATAGCTTTTTGCAATGAAATATTTTCATCATGTATTTCACTATTTTGAATCAACAGCTCAGTGAACTCTAAATTATTTCTTAAATTAGATGAAGATAAATTATAGTTACCTGCCCTAATGTGTCCATAAATGTCTAAAAAGCTATCAAGACTTTGTTTTCCAATTTTGACCTGATAAGCGTCCGCCTTCATTTTCGTACTTATCGACTTTACAGATAACAATAATGAGTTTTTATGTGCTTCGGTAATTACTTCTTTTCTCAAAAGATTATTTAATTGAGCAAAATACACAAACCCCAATCTTGAATGATGTGTAAATGGCAATGCCATATTGTCTCTAATAAATTTTATATTTTCTTTTTTAGAGTATTCAAAATTCTTATCAAGCAAAGAGAACGCATTCAAAATAGTCTTATTGTTTTTTTCTAGAGTTGATTTGTTAAAGCTATCAATATCAATTAAATCTTGATGCCATTTCTCAATCTCTTCTGACCTAATAATTTTTTTATATTCAATTGCGAACTCATCTTCAGAGTCAAACACATATGATGATCGAGAGATATTAAATTCAATTGAATCATGTAAATGCGGGTTTTCTTTCAATTTTTCTAATTGATGCTGTATTATTTTTTCACAGCTATCGACTTGTAAGCTTCGAGTTAAAAAACTATTTAAACTATGGTTCACATTTATGTAGGGTACATTATTGAAAAGCTCCATTAATTTAGCCGGTTTATATTTTCTATAACCAAATTCACCGCGCTGTATATTCCATGTTGAGTCTGTAAACATAAATTTATATAAGCCAAATGCAACATTGTCAGGTTTTTTTCCAATCATTTCGGCTGGATTCATGTCCGACATATTGCTAAAAAGGTGATTTATGCCAAAACGATCATCCGTAGTATCTTTTAAAGCCTCATATTTTTTTATATTCTGCTCAATTATTTTTTTCTCTGTAAAGATCAAATCCTTATCAACTTTTCTCTCCATCAGAGGCCGTACTTGCAAAAGCAGTGGAGAAGAATTGTTATTCAGAACCATTTCAATGTCTAAATGTTTGTTCCCAAATAAATCTTCTAATTTTGTCAGAATATTTAGATATATAGAATATTCATCATATTTTTTTGGTAACTTGTTTATTGATCTATGAACATAAAAATTTTTAATCTGATTGTACTTTCCAGATGTAACAGCATCAGTTTCTGGACCATTATAAATTGAAAATGATCTGTAAAGAGAGTCTGTCCCAACCTTAAAAGATGTAAGCACAGATACGCTTCTTGCATTTTTTACATAATCTTGCAAAATCACGGTCTGATTCACATCTTTTTCGTAGCTATTTAACACTTGATTCCATGATTCTTTAATATCATTTATTCTTTTCTTGCTGATTGGTCCGATGGAAATATATTTACCTGCATTAGAAGAGCTCTCTAAGTCTTCATTAGAACTATTGCTTCTTATCATTATTTCTTCTGAAAAATCATTAAGAATCTCGTTAATATTTTCTAAATCTTTCAAAGAAAGCTCTCTAAAGTATGGAATTTCTATATCCGTATGGTTTGCCACAAACTCTAGGTTTTTAGCTTTATTACCATAATTTATTTGATCATCCATTTTCACCTATTTGTTTACTGACTCCAAAGCTACTTGAACTTTTTCAGACGGAAATTCATAGTCAACCATCTCTCCACTTAAAAAGTTTTCATAAGCTTTCATATCAAAGTGACCATGTCCACACATTGCTGTCAATACAGCAATACTTTCAGAATTTTGGTCGGCATCTTTCACTGCCCTAATTGCTGACGCAATTGCATGAGTTGCTTCAGGAGCGGGAACTATGCCTTCTGTCTTAGCAAATAGTTGACCAGCCTCGAAACACTCTTTTTGTCCTATTGCTTCTGCTTCGATTAATTTCTCTTCATACATTGCACTGACTAAAGGTGCCATTCCGTGGTATCTTAAACCTCCAGCATGAATTGGATCAGGCACAAAAGAATGACCAAGGGTATGCATTTTGACTACGGGGGCCATTCCTACTGAATCCCCAAAATCATATGCATACGTTCCCTTAGTCAAAGATGGACAAGCCTGTGGCTCAACAGCTCTAATAATCGTAGACTTGTTATTTTGTATATTTTCTCTAGCAAAAGGTGTAAAAAGACCGGCAAAGTTAGAACCACCGCCAGTACAGCCAACTATTACATCTGGATAGTCGTCAGCCAGTGCCAATTGTTTTAGGGCTTCTTCTCCAATAATGGTTTGATGCATTAGGACGTGATTCAACACACTTCCTAGTGCGTATCTTGTTTTTTCATCTTTTGCTGCAACTTCAATAGCTTCTGAAATTGCAATACCAAGACTTCCAGGAGTTTCAGGGTCTTCCGAAAGAAACTTTTTACCAATATCTGTTCTTTCAGACGGGCTTGAATATACCTTTGCGCCGTATATCTCCATCATGGTCTTCCTGTAAGGTTTTGCTAAGTATGATGCAGCTACTTGAAACACCTCTAATTCAATTCCAAAGGCCTGGCATGCAAAAGCCAAAGCAGAACCCCACTGACCAGCTCCTGTTTCCGTAACTATTTTTGTAACACCTTCTTCCGCGTTATAAAACGCTTGGGGGATTGCAGTGTTAGGTTTATGCGAGCCAGACGGGGATCCACCTTCGTATTTGTAATATATTCTTGATTTTGTACCTAGAGCTTTTTCAAGTCGAACTGCTCTAAATAAAGGGGAAGGTCTATAAAGCTTATATAAATCTAAAACAGGCTTTGGTATATCTATAAAAGAATCTTGAGACACTTCTTGTAAAATCAAACCCATTGGAAATAAGGGAGCTAAATCCTCTGGACCAATTGGCTCCATCGTTTGGGGATTCAACGGTGGTGGTAGTGGATTTGGTAAATCCGGAATGATGTTGTACCACTGTGTTGGCATCTCAGATTCTGATAATAAAAATTTATATTGTTCGCTCATTGTTCCTCCTAAAATAAAAAAACCGGGCTGTGCCCGGCTTTAGAAAACAACATAGAACTAGGCACCTACATATGTAGCGTCCACCAGTTCCAGTTTGTTACTTTATACATTGTTATTAATGTAGATGTTTTTTTTAAAATTTCAAAATTATAATTGTAAATTTTTTGTTAACAGAAAATGTCGAAATATCAATATATCCATTCACAATCTAGTATTGGGTTCATGAATAAAATAATTCACTCTATTGATTTAACAAAAATTTATGGTGAAAAAGAAACAAGCGTCACGGCATTAGACAAAATTAATGTCGAGTTTAAAGAAAACGAATTTACAGCAATCATGGGTCCATCCGGCTCAGGAAAGTCAACATTACTCCATTGTTTAGCGGGATTAGACAGACCAACATCTGGTCAGATATTTCTAAAAGAAGATGACATATCTACTTTAAATGATAAACAATTAACAAAAATTAGACGAGACAGCTTTGGGTTCGTATTTCAGGCTTTTAACCTAATCCCAACTTTAACTGCTGAAGAAAACATTACATTACCAGCATCTATTGCTGGAAGAAAACCAGATATGGACTGGGTAAAACAAGTAGTTGAAACAGTAGATATAGGAGACAGGCTAACACACAGGCCTAATGAATTATCCGGAGGACAGCAACAGAGAGTAGCAGCTGCTAGAGCCATGGCTACAAAACCTGAAGTAATTTTTGCAGATGAGCCATCAGGAAATTTAGATTCAAAATCAAGCAAAGAACTTTTAAGTTTTATGAAGTCCGTAGTTGATGAGCTTAACCAGACAATCATCATGGTTACACACGATCCCTACGCTGCTTCCTACGCCAATAGAGTAATAATGCTTAAAGATGGAAGAATTGCTAGTGACTTGGACCAACCAACACAAGAAGAAATTGTTGCAGAGGTTACGGCTTTAACTAACATCTAATGTTTGGATTTACAAAGCGCCCGCTTTTCCTGTTAGCCTGGAAAAATTTAAAAACCTATCCAGTCAGAATATTTTTAACAACTTCATCAATCATTCTCGGCGTCGCAGTCATTATTGCTTCAAATATTTTTTCGGAAAGCAATAAATCCGCATTCGACAACCTATTCTCAGGAATTTATGAGGGAGTCGACTTAGTAGTACAGCCAATACAGGAAGATTTTGCTGAGGGTTTTAGTGGCGACGGTGGACAAGGACCAATCTCTTTTGAAGTTAAAAAAATACCCGATGAAAGAATTGAGGAAATTTCAAATTTACCAAGTGTAAAAGCTGCTTGGGGTGAAGTATTGGGTTTTGCTCAGTTCATAAAAATTGTAGATGGAGAAACAGTATTAATCTCTAACGGGTTTGCTCCTACATTTGGTGCTGCTTGGGATAGCAACCCTTATGCACAGCAATGGTCTTTAGTAGAAGGAGAACCTCCAACTAATACAAAAGAAGTTGTTATGGATGTTGTAACTGCTGAAAATCATGACTTTACAGTTGGAGATAGAGTAACAGTTTTGGCTGGTGCAACTCCTGCGTCATTTACGATTGTTGGAATTGCAGAGTTTGCTAATGTTGGTGCTCCAGGAGGCGCAACCTTTGCTCTATTTGAATTTAGAACTGCTCAAAAATTACTAGATTCGAGAGGAGAGGTGGATCTAATTAATGTAGTGATTGAAAATAATTTTGATATAAATGATGTGAAAACTGAAATAACAAACTTAGATTCAGAAAATTTAAATGTAATAAATGCTCAAGAAGCTGCAGCTGAACAAGCTGATTCTATCAAGCAAGGTCTTGATTTCTTCAATACAATACTTAATGTATTTGCTGGTATCGCAATATTTGTTGGTGCTTTTATCATTCAAAATACATTTAGAATTCTTTTGCTTCAAAGAACAAAAGAACTTTCGCTACTTAGAGCTCTAGGCACATCAAAAAGACAAATTTACAGATTAGTAATTTCTGAATCTCTGTTTATGTCTGTAATTGGATCTGGTCTGGGCATTGCTTTAGGAATTGGGTTAGCTGTTGCAGTGAAAGAAGGATTGCAATATTTTGAGTTTGGATTACCAGACGGACCACTAGTTTTAACAACAGAAGCTGCAATAACAGGATTAATTATTGGAATAACTGTTACAATTTTTTCCTCTTTACTTCCAGCTAGGAAAGCCTCTCAAGTAAGTCCAATGGAAGCGATTAGAGACAGTGTTTCAACACCTAGAAGGAAATCCTTATTTATTAGATTAGTTATTGGTTCGCTCATTTCTGTCGCTGGGTTTGGAATGTTATTTGGTGTTTTGTACGATTTCTTAGACCTACCGACCTTGTCCTCTCTGCAACAAGTAGGTTTTGGTGCAGGCGTAATTTTTATTGGAATCTCTGTAATAACCCCATCGATTACAAAACCTTTTGTTTTTCTTTTTGATAAAGTTTATAACTTAGTTTTTGGAATTCTTGGTAAATTGGCTACAGAAAATTCAAAAAGAACACCAAGAAGAACTGCTTCAACTGCATCAGCTTTAATGATTGGATTAACTTTAATATCTTTAGCAAATGTTATAACGACTTCATTCAAGGCACAGGCAGAGTCTCTAATAAGTGAGGTAATACTTGCTGACTATCAAGTAAGTGCTTCTAATGTGTTTGTTTCACCGGGAATTCCGACAGGATTATCGGAAGAGCTTTTAGACCTAGATGAAGTAACAAAACTTTCTAGAACAAGAGCTACTGTTGTGGGCTACAACCAAAGACCCCTTATTCTTGGTGCCGTTGACGAAACTGTCTTTGATCTTGTAAAAACAGACGATATATCTGGAAATAGAAAAGACTTCCTTAAAAAAGATGCAATAGGAATACTTAAACAAACAGCGGAAAGAGAAGAACTCTTTATAGGAGATGAGGTTATATTAACAATTCCTGAAGAAGGAGAAAGAACTTTTACTGTCACCTATATTTTTGACTGGACCACTCAACCACCGGCTGAATTTTTTGTACTTCTTGAAAATAATACTTTTTTTGCTGACGAATCACTTGATACAGAATTGTACTTCAATGTAAATAAAAAAACTCCTGAACTAGAGGAGAAAATAAATGCGATTGTTGATGAATACCCTGGCGTTGAAGTAAGAGATGAAGACGGGCTTGTTGAAGAAGCAAATAATCAAATCCAATTACTTTTGAATGTAATTTATGGATTCCTTTCCATATCCATTTTTGTAGCTCTATTTGGTATCACAAACACACTCTCTTTATCGGTGTATGAAAGAACAAGAGAAATAGGGTTAATGAGGGCAATCGGAACTTATAGAAAACAAATACGAAGAATGATTTTTATTGAGTCTTCTATTATTTCAATATTTGGTGCAGCTCTAGGTACAGGATTAGGAATATTTTTTGCTTGGAGCTTGATTCAGACATTAGCCGACGAAGGATTTACTGTATTTGCTGTTTCCATTGAGCAAACATTTTTGTGGATTGGTATTGCAATAATTGCGGGAGTAATTGCAGCAATACTTCCTGCTATTAGGGCAGCAAGACAAAACATACTCGAAGCTATCTCCTACGAGTAAATATTTTTTAACCTTACAATATTCCTATGGCTCAAGATGAAATAATAAAGTTATTATCAGAAATGGTTGAGATAAAATCTATTAGCTCTGATAAAAACCATAGGGATGACGTTGATGCTTCAGCACAATTTGTGCAAAACTTGTTTGCAGATCTTGGATTAAACACTCAAGTCATCAAGGTTGCAGGGGGAATGCCAGCAGTGTTATCCCACACAGAAATTGATCCTTCTAAAAAAACTGTGCTTCTTTATGCTCACCACGACGTACAACCAGTGGGGGATGTAGATTTGTGGGACACCGAACCATTTGATCCTGTAGTAAAAGATGGAAGACTTTATGGTAGAGGTTCGGGTGATAACAAATCAGGTGTTGTCGTTCATTACAACGTAGTAAAAAAACTCTTAGAAGATCTACCAGTGAATATTCGTATTTTTATTGAGGGCGAAGAAGAGATTGGCTCTCCTACCATGTCTGATTTTATTGAACAAAATCGAGAAGAATTAGAAGCAGATGTTATAGTTATCGCTGATTCGGCAAATGTAAAAATAGGCGTACCAACTATCACAACTACACTAAGAGGTTTGGTCGATGGATTTATTGAAGTCAACCAACCAATGAGACCTGTACATTCTGGAATGGGAGGTGGAATTGTTCCTGATGCTTTTATGGTCCTTAGTAAGATAATTGCATCTTTTCATGATGACAAAGGTAATTTACAAATTGAAGGCTTAACACCAACTGATATGAATGTTGCAGAGCTTGATGAATCTTATACAAAAAAAATGCTTGGTTCAGAAGAGATAAATCTATTTGATGCTGAAAGCATTTCAAAAAGACTTTGGTTAGAACCAGCATTAGATGTATTAGCTATTGATGCACCAGCAGTTAAAGATGCTGTGAATTTAGTTATTCCTAAAGCTAGCGCAAAAATTAGCCTCAGACTTCCCCCAACTGAAGACCCAGAGCATGCTATGAAAATGCTTGAAAAGCATGTAATGAAAAATATTCCATGGAATGCTTCTGTTAAATTTATTCCAAACTCCAAAGGTTCAGGTGTAGTTGCAGATCCCAATAAACCATTTACGAAAGAATTAGTTAATAGCTTTAATTCAATCTGGGAAAATGAGACTGCTTACATAGGTGTTGGTGGATCAATACCTTTTGCTAATGATTTTGTTAGAGAGTTTCCTAATGCAGAATTGGTACTTGTTGGCGCTGCAGATGAAGAACTAGGAAATGCACATGCACCAAATGAAAGTGTCCAAATTGACCATATTGAAATGCTCATAGAAAGTCTCGTACAAACTTTAAAAAATATTTCTTAATTTTTATGGAAATAGGTATAGATTCATTTGCAAAAAAAACTCAAACTAATGAAGGTGGCACTGTTCAGGACGATGCTCGTGCTATGTCTGAGCTAATTGAGAGAATAGTCCATGCAGACAAAGTAGGTTTAGATGTTTTTGGTCTTGGAGAACACCACAGAGAAGAGTTTTTAGATTCAGCAGCACATAATATACTTTCTGCTGCAGCGGCAAAGACAGAAAATATAAGGCTAACAAGCGCAGTCGCAGTAATAAGTGCAATGGATCCAGTTAGGTTGTTTCAAAATTATGCAACATTAGATTTAATTTCAAACGGTAGAGCCGAGATAGTCGCAGGAAGAGGTTCTTTTACAGAAGCATTTCCTCTTTTTGGCTTAGATTTTAATGATTATGATGAGCTCTATGCCGAAAAGCTTGACCTTTTATTAAAAATAAGAGATGAGAACGGAGTCACTTGGTCTGGAAAATTTAGACCTCCTCTAGAAAATCAGACTGTGTATCCAAGACCTTTGCAAGATAAAATGCCTGTATGGGTTGGAGTTGGTGGAACACCAGCTTCTTTTGTAAGAGCAGGAGCACTCGGACTTCCTTTAATGGTTGCAGTAATTGGTGGGGAAACTCATAGATTCAGACCTTTAATAGATCTATATTACGAAGCTGCAGAAAAAGCAGGCCATGATAAAGCCTCTCTAAAAGTAGGTCTTCATTCACTCGGATTTGTAGCAAACTCAAAAGAGGAAGCTATCGAGAGATATTATCCAGGATATAGAATTTGGTTTAATCAAATTGGAAAAGAGCGTGGCTGGCCACCAGTTACTATGGAGAGGTTCGAGCAACAAATCGGCGACTTGGGTGCATATGTTATTGGTGGACCAGAGGAAGTAGCAGAAAAATTAGTTAGACATAGTGAAGCTTTAGGAGGCTTATCTCGTTTTACTTTTCAGATTGATAACGCAGGTCTCACACATGAAGATTTAATGGAAACTTATACATTGATTGGAGAAAAAGTAAAACCTTTAGTTTTAGAGAGACTCTAAATAATCAGGTAAATCAATATCAGCAGAATGATTTTTATCAACTTCTGGTGTTACAAATTTAGTTTCTACAGGTACTACTCCTGACCAAATTGGAAGGGTTTTATCTGACTCTTCTTCTTTAGGCATACCAGTGCGCTGTTTTAGTGAAAATTCATCAATTGTAAATTCAAGCATTGCAGTTTGCAGCCATTCATTTTTTGTAGGCTTTCTTGCATCTTCAAACCTTCCTTTAAAAAATCTATCAACCATATTTTCAAAAGCAGCATACATAACTGTTTCATCACTAATTCTTTTAGTATTACCAAACACAACTGCTGACTGATAATTCATAGAAGAATGGAAAAGACTTTTAGATAAAACTATTCCATGAACACCTGTTGCAGACAACGTTACATTTGAATTATTTGACAATTCTTTAGTAATTCTTGAGCCAACAGCAGCATGAAGATAAATTTTTTCATTATAAATTGCATGTAGCATTGGAATAGAAAAGACAGTTCCTTTCTGGTTAAACGACACAGTTACAAAATATGTTTTGTTCAAGAATGAAAAAAGTTCATTTAGGTCATATGAAGCACGTTCTTTTAATCTTCTTACTTTAGATTTATCCACACTTAAATAGTAAACAAATTGTTAACGGAAGCTATAAAATTTTGTATTTTTAATACATCGACAAAGTTTACTTATTAGAATTGCCTTGTAATTTAAGGAAGTTAAATTGCATCACAATTAAATAAAGGGAGCTTATGGAAGGTAGGTTAACTAGTGAAAAAATTCTTTATACAAGATGATGTCTCTACAGCGAAAACATCATCAGTTCTATTCTTTATTTCTGGAGTAATAGCTTTCATACAACCAGACATATTAGTTGTGAGAACATTAGCTAGTTTCCTTGGAGCTGTAGCAATAGCACAGATTGTACTCCTTGGGCCACAAATCATGGAAGACAGCATTCCTGAATCTTGGAATACTGCAAACGCTATGATTGCTGCTGTTATTTTGCTAGATAATTTAATCGACACTGGTTTTGTCGCAAGAGAACTAGAAAATCCAATTGCACGAGAACCAATATTTATATTTCTTAATTTTGCTTTTCTTGGATATGCATTCACGACTGAAGGTAATATGTCTAACGTATTCAGGTATATGATTATGTTTGGTGCTTCATCTTTTATTCTTGTTATTGGTGCGGAGTTCTTTTTTGGAGTTGAGATACCCGAGTCCTTTGACATAGTATTTTTGCCAGTGTTCTTTTCGTGGCTTATAGGAATTACAGCAGGAACTTATACAGCTTTTAGTAATAAAGAATAAGGAAGGAGATAATATGTCAATTACCAACTCAAGAGAGTTCACGATAAATGTTGGAAAAATTGCTGAAGCTGAAAAATGGCTTTCCGAAGGAGCAGATCTTTGGAAAGAAATTACAGGAAAAGATGCAGTTATATACAAAGAAGGTTGGGGAGATCAGTACAAGATGTTATTTGTAACAACCTATGAGTCAATGGGGGAGACAGAAGAAGTTGGTGAAAAAGTAATGGCCGACAAGAGAGTAACTGATTGGCTTCAAAATGGCATGACAAATGGAGATTTAATTTCCGGTGCTGTTGATAGATTTTTTACAACAATAAAAGATACAAGAAAATAAAAGAATAGGAGAAAAAATGAAAAAGTTCTTTATACAAGAACCCAAAGAAGGAGCACAACAAGCAGCTTATATGTTTATAGCTATAAATGTGGTTTGGTTTGTTGGAGGTATAGCCGAAATAGATTATGGAAATTTTGATAATGTACTTCAAATATTCTGGTCCTTTTCACTTGTAGGAATACTTTTAGGATTGAAAGACCTTCAAGGAGATACAGTTCCTGAAGATTGGAGACAGGGATACGCGATGATTGCTGCAGCAGTGCTTGTTGCATCACTTCTTGGTATTAACGAAGATCTAAATACTTCTGGGGTTTGGACATTTTTTGGATTTGTAATACTAGGTCTAGGTGTAACTTCTGAAGGTGTAATCGGCAATATTTGGAGATACGCCGCAATTATTGCTGGATTATTTGGGATTGTTGGAGCTGGTAGTGAATTTATTACTGGAACTAGTATCATTGCAGACGACTCTCCACTACAGTTTGTTGGTTTTTTAACATTTATTGCAGGTGTCGGAATAGGACCACTACTTGCTTGGAATAAAAAAGAGTAACTTATGTATGTAAGACTAGGATTAGCGAACCCTAAAGAAGGAATGACAGAAGACGCTCTAAATTACTTTAGAGATGTAGCAATACCTGTATACGATCAAGTAAGTGGACTTCTTGGTGCTGCAGCTTGCATTAATAATGCTGGACAGCTTATGGCATGGACTACCTGGGCGAACAATGAAGCAAAAGAAGCGGCAATGTCAGAGTTTCAACAAAACCTTTCAGGATTAGCGGATTTCATTACAGAACCTCCAACAATACTTGAAGGGCCAATGGTTGCAGGACAACAATACATTACAGTTCCAAAAGATGGTGAAGACCCATTTTTTGCAAGATTTGTATTAGGCGGTGGAACGCAAGAAGGTAAAACTTATGATGATGTTGCAGAGTTTATGACAAACACTGTTTATCCAGCATATGAAAACGTTGATGGCATATTTGCTACTGCTGCATGCAAAGTTGATGACAACAGTGGTTTTAGTTTTAATTTTTGGACTAGCCATGACGCTGCACACGCAGCATCTGATGTAATTGCAAATGTAGTACAAGATGCTGTTGCAAGTTTAATAAAAGAAGCTCCACAAGAGCTAACAGGGGAATGTAACGTCTGGAAAAACTATGTTGATTTTCCAGTTGGGAAAATGTAAGAAAGGAAAAAATGATTACACAAAAAGAAAAACAACTGGGCAGCCTTTTCGCAAAATTGGCAGCAATAGGAGTAGCAGCAAATTTTGTTGTTGGAATAGTCTTAATAGGACCTGACAGTGTTGGATATAGCTCAACTTACGGACCACTACAATCTGTTATTGGGTTTGTAACGAATTTTGCATGGTTAGCTATATTAATGTATGGTTCAAAGATCTGTGACGCTGAAAATAATCCATATTTTAGGCTTGTGTCAAGTGGGTTGTTTGTAATGGTAGCTTTCAATTTAATGAATGCATTTGTTGGTCCGTCATATGAAACAGCCACTAACACGCTATTTTCAACATCAGAAATTTCTGATATTTATGGTGCAAACTGGGTTGTTTGGAATGTATTTTTTGGATTATATGCACTTGTCTTTTTAAGAAGTGCCGGAAAAGAACTATTACCTAGATGGGGAGTTATCTTTGGAACTATTGTGGGCTATACCCTCTCATGGTTTCCAATAGCGCTGGCTTTCATAACACCACCTGATATTGTCGGTATTATTTTGGGTCTTGGTGTTGGAGTTATTAGTTATCCAATTTTTATTTTTTCAATCTCAAAAGCATTTGATAACGCATAAAGGAAGGATATATGATTACACAAAAAGAAAGAGAACTTGGTTCAAGGTTTGCACTCATTAACATTGTTGCAACTGTTGCATCCTTTGTAATACTTGCATTTGTAATTGGACCAGATCAAACAGGATACGATGAAAGCTTAGGGCCAATTACAAATTTAATTGGACTAGCTCAAGGATTATCATTTTTAGGCATTGTTAGGTTGTCTGGAAAGTTATTTAATTCCGAAGAAAATCCTCTATTAGCTGGAGCTGTAGCAGTTGCTTATGGTACAGCAGTTGTGGGGCTTATGTTTACATTAACTCCAACATTTATAGCTAACGGGTTTTACCAGGGAACTATGAGTGCTGATATGGTGACTGATTTAGGGTTTGCTTTAAACTTTACACAATTTCTAATTGGTGCACTCTGGGTATCTCAAGTGGTTAGAGCTGATGGTGGCCAGCTTCCATCATGGGGGAAAAATGTAGGAAACGCACAGGCCTATGGCAGCGCTGCAGTGCTCTTAGCCTTTTATTTTGGAGCAATTGGAGAAGCATTGTTCGTTCCGGCACTTGTACTTTTTGGAATTGTTTTATACCCACTATTTATTTTTGGGCTATCTAAAGCATTTGCAGAAAGTTAAAAAGAGAGGAAATTATGTACTTTAGAATAACAATTCCATCTCTTCAAGATGGAAAAAAAGATGAAGCAATTTCTTTTGTTAAAGAAAGGGTGATGACTGAGTTTGACAACACTCCTGGACTTTTATCAATGACTGCAGCGATCACTGGAGAAACATCTGGTATCAATATGGCAGCCTATGAAAGTAAAGAGGCCATGGAGTCAATTGCTGATAAAATACAGACTGTTTTAGCAGAAGCAGCAGTCTTTATGTCTGCACCTCCTGTAATTTATCAAGGAGATGCAGTGTTTGGAAAAGTTTATCAAACTATTGGAAAAGATGAAAAAAAACCAGGTTATTTACGTCTTGTTGTAGGAGTAGCAAAAGACAATGATGCTGTTTTAAATTTCATAAAAGAAAAAGTTCAACCCATATATGAAGAGTCTGAGGGACTTCAAATAACTGGAGCAATATTTGATGAAAATACAGGTATAAGTTGGAGTATTTGGGATTCCCAAGCTGCAATGGATGAAGCTGCTACGCAACTTCAAAACGCGCTTGATAGTGAATCAGAATCAGATTTATTTGATGGAGCTACCGTAGCTTATATGGGTCCTGTATATGCAGGTAAATTGTTTGTAGATTTTAACGAAGGAGATTCTCCTACATAAATCTTTGTGAATAGATAACGCATAGAAAAAAAGGGATTTTTTATAAAATCCCTTTTTTTTGTATTTAAAATATTTACCATATTTTTATGTTTAGAAAGTTAACCCCAGCAAGAGTAATTTTTATTTTGTTGCTTTTGTATATACTTTTTTCTGAAGACGACACAGCAAGAAGATTTAAACAACTTCCTGAACTATTGTTAAATTATTTTTAAAATGAATTTATGAATCTTAAAGACTTCACGGATGTCGAATATATAAATCTTATTACATACAAAAAAGATAAAACGCCTATTACAACTCCAGTATGGGTTGCCGACTTTTCTAATTCATTAGTTATAACAACAAGTCTGAATGCAGGAAAAGTTAAGAGGGTTAGAAACAATGGTCAAGCAACAATATACATTACTAACCAAAGTGGTTCTAAAAAGCTATCAGAAAGTATAGACCTAAAAGCATCACTTATAGAGGATGTAGATCTAAAAGAGCAGGCTGCAGATGTAATTAGAAAAAAATATGGCATGATGGCAAAAATGATTATGAAAGGACCCGATGAAAATAGGGCAATTATCAGATTAGAAGAAAAGGGAGGTGAAAAATGATGTGTCCTGAATGCGGATGTGAAGACGAAAGTTAAGTTAAATTATCTTTGTGCCATTTTATGACGTGGTCAAATCTTTGTTTTCTGTGATTTGGCGTTCCAGATCTAGAAAGTTCATGACTTTCACCTGGGAACCTTAGCATTGCTGTTTTTACACCCCTTCTTTTAAGGTTAGAAAATAGCTGCTCCGCTTGTTCTATTGGACACCTGTAGTCTTCTTGTGAGTGAAGTATGAGGGTAGGAGTTTTAATATTTGATGCGTAGGTGATAGGACTTTTCTTTCTATATAAATTTATATTTTTATCCATATCATCAAGCAAATACATCTCAGGAAAGCCTATTCCTATATCAGATGTTCCAACCATTGTTTCCCAATTTAGAAGTGCTCTTTCAACAATTGCAGATTTAAACATATTCGGATGATGACTGATGATCCAAGATGTCATAAAACCACCATATGAGCCACCCATAATTCCGTCATTTTTACTTGTAATACCCATTTCTTTTTTCATGCTTTTAAATGAAGTAAGTACATCATGCATATCTGTTACACCCCACTTATTGCCACACACATCTCTTAAGAAATCATGACCTCTACCACTCGACCCTCTTGGGTTACATGCAATAACATTAAAACCAGCCGAAGCATATGTTTGAAACTCATCAAAAAAGGTAAATGCATACTGGCTTGCAGGTCCACCGTGTATATTTAAGATTGTTGGCTTATCTTTACCTACAAAAATTCCCCAAGTATCTATCTCAGATTTTCCAGTATCAATTCTTTGATATTGACAATCCCAAGTTTTAACTTTTTTAGTAAAAAATTCATTAGCTTTAGAAATTTTTGTAAGTTGACCATTATTCAACTCGTATATTTCATCAGGATTTGAAAATGAATTTGCGATTACATATGTTTTTTCATTGTTAAAAGCAAAATCTTTAATGGTAACTTTTGAATTTATTAGATCTACATTGTTTGTTCCATCTCGTAGTAAAGTTTTTCCAGAATCTTCGTACAAGAAATAGAGGATAGCTTCATTCACTTCTGCTTTAACTATATTTCTATCAAATAAACGATACTTATAAGATACTTTTCCAGTGTTTGAAATTTTTAAAACAGTAGTATTTGTAGGCCAGTCAAATCTTTTTCTCATGCCTACTGCATGAAGTCCATCTTCGTAGTAGAAAAGATTTCCCATACTGCCTTGCGAATAAATTTCTTTAATTTTTGAACCCTCTATTGCTCCAATTTTCTCTTCTAGCATGGTTCCTTTAGAGTTGTACTGGTCAAAAGAAAGCACTAAACCTTTCTCTCCCTCCACTATTGATTCAATAGAAATAATATCTTTCGCATCACCATCAACAATTTTGGTAAATTTCTTAGTTTGAATGTTTACTTTATAGACGTGAGATCTTTTATTGTAAATTATGCCTCTTGTATCAAATCGAAAAGGAAGGTTTTCATAGTACATAGGCTCGGAATTTTTATCTTCAATATTTTTAAACTCCTTACTCCACTCACTTGTAATCACATACATTGACTTTCCATCTTTACTTAGTGAATAATTACTTATACCTCCTTCAACTTCAAAGACAGTATCTATAGACCGGCCTGCTTGCATATGGATTGTTGATAAGACTTTTTTTGATCTACTTTTATCTTGAACAGACCTATTTGTTTTTATATAAAAAACGGTATTTTCTTTATCCCCAAATTTTGGATTACTAAAGTTATTGTTACCTGTCTTAAAACTTTTCCACTGTCCATTACTTCTTTTCCATAGTTCACTTATATAGGTGTTAGTTTCAAAGTCCATTCGAGTGCTTTGTACCACTAAAGTGGTACCTTTCCCAACTAGGTTAGACAACGTATTAAAAGAGTTTAAATCAGTAGGCTTCATGTATAACTAATTCTATTTGATTGCTTTATCTGCCACAAGTGTAATAACCATTGAGAAAAGCAAACCAATAGCAAAAGTGTTTAGGTCAGCTAGGCCGTAAAGGTCTGTAGGAATGAATACTCCACCCGGGTTTACTTGGAGATCTATAAATAAATATCTATAGACGTAAACAGAAATCAGAGATCCGACAAATGGAATTATAAGTAAAATATCCTTGCTAGATTTTTTTATTCTATAGAAAGCTGGAAACACAAGGCATGCTGCAAATAAGTCAGCTACTAAAAATACATTAAAGATACTCGTTACTTCAATTGAAATTACTAACGCAATACATACAACTAATAAGGTTATTAATTTAGCTTCTTCAGATTTCTTCTTAAGAATATCTAGAGAAATAGTTGATGCAATTGCATTTTCCAAAGTATCAATGCTTGATGTTACAAGCAGAGTTGCCAGAGAAACGAGCAATATAATTGTAAAATTATTTAAATCAAGCTGTTCAATGAAGCTTAATGCAGGTGATTCTATCCCTTTCCCTGCTCCAACTGCACCACCAATTCCTAAAATTAGAATGGTTAAGAATGCACCGATTCCAGAAAAAATACTTGCTTGCTTAATTGCTTTTGAGTTTTCTGCTGAAAAAGTTCTCTGCCAATAACCCATGGAAAAAACCTCAGCTGCAGTTACAGCAATTATTACAGCTAATGCAGACTTAAAACTAAAACTCTCGAAAGAATTTAGCCCTCCCGCGTTTGCAAAAGTTACTAATTCAGAAAGAGTATTCTGACTTAACCAAATCGTAAGAACAATGGCTAGTAATAAAATTATTCCATAACTTTGAAGCCTATCTGTAAAATAAGACGCTTTAAAACCATGCCTGAAGAGGTATGCCAATGTTGTTATTGCAATAAGCAAGCTTATTAGAATTCCACGCACAGACGATATAGATTCAAAAACAAAACTAATTGATGCAAACTCAGCTATTAAAAAAGCCCCCATATATATCACTGCTACTATTGAAACAATTTTTTGAGCAATATTGCCATATTTAGTTTCCACAAATTGTGCAAGGGTGGCTCCTTTCGGCAACAAATCTGCAATTTTAGGACCAAAGATATAAATCAATATAAAGGGTGTGGCTGCTGAAAGAGCATATCCATAAATGTCATATCCTAATCCATACCATGCAACTTCAGCTGGAGAGGTTAGAATCCAAAGACCCATTCCACTTGCGTAAAAACTTAAGCTTAAGCCGAGTACACCCTCTGACTTATTTAAAACAAAATATTCGTTTTCATTAGATTTCAAACTTCTTGTTTGAAAGTAGATCCAAGTCAAAATCAATACAACTATTAAATAAACTATATTTGCGTTCATGCATACCTCATTCCTATAAAAGTAATGGGATTTGAGTCCGAGTTCCCTTCGTTAGCATTACCTAACAGGTTCTTACGGTCGGTCTTTTAAACCCTCTCAGCTTTTGCTCCCGTTACCCAAATACTACTAGCAATTGTAAGTAAAAGTTATCTTTTAAGACACATTACTATCTCAATAATGAACTCAACCAAAACAACTGACTTAAAACAACCAACTTTGCTACAGGCTACATGTGCAATATTGGTTGCTGCTGTTATGTGGGGTTCAGGGAATGTACTCTCTAGAAGCTTATTAATTGAAGGCATAAATGAAATATTCTTAGTTACATTGAGAGTTACACTAATTGGTACAATATTATTTTTAAATTATTTTTTATTCATACGAGAAAAATTTCAAATAACGATATTTAAAGAAGCAACTATAACTGGAACTTTTTCTGTTTTTTCTGTAAGTTGGTTTTTTATTTATGCATTACAATATATTTCTTCTGGACTCGTAACTCTACTTATTAGCTCTGCTCCTATATTCACCGCTCTATGGCTGAAAGTACTTTTAAAAGAAGAAAAAATTTCAAAACTTAGATATATTGCTATCGCAACTGGGTTTGTTGGGATTTGTTATTTATTTGTAACAGGCGAAACAGGATTGTTAAATGATGGAAATATCCTCCTTGGAGGAAGTCTCGCCTTCTGTGGGGTACAGTGTATTGCTCTAGCGACAGTACTTAATAGAAAATATGCCCCTAAATATAAAGTTGCGACGTGGCTCACATATCAATATCCTTTAGTAATTATCTTGAGTATCGCTGCTTATCTAATTTTTGACATTTCACCACAGCAATTATCAACTTCTCAAATTATTAGAGTTGCAGCATTAGTTGTATCAAACCTAAGTGCATTTACTGCTTTCACCTGGCTCATTAGACGAGTCAGTGCATTACAAGTTGCATCTGTAGATTATTTAGTACCAATTGTTGGAGTGACAGCAGGAGTTGTTTTTTTAAATGAATCTTTTAATTCAAATGTAATTGTGGCTGCAGTGTTTATATTTATATCTTTGTTAATAAACACTAAAGAAGAATTTTCAAACTGAGCTAATTTCTTTTTTGACTTTTTTTAGATCTTGCCAAGTCAACCATTTTGGTTTACCTTTTTCTTTTGAAGGATTTCGCAAAAGATATGATGGGTGAAAAATTGGCATATACTTGATATCTTCTCTAACTATCCACGTACCTCTTAATTTAGAAATTGGCTCATCAATATTTAGGTACGATTGAACTGCTGTAGATCCAGCCAAGACTATAACCTTTGGTTTAATCAACTCAATTTGCTCATTTAACCATGGCAAACACTCTGCGACTTCATTTGCTGACGGCTTTCTATTATTTGGTGGTCGACACTTTACAATATTTGATATATAACAGTCCTCATTAGTGTCAATTCCAACAGACTGAAAAGCACTGTCTAGCATTTTTCCAGCCCTTCCTACAAATGCTAATCCTTGCTCGTCTTCTTGCTGACCAGGTCCTTCACCTATCACAAAGAGTTTCGAGTTTGGATTACCCCTTCCAAAGACAACATTATTTCGAGTTTTAGACAAAGAACATTTAACACAGGCGCAACATTCATTCTGTAAAATTTGGAATTTATTTTGGTTCACCATTTTATAAAAATATTAGCGAGTTTTCTAAAATTGAACACCCCAAGAGACAAGGTTCCTGGGATTTTTGCATACCAACAAATAAGGGAGCATTTGTTTTGATAACTGAACATATTATGTATTAGAGAATTAAATACTAAGTAAACACATTTTAAACGGTAAGGAAATTCAGAAACAGTCAGTAAATGAGAAAACCCTTGAAAACTCCGCAATCTGTTTCCAGATTTCCTGTCTCAAGGGTTATCTCGTTATACTTCTTATAATGATCATCTATAAAGATTTTCTTCATAAAAAGTAATTTAAATCTATCTAAAAAAGATTAAAAAATCAAAAAAAATTTTAGGAATTTTTCCCACTCTTTCTTCTGGAAATAATCAAATTAAACATGATTGCCAAAACAGTGACACCAAGTAAAGCACTAAGAACAGTTGATATAAAATCATTATTTATAGCACTAATTCCATAGTCATCAAGAAGCAAAACTATTCCATCTGTTTGTGTAAAGCCAAACTCTTCCGCGACGGATTCTAAGCCATCTGGAGATGACGATGCAAAAGGTGTGACAAGGCTTAAAAGTAAAATAAGAATAATAAATAGACCATAGAAAGATACTTTGGTTGTGTTTTCATCACTTCTCTCATATGCATAAATTAAATCAGGTCTTACTCGAATTAAAAGAGTGATAATAAGAGCTGTAATTACTCCCTCACCGAAACCAATGATGAAATGTGTTGTGACCATGGCCAACAAAACTGTTCCTACCGGTATTGATATTGTTCCACCAATTGCATATTGGATTGTAAAAGCTATTGATGAAAACACAACACTCAAAATTCCTGCAAGTACACTAACAGAGACAATAGAGGTTTTATTTTTTCCAATGAACTTTATCCAGTACTTAACAATAAACCAACTAGTTGCACTAGTTACAATTGCCATATTTAAAACATTCACTCCTAAAGCACTGAGACCCCCATCAGCAAAAAGTAGAGATTGAATAATAACTACTACTGATAGACAAATTAATCCCAATCTTGGTCCTAAAACTATAACTGCGAGCGCACCACCAAGTAAATGGCCACTTGTACCAGCGGCTATAGGGAAGTTTATCATTTGAAGAACAAATATTAATGCAGACATCATTCCTGTTAAGGCAATAAATTTATCTGCAATTAAATCTTTTGCTGATCTAATGTATGCCCACAATGTGCCAAAACTGATTACTCCAGTAGCAGCAGACATAGTTACATTCATAAATCCGTCAGGTACGTGCATAGGAAAAAGTATAAGCCCTTAGTATCCTTATTGCAAGTGTTTTGCAATAAGGAACTTAAATCAGATTATTTTCTTTAAACCAATAATGAATTTCACTCAATACAAAAGTTCTTGTATCTTGATTCAAAATTTCATGTTTTGAGTTTTCGACGATTATAAATTTCACATTTTCAAGTTTAGATATATTTTCACTCGCTTTAATTGGAACAATCTTATCTTTATCTCCATGTAGAACTAATGTAGGAATCTTTAGTTTTTCTATATTTTCATTAACAAAATTTTGTTCAGTAGTTATTTCATTACCGAATTTAAAAGTCAAACTTCTAAAAACTAGCGGATCATTAAAGTAACTATCTACGGTTTCTTTATCGGTAGACAAATTTCTCTTATTTACTGGTGAAGGCGCACGTAATTTTGGAAAAACCTTGGCCATAGCACCAGACATATTCTTAACGAATTTTGGATAATTATCATCAAAATGAGGCGCTGACAGTATTAGGTAATCAGGGTCAATTTTTTCTCTAAGAATTGCAGATACTGACACAAGAGAGCCATAGGAATGAGCAAAAATGATTTTTATATCTTTGTTTACAATTTTATTGTAAGCAATAACTAACCCTTCAATATTTTCATCCCAAGTTTCTATATGACCTTTTTCATCGATGTCACCATGCCCAGGAAGATTCAATGAATACGTTTCAATACCTAAGTTTTTTAACCACTCAACATTGTCTTTGTGACGTCCTTCATGTTCAAATAATCCATGAACTACTAATGCTCCTAAATTAGACACAAGCTCCCCTTTTTTTTATTAAATTTATATTAATGAATATTGACTTCATAAAAGTACCATTTTCAAACAATCCGTCTATGCAAAAATATGATGGTCCACTTTTTAATACAAATCCAAATGAGAAATATCTGTCTGAGAAACAACTACAGCTTGAAAAATATGGAAAAGATTTATATGGACAAACAGAACAATTTGAAAATTCTGATTTAAACCAAAAAGTCAGTCAAACCTTGGGGCTAGAAGCAACAGAATCTTTATACGAAACCGCAGTGCAAATAGAAGAGGATTTAGCTGTCATGCATAATGGAAAGCTTGAAGCTATATGTTTTTGTTTTCCAAGTGGCTGGATACCAGGAAGAGAGTTAAAAGCAGATCTTTCTAAATTACACCAACCAGTTGCAGATAACGACCTATTACTTAAATCAAGTGAGAAATTATCACAACATATGAACAAGCAAACTATACGAAGATGGGTGTGGAATGTAACTACTGTTCCTGGGCTAAGTAATCACCCTAGTGAAGGAAGACCGCTATTAAATGATTTAGAAAATTTATATTTCAGATTAGAAACACAAATTTCGACACCATTAGATGAATCTTCAAGTTTATTTTTAGTAAAGGTAGATGTGGTCCCCCTAAAAAATGTATGGGATGAAGTAATTCTAGAGAGTATAAATTCAATGAGTGAAGACGTTTTAAATTATAAGAATTTATCTGAAATTAAAAAATTTTTAAATAGTTGATCTTTTCTCTTTCACAATAAGAAAAAGAATTAGCCCAGTCAGAATCGTTGTCATCGAGTTTGTAGCCATTAATGGAATGTCGTTTAAATAATTGCCATATAGAAACCAAGATAGGGACCCTAGAAATAAAAATAGATAAGTAATTAACGACAAGTCTTCAACTCTTCTCGTTTTTAATGTTTTTATCGCTTGAGGTAAAAAAGAAACAGTAGTAAAAAAAATTGCAAGGTAACCCATTATTTGAAAACTCATGGCAACAGTATATAAGAGGATTAGTTTAAATAAGGGTACTCGTGGGCCTAGTTAGATTTGAACTAACGACCTCATCCTTATCAGGGATGCGCTCTAACCAGGCTGAGCTATAGGCCCATACGTCTAATTAACAATAGTCTATCAATGGAAATATTTAAATTTTTTTTTCATTTACTGTAAGATTCAGTGCATAATATAAATGCGAGGGGATGTAGCTCAGCTGGAAGAGCACCTGCTTTGCAAGCAGGGGGTCGTGGGTTCAAGTCCCATCATCTCCACAATAAGGTAACCTAAATATATGGATAAAAAAGATTTAGAAAACTTGTCTGTTAGTGAGCTATTAAAACTTAAAGAATCTATTAATGATGAAATTGAAAAAAAGCGTACCCAACAGACACTTTCTAGTGCTAATAGAAAAGGACTATCTTTAGTTTGGATAGCAGTAGCAATTGCAATTGCTGTATTTAGGTACTTTAGTTCATAATGGAATATTTAATTGCTTTATTTATCGGAGTAGTAATTTTTAGATTTTTAAGAAACTCCATTTCATCATTAGCCAGCATACCTCCTGAATTAGATACAGATGATGTTGTTGAAATATCGCAATCTTTTATATGCAACAAATGCGGCACAGAGTTAACTATAAATAGGCAGTCTGTTGTGGCAAATGAACCTCCAAAGCACTGTAAAGACCCCATGGAGCCATTAGATTAATGAACTTTTCAAGACCTGAACAGTTACAGGAGCTTGAAAGTAAATCAGAATTCGATTTACTTATTATTGGAGGTGGGATTGTTGGATCAGCTGCTCTTGAAATGGCAGCTTCAAGAGGGCTAAGTTCAATTCTTTTAGAGAAAAATGATTTTGCATCAGGTGCATCCGGTCGAAGTACAAAACTTTTACACGGCGGTATTAGGTATCTTCCTCAGCTACAGTTTGGCCTAGTTAGAGAAAGCCTGCAAGAACAAAAAATATTAATCAAATTACTTGGGAGGCTTTATAAGCCCCTCAAGCTGCTTGCTCCAATTTATAAAGATGATGGTTTTTCAGACCTCCCTAAAATGCTCCAATATAATTTCATTTCTTCGTTTGCTTTCAAGCTGGGGTTAACCCTGTATGACTTACTTGGAAGCAGAAATAAAAAACAGAGACATATAAATTTTGATAAATCAAAAACAAAGGAAATGTTTCCTTTACTTAAACAAGAAAAATTAAAAAGAAGCTTTATTTTTCAAGACGCACAAACAGACGATTCAAAATTAGTAGTTACATTATTGAGGAATGCAGTGGAAATTAATAATGCTATTGCAATAAACTACATGGAAATTACAGGCATCAAAAAACAATCTTCAAAATATCAAATAACAGCAATTAATAAATTAAATGGCAATAAACATATGTTTGTTGCAAATAAAATTATTGCGGCAACAGGGGTACACGCTTTGCCAGGTGATTATTCTGTAAAGTCTTCTCACATTAAATTTAGTGGTGGAGCTCATCTTATCCTTAAAGATGATCCTCTAAAAATTAATGGAAACGGTATCTTGCTTCCAAAAACTGAAGACAACAGAATCATGTTTGTTTTGCCTTGGTTTGGTAACACTATAGTTGGCACAACAGATACCGAAACTTTTTCGGGAACACTAGACAGGCCATATGCAAATAATGATGACAAAGAATACATTATTAGACACGTAAAAAAATATTTCAATGTTGATAATGTTGAATACATATCATCTTGGTCAGGCATACGTGCTCTTATAGATAATCAACTAACATCGACAAAAAATGTTTCTAGGGGTCATTTTTTTAACAATGCCGATGAAGGATTTATTCAAATTTCAGGAGGTAAACTTACAGGATTTAGACTTATAGCTAAAGAGAGTTTGGAATTATTGTTTAGTGATAATTTTGAACTGACACCTCTAAGCTTTGTTGATGAGGTTCTAGATTTATCAAATAAATTTAATGAAAATGATTTAAAGAAATGCTTCGAACACTACTGTATTGCTAAACCAACAGACTACATGCTTAGAAGAACTCATTTAAGTTGGTTTAGTGATAATGGCGGCAAGAGTGAAATTTCAAAAATAATAGAAAATTTTGATATAAATGGAATTGAAAATGATACTTTTGAGGAACTAATTGATGAGGGTCTTTTAGATAAAACTTACTAGTTGTAGTTAGTGGTCATTAAAAAACCTGCACCAATCAACCCCAGCCCACTCCACAAATACCATCTTGAAACAGATCCAGGTAGCAAAGTTAAATAGTTAAGAACTATTAAAAGAACTCCAACAATCATCAGGGTCGACATTAAAACTGTATACCATCGAGGTGAAGGAGCATTACTTGTTGACATTTGACTAGAAATCTTTTTTGACTGCGTAGGTCTGCTATTTTGTTTTCTTTTTTTTGAAACTGGCATATTTTACAAATTAGTATTAATTCTAATTTATTTCAATAATATTATTTTTCTTAAACTTTATTAAGTTGTCTTTTTTCAACCCTTCTAGAGCTTTTTGGACCTTGTCAGAATCCTCATTAATTTCTTCAAAAAGTTTTTGATTTTTTATTTGGCCATTGTTTATTAAGAGTTTAATTATTTTTCCTCGAACTTCTCTGTTTGAACCTTTGAATTTTTCTTTACCCCTTTTATTAACAGAAAAATGTTTACTACAGCTATTTTCTATTGGGCAAATGTTACATCTCGGGTTAGAACTTTTACAAATAGAGCTCCCAAAATCCATAAATGCTTGGTTAATATCTCTTGAATCTACATTAAGTAGAAAATGTTCAAAATTTTCTTTGAAGAAATCTTTTGTATCATTTAATCCAAAATATCTTTGACAAATTCTTACTGTGTTTGTGTCAACAGCAAGAACCTTTTCCCCATAAGCAAATGAAAGAATTGCATTTTTTGTATATGGACCAACTCCAGGTAGAATCTCAAAATTTGGATAAATCTGATCAAAGCCTTTCTTTTCGATTATTTTAGAAGCTTCAAAAAGCCTTTTGGCACGATTGTTATATCCTAGCCCTGACCACATTTTTAAAATTATTTTTAACGAAGAATTCGCCATAGACTTTGGCGATGGAAATTCTATTAAGAATTTTTCAAAATATAAGTTAGCTCTTTCTAACTGGGTTTGCTGAGATAAAGTCTCAATTAATAGAATTTGCCAAGGGTCAGTTGTATTTCTCCATGAAAAGTCTCTTTTATTTTTTTTATACCAATTAATTAAATCAATTTTTAATTTTTCAATTTTAGTTTTCAAAAGTCAACTCTACAACACCTTCTGGTTCTAAGAATTCACCTTTTCTAGGTATTTGCTTTCTAACAATACCGTTAGTATCTCCACTTACTGTCGCAACTAAGCCAAGTTCTTCAAGAACACTTAAAGCTTCTTCATAGCCAAGCCCTTCGACTTCAGGTACTTCAATTTTTATCCCAAGAGACACCACTACTTGAATTAATTCATCTGGGGTTACAATTTCTCCAGCTTCAGGTATTGTTCCTGAAACCAATCCAATTTCTACATCCTCTGAATATTCCTCTATTAGTTCATATTCAAATCCCAAAGTTTCTAAAATTTGAATTGCGTCCTCTGGTGATTTTCTTGAAAGATCACTAATCACTATGAGACTAGGGCCCTTAGAAACAACTAGGTCAACAGTGGTACCTGGACTCATTTTTGTTCCAGCTAAGGGATTCTGAGAGATAACAAAACCTCTTGGTATGTTCTCATCATTTACTTCAAGTACTTGACCTAACGTAAAGCCACTTTCTTCTACAATATAAATTGCTCTTTCTGATTCTATATCTAATATATAGGGAATTGGAAACGCTTCAGGACCAACAGAAACAATAATTGTAACCAGTGAGTCGGGATTTACGATTGTATTGGATGGAGGTTGAGTTCTAATTACAGAACCAGCTGGCACAGAGGCGTCGGCGGAATTTTCAATACCTACTTTAAATCCTAAGTTTTGAAGGTCAGTAAGAGCTTGTGCTTGCTCGCTTCCAGTTAGATCAGGAACTTCTAAAAGAGTAGGTGCTCCACCATCTACAGGTAGACCATCAAAAACCTGTGTCAATGTCCAAATTGTTCCAATAACAACTCCTATAGAGATAATTAGAGCAGGTAAAGTAAATCTTAATTTCACTTTTGGATTTGTAAGATCAACTAAATTTTCTCTTGTTTGTTCAGACTGCAGTGCTTTTCTTTGCTGAAGCAGTGTTGCCCTTAAGTCTTCAGCAGATTTAAATCTGTCATAAGTAGCTTTTTCAAGAAGCTTTAAAATTGCACTTTCAACACCTTTTGGCAGATCACGCCTAAACAATGATGGCTTTTCTGGCTTTTCTGTTAAGTGCTTTGTTGCAGTTGAAATTGGAGAATCACCACTAAAAGGTGCTTTACCAGTAATTAGTTCATAAAGAACAGTTCCTAGAGAATAAAGATCGGACTCAATAGAAACCGGCTTTCCCTGTGCCTGTTCTGGCGAAATGTAACTTGCGGTACCGAGTACAGAGCCAGTTTTTGTAATATCACTTTCTTCATTTTGAAGTGAAACAATACCAAAGTCTGTAACTTTCACTTTTCCTTCCGGAGTTATCATTATATTTCCTGGCTTGATATCTCTATGAACAAGTCCTTTCTGATGAGCAGCATGCAAACCGCTAGACACCTGTGCACCAATAAATAAAATGTCACTTAAACTAATCGTTCTATTTTTCGAAATAATTGAGGTTAATGTGTTTCCCTCTATATACTCCATTACAAAGTAAGGTTCGTCTTCAATTCCCCAATCAAAAATCTGTACAATATTTGGATGATTTAAGTTTGCTGCTGTTTTTGCTTCCCTCTTAAAACGATCTACAAAAGTTTCTTGATTTACATAATTTGGTTTTAATGTTTTAATTGCAACAAATCTCTCAAGCTGCATATCACGAGCTTTATAAACAAAAGCCATTCCACCCTCTCCTAAAATTTCGAGGATTTTGTATCGTTCTTTTACTATCTGTCCAATTTTCATAGTTAAATTATATTTATAATAATGGCAGTTATGTTATCTTTAGGTTCTTGGAGTAAAACTTCACTGACTAAAGTTTCTGCACTAATGCCTTCTTGTAATTTTTTTTTCAGATATTCTTCTCCCAACTCGTTGTAAAGTCCATCTGTACATAGTAAAACCACATCTCCTTTGAATAATTTAATATCTTTAGTCTGAATTGATAGCTTCTTTTTTGTCCCCAAGGCTTGTAATAAGACGTTTTGATAACCTGGAACGTTCTCATCTTCTGTTAATTTAATTAAATTTCTTTTTGAGAGAACATAGCATCTTGAATCTCCTACGTGAGCAACATGCAAAACACCACCTTCATCAATCTTTATTGCTGTCATAGTTGTTCCCATACCCTCAGAGTCTTTATTGTTCTCTTGATATTCATAAATTGCTTTATTAGCTTTTTCTACGTAGGTAATAAGGTTTTTATAATCTTCTTCCATAACAGAAGACGCTAACTCACTAGCAACTTCACCTTTTTTGTGTCCACCCATGCCATCAAATACACCAGCTTTAAATGGCACAAAACCACTTCCAGATACATCTGGAAAAACGGAATCTTCATTCTTTTTTCTTATTGGTCCACATTCGCTTTTAACAGACCATACAATTTTTAATTTTTCCACTTATCAACAATCTTAGTTGTGAAATGTAATTGTTTTCTTACACTTAATAAAGAAGTAGAATGTCTCACAAGTAGGTATTTGTTAAAAAGTGATTTTAAATGAGAAATAGTTTAAAAAATGTATTATTAATAGTTTTTGTATCAATTATTTCTTTGGGGTTATATCAATACTATCAAAACTACAATGAGGCCAGATCATTTAATAATTTTTTAGACAGTGCTGCTCTTGTGTCTTCGCTTCACCTTGAAGCTTCTGAAGAATTTAAAAATCTTTTAGATTTTTCTGAGATTAGTCGAGAAGATTTTGAAAACAAGATAGATAAAGTAGTTTCTAACTCAAAAGAAGCATATGAAATAATTAATAACACTGACGTATCTTTGACCCTTAAAGAAAAAGAACTTTTATCTTTAGCTACATCATATTGGCTACAGGGTCTTGAGATGTTTGAAGTTTCTATAATTACTTTGATAGACAATCCTAATTCAGAAAAAATTCAAGAATCTATTGCTCAAAGTATTTCTGATTTATCAATTGGAGACAGGTCTTACTCTGAATTCTTATTTTTAACAAAGCAAAATGCAACCTCAGAAGGTACGTTTCTTCCGGTGCTTTATGAAATTGAGTACGTAGGTCTAGAAGATAATTCATTTAGATTTGCTGATTTGCTTGTTGAAAAAGCTAAATCTAGCACAGGTGGATTATTTTTAGTAAGAAATTTATCAATTTCAGGCGCTGAGTTTCAACCCAATCCAATTGCAGTTACAGAGGAAGATTATTCTGTACTACTAAATGAAAAAATAGAACTTCAAGTAGTCCTTACAAACGAGGGAAATGTTGACGCTTATGATGTAGTTATTTTAATTTTAGTAACAGATGAATTTGGAGAAACTATTCATGAGCAGCAATCAAAAATTGATTCGATAGGTCCTCAAGAAAGCAGAATTTTCTATAGTGATGCAATTAATATAGAAGCAGGTGTATTACATGAATGGTTTATTAAATTAGAAGAAGTAGAAAAAGAGGAAAACCTAAATGATAATTTATATAGTATCTTTGGTTTTATACCTCCAGAAGGATAACTTATGTTAGATCCCGCAATATTAAAAGATAATTTAGAAGTTTTAGAATCAAATATATCAAGAAGAAATTTAGATATAGATGTGAATCATTTAATTTCTTTAAATGAAGAAAGAAAATCTTTACGGTTTAATGCAGAACAAAAACGTTCTCAACAAAAGGAATTAGGTAAACAAATTGCAAATGCTGAAAAAAATGAAAAAGAAGAATTATTAAACAAAGCATCAGAATTAAGTGATGAAGTAAAGTTATTGTTTGAACAAGTTGATAAAAAAGACGAAGAGTTCTTAAATCAATGGGTAAAAATTCCTAATTTAATTTCCAAAACTTCTCCTGATGGAAAATCTGACAAAGATAATTTAGAAATTAAAAAAGTTGGAAATGTTAAAGAAATATCTAATCCAAAAGATCACTTAGAAATTGCCTCGCAATTGAATTTAATTGACGTTGAAAAAGCTTCTGAAGTCTCAGGTTCAAGGTTTGCATATTTATTTGGAGATTTGGTAAAAATTGAGTTTAATTTAGTTTCTTGGGCATTAAATAAATTATCAGAGAAAGGATTTACTCCTACAGTTCCTCCAGTTTTGGTGAGAGAAAATGCTTTGTATGGTACTGGGTTTTTTCCTGATGACGCAGAGCAGGTTTATGAAATTCCAAATGATGATTTGTATCTAGTGGGTACTTCTGAAGTTCCCCTTGCTGCACTGCATACAAATGAAATAATCAATATGGAAGAATTGCCAATAAGGTATGCAGGATTTTCAACATGCTTTAGACGAGAAGCTGGTACTTATGGAAAAGATACAACAGGAATATTTAGAGTTCATCAATTTGATAAAGTTGAGATGTTTTCCTTTTGTAATCCTGAAAAATCTGAAGCCGAACATGAATTTATTCTTTCAGTAGAAGAAGAACTGTTACAGTCCTTAGAGATTCCATATAGGGTTGTAGATGTTTGCGCAGGAGATTTAGGTGCTTCTGCAGCTAAAAAATATGATATTGAAGCATGGATACCAAGTCAAAATACATATAGAGAGGTTACATCTTGCTCTAACACAACTAGCTTTCAAGCTAGAAGACTAAATATAAGAGCAAAGTCAGAAGGAGAAACTAGTATATTACATACTCTTAATGGAACAGCTATTGCAGTTGGAAGAATTTTAATTGCTTTAATTGAAAATAATCAAACTGAAGATGGAAAAGTTGAGTTCTCTGATAAAGTTGCTGAAATTATTGGTGTTAAAAACCTAGGCTAATAACAAACTGGCAATCATACTCAAGCCGAGCACCACGTACGTTGCACGAGCTACTCTTTTATTTTTTTCTAAACTATTTTGAAGTTGTTCTCCGAGAATCAACCATATGCCAACACAAAAAGGTAAAACTAGAAAATAAATAAAAGCACCTTGGTTGTTTGTAATATTGAAGGCAGTCAGTCCTGACACAGCCATGACAACCCCTTTTGGATTTATCCACTGGAAAAGACATGCTTGTACGAAAGTAAAAGGTTTATCAACAGAAGAGTTTTCTTTATTCGTATCCAAAGAAGTTGAGGCAATTCTATAGGCAATATAGGTGATAACTGCGTAACCAAAGTACTGGAGGTAATCAAAAATTTGAGCAGGAACATATGAAAGTAAAAACCCACCAACAAAAAATAAAAAAGTAAACCCCAACCAGATACCAAGAAAATGGGGTATTGAAGCTTTTCTACCAAACTTTATTCCAGAGGCCATAAGCATTGAGTTATTTGGTCCTGGTGTGATTGCAGTGACAAATGCAAAAATGAAAAACTCAAACATTTGGTTATATTAACATCAACACTTGAGATAATTAAATTAGATGAAATATATATCAGACGAAGAAAAGATGAGAGTAGCTCTTAATGAAGCAAAAAAAGCTCTTGATGTTGATGAAGTACCTATTGGTGCAGCAATATTTGATAAAGACGATAAATTAATTTGTGCAAATCACAATAGAAGAGAGTTAGATCAAAACCCAACGTCTCATGCCGAGATATTAGTTTTAGAAGAGGCATCGCAAATCCTAGGTACTTGGAGACTAGAAGAGGCAACAATAGCGGTAACTTTAGAACCAGACGCTATGTGTGCGGGAGCAATTGTAAACGCTAGAATTAGAAAACTTATTTATGCAGCTCCTAACCTTAAAGCAGGTGCTGCATATTCATTATATAATATCCCACAAGACCCTCGACTTAACCATCATGTCGAGATAAAAGATAATATTCTTTCCCATGAATCTGAAGCCATATTATCCTCTTTCTTTGACAGTAAGAGATAACTAAAATAGAATCTCAGGTTTTTTTTCGGAGGGATCGCATAGTCTGGCCTAGTGCGCACGCTTGGAAAGCGTGTAAGGGTTTATCCCCTTCGAGGGTTCGAATCCCTCTCCCTCCGCAAAAAGAAAGAAACCATCTGGAGGGATGGCCGAGCGGACGAAGGCGATAGTCTTGAAAACTATTGTATGTATTCCATACCGTGGGTTCGAATCCCACTCCCTCCGCTGACTTGGAGAGGTGACTGAGTGGCCTAAAGTGCTCGCCTGCTAAGCGAGTGGGGAAGAAATTCCCTCGAGGGTTCGAATCCCTCCCTCTCCGCAATGCGCCCGTAGCTTAACTGGATAGAGCATCTGACTACGGATCAGAAGGTTGGGGGTTCGACTCCCTCCGGGCGTGCATTAAAAACCTTAGTAACTCCAAAGAGGGTCTTCTAAGTTCCAATTAGTTTCATTACCCCAAGTATTTAGATATGTAACTTCATCCACAGGATTTCTATCAGCCACACCCCATTTTCCTAATGGATAACCAGCAGTGATTACGGCATCAATTTTCCAGCCTCTATCATTAGGTATATTTAGAATCTCAAAAGCTTTTTCTGGTTTAAACATCCCAAGAACAGTTGTTAAACATGTACCAATTCCGTGTGCTCTACCTGCAAGCATAATGCTCCAAATAGCAGGATAAATCGATGATCCTGTTGGATCATTTCTTGAGAGCACAACAAACATAGCTGGTACTTTATGAAAATTTTCAGACAACCATGCAGCTGACTTACTAATTCGAACAACTTGTTCAGCTTTTTTGTCATTTGGAACATTGGACGCACCCATATCTGCACTTCCTCCATAAAATTCTTTTACATAAAAATCCCATGCTTCTCTGTATGAATCTCCAAGTTGATTTTTAATTTCTTGATCAGTGACGACAATAAACTTCCAGCCTTGACGATTAGAACCGCTAGGAGCTCTAATTCCAGCATCAACCATTTGTTTTAATATATCTTCTGGAATGGGATCTTCGCTGACTCTGCGCATTGCCCTAGTTGTATATAAAGCTTCGAATACATCCATTAGACAATCTTACTAAGATAATATAAATGGAAGACAAATTATTAAAAGAAATAAAAAACAACGTTGGGTATGTTTGGATAAATCGCCCAGATAAAAAAAATGCTCTAGATGCTGATGTTTGGTTCGGGTTACCAGAAATTATAAATGAACTTGATTCTGATGATGAAGTCAGATGTATAGTAGTTGCAGGCAAAGGAGATTCATTCTCTGCTGGGATTGACATAACCATGTTTATGTCAGATTTTCAAATCAATGAAGACATGTCTTCCACTCCTAGTGACAGAAAGAAACTACAGGCTCAAATTAAAAAAATGCAAGACTCTTTTACTGCATTATCAAAAACTTCTGTACCAGTTATTGCTTTAGCCCATGGTCACTGCATTGGGGGGGCAACTGCTTTAATATCAGCATGTGATATAAGAATTTCTACTGTAGATGCAAAATTTTCAATTGGGGAAACAAAATTAGGACTAGTTGCAGATGTTGGTATTTTACAAAGAATGCCAAAAATTGTATCTAAGGGAGACGTTCGGGAACTTGCTTTCACAGGTCGAATATTTGATGGAGAGTATGCAGAAAAAATAAGGTTTGTAAGTAAAACTTATGAGAATTTTGAAGACTTATTTAAGGCTGGTGTAGAGCTAGCCGAAGAGATTGCAAGCAACGCTTCAAGTATTGTACAGGGAACTAAACAAGTTCTTGATAAAGGTGAAGATTTGACAACTGATCAAGCATTAGATTTTGTTCAATTGTGGAATACAAGTTTTTTATTAACTGAGGATTTAAGAGAGGGAGTCACTGCCTTTATGGAAAAAAGAAAGCCTAAATTTAATTAATTTTTTCAAAAGCAGAGATAGCAAATCTGTCAGTCATTCCTGCAACGTAGTCTACTGAGTTAGCTATGTCGCTTTGATTTTGAACATAATTTTTTGGAAGTTTATCTGGATTCTTTTCGTAATAGACAACCAAGGCTTCAACGATATTCTTTGCTTCAGACCTTTGAGATAAAGTTTCTTCTCTTAAATATACTTTATCAAACATAAACTCTCTTAATTCATTCATCACATTTAAAATTTCTTGGTCCATTTGTAAACTACCACCCGAAGAAGCCTTGAAAACACCAGATATTAATGAATTGATCCAGGTCTTACCTGGTGAACCTAAAACAGATGTAATGCTTTTAGGTATATCGGACTCTTTTAAAACATTTGCTCTTATTGCATCTTCTACATCATGAGAAAGATAAGCAATTCTATCAGCAAATCTACAAATTAAACCTTCAGGAGAAAAAGGTGGTTCTTCATATCTCCAAGGATGTTTTTCAATACCATTTATAGTTTCTTTTGTTAGGTTAAGAGGTTCTATTACAGATAACATTCTCACAGAGTTTTCAGAGTGGCTCCAGCCACCGTCTAGCATATCATTTAATACATCTTCACCAGTGTGACCAAATGGTGAGTGACCTACATCATGTCCTAAACAAATTGCTTCGGTCAAATCTGGATTTAAACCTAATGTTTTAGCAATAGACCTACCAATTTGGGTCACATTAAGTGTATGAGTCATTCTTGTTATAAAATGATCACCATCAGGGTTTATAAAAACTTGTGTTTTATGTTTTAATCTTCTAAAAGTTTTTGAGTGAATAATTCTATCTCGATCTCTCTCAAAACATGTTCTGAACGCATCTGGTTCTTCATCCACGTATCTCCCTAAAGAGTTGGAGGCAAAAGTAGCATTGCTGGATAGAGTGACTCGCTCATTCTGCTCTCTCCATATCCTATCTCTAAGGATAAATGAATCGTTCATACAACTACTTTACAAGTTGTAGCTCTCTAGTAAAGAGCTTAATTCCATCCAGTCGTTTAAATCTTTTGTTCCAGTAACTGGTCTATTATAAGGTCGAACAAATCTAAGAATTAATTTTTCAGGTACATGTTTAACAAAGTTTTCTAACTGATGAGGCGCATCATCAATATATACATCACAGTTTATGTTCCATTTATCTTCAATAAAATGAATTTCTTTAGAAGGAATTTTATTTTCTCCTAACCAAATAAGTGTATCGTGAATTGACCACCATGGTTTAGAGGACAAGATTACAATTTCATGACCTGCCATGGACAACTCAATTAGTACCTCAACTGCGTTGTCGTATGTTCTTAAATTTCTAAATATAGAAGAACCATTAAAATCTTTTGCCCAATTCCAAAAATCAATTTCTTCCTCGAAGTGAGTGAGAGGTTTTGATAATCCCCATTCGGTAATATCTTTTTCTAGAATTTCTTTACCGAAGTCTTTTTTGTATTGAGATGTCCATCCGTGAGTAAAGTCTGCCACAACCCCATCTAAATCAACACCTATTCTCATTTGACTTAGTCTAATTGTATGATGCATTATGGAAAGTAAAAGATAGTAACATTTATTTATATGCAAGAAGCACTTTACAGAAAACATAGACCCAGCTCTCTAGAGGAGTTAGTAGGGCAACCTGATGCTGTACAACTTATTAGTGAACAAATAAAAAATAGTAACTTGAGTCATGCCTACTTGTTTTCAGGACCAAGAGGGGTCGGCAAAACTTCTTTAGCACGTATTATTGCAACAACAATTGGATGTGATCCAGTATTTGATATTACAGAAATAGATGCAGCTTCTCACAATAAAGTAGATGATGTTCGAGAGCTTAACGATAGTGTTAATTTTATTGCAAGTAGTCCAGGAAAGAAAAGAGTATTCATCCTAGATGAAGTGCATATGCTCTCCAATGCTGCTTCGAATGCATTTTTAAAAACTCTTGAAGAGCCACCCGAGCATGTAATTTTTATACTTGCAACAACTGAACCAGAAAGAGTCATTGAGACAATTAGAAGCAGAACTACACAGATAGCATTTAAAAGAATAAAAAATACTGACATTATAACTTCACTTGAAAAGATCAGTAAGGCTGAAAAGATCAAGTTATCTAAAGATGTTTTAGAGTACATTGCCAACCAGAGTGATGGTTCATTAAGAGATGCCATTAATCTTTTTGAACAGACTTTTTCAACCTTTGGCAATAAAGCTACCATGGAACAACTTTATAGTATTTTAGGAAAGGTTACGATATCTGATTTACTTCAAATATTAGAAGCTATGGGAACTCAGGACACTGCAACTGTTCTCAAAGTGCTAAGAGCAAATTATAAAAATGGACTACAGGCAATTGATATCTTAAATTCAATAACAGATCTTTTTAGAAATTTATTTTACTTTAAGTATCTGCCTGAAGATGAAAACTTCACCTCATTAAGTGATTCTGAAAAAGAGTTAATTAAAAATTGTAATGATATTATTTCTGCAAAAGATTTATCAAGAATTTTAGATATGCTTGATGAGATTAATCAAAGTATTAAAACTTCACCGTCACAAGAATTAAAATTGGAACTATTTTTAGTAAAACTTATTAAACCACAATTGGCGATAGATATTAAGTCTGTGAGTAGAAGAGTTGATATGCTAGAAGAGCATGGTGTAACAGAAAAAATTTCTGAAGAGCAACAAACATCTCCAGATAAAAAAAAACTAGGTAATGAAAAAGTAGCTAAAGATAAACCTACAAAAGAAAATACCAAGAAACCAATTGTTAAAAATGATATTGAGAACTTTGATGTTTATTGGCCAAAAATTCTAGTGGAAGCTAAGGAAATTCTTTCACCAAGAAAATACTCTTACCTAACACTTGTAAAACCAGAGGTTATAGATTCCAATAATTTAACTCTATATATAGATAGTGAAAACGAATATTTGATATCTGAACTTCGTAAGTCAGATGAAATTATTGAATTAATTAAATCAAATGTTATCCAGAAAATGGGAGTAGAAGTAACTGTTGCTATACAGCCGCATGAAGGGCTTCAAAATAACAATCAAACAAGTAAAGATGTACAAAGTAACATTAGTGAAATTTTTGATGTTGAGAGTATTGATTAATTTTCTTTAAGATTTAATTCACTTAATGCAACTGTTATTCTTCTTGAGCCTTGATTTTGAGCACTTTTACATAATTCAATAAAGCTCCTTAACTCACCAGTTCGAAATTTCTTTAACTCATCACCAGATTCGATTTTTGTGTTTCTCTCTCTTTCCAAAAGTTTTATTTCTATCTCTTTTGCTCTAGCCAGGTAAGTACTGCTAACCTCGAATAAAGTATCTACACCATCAGCTATTGGTGGGTTGATATGTCCCATAAGAACATCAATGTACTCCTTTATTTCATCGTGCAAATCTTGGGCACTAGAGAGACCTTTTTTTAATGGAAATTTTTGCATTATCTTCTTTTAGCTATATTAATATACTCAAAGTTTAGCAAGTTTAATGAGACAAAAATCACTACAGGTATAAGTAACAAGCTAAAAATTAAATTTAATATTCCAGAGAGTGAAACTGCGACACCAAAAACAAAATAAATTAAAAAAAGAATCAAGATAATTTTAGAAAACTCAACTACTAAATTTTTATTAAATATTTTTTCCGAATTAAATTTAATCGATACGAGTAGCACTATGCAGTATATGTATAAGGAGAAAATTATAATCCATGCATATGTCTGAGAATTACTTGCAGCATTAAATAGTATGATTGAAGTTAAAAGAGTAATAAAGCTACCCGTTACTACAGGAAACCAAAATTTTTGCTGGACATAATACGATCTTGTAAGAATCTGGTTGATAGACCAAGGAATTGTTGCAAGAGAAATAATTACAAATACTCCGCTAACTCGAGCTGTATCTGTACTTGTAAAAGCTCCTCGTTCATAGATTATTTTTATTAAGTAATCTGCATTTATAATTGCACCAACCATCAATGACCCACCAATTAGAAACAAATAAGATAGCTGTTTTTTTACTAGTTTAGATAATTCATCAATTTCATTTTTTTGATATAGCCTAGAAAGCAAGGGATAGCTTGCCACTCCAACTGCCTGAGCAACAATACCAACCGGAAGAAGGGCTATCCTCCTTGCGTATCTAAACGTTGCAACACTTCCAGCCGTAAGAAATGTACCAAAAATTCTAAATAGCTGCTCATCAATTACTGCAATTGATTGACCAATAATTAATGGGAATGAAATAACAATGTATTCTTTCAAGTGTTTTATTTTTGGAAAGAGAAAATAAAAATTTAATCCTGATTTCTTTGCACCATAAATCTGAATTATAAAATGACCTATTATTGAACCAATTAATGTTCCAAGAGCAAAACCTTCAACAGTTGCTTCGGGGGATGATGAATTTATCCATCCAAATAAAATAATTGTTGAGTTATAAATTACTGGCGCAAGTGCAGCATATTTAAAGCTGTCATGAAAATATTGATACGACATAAGTATTGCTCCAATAAAGAAAAATACCTGGCTAAAGATAATTGGAGTAAATACTTTTGTAAAAAAATCTAATGACTCGATCTCTAAAAACTCTGCAAATTGAAATCTTAAAGAGTATGTTATCACTGAAAAAAGCACAAAAACTATTGAAAGTCCGTAAAGAATCGAAAGGAAATATTTTTCTAACTCTTCATTGTCTTTTTTACTCATTATTGGTATCAATGTGATTGCTAGATAACCTCCAGCAGAGAGATAGAAAAGAAAGTCGGGAATTATAAATGCTAAGTCCAATGTATCTGTAGCTTCAGACACTCCTGCCCAATTAGCTAGGAGTATTTCCCTAAAAAATCCAAGCACTCTACTTGCTGCATAAGAAAAAGTTATTATTGAGATAGATCCAATTAATTTTTTATAATTTTGCATGCAACTCTTTCATTTTAGATAGTAATTCATAGGGAACCTTTATTGGGGAATTTTCGTACCCTATACCTAATAGATTGTTTGGTTTCCTACTTCCATGAAAATCACTACCACCTGATACTAAAAGATTTTGATTTTCACACACTTCTAGCAATGTATTGATGGTGTTATGAGAGTATCCTGGATAATAAACTTCAATTCCGTCAATATCCATATCTTTAAGCGTCTGAATATAATTATGAAATTTATTATCTATCCAGTTGTCTGACTTGGAATATAATTTATTGCTCATAAGAGTATGAGGATGAGCAAGAAACACTAAAGATTTTGATTGCTTTGCTAAATTTATAATTTCTTTGATGTCCAACTGGTGATTATCAATCCCATCTATTTTTCCATTACCAAGATATTTTGAAAAAGCCTCAGAAATGTTTGAAACATAATTTTTTTTAACCATAAGTTCTGCAATATGAGGCCTTCCAGGTACCTTTGTCTCTAAGCTATCAAGATCTTTTTTATCAATATAAATTTCAAATTCTTCCAAATTATTAATAATTGAATAATTTCTTTCAATTTTATTTTGCCTCAATTCAATGAGTTTTTTATCTAAGGGGGACTCTTCATTAAGAAAATATACCAACAAATGAGTACCGCCAAATTTGTTAGTATCATCAAGAAGATCCCAACTTACACTTATTTCTACACCTTGGATTATCTCTATATTGTTTTGTTGAGGAACCTTAGTGAGGTATTCATGGTCTGAAATACAAATAGCCTCTAATTGTAGTTCGATAGAGGATTCAATAATAGCTTCAGTTGAATCAGTTCCGTCAGAATTTACTGAATGAACATGTAAATCTATACTCATAAAACTAGAGTACTAGGGTCTTTAATTCTTTAATAAATTAATTAGAATGTTTCCAATGAGTTTAATAGTACAAAAATTTGGCGGTACGAGTGTCGCAGATACAGATTCACTCAGAATTGTTGCTGAGAGAATTATCGATTGCAAGAAAAACGGTAATGAGATAGTAGTTGTTCCGTCTGCAATGGGTTCAAGTACAGATGAATTAATTCAACTTGCTAACGATCTCTCAGAAAACCCAACACCAAGGGAACTGGATATGCTCCTGTCAGCAGGTGAGAGAATCACAATGTCTTTATTGTCAATGCATCTAAACAGTCTTGGATACAGCTCTTTTTCTCTTACTGGTTCACAAGCTGGGATAATTACAACATCTAGACACGGACAAGCTGAAATAGAGGAAATAACTGGTGAAAGAGTTAAAGAAGGCTTAGAGAACGGCGACATTGTAATTGTTGCTGGGTTTCAGGGGTTTAACAGAGACACTAAAGAAATAACAACTTTAGGAAGAGGAGGTTCTGATGCGACTGCAGTTGCACTTGCTGCTGCTCTTGGAGCAGAGAGATGCGAAATATTTACTGATGTAGAAGGAGTATTTACTGCAGATCCGAGAGTAGTCAACTCTGCTGAATTAATTCCAGAAATTACCTATGAAGAAATGTTAGAAATGGCTTCTTCAGGCGCTGGAGTTTTAATGGCTAGGTCTGTAGAATTCGGCAGAAGGTATAATGTACCAATAATTGTAAAATCAACGTTTACAAATAATGAAGGTACTGAAGTAAAAGAGAAAGTTATGGAAGAAGCATTAGTTAGCGGAGTTACTCATAATACTAAAGAAGTTAAATTTACTCTTTTTGAGGTACCAGATCAACCTGGAATTGCAGGAACAGTTTTTGGTTCATTATCCGAGATAGGCATCAATGTAGATATGATTGTTCAAAATGTGTCCAAAGACTCAATAACCGATATTTCATTTACCGCACCTACTGAACAAAAGGATGCTGTTGAAGACATGTTAAAAAATATTGCTATAGAACTTAAAGCCAAAGGTTATGATGTTGATGAAAATGTCGGAAGAGTTTCAATAATCGGTGCTGGGATGAAATCAGAATCAGGGGTCGCATCGAAAATGTTTAAAATACTAGGGGAAAACTCAATAAATATTTCAATGATTTCAACCTCCCCTATCAGAGTTTCTTGTGTAATTGACAGTAAAGATATAAACGCTGCTTTGGAAGCTTTACATAAGGAATTCATAGAAAAAGAATGAAGATAGCAATTGTTGGTGCAACAGGCCTTGTTGGCACAAATATTATAAATTTATGTGAACAGTATTTCGATGTAGGTGTTGAATACTCACTTTTTGCTTCAAAATCCTCAGAAGGAAAGAAAATAAAAATTAACGACAAAGAACTAACCGTTAAAGAACTTAATAAAGAAAATATTGGAGAATACAACATTTCACTATTTTCAGCCGGTGGTGAAAGGTCTAAAGAATACGCAACTAATTTCATAGACAATGGTTCGTTTGTTATAGACAACTCATCTGTTTTTCGAATGAACGATGAAGTTCCTCTTGTGGTGTATGGAATTAATGAAAACATAATTACAAAAGAATCAAAACTAATATCTAATCCAAACTGTACAACAATGGGATTAGTAATGGCTTTAAAGCCCCTACATGATAGGTACACTCTATCTTCCATGACCCCTGTTGCTTATCAGGCAGTGTCTGGATCAGGGTCTGAAGCTATAAAATCATTGGAAAAAGAGAACTTATTAGGTGATAAGCTAGATGCAAATTATCAACAGGCTTATTATACAAATCCAATAGCTCGGAACGTTATTCCTCTTGCAGGAAGCTTAACTGATAACGGATACTCTGATGAAGAAATGAAATTTGTCCATGAATCAAGAAAAATATTATCGATTCCAGATTTAGTTGTTGAACCATCTAATGCAAGGGTTGGAGTAAGAACAGGTCACGGAACTTTTTGCTCTGCAGTGTTTGAAAATGAAGTTGACCTGGAGGAATGCACTGATTTACTAAATAATTTTGAAGGTGTAGAAGTCTGGAATGATTCATTACCAACACCAATAGATGTAGAAGGCAAAGACGAGGTCTTGGTTTCAAGACTTAGACAAGGTCTTTCATCAAAAAATATTTTAAACTTTTGGGTAGTCTCTGACAACCTTTTAAAAGGTGCTGCTTTAAATGCAGTGCAGATAGCTAAGTTTGTGGAAAAATTATGATTTCTACGAATGAAAAACTAGCAAAAAAACAAAGAAAAATATTAGGTCCTCTAGGAAGGTTGTTACTAAAAGTTTTTAGATGGGAAATTAAAGGAAAAATTCCTGATTTGGAAAAAATGATACTTATAGGCATTCCTCATACAGCTATGAGAGATGCCTGGTATGCGTTACTAGCTGTATGGGCATTAGATTTAAAAGTAAATTTTTTTGGAGCAGCTTGGGTATTTACGAGGCTTCCAAGTTTATTTACTATATCTAAAAATTTAGACAGGCAGGGTATTCCCTGGCCATTCTGGTGGTTACAAAAGTACTTGATGCTAAAGCTCGGTGGTATACCTGTTTATCGTGTTAACTCCAAAGGGCTAATTAGAGGAGCTGTTGAAGAATTTAAAACTATTAATAACTACATTTTAGTTATAGCTCCAGAAGGGGGAGTTGAACCTGTTAAGCAATTTAGAAGTGGCTTTTATTATTTAGCAAAAGGATTAAATATTCCTTACGTACCAATTGAAATTGATTTTAAAAATAGGTGTTTTGCAATTCAAGAGCCTAAATATATAACTGGAACCTTTGAACAAGAATCAGAAAAAATAGCAAGTTTGTTTAGTGGAGTTGAAGGAGCAACTAGAACTTTTAAAATGTTATAAAGAAGGGAACAAATAGACTCAATATATAGTTACCAACTGGTATTTGCTTTAATCCCAACAGATTAATTCCAACACCTACAAGTAAAACTCCACCAATACCTGCAATTGAATCTGCTACAACTTGGTCTATAGAACCCCCAAGACCTAATGCGCACAACGTAAAAAACCCTTGATAGATTAGAATAGAAATTCCAGAGTATCCGGCTCCTTTTCCACCACTTGAAGTTAGAAAAAGCACAAGAAAACAATCGAGTGCTGTTTTAATTAAAAGTAACTCTATATTCCCTTCGACTACATCTAGAAAGGGGCCAACTATAGCAAGCGGCCCAGTAACTACTATTAAAGATGCAGTTAAATAGCTTTCAATAAACTTACTTTTTTCTGAACTATCTTTTTCAAATTTATTATGTAGATATTCTCCAAAACTTTTTATTCTCTCTTCTATTCTTAAGAAAGAACCTATAATTGCACCAATTAATACTGCTACTAATGTCAGTAAAAACTCGGGACTTTTTAGCGACTCCCTTATTCCAAGTGTTAGAACAAGAAGACCAAGTGGTAATAAATTGTTTTCGAAATTTTTAATTTCTTTTTTTACGAAAAACCTTGTTAAAATTCCAACACCAATTACAGCAAAGGAATTTATTAGTGTACCTATTCCTGGAATCATTATTTTTTAAAGTCAGTATGACTTCTACTTGGAGTGGGCCCTTCTTGCCCTTGGTACTTACTACCATAAGTTTCTGATCCATATTCAGACTCTGAAGGCGAATTCAAATAATAAAAAGAAATTTGACCAATCTTCATCTCAGGGTAAATTTTTATCGGAAGATTTGCTACGTTTGAAAGTTCAAGTGTTAAGTATCCAGAAAATCCTGGATCAACAAAACCTGCAGTAGAGTGAATTAATAAACCAATTCTTCCAAGTGAACTTTTTCCTTCGAGTCTGGCAACAACTTTATTTGAAAGAGAAACTTTTTCAAACGTAGTTCCAAGTACAAATTCACCAGGATGAAGTACAAATGGTTCTTCAATCGTTGCAGTTACCAGTGAAGTTAGATCATCTTGTTGAGCTTTTGGGTCAATATGTGAATATTTGTGGTTTTCAAAAACTCTAAAATCAGCTCCTACTCTTAGATCTACACTTGAAGGTTGGATATAATCCTCAATCAATGGAGATATTTCAATATCATTATTTTTAATTGAGTTTTTTATGTCTATATCTGATAACATTTTTCCCCTTACTCTTTGAATATATTAATCGTTTTATAAAAAATTATCTGTTTATTAAAGATGCAATAGACCAGATAGTTATTAAAAGACCAACACCAGTTAAAAAAATAGTTCTTCTTAAATACATATTTTTTCTTTTATGATTCTTGTTAAAAAAAGCTGCGAGGTTTCCTGCAACCATAGCTGCTCCAACACCTAGCAAAAGAAGAATAATTGTTAAATCAAGTGCAAATGGATCATTCATAACTTATATTATGATAATGAATATGATCAAAGCTAGTGAAGTGATTGAAATATTTTTAAAGTATGGCATTTCAAATTCAAAAGATGAAAGTAAATATGAGATTTCAGAACTAGACGGCATTACAAATACAAGCTATGTAGTAGATCTGGATAGTGAAAAGTATGTTTTAAGAATACCTGGTGATAACCCAGATGTAATTAATAGAAAATCTGAAAAACAAAATACATTAAAGGCACAGGAATATGGATTGACTTTACCTTATATAATTTTTGATGAAAATACAGGTGTTAAAATTTCCAAATATTTTGATATATACACATATAAATCTTCTGATTTTAAAAACGAAAATATGAGAAAGGAAGCCTTCAAAAAGCTGTTTGATTTACACAATTCAGATTTAGTTTTTGAAAATAATTTTTCACCTCTCAATGTGTTTAGCGAAATTGCTGATATTTCTAATTCAATCGAGAGAGATGCAAAAGAAGTTGGTTTTGAGATTATTGAAAAAATTAAAGAAATTGGTATTAATAATGAACCTTGTCACCAAGATCTTTATTCAGGTAATTTTGTAGTATATGATGACCAAACATACCTAATTGACTGGGAATATTCATCGATGGGAGACAAGTATTTTGATTACGCAGACTTATTTTGGCAAAATGAGTTCGACTTAGACAAGAATATGCGTCAACAGGCACTCAATGAAATTAATATTCAAAAAAAAGATGAAATCGAAAAGTTTGAATATTTTGAAATACTATCAATGATTACTTGGGGATTATGGGCATTAAAACGTTCTCCAGAGGACAATGATGGTAAAAACGCTTTATTAAAAGCAATAAATCTTGGTACTGATAAAAAACTTTAAAAAGATTTTCAATTAATCATGAAAATCCGTTAGACTTTCGCAGTTAGGAAAAAAGGAAAAAAATTTAATTTATGGGATCTTTGATTAAAAAAAGACGTAAAAAAATGTCAAAACATAAATATCGTAAACGTCGTAAATCAAATAGACATAAGAAGAAAAGCGTTTAGTTAAATTTCTCTCTCTTCATTTAAGAAATCTTCAATTTGTTGAACAAGATTATCTTCTGAAAAATTATCTTCGATACTAACATCAGCTTCTTCTAATTTAGAAACGTACTCTGCTAAATCTTGAGAGTTTTCCATAGCCTTGTTAATTTTTAGTTCAAACTGTTGTCCTTCACTTTGAATTCCAGAATCATCAATATCAATTTTTAAGATATCGGAAGTTTTATTTAACAGTGCACTCATTCCTTTAGGATAACCACCACTACTTAGGTAATGAGGAACAGCTGCCCAAAGTCCTGCAGTCTCGATACCGTTATCTCTGAGTGTTTGCCCAACAACACTAGTGATGCCTGTAGGTCCAGAATAATTTGGATTTAAGACATTGTATCTTGAATGAAATGTTGGATCTCCACTAACACCAAATATTGGTACAGGAAGCGTGTGTGCAACTTGTCCAAAAAAAGCACCTAAAGTTACTGCTTTTTTTACTCCAAGCTCAAGCAGCGTATCCGAAATGTTTCTTGAGTAATCTTTCCACTTCATTGATGGTTCTTCACCAAAAACTAATATCAAATCACTTTTTAACTTGTAGTCTTCAATTGAGTAAAAAGATGTTTGGGGCCAATGAAAGTTTCTTTCTCCAAAGTCTTTAACTTCAACAATTGGCCTTCTCATTTGGTAGTTATAATATGAATCTGAGTTTAATTCTGCAAACGGTTCAACGTCATACGTACTGCTCAAGTTCTCAACACAACCGGTGGCAGTGTTGCCAGCATCACTCCAACCTTCGAATGCAAGTATTGCAACAGGTTCTGATAAAAGCGGCTTTCTATACCAAACTACATCTTCCATATTTGAAGAATAATGTTGCGATAGATTTATTTAAGATTAATTTTTAGAGTTTTCTTGAAGAGTTTATAACAACCGAAATACTAGAAAGTGCCATTGCTAGTGCTGCCAAATTCGGTGTAATTAGGCCAACAACTGCAATAGGTATCATTAGTGTGTTGTATATAAAGGCGAGAAAAAGATTTTGATATATTCTATGTTTTGATTTTTTTGAAAGATTAAATACTTCACTAAGAGTTTCTAAACCTCCTTTGTGGATTAATATATCTCCAGAAACTTGTGCAATCTGGCTACTAGAAGAGGTAGTTACTCCAACATCAGCTTGTTTAATTGACGGTGAATCATTAACTCCATCGCCAACAAAAATTACCCTCTCGTCTTTTTGGATGTCTTTTATAAAATCAAGTTTTTCCTCAGGACTTTTATCAGAATAAAATTCTTTTATGTTTTGTTCTTCAGCAAATTTTTCTACATTAACTTTTTTATCACCAGAGAGAATTACGATATTCTTCTCTTCTTTAAGTTCTTTTAAAAAATTGTTAGACACGGATGATTCCTCTTCTAGGTACAAAAAATAATCCAGATCATTTATTGAAACTATAAGTGAAGAGTCATTTTTCTCTTTGTTTTTTTCAATTTTAATAAGTTGCTCTTCAACAATGCCTTCAATTCCAACGCCGGGTTTTTCTTTTATATTTGAAGCAGGAAGAAGTGTTAAATCCTCTAACTCTGCTTGATAAACAATACTTTTTGCAATTGGGTGTTGAGAATAGTTTTCAAGACTTGCAATCAACTGCAATACAGTACTTTTTGGAATAGTTTCATTAGGCATCTGAATTTCTTTAATTTTAAAGATACCGGAGGAAAGAGTACCCGTTTTGTCGAAAACCATTGTATTTATGTCTCCAAACTTTTGAAGAATATCAAAATTCTTAAAAAGAAAGCCTTTTAGTTTGCTGACTGTTGCAGTTTTAAATAAAACTATTGGGGTCGCTAGTCCCAGTGCACATGGACATGCAATAACTAATACAGCTATTGCATTTTTTAAGGCGTCTATCAAGGCAACATCTTGAATTAGATACTTGAAGGCAAAAGTGCTAAAACTAGTAAATAAAACAACCGGTACAAAATACTGTGTAATTGTGTCGAGTGATTTTTGAATGTCTGGCTTAGTTCCCTGAGCATTTCTGATTAAGTCTTCGATAATGTTATAAGTTGATTTTTGGTAAGATTCTTTTACTTCAATCTCTATATTTCCTTGTAAATTAATACTTCCTCCAACAACCTGATCTCCTCTTTCCTTTGTTAAAGGAATAGACTCTCCAGTAAGAAGGCTTTCATCAACAGTAGTTTCACCTTCAATAATCTCACCATCAACGGGAATAATTTCACCGACCATTACATTGAAACGATCTTTTTCTTTAACATCTTTTGTAGGTATTTCAATTCTGCCTTCATCTCTATTTACTATCAAAGTTTTTGGCATACGACTTTTTATTGACTCTGATGTTTTCACAGACTCTTCTATTACTCTATCTTCTACTGCCTTACCAATAAGCAAAAAAGACACAATAAAAGCTCCAGTATCAAGAAACATTTTATTTCCACCTGATGTAGAACTCACTGAAGAAACCAGCTCAGCAGGTAATAGAGAAATTAACAAAGAACTCAAACTTCCAAGCGAAATCAAAGTGTCCATATTGAAATCAAGATTTTTAATTTTTTTAAATGCAGATATATGGAAATTTCTTCCAAGAACTAAAATAACAAAAAAACCTATAAGGTAGGAAATTAAATCTAGGCCTGCTTCAAAAAAATACCTAAGAGAAACAGTCATTAATAATGAAGCTATTGGGGTAAATATTTTAAATTTGATATTTTTTTCAGTGTTATCTTCAGCAGCTTCTTTTGCTTTATAGCCAATCTTATTTACTGATTTAATAATTTCATTAAAATCAACACTTTCATCATCTGCGATATCTACAATTGCAGATTTTAAAGGAAAGCTCACTGATGCGTCTAATACATGTTCATTTTTTGTTAGTACACGCTCAACTCTTGCAGCACAAGCCGCACAAGTCATACCATCAATATCTAAATTGACAGATTTAGCTTGATTCGACAACCGTATAGCCTTGTTCGTCGAGCATGTTAGAAACTAGAGACAAATCTAGATCTGAGGAAGACTTAACTTCTACTGATTTTTGATCAATATCAACATTGACAGCTTCAACATTTTCGAGACTATTTACAGTTGACTCAATTGTTTCTTTACAGTGTCCACAACTAATTTCAGGTACAGTAAATTTTGTTTCCATAATTAAATAATAATAATGATGTGTTTATAAAATAAGCCCCTATTTTCATAGGGGCTTATCGGAAATCTCATGGGGGAGATTTCATTAGGGGGGAGTTTAAAACTTAAGCAGTTTCTTGGAGAATTCTGCCTCTAACTCTAGGATATTTCACTGGAGCGTGATTGAAGCAATGATCTCTTTTGTTATATATACTTAGTTGAGTACTGCAAGATTCATCTTTACATACTCTGCCCTGGTCAAAACTTTTTGATGGCCTTATTCCGCCCTTAATTTGACTAGCTTTTAATCCGTCTGTCATTTTGTTCCTTTATATACTTTGTGAATATATTCACAAGCTTAACACTTTTATTTTAGATGGCAACTTTATTTTGACAAGTTTTTTTGGGATAAAAAGGCCTCATCATTCCATTTTCTACCTAAAAAGTCCTTAACCATGTTCTCAGCAGGTACAGTTCCTCCAGGCTTTAGAATTTTATTTTTATAGTCAACACCAACAGAATTAGACAATACCCCTTCATTTTCAAATCTACTAAATAAGTCATCACCGATTATTTCAGCCCACAAATAACCATAATAAGCCGCATCATACCCACCAAGTAAATGTCCAAAAGCTGCTAGATGATTGATATCTTTCGGATATGTTATTGTTGTAACTTTTTGAGCTGCATGCTCTATTTCTAAAAGGCTGTCTTTAAAGTTTTCACCATGTAAATGCTGATCTGCAAGACCAAATGAAACCTGCCTGAGTGTAAGTAAACTAACTCCAATATTTTTTGATTTATTTAATTTTTCACATATTTCTTCAGACAATGATTCACCAGATTCAATATGCGTTGAAATTCTTTTCATACATTCTACTTTCCATACCCAATGCTCCATAATTTGACTTGGTGCTTCGACGAAGTCCCATTCACAGTTTGCACCAACAAATCTCGTATATTTTGATTTTCCAATTCCGTTGTGTAGAACATGGCCAAATTCGTGAAAAAGAGTTTCAACTTCATCGAAAGTCATTAACCCATCTCCTGTGTTCGGGTTTGGAAAATTTGCAACCATTGAGCATATTGGCAACTCTTGTCTGCTAGATTCACCAGAAGATATATCGAATACTGCAGCATGTGTAAATTTTCCTTCTCTTGGATAAAGGTCTAAATAAAAATATGCTAATTGTTGACCATTTTTTTCCCATAAAGACCAAAGCTCAACATCTTCATGCCATGCAGTTTCATTCGATTCAGGTTTTATATGCAAATCAAATACTTCTTCACAAACTTTAAACATTTCAGTTTTCACATCATGTATGTAAAAGAATTTTTTTAATTCACTATTTTCAATGCTGCTTACTTTACTTCTTTCTTTTGAAATAAAATAGCGTATATCCCAAGGAGTTATATCAGAAATTTCGATGTTATCTATAGCAAGTTCAATTTTTTCTACTTCAGCTGCTTTTTGTAATTTTGGAATCAAGCTCTCATACATTGAAGCTACATTTTTTGGTGACTTTGCCATCCTGTTCTGCAATCTATATTCAGCCCAAGTTTTAAATCCAAACAACAAAGCTTTTTCATTTCTTAGTTGAACAGCTTTTTCAAGAATTGGACTATTTTCTTTTACAGCTCGATTGTTAAAAGCTTTCCAAACAATTTCTCTAGTATTTCTCACACTGCAGTTTTCCATAACAGCATTAATGTCTGGATATGCCATTGTTATAACAAAACTATCATTATTTTTCTTCAAGTTTTTAAGTTCGTTTTGACTCAGACCTTTTAGTTCTTCTTCCAAAAACATGACTTCAGTTTTGTCCTTTGCAATATTTTCTGAAAAAGAAATGCTGAGATCTATAAGCTTTTTTTCGATTTCTGTGAGCCTATCCTTTTTTTCATCTGATAGACCATGTCCTGCATCTTTGAAGTCAATTTCTAAATCTCTATAAAATGTTTTCGATTCTACATCTAAATTTTTAGTTTCTATTTCTTTAAACTTTTCGTATAGATCTTGATCTTTAAATATTTCAAGTTCAAGATTTTGTATTTTTGAATCTGCTTCATTTCCAAAATCTCTTATTTTTTCATCTGGATGTACATCTCCCATAAACGCAATGCGTCCAGAAAGATCATAAATTGCACTCTCCAGCTCATTAAAATTCGATAAATCGATATTTTCAGAAGATTTAATATTATTAACGAAATCTTTACATTCTTCGATTGTATTTTTTAAGTCTTCTTCTAATTTTCCTAAAGATATATCTGAATAGTTATACACTCAACTCCTTTAACTTTTTATATGATAGTATTTAGTTATGGAAATCAAACTTGAATTTTGTGTAGTTTGAAACTACACACCTCGTGCAGTTGGTACGATTGAAGATATCTTAGAAGTTTACGGTAACAAAGTTACAAACATTCAACTAATTCCAAGTGGTGGTGGAGTATTTGAATTTCATTTAAATGAAAAATTATTATTTTCAAAAAAAGAACTTGGAAGACACTCAGAAGATGGAGAAATTCTTAAATTAATTGAAGAAGATCTTGGTTGAATCTACCGTTTGACTTAACGCTATTTGAAGTAATTTTTATTGCAATATTACTTTTTATTGGCTCTGCCGTTCAAGGCGTTTTGGGTTTTGGCTTTGCTGTTATTGCTTCACCAATAATTGTTCAAATTGAGCCTAGTCTGGTGCCTCAACTGCTAGCGTTACTTGGTTTGCCACTTGCTTTAAGAGTTTTTTACCGAGAAAAAGACGAAGTTGATTTATCTAAAGTCAAGCCACTTATTCTAGGTCGATTAATAGGAGGACCAATTGGACTCTTATTATTATTAAACTTATCCGAAAAATATTTATCAATCTCTGTAGGGCTTATTGTTTTTATAGCAGGTGCAGGCTCTTTTTTTGGTTGGGAAATTAACAGAAATAATTTGAATTCCTTTTTTGCAGGTACTTTTTCAGGTATTTTTGGGATGATTGCAGCCATTGGTGGTCCTCCTGTAGCTTTGCTTTATAGGAATACTAAATCTCAGGAATTTAGGCCATCTCTCAATAGTGTATTTAGCATAGGCATTTTGATTACATTGTCTCTTTTAATTTTTAGTGGCAATCTTTATGTTGACCACCTACTTTTATTTATGTTATTTCTTCCAGTTGTTTTGGTAGGCATTAGAGTTTCTAGCTCGCTTTTCTCAAAAGTCTCTGACAGTTTTATTGCCCAGTCGGTAACTTATTTTTCCATTATTTCTGGGCTTTATGTTATTTTGAGAAACATAAATTAGTTTATTTCAACTGGGGGGATTATTAACATATAAGCATATGTTTATGAACGCCATTATTGCCGGCTTGCTCTACTTCTTAAGTTTCCCTCCTTATGATTTTTGGTATTTAATATTTCCTGCACTTTATTTTTTTTATTATTCATTGCTTTCAAGTAAAAAATCTTTTCTGTCAGGGTTTATCTTTGGGTGCGTTGCTTACGGCGTGATTCTATTAGGAATTCAATCAATAGGACTTGAAGCCTGGATACCGTTGACATTTTTAATGGGGTTGATGTATGGAGTATTCTCAAAATTATTTTCTTATCTAAATACAAAATCTGGAAATAATTTCTATGTATTGTTGGCAGCGTTAGCAGTCTTTGATTTGATCAGAGCATATTTTCCTTTTGGAGGATTTCCTTGGGGTTTTCCATCAACAGTTTTACTGACAGGCCCTATAGATAGCCCATTATTTTTTGAAGTACCTTTGACATTCAGAAACTTTGGACCAACGGGATCTTCGCTTTTACTACAATCTCTTCCTTTAGTAATTGCACTTGGTGTTTTTTCAAAAAGCAAACCAAAAAATTACTTAAAGGATTACAGCATATTTTTATTAATAATTTTCACAATATTCATTTCAAATTATGTTGTTAATGACTATCAATACACTCAGTTAGAAACATCAGAACTTAACATTACAATCGTTCAAGGAAACAGCCCTTGTCCTGGTGCAAAAAACAGATGCATCAATGAAAGACAAAAAATTTATGATAGCCATTTAGCTCAAACCCAATCTCTCGAAGGGAATTTTGATTTAGTAGTTTGGCCTGAGAGCTCAACAGGATTTAACAATGATCCGGGAGTACACAGTAGAGTTCAAAATGACGTTTCTACTCAAGCTTTGAGATTAGATTCATATTTTTTAATTGGGGGAGACAGACCTGTACAAAAAGAATATTTCGAAAACTACGGAATCTTTATTAACAGAGAGGGAGAGATTGTAGATCAATATCTAAAACAGCATCCAGTACCATTTGGAGAATATATCCCTTTTAGAAAATATTTAGATTGGATTCCCCCACTAGCACTGGTTCCTCGCGACATGATTAGGGGAGATGGTCAAAAAATATTTATGGTTAATGATACAAAAATATCAACTGTTATTTCATTTGAAGGTTCTTTTCAAAGATACATTAGGAACAGTGTCTTGGACGGTGCAGAGTTGGTTGTAATCCTTACTAACCAAGCAAGCTATGGAGAAAGCGGGATGTCGGACCAATTTATATTAATGTCTAGGGCAAATGCAATTTCAAACGATAGACCAATTGTACATGCAGCAATTACAGGTAAATCAGCGTTCATAGATCACAATGGAAAAGTTATTTCTAAAACTGAATTATTTGAAACAACAACATTAAATGAAAAACTTGAGGTAAAACAAACAAAAACTCTATACAGCAAATACGGAAATTATTTAAATTATATTTTTATAATATTTGGAGTTCTTATCTTTGCTAGAAGATTTATTCGTCCAGTTGATTAAATGGTAAGTTTTTCATAGCCACAGCCTCTATTACACCACTTTGGAAAACTCGTAATCCAAATTTTGGAAGAATTGCAAATAAGTGATCAAAAATGTCTGATTGTATTTTTTCATAAGCAACCCACTCTGTTGTGTTCGTAAATGTATATATTTCTATAGGTACTCCTTCAGGAGAAGAGGGTAATTGACGAACTAAAAAAGTCATGGTGTCAGTGTTTAAATTTTGACTTTGCTTCAGATAGTTCTCAACATACGCTCTATAAGTTCCGATATTTGTTAATCTCCTAGTTTCTAATTGGTTAGAAGACTCACTGTTTAATTTATTAAATTCTTCTAACTCCTTATTTTTTTCTGAAATATAGCTCTTAATTGGTGAAAGCTTTTGAAGTTCGACTGTTTCTTCTGCTGTTAAAAACTTGATACTAGAAATATCTATTAATATTGATCTTTTTATCCTCCTCCCTCCATACTCAGACATTGCCCTCCAGTTTTTCACAGAAGTATTAACAATTTTTGATGTAGGTATTGTTGTAATTGTTTTGTCCCAATTTTGCACTTTTACAGTGTGAAGAGCTATATCTACAACATCTCCATCTGCACCAAACTCGGAAACCTCTATCCAGTCACCAATCTTAATTATGTCATTTTGGCCAATTTGGACTGATGCTACAAAAGAAAGAATTGTATCTTGAAAAACTAACAACAATACTGCAGTCAAAGCTCCAAGACCACTTATGTAATAAGCCACTGATTGACCAGTTATTATTGCAAAAATAATTATTGCAATGAATGATGCGATAATTATTTTTATTATTTGAATATATCCTTTGATAGGTTTATTTTTTAATACATCTATATTTTCAGAAACTTTATTGAAAACAGTAAGCATTTCAAGAATGGTAAGACCGACAAACAAAGTCAGTAATGAATCAAGAAGTCTTGAAATTATTGGATTTGAAAATATTTCAAGATTAAATCTAGGAGATGAGGTCAAAAAGGTAAAAACTATAATTACTAGAACATATGAAAGTCGATTCAGAAATTTTTTTTCCAGAAATAAATCATCAATAAACGTTGATGTTCTTTTTGCTATTTTTTTTAATGTAGGAAAGAGGATGCTTCTCAATACAAAATAAGTAATGATTAAAATTCCAAAAATTATTGCAAGAGACGAGAGTTCAGAGGTTGATAAATTATTCATAGTCAAATTTTACCTTAAAATCCTTTTTGTTGGCTGATCCAAGGTTCAGGTGAATCATTTACGAATTCGTCAACACTTGGACCATTTAAATTTTGTAAACTTCTTTGACCGACAATATATGAAATTACTAAAAGAATTAAGGTGCTTTGATTAGATGTTGCAAGTTTGATTACAACCAGTATTTCAGGATTGTTAAAGAAGTAAATTTGTAAACCAGCCTTTAGAGACAAATAAATGGTCCAAATAATAGCAACTTTTGTATAAGCAGGGCGTACTTTTGGGTGAAAATACCACCCTTTAGGCCAATTCCTAAATGCTTTTGAACTATATATGGTAAATGGTTTTCTTATTAGTATCGAAATTAATCCAAAGATTGCAATTGTTGCGTCTCTTATAATTCCAGGAATGAAAAATCCAGAAGCACTTCCTTGAAGTCTTGCCAGAAGTAGTGCAATAGCAGATCCAACAAATCCATAAAAAACAAACTTTAAATCTTGTTTTCTTAGTCTTCTGTAAATTAGAAAAACAATAAGTAATCCACCTGTACTAAAGATCGCTGTATTTAAATCAACAAAGTTAGCCAACACAACAAAAAACACGGGAGCAATTACGGCATCAATTACACCTTCATTGTTTGGAAGTAAATCTTTTACTTCTTCTCTTATTTCAAGAAATTTTGATTTGAATTTATCCAATTTATTTAAATTTATCTTTAAACGTTTTTTCGTCGACGTTTTTTTTAACTTGATTTTCTAAATCTGGAAATTCTAATTTAAATTCTTTTTCAAGCTCTTTTTTTAATTCTTCAGCAGATAAATTGTTAAAGATTTCTTCTTGAATTTTTCTATATGCTGTGTCTCTATCAACCCCGTTGTTCACAAGATATGAAAGATATTTTTGACTTACAGATTTATTTTTTGCATCTTCAAGGTTTATATTTATTTGTTCATAATTTATAACTAGGTGTTTTAGTATTGAATTCAGCTCAATACTCATAAAACTAATAAGGTGAAAAGCATCTGGGAGCATAATCCTTTCAACTGAAGAATTAGAAATGTCTCTTTCGTTCCATAAAACCATATTCTCTAAGCTTGTGCTGACATAAGATCTCATTATTCTTGCTAATCCGGTTATTCTTTCGCTACCAATAGGATTCTTTTTATGTGGCATTGCCGAAGAACCTTTTTGCCCATCTTTAAATGACTCGTACATTTCAGATATTTCAGAACGCTGATAGCTACGTATGTTTGTAGCAATCCTCTCATAAGTAGATGCGAGTATGCCAAGTGAGCTAACAACCTCCGCATACCGATCTCTACCTACAATCTGATTTGCAAACTGCTCAGGTTTTAAATTCAATTTTTCAAGTGTAAGCTTCTCCATTTCCGAAGTTACTACTGAGTGGTTTCCAACTGGGCCACTTAATTTACCAAAAGAAATATTATTTTTAGAATTCTCAAGTCGATTCAATCCTCGAGCAACTTCTAGATGCCAGTTGCCAAAGATATTTCCTAAAAAAGTTTCTTCTGCGTAAACACCGTGAGTTCTCCCAATAATCAAGGTATCTTTTTCTTGCACAGCTTTTTCCTCTAAAGTTGAAAGAAAATCATTTACTAAATCCTTAACATAATCAAGTGACTGCATAATTAAAACGCTATTTGCAGTGTCTACTATGTCTGAGCTTGTTAATCCATAATGTATCCAATTAGAACCTTCACCAACTTTTTTTTGCAATATATCAACAAATGAAGCCAAGTCATGGTTTGTTATCTCCTCTTGTTTATATACTTCATCTTTTTGAACAACTGATTGATTTATTTTTTTAGCGATTCCATTTTCAGCTACATCTAACTCTTCTAGTGTCTCAACATATTTTTCTTGAACCAATTTCCATGTATCGAATTTGTTTTGATCGTCCCAAATAGAATTAATTTCTGGATTTAAATATCTCTCAATCATTTTAAATTACTATATTTTCTGTTCTCTCAGGCCCAACAGAGATGAACGTAATGGGTACTTCAATAAAGTCTTCAATTGCTTTTATATAAGTTTGTGCATTTTTTGGTAAGTCTTCAAAATTCTTAACTGAGGAAATATCTTCTGTCCAACCATCAAAAGCTTGATAAACAGGCTCAGCTTTATAGTGAATACTTTCTTTATATGGATAATCTGTAAAAAGCTCATTTTCATATTTGTATCCAATACATAAATTTATTTCTTCTAGTCCTGAGAGAACATCAAGTTTAGTTATAAATAGCTCAGTTAAAGAATTAACTCTTACTGAGTACTTCAAAGAAATTAAATCAAGCCAACCACATCTTCTTCTACGACCTGTAACAACACCAAATTCTGCCCCCTTTTCAATTAGGTAGTCACCAATTTCATTTTTTTGTTCTGTTATGAATGGCCCACTTCCAACTCGAGATATATATGCTTTTGTAACTCCAACAATACGATCTATATTTTTTGGACCAACTCCAGATCCAATAGCAGCATTTCCTGCAGATGTATTTGAGCTAGTTACAAATGGATAAGTTCCATGATCTATGTCGAGCAATGTACCCTGGGCTCCTTCAAATAAAATTGTTTTGTTCTCTTTAATAGCATTTTCAATTAAAAGTGAGGTGTCTTTTATATGATTAACGACAATATCTCTATAACCATTAAATTCTTCAATTATTTCTTCAGCTACCAAAGGAGGGCGCTCATAGATTTTTGTAAGAGTGAGATTAGTTTCTTCAATATTTGATTTTACTTTTTTTTCAAATACTTCATGGTCTAACAAGTCCTGTACCCTTATGCCACGTCTCTGTATTTTGTCTGCATAACAAGGGCCAATTCCTTTTTTTGTCGTTCCTATTTTGTTTTCTCCTAAACTTTCTTCGATTAACTCATCAAGTAATTTGTGATAGGGCATTATAAGATGAGCGTTTGGTGAAATAGCTAACTTCTCAGTATCTATGTTTTTATCTTCTAACATTTTGAGCTCTTGCTTTAAAAAGCCCAAGTCTATTACACAACCTGAACCTATTACCGGAACACAGTCAGGATATAGAACTCCAGAAGGCGTTAAAGACAGAGCAATTTTATCTTCTCCAACTACAATTGTATGACCAGCATTGTTTCCACCTTGAAATCTGACAACAAAATCAGCTGTTGAAGCAAAAAAATCTGTGACTTTACCCTTACCTTCATCTCCCCACTGGGCGCCGAGAACTACGGTAGTGGACAATTTTTTCTCCTTAGATACAACATAAAATAATAATGCAGTTTTCTTCTAAACAGTAGGGGTTTCTTAGCGAATTTAAATTAAATTGCAAACAGTTTGTTTATTTACATAATTTTTCATTGATACAAAAATCTAACTATATTAAATTAATAACATACGGCTTCTAATGAAGCTGTCTACTTTTAATTAAAAGGAGATAAACATTGAATAAAAAAGCAATTGTTTTTCTTTTAGTATTTGCAATGGTAATCGTCGCTTGTGGAGACACAACCGAAGAAGCTGCTGTTGAAGCTACTGAAGAAGAACATGACCACGAAGGGGAATCAACTCTTGAACAAGTTCAAGAAAGAGGATTCCTTAAGTGCGGTGTTAGCACCGGTGCAACTGGATTCACTGAAGTAGGGGACGACGGTTCTTATTCAGGATTTGACGTTGACTACTGTTATGCAGTTGCTGCTGCTGTTTTCGGCGATTACAGTAAAGTTGAATTTAAGCAACTTACTGCTGCTGAAAGATTCACAGCACTTAGCGCTGGTGAAATCGACGTGTTAATAAGAAACACAACATGGACTCAAAGCCGAGACACTGAGCTTGGTAATGATTTTGGACCAACAACTTACTTTGACGGTCAACAATTAATGGGTAGAGTTTCTGATGGACTTTCTTCATCTTCAACTCTTGCTGACATTGATGGACTAAGAGTATGTACAAATGCTGGTACAACCACTGAAAAGAATATTACAGAAGGTGCTGGACTTGTAGGAGCTACTATTGAGCTTGTTACAGTTGAAGCATTCTCAGAAGCAATTGACAAGTTCATTGCTGGTGAGTGTGATATTGTAACAACAGACGGTTCAGGATTAGTTGGTAGAAGAGCAGTTAACGATGCTCTTAATGACTGGGCAATTTTCCCACAATCACCAATTTCTAAAGAACCATTAGGTCCAACATACAGATCAAATGATAGCCAATGGGCTGACATCATTAACTGGGTTGTTTATGCAACAATCATTGCTGATGAGTATGGAGTTACAAGAGCTAACATCGACTCATTTGACTATGATGCTGCACCAGAAATGGGTAGATTATTTGGTAAGAATGACGGAGAGCTTCAAACAAAGATGGGTCTTAGTGCTGATGCGTATTACAACGTTGTAAAGCAAATCGGTAACTACGACGAAATCTTCTCACGAAACCTAAATCCATTAGGTCTCTACAGAGAAGGTGGAGCTAACGCTCGCTGGACAGAAGGCGGATTAGTTTACGCACCACCAGCAAGGTAATTTTTACCTATTTATAATTAGTAAAAGGGGCTTTTAGCCCCTTTTACTTTGAATATAAAAACTTAATCTGATAGGATTTATTTATGAAAAATGCGCTTAAGACACTTTCGTTTTTTAGAAACGTAGTTTTTCTTAAGTGGGCTTCTCAAATTGTATTTTTAGTAGGCCTTCTTTACATAATTTGGAGCTACATACAGAATGCAGTTGTTAATCTTGAACAAACCAATATTGCTTTTTCATGGGGATGGTTAGGAGAAACACCAGGGGTTTCCATTGCAGAAGGAATGTATACCCTCCCTAATTCAGGTCGTCAAATGATCCAAGTTGGAATGTTAAATATGTTAAGGGTCACAGTTACAGGCATATTTGCAGCAACATTTTTGGGTACATTTCTTGGTATTGCACGTTTATCAAAAAACTATATAGTAGAAAAAACTTCAACAGGTCTGTTAGAGGTTGTTCGTAATGTTCCCCTATTAGTACAAATTTTCTTTTTCCAAGCTTTTGTATTGACTTTTCCTAGATTAGAAGTTTTTGATGTAGGAACATACAATATTCATGTAAGTGCAAAAGGTATCGCTTTCCCTTGGTTAAATAGGCAACCTACAGCATATTTATTTTGGGTTTATTTATTAGCTATTTTTATTTTGGCTAACAAAATATATAAGTGGAGAGTACAAATTCTTGAAAGAGAAGGTAGAGAGACTAGGCCTTTTCTTTGGTCAGTTGGAATCTTTTTTGGATTACTGGTTGCTGGCTGGTATGGAGGATATCGAGTTATGGGTGTTATTGGATTCTTAGCTGGATATATTTCAACTGGGGTCGATCTTTTACCTGCTATTTTTTATCAGATACTTTTTTCTTCGGTTGCAGTATTCATTGGTTTTAGGTCTACAAAGAAGTTTATCGATAGCAAAAAATCAGAAGAAGCACAGGGAATTTATAGCGATGACGATTACTTTAAAATTATATTAAATGTAGTAGTTGTATTGCTAGTCGTTGTCTTAATGTTTTCTTCTGTAGGGTTAGGACTTTCTAACTTCTTAGTTGGTGACGAAATTGTTTTCAAAGCAGATTGGGGGGTTCCTCAATTTTTTGACGGTGTAAATAATAAACTTTATTGGAATCCTGAAGCAAAAATTGTATTAGAAGCTCAATTAGATGGTATGAAAAAAGCCGAAATCGTTGATTGGATTGCAGATCCAGGAACAGAAGTCACAAAGGGCGATGTAGTAGCAATAGTTACTGCAAAAGACTTGAAAGGTGATTTAAATCAAGAGATTTCCATTAATGCAAAATATACAGGTGTAATTGAAGAGGTTTTTGTCTCTAACGGAGATACTATAAAAATTAACGATAAAACATACGACATTCGAGTAACAGACAGCAAGCCACTAGAGTTATCAAGACCAAAAGTCGAACAAATTGGAACTACTAAGTTTAAAAGATATGCTGAAGGATTTGGCAAGAGCCTGTCTGTGGGGTATTTTGCTATTTGGCTTGGCGTCGTTCTCTATACTGCGATATTTATTTCTGAAGTAGTAAGAGCTGGAATAATGGCAGTTTCAAAAGGACAATCTGAAGCAGGTCTTTCTCTTGGGCTTGGACGTGGTGCCCTATTGAGGCTAGTAGTTTTACCACAGGCAATTAGAGTAATGCTTCCACCAATGGGTAATCAGTATCTAAATCTTGCCAAGAACACGTCTTTAGGTATAGCAGTAGCATATCCAGAAATTGTTGCAGTAGGTCAGACTTTATATAACCAAGAGGGACAGACACTACCAGTATTTTTAATCTGGATGGCGTTTTACAGTACAGTAAGCTTGACTATTTCAACAATAATCAATTATTACAATAGAAAAATGAAGATAGTGGAGAGGTAATGGTTGATTTAATAAAAAAGAACGTGAAGTCATTACAAGAGAGCTTGTTCTCCTCAGTTGGATCTGCAGTTTTAACTATTGCTACAACTTATCTTGTAATTAATTTTTTCAGAGGCATGCTTGGTTTTGCATTAACATCGGATAAAGATTGGCTTGCGGTTTTAAACAATATGCAGCTCTACATGGTGCAAGCATATCCCGAGGAAGATTTTATTAGAGTTTGGCTATCAGTTGGACTTACTTTTGTTCTTGCAGGATTATCCATTGGTATTTGGAGAAGTGATGATAGGGTAAAAAGTTCACAGATATTTAATTCATTTTTCAAGGGTGGCCTTGGTGTACTGTTCTTTACAATTATTGCTCCAACAAATGCAAGCTTCATGGGAAACGACGGATCGGTCATAACAGAAGAAGTCTTTTCTATGGATACAAGGTTAGGAATCTTAATTCCGATTGCTGTTTTTTGCGTAATATTTTTCAGTATTCGATTTACAAATGTTAACTTTACCGTTAATAGTTCTGACATGGTTTTCTTTTATTTATTTATTCCAGTAGCACTTCTTTGGTTTGTGAAACTTCCTACTATTCAACTTGATCAAAATAATGAAAGAATTATTCCTGATCCTGTTATGCCTATAGCTGATACTACAAAAATTCCTTGGACAGTTATTTTTGTATCATTTTTACTTAGTTATTTTATTGGGATGTATCTTAAAAATATAAAAAGTATTAAGTCAGTCATATCTTTGTCTTGGTTTCTATTACCTCTTTTAATTTTTTCTTGGATTTTCAAAAAACCACAAATTGATATGTCAGTTGTGCTCGGCAGTGACCTTCCTATTTTTGGCGTTTTCTTACTTTGGGGCTTTCTTGTAATTACTTTTGTAAACAACTCTATATTTAAAAAATATTACTCGACTTACTTAGGGGTGACATTCTTATTAACACTTGTTGGAGTGTTTTCCGGTTTACCAATGTTGGCTAAAACTTGCTTACTTTTAATAGCTTTGTTTTCAGTTGTAGTACCAGCAGTATCAACCTCCTCACAGGGTAAAAGAAGTCTTTTGATTGTGTGGGCTGTTGCATTGGTCACCCTTACCTTTTTGCTTAGAGGAGGAGCATCAGACACTGGTATAGTTGTTCCTGGTTCAAGTATTTTTGGAGGTTTTTCCTTAACATGGCTACTGGCCATATTTGGAACATACGTTTCGTTCCCGCTTGGAGTTTTATTGGCACTCGGAAGAAACTCAAAACTACCAATAATTAGAATTGTGTGTACTGGAATTATTGAATTAACAAGGTCAGTGCCGTATATAACTTGGCTATTTTTTGCAAGCGTTACGTTAGCTGTGTTTTTACCTGCAGGAGTTGAATTCAACTTAATAGTAAGGGTCTTAATGGTTACAGCTTTCTTCAGTGGAGCATACTTTGCAGAAAATATCAGAGGAGGTCTTCAGTCCATTCCAAAAGGACAATACGAAGCTGCTGATGCAATAGGAATGAGTCCATTTCAAAAGATTTCTTTAATCATTATGCCACAGGCCTTAAGAGCAGTTATACCTACTCTTGTTAGTAGTGCTATTACAGCTTTTAAAGACTCAAGCCTTGTAACAATTATTGGATTATTTGATTTCCTCACTATTGGAAAAACTGTCATTGGAAATCAATCTATACCTGTAAACTTTGTTGGTCATGATAGAGAGAATTTAATTTTCGTAGCAATTGTATATTGGATATTTACATTTACGCTTTCAAGAAGAAGCATGAAAGTTGAAAAGAAGTTAGGATTAGGAGAGAGGTAATAACTTATGAGCATAATTCAAACAAAAGATGTCAAAAAATGGTTTGGAGACTTCCAGGCTCTAAAAGGCATCACTATGGATGTAGCAGAAGGAGAAGTTCTTGTTGTCTGCGGACCTTCAGGTTCTGGTAAATCTACATTTATTAGATGCATTAACAGACTTGAGCAACACCAAGAAGGCCAAATAATTGTTGACGGTATTGAGCTTACAAATGATTTAAAGAACATCGAAGCAATTAGATCTGAAGTTGGAATGGTTTTCCAAAGCTTTAATCTATTCCCACACTTAACTGTTATGCAAAACATTACCCTTGCGCAGATATGGGTTAGAAAAAAGAATAGAGCTGAATCTGAAGAAAAAGCAATGGAATTATTAGAGCGAGTTGGAATTCCTGAGCAAGCACAAAAATTTCCTGGACAACTATCTGGTGGTCAGCAACAAAGAGTTGCAATTGCAAGAGCTCTAGCAATGGAACCAAAAATTATGCTTTTTGATGAGCCTACTTCAGCATTAGATCCTGAAATGATTAAAGAAGTATTAGATGTTATGAAAGAGCTAGCCAAGTCTGGAATGACCATGATTGTTGTAACTCATGAAATGGGCTTTGCTAAAGAAGTTGCAGATAGAGTAATGTTATTTGACGAAGGCATGTTAGTTGAAGAAAATACTCCAGAAGAATTCTTTAATAATCCAAAGAGTGATAGAACTAAATTATTCCTAAGCCAAATACTTTAAAGTTGATCCCAAAGGTTTTTTTCAGCTAAATCAATGATGGAAGCACCCATTGCGTATGCACCATCATATATGGCTTTATGACCACCTTCAGTTAATGTAGCTGCAGCATATTCAGGTTGGTGATTAACAGCTTCTTTTTCTCCAATTCCAAGCATTGGGTGTATTGATGGAAAGATTTGGGATACATTTCCCATATCAGTAGAACCCAAACCTGGTCTAGTGGCATCTTTTTGTAATATCATTTCTCTACCTACATCTTGTGCATTTTCCATGAAGAGCTTATACATTGTTTCATTGTTATTAATTTCTTCATATCTGTAATCAGGTGATGTAATTTTTACTTCACACTTTGTTGATAATGCAGCAGCATTAGCAAAGTTATAGAAGTCTTGCTCCAGATTGTTTAACCCTTCTTCATTTAGCGATCTTAAATACCATTCTGATTTTGTATATGATGGAATTATATTTGGTTTAAAACCCCCATCTCTTATTACACCGTGCATTCTGTTGCTTTGTACCATTTGCTGTCGATAGGTTGATGTATTAACGAACAGTTGTATTTGTGCATCTAAGGCATTGATTCCTTGATCAGGCGCTCCAGCAGCATGTGCGTCTTTACCAAAATACTCGACTGTGTATTGTTGAATAGTCGTAAACGTAGGATTCACCACATCTTCATATCCAGGATGAATCATCATTGAGCATGAAGCGTCCTCAAACGCTCCTTCGTTAATAAGAATAATTTTTCCACCCCCACCTTCTTCAGCAGGAGTTCCTAAGAGCTTTACTCTAATCCCTAATTTTGAAGCTATGTCCTTTAAACCCAATCCAGCCCCTATAGAAGCTGTTGCAATAATGTTATGTCCACATGCATGGCCAATTTCAGGCAAGGCATCATATTCAACACATATAACTGTAAGAGGGCCCTCTTCCCCAAATGTAATATCAAAAGCTGTTTCAAGACCATGTGAGGGGTAATTTACAGATTTTGAATTTTTTTGAATATAGTCAACTAAATATTTTGATGTTTTGAATTCTTGAAATCCTAATTCTGGGTTTTCATACATCCAATCGCTGACGTCACACAAGCTTTCAAATAAACCATCCAAACAATTTTTAAATTCATTTTTATAACTCATGAATTGATTCTACTAAAGTAGTCTTCATCGTACACACTGGAATTGTTCCAAATTATCCAATCTAGGCCTTTATCTTCTGCTGCTTTAATATTCAACCTTACATCTTCTGAAGAATGCCAAAACCCTTGAAGAAAAGGTCTCAAGCTTTTTTCTTGTATCCCTCTAGAAAGCCCATCATTTAATGCTGCCGTAACAACTTCATAAGGGAAATTATTTGGATAACTGTATCCAAAAGAGCCTTTAGAGTAATGAGATGGATAGACCATAGGAGAAATAAAGTCTACAGTATTCACTATTGTTTCTAAGTACTGCCCTATACCGTTGTCATTCTTTGAATTAAGTACATATCCAAATATATCTGCAGAAGCTAGGCACCCATTGTCATGCAACAGGTTCGTAGCATTTTGTAGAAATGAATTAATATTTTTTGTCCTGTTTTCAAAATTGCTTTCCTCATCATAAACTAAACCTTGATAACTTGTATCAGGATATCTTATATAATCAAATTGAATCTCATCAAAACCGAGTAAACACGCTTCAAGAGCAACGTTTAGAATGTACTCTCTGCTTGCACTATCACTTGGATCAAGAAAGTACTGACTGTCTTGAGAATAAGGTCTGCCTGTTTTAATATCTGTGATTGCAGATTCAGGATAGGTTCTTGAAAAGATAGGATCTTGAAAAGCAACGACTCGACCAATTAAATAAATATTAAACTCCTCTTTAAAGGACTTTAAAGTTTGATTATCGTATTTAATTCTTTCATTTTTTAACCTCTCTACTTCTGAGATCTCACTGTCATAGAGTAAATGACCATTATCTGATTTAACATCAAGAACTATTGTGTTCACAATGGTGTTTGACAGAATTACTTTTATTGGATTAATTTTCTCGTCTTTTAAAAAATGATAACCACTTAGATATATTCCTTTAATACCACTATTAGTTTCACTGAATTTCTCCCACCTGTTTAGAGCGATATATTCATTAATGTCTTTTAAATTTTCTTTTTGAGTTTCTTCAAAATTATTAAACAAGTTGTCATGACTATTTGTTAAAGCTTGTAATTTCTCACTGATCAATTGCTTTTGACTGTTCGACAAAGTGATATTATTTTTTTTATCGATTTCTGAGTCTACAAATAAGTTTTCACTAGCCTCAACTACTAAATCAAAGTAACTTATCCCATCATCATTGACATTATTGATGCTTAAAGGCACAACTAAAAATGCAATAAGTAAAATTAAAAAAATTACCCTGTTCATACTCATATTTTAGATTACTAATACTAATCTTTCATAGCTAGTTTTATAATACCTATATGAACAATCAGAACTATTTGAAAGCAGAAAAATTTTTTGAAATACCTGTAATGATTTCTGTCCTTATGCTCATACCGGTATTAATTATCGAATACACACAACAAACACTCAGCTCTGTAGCTTTATATTTAAATTGGGGAATTTGGATAGTTTTTTTACTGGAATATGTAATTTTATTTTACTTTGCAGATGATAAATTACAGTTTGTTAAAAGTCATAAGATCGAATTAGTGATCGTTATCTTCTCATTTCCAATAGTTCCAGAAGGCTTACAATCTTCGGGATTTTTGAGGTTTGCAAGGCTGCCAAGATTGTTGAATGCATTAAGATTTTTCAGGCTTGCTGCTTTATTAGGAAGGTTTGGGACAACAGTAAAGTCAATTTTTAATTCAAAGGGACTTAGGTTTATTGTATATGCAACTATTGGTATTGTGTTGTTCTTTGGTTTTCTTTTTTACATCTCAGAACCCGGTGTGACATCATATAGTGACGGTCTATGGTGGGCACTTGTGACAATTACCACAGTAGGCTATGGCGATATCACCCCTCTTACAAATCTTGGCCGCATAATCGCCAGCTCTCTGATGATTATGGGTATTGGCTTTATTGCAACAATTACAGCTGCTGTTTCTTCTTATTTTATTTCTAGCTTTAGTGACAAAGAGGTTACTATAAATGAACTAGGTGAGAAGTTAGATAAACTTGAAGAAGAAATAAAAAGCTTAAAAAAGGAAATAAATGATAGATAATCAACTACTTCAGCTTTCTGATGATTTTTTTCAAAATTCTCTAGCCTCATCTCCTACATCTGCAATTATGCGAGGATACAAAGAGTATTTTGATCAAATAGAAGATCTTTCTGAGGAAACCTTTGATAAAGAAGAACAACTAGTAAATGAATTTATTTCCAGACTAGAAAAAATAGACCTAAACACCCTACCTCATAGAGAAAAAATAACACATGGAATGCTTGAATTTGCTTTGAGCTCTAATAAAGACGCTCTGCTCGATAAGAATTGGGAATTTGGTGCAGGTGTATCTGGATATACGGGTTATCTGATTGATTACAATCAGCGATTATTTATTCCCGATGTTGAGTCTGCTGACCTGTTATTGAAAAGATTAGAATTATACAATAGACTTTTTACACAGATTGCTCAAGTTCAAAAAGAGGGTCTTTTAAATAATAGAGTTGCTACAAAACGAAACCTATTGCGAACAATCGATCAATTAGAGAACTATCTCAACACCCCTTTAGAGCAGGACACTTTATTGTTGGTTAACTTTTCGACTGATATAGGAGAGTTAGAGGTATCCAATTGGAAAGAAAAAGCAAAGAAAATTATTGAAACAAATGTAAGGCCTGCTGTTTTAGCTTATTTAGACCAGCTAAAGGAAGAGCACCTCCCTAAAGGTCGTAAAGATGAAAAGTCAGGAATCTTATGGATTGAAGGCGGAGAAGAGACTTATCTCAGAGCTTTAAGAAGATATACAGGTCATAAAGATACAACTGTTAAAGAGGTTCATAATATAGGAATTTCCGAGATAGAAAGGCTAAAGACTGAGTTTTTTGAGATTGGAAAAAATATCTTTTCTGATGCAAATTCACCTGAAGAGGTAATCTATAAAATGCAGACGGAACCGGCAATGCGGTATGAAAGCAAAGAACAGATGCTTCAGATAGCTGAAGATACTATTGAAAGATCTTACAAACCGCTTAACAAGTGGTTCACTGTATTTCCAAAATCTCCATGTAAAGTTTTACCTGCACCTCCTGAATCTGAACAACATGCTCCTCCAGCTTATTACGTAGCGCCACTACCTGATGGTTCAAGAGATGGAACATATTTTCTTAATACTTATAAGCCTGAAACCAAAAGTATTTTTGAGGCAGAGTCTGTTGCATTTCATGAAGCTATTCCAGGTCACCATCTAGATAGAACTATTGCAGTTGAATTACAAGATGTTCCAGATTTTCAACGCTATGTAGCATCAACAGCATTTGTAGAGGGCTGGGGGCTTTACGCTGAGCAGCTTGCAAATGAAATGGGACTATATTCTAATGATGTTCAGCAACTAGGTAGATTAGGAAATGATGCATGGAGAGGGTGTCGACTCGTGCTTGACACAGGCATGCATGGTATGGGATGGTCTCGAGAAAAAGCAATAGAATTTTTTAGAGCCAATTCTCCAATAGAAGAAATTAATGCAAATATTGAAACAGACAGATATATAGCATGGCCAGGACAAGCATGTTCATATAAAATGGGTCAGTTAAAAATTGAAGAACTTCGAAGAAAAGCTGAAAATGAACTTGGTAAAAATTTTGATATAAGATATTTTCATGATGAAGTTTTGTGTGATGGGGGTATAACACTTCCGATCCTAGAAAATAAAATTAATGAATTTATCAAAAAGTACAAAGATTAAATTTTTTTATTCTTCTTCTTCAGTGTAACTTTTGTTAAACATCCAAAGAGTGGTGTAAGCTAATGCCAGAGCAAAAATATATAAATTAAAATTTGGAAGCTCGTTAATTTCAAGATTAAAAATACCATCAACAATACCAATTAGTACTCTTAGAACAATCCCAGTACCGATTAATCTTACAAAGCTAAATTTTTTTAAAAAAGCAATTAAATTTCCAGTATCCATTTTCTTTATTCTATATGTTTTTCTTTAAAGAATTGTTTGATTTCTTAACAATTTCATTTTTATAGCTTTGGTGAATTTCTTTCTCTTTATTTTTTGAATCCATTTTTTGATTTGAAATCTCGTTTTCTAAATAAATAATTTTGTTTTGTAATTCTTCAATTTTATCTTTCATTTCATAAATGATTTTTATTCCATCTAAGTTGATTCCTCTTTGCGATAAATTCTGAATCTGAATTAATTTATCTATGTCTTCCTGAGAGTATCGTCTTGTGCCCCCACCAGTTCTAAATGGCTTAATTAAACCTTTTTGCTCATAGGTTCTTATTGTTTGTTGATGGATGCCTGAGAGGGTAGAGGCTACTGAAATAAAATAAATAGCCTTAGAGTCATCGTTATTCATATAAATAATCCCTTGGACTGTCTCCAGATTCAAATTGATCACGATAATTTTCAAGATGTTTTTTTGCAGACCTTGATAAATTTGTAGGTGGTGAAATAAATACTTTTACATATAAATCTCCAGGCCTCCTGCCTTGAGGTGCTATGCCTTCACCTTTAATCTTAAAAGTTTTTCCACTAGGAGTGCCCGCAGGTATTTTTAAAGTTACGGACTTTTCAAGAGTAGGAATTTTGATGCTAGAACCCAGGGCTGCTTCTGTAAAAAGCAAAGGAACTTCAAGAATAAGATCACTATTGCTTCTTTTAAAGAACTTATGTGACTCAACAGCAACTTGAACCAAAAGATCTCCATCTGGCGCTCCAGAGTCTCCTGGACCACCCCTTCCTCGTAATCTAATAACTGTTCCGTTATCTACTCCAGCTGGAACTTTGACTTTTATAGATTCATTTTCAATCACAGAACCAGAGCTCCTACATGTTTTACATGCTTTATCAATAACATTCCCTTGACCTTTACAAGCAGAACAAGTTTGTGCAAAAGAAAAGAAACCTTGATTAGATGCTGTTTGTCCGCTCCCATTACAAATGTTACATCTATGAAATGCTTCTCCCTTATCAGCTCCTGTGCCTCTACAGGCTGAACAAGAGACTTCTTTACGAAGAGGTATTACAGTTTCTACGCCCTTAGCAGCTTCATCAAAAGATATGTTTATATTTGTTTGATATGTCTGGCCTTTTCTTCTTCCACCAGATCCCCCAAATCCAAAAATATCACCTAAGTTTCCAAACAAATCACCAAAGTCGTCTACATTAAACCCTTGACCACCAAAGCCTCCAAAACCTGAAGCCCCCATTGCACGTACTTGATCATATTCTTGTCTTTTTCTTTCATCTCCCAAAACTGAGCTTGCTTCTGAAATTTCTTTAAATTTCTTTTCTGCTTCTGAATCGCCTGGGTTTAAATCTGGGTGATTTTCTCTGGCTAACTTTTTATACGCTTTTTTTATGTCTTCAGTGCTTGCATCTTTTGAGACACCTAGCGTGGCGTAAAAATCCTTGTCTAACCAGTCTCTACTCACTTTTAACTTTTACCATTGCAGGGCGTATTAAATTACCTTGAAATAGATAACCTTTTCTTAAAATTGTTTCAACTATTTGAGTGTCTCCCTCTCCTGAATGCTCAACAGCTTCATGTATCGAAGGATCAAAATTTTCTCCGATAGTTCCAATCTCTTCAACCTGTAGCCCATCTAAAACTGAAGTTAGGAGGTTGTTGAAAGTTTCCAGTTCTTTTGAAACTTCCTCTTGACTCATAGCCATTTCAAAATTATCAATTAGTGGAAAAAGAGAGTTAATAAAATAAGCAACAGATGCAGTACCTATGCTCTCTTTTTCTTTTTCAGTTCTCTTTTTATAATTATCAAATTCAGCGGCAAGTCTTAGATAGTCATCTTTTATCTTTTCATATTGCGAGAGAGGTACAGAAGTTTCCTCTACTACTTCTTCCTCTACTGAAGATCCGTCAGAAGTATTGTCTACTTCTTCAATCAAAGACTCTTCCTCTTTATTCATCCTCTATAACTTCACCTTCAACTACGTCATCTGACTCATCTGAAGATGGGTTAGGTGTGTCATTTTGAGCTTCCGCATACAATTTCTCGGCAAATGATTGACTGGCTTTTGCAAGTTCATCAATACCATTTTTCAAATCATCAATTGATAAATCTTCATTCTCTAAAAGTTTTTTCAATTTATCATTTGCATCATTGATTGCTTTCACCTCTTCTTCTGTTGCCTTGTCTTTATTTTCATCCAACATTTTTTCAGTTGAGGTAACCATGCCTTCAGCCATGTTTCTGGTTTCAACAAGCTCTTTCTTTTTTGCATCTTCATTAGCATGTTGCTCAGCATCCTTTATCATTCTTTCGATTTCATCGTCTTCAAGTGCTGTACCGCCAGTAATTGTTATTGCTTGCTCTTTACCTGTCCCTAGGTCTTTAGCATTGACATTTACAATTCCATTAGCATCGATGTCAAAAGTTACTTCTATTTGCGGCGTACCAGCCATTGCTGCAGGTATATCAGTTAAAGTGAATCTTCCTAGAGACTTGTTCCCAGAAGCCATTTCTCTTTCACCTTGCAAGATATGAATTTCAACCTGGGTTTGATTGTTTTCAGCTGTACTAAACACTTCAGACCTTTTAGTTGGGATTGTTGTATTTCTCTCAATCATTTTGGTCATGATTCCACCCTTAGTTTCAACACCCAAAGTAAGAGGTGTAACATCTAATAAAAGAACATCTTTTACATCACCTTTAAGTACCCCTGCTTGAATAGCAGCTCCAGACGCAACAACTTCATCAGGATTAACACCTTTATGGGGATCTTTGCCGGTAAGAGATTTTACAAGTTGTTGGACCGATGGCATTCGAGTCGAACCACCAACTAATATAACATGATCGATATCAGAAAATTTCATTCCAGCATCAGACAATGCTTTTTCAACTGGTTCTTTTGTTCTTTCAACTAAATCTGCAGTAATTTTTTCAAACTCAGACCTACTTAATTTTTCAAGCAAATGTTGAGGTCCAGCATCATTAGCTGTAATAAATGGCAAGTTAATTTCTGTTTCACTTGTAGATGAAAGTTCAATTTTAGCTTTTTCTGCACCTTCTTGAACTCTCTGAATTGCCATCTTATCATTTGATAAATCAATACCAGTTGAGGATTTAAACTTCTCGATTAACCAATCCATTACTCTTTGATCCCAGTCATCTCCACCAAGCTTAGAATCTCCTGATGTTGACTTCACTTCAAACACACCCTCAGAAATTTCTAATATAGAAACATCAAAAGTACCACCACCTAAATCAAATACGAGTATCTTTTGATCTTCATTGTTTTCTAGTCCGTATGAAAGAGATGCAGCAGTAGGTTCATTTATTATTCTTAATACGTTCAATCCTGCAATTTGACCAGCTTCTTTTGTTGCTTGCCTTTCAGCATCATTAAAATATGCTGGAACTGTAATTACAGCATCTGTAACATCATCTCCTAAATATGACTCAGCATCTCTTTTGAGTTTTTGTAATATTCTTGCTGATATTTCTTGTGGCGTATAGTCTTTGCCTTCAAAGTTTTCTTTCCAATTAGTTCCGATATGTCTTTTAATAGACCTAACTGTGTTATCCGGATTTGTAATTGCTTGTCTTTTTGCAAGCTCACCGACTAGTACTTCTTCTGATTTAAAAGCAACAATAGAAGGTGTTGTTCTAT
>CACHTH010000005.1:0-72127 GCA_902582695.1 uncultured Candidatus Actinomarina sp.
ACTAACAAAAAAAGATAAAGACTTAATCTCTTACATCAAAACTGCAAAAGGATATGTAGAAGTACCAATATCACTGATTGATAAGAACAACTCCGCGTCTTATTATTTGTTATCAACAATATCTCAATACATTGGACAAAGCGGATTGCAAAATTCTGATATCAAAAAAATATTTTCTGTAATTAAAAAAAATATCAGAAAAAGTTTTTTTGAAAATTGGGAAGTTTCTACTCAAAGTGGACTTCTTGTCTTTGTGAATAAAGAAAAATGGACCGGTAGTGAAGCTTTGCTAGAACCAAAAGGTTATTTTAATTTTGAAAAATACGATTCTATCGATACTTTAAATAATTGGTCGATATCTTTACCAAAATACCTAGAAAATGAAATTTATTTCAGTGAAATTTCTGATGGAGATTTATTTAAAACAGGTGGTCATGAACAAAAAGCTACTGAAATATTTCGTTCATATGGAGTAAACAGGTCACTCAGAGAGGTCTGGCCAGTTCTTAAACTGAAAGAAACTATTCTATGGATACCAGGAATAAGAAAATCTAGTGAAGGAAACTGGTTGGAAACACAAAAAGATAAATTTATAATAAGTGCTTCTACAGAAAAGGTTAGTATTGAAAATTTCTAAAACTTTAATATCGCAAGAAGAAATACAAAATAAGATTTCGGAAATTGCAGAAATAATAAATAGCAAGTATAAAGACGAAGAACTTGTAGTTATTGGCATTCTAAAAGGAGCTTTTATAGTTGTAAGCGACCTTGCTAAGCAACTTCAGATTGATGTTACTTTTGACTTTATGAGTATTAAATCTTATTACGGATCTGAATCTTCTGGACAAATTAAAATTGTTAAAGATTTGGAGTATGACATTTCAAATAAAAATATTTTGATTGTCGAAGACATTTATGACACAGGATTAACTCTCTCAAGCTTAAAAAAATTACTTGAATCTAGAAATCCAAAAAGTATTGAAATTTTTAGCATGTTTGTTAAAAAAGGAGTTTCAAAAGACCCAATTGAAATCGATTACAGTGGATTCGAAATTGGCCCTGAATTTGTAGTGGGTTACGGTCTAGATTACAACGGAAAATATAGAGAATTGCCATATTTGGCCATTCTCTCTTAAATGTCAGTATTGCTTTTAAACCCAAGAGTATTAAATTAAAGAAGATGGATAAGAAAAAAGAAATGAATAAAAAAAATAACAATAAGTCATTTTTTATGTACTTTGCTTTAGGACTACTTATCTTTCTTGGTGTACAGCAGTACAACTCTACGGTGAACGCACCTGAAAGTAAATCTTTTACTGCTTTTAAAAATGAAATTACCTCAGGCTCTGTAATAGAAGCCACAATAAAAGAACAATCAAATATGGTCGAATTTAAATTAGTAAATGATGAAACCATATATCAAACAGAATATCCAGAAGGTTTTGAGGGAGAAGTATTTCAACTCTTAGTTGATCAAGATATAGTCTTAAATACTGACACAGAACCTGCAGGGTTTCAAGATTATGTTTTTGCATTTTTACCTTGGCTATTTCTTGCAGCATTTATGTTCTATATGTTTTCTCAAGTTAGATCAAATGGAAATCAGATCATGCAATTTGGTAAATCAAAAGCAAAAGAACTCGACGAAGAAGCACCAAAAGTTACGTTTCAGGATGTAGCAGGTGTCGAAGAAGCTAAAGAAGAGCTAGAAGAGATAAAAGAGTTTTTGAAATCTCCAGAAAAATTTAACAAACTCGGTGCAAAAATTCCTAAAGGAGTTTTACTTGTAGGCCCTCCAGGAACAGGGAAAACTCTTCTTGCAAAAGCAGTTGCTGGGGAAGCCGGTGTTCCATTTTTTAGCATTTCAGGATCTGACTTTGTTGAGATGTTTGTAGGGGTTGGAGCAAGCAGGGTAAGAGATTTATTTAAAAAAGCCAAAGAATCATCTCCAGCAATCATATTTATTGACGAAATTGATGCCGTTGGAAGAATGAGGGGAGCGGGTCTTGGTGGTGGACACGACGAGAGAGAACAAACTTTAAATCAATTACTTGTTGAAATGGATGGTTTTGAAGCTAACCAAGGTGTAATACTAATGGCAGCCACTAACAGGCCAGACGTTCTTGATCCAGCTTTATTGAGACCTGGAAGATTTGATAGACAGGTAATTGTTGGCAGGCCTGACTTGGCAGGAAGAACTCAAATTCTAAAAGTTCACGCTAAAGATAAACCATTAGCAAAAAATGTTAACTTTGAAACATTTGCTAAACAAACACCAGGATTTACGGGTGCTGATCTTGCCAATTTATTAAACGAAGCAGCGCTACTAGCTGCAAGAAAAAATAAAAAAACCATAGGTATTGCTGACATTGAGAACTCAATTGATAGAGTTATGGCTGGTCCTGAAAAGAAAAGTCAAGTAATGACAGAAGAGGAAAAGTTAATTATTGCTTATCATGAAACTGGCCATGCTTTAGTAGGTTGGGCACTTCCAAACGCAGATCCAATTCACAAAGTTACCATTATCCCCAGGGGAAGAGCGCTTGGCTATACTCAGGCATTGCCCGATAGTGAAAAGTATCTTTCATCTAAGGCTGAATTAAAAGACAGACTTGCAATGCTTATGGGAGGCAGGGTTGCAGAGGAGTTAATTTTTGCAGACCCAACTACAGGAGCATCAAATGATATTGAAAAAGCAACAGATATTGCGAGAAGAATGGTGATGGAATTTGGCATGAGTGAAAAGCTTGGACCAATGCTTTACGGCAAAGGTTCAAATGAAGTATTCCTTGGTCGAGACTATGGAAGACAACAAGACTATTCTGACGAAGTTGCCTCATCTATAGATGACGAGGTAAGAAATTTATTGAATGACGCTCACATTATTGCTGGAAAAATATTAAAGAAGTTTAAAAAACAAATGGATGCAATGGTTAATTTATTGATGGAGAAAGAGACTATTAATAAAGATGAAGTAGCCGAAGTATTTAAAGCTATTAAAAAAGTAAAAATTCAGGGTACTGGTAAAAGCTTAAGGCTTGCCTGATGAGCGAAGTTCAAACTAACCTCATCCAGGCACAGGAATCTTTATTTTTCTTACTAAAAGAAATAACTGATAAAAGTGATGAAGAAATAAAAAATTTATCAATTAAGTTTTTAGACCAAGTTCAAAAAAAATTATCTAATAAAAGTGATGAAACACTTATTTTTGAATCTCTAAAAGAAGTTACACACAATCAACCTATTTATATAAATGGAATTTCATACATTAGCTTATGTGAACATCATATGTTGCCTTTTCACGGCTCAGCAAGTATTGCTGTTTTCCCAAAGAAAAAGATATTGGGAATTTCAAAATTTAGTGATCTTGTAGGACATTTTTCAAACGACTTAACATTACAGGAAAAATTAACTGAAAAAATTGCCTCGTTCATACACAAAACTTTAGATGCTGATGGTGTATTTGTTAAAATGTCTGCAAAACATCTATGTTCTGATTTATTGAATTCTCAAAATTCATCAGAGGAAGTCATAACTACATACTCAACGGGTGTGTATGAATTAGACTTTTCTTTAAGAAACGAAGCACTTTTAAACTTTTCTTAAAATTGACGGATTGGAATAATCTTTTAGATTCAGTTAACCAAAAAGTAATTGGAATTATTAATTCAACAAAAGATTCATTTACTGGTGATGGTGTTTTTGAAAATAGTGAAAGACTGGGATTTTTATTAAAAACAGCAAAAGAAAAGAAAATAAAAATTCTTGATGTTGGTGGAGTTTCAACTAAACCAGGTTTTGAAGAAGTAAGTTATGAACAAGAATTGAAAAGACTTAATTTTTTTGTTTCTAATTATTTTGGAAAGTTTAAATTATCCGTTGATACGATGAATTATGAGATTGCCAGATATGCTTTAGAGAATAATTTTGAAATTGTTAACGATGTAAGTGGTTTTAATGATTTAAAAATGATTCAATTAATTGCTGAAAAAGCTCCAAAGATTATTCTTGTTCATAGTCACCCAAATTCATCTCATATTCAAGAAAAGATGCATTACAAAGATGTAGTAAGAGAAGTAAGAGATCATTTAGAAAAAAAGATAGAAAATTTAATTTCTCATGGAGTTAGTAAAAACAGAATTTCTATTGATCCAGGATTTGGGTTTGGCAAATCAATGGAGGACTCTCAAAAATTATTTAAAAATTTAGAACATTTTTGCTTTGGGTTTCCATTAATTGTGGGTTATTCGAAGAAAAAATTTGCTCAAAATTTAGAGATGACAGATGAAGAACTTTATAACCATTGTATAGACTCTGGTGTTTCTTTGGTCAGGCTACACATAGCTTCTTAGTTTTAAATTTAAGCTAGTATGTAATTTACGGAGGTAACAATGGCTGGTTTAAAACCCAATGATTTTCATTGGATAATTGAAGGAAAACTAGCTGTTTCCGAATGCATAGGTGGTGGAGGCCTTACTCCTCGTAAAATAAGGAGGGAAGAAGAAATCCAGTGGCTAAAAGGACAGGGCATAAATGCAATTTTCTCTCTGCTTGATTCAGACTTTAATCTTAAAAACTATCAAGAAGTAGGTTTTAGAACTTATCACTATCCACTAAGTGATGACATTCCAAAAGAGTCCCTAAATGTAATTTTTGATGCAATCAAAGAAGCTTTATCAGATAAGGATCGAAAGCTTTTAATACATCGAGAATTATTAGATGAACAAGTACCGGGAATTCTTGCCGGTTATTTAATTTACTCTAACCTTTTGGATGATCCTATTTTGGCAAGAACCATATTAGAAAAAATATTAGAAAAACCACTTTCACCAAAAGCTATAGCTCTTATCCCCACTACGTAAATAATGTCATTCGACATAAATATTTCTAAAATTAAGTGCTCTGGAAAACATGGAATTTATGATCACGAAAAACAAAACGATCAAGAATTTTTGGTAGATATTCATATCAGTATTTCTGATTTTTCTACAGACGATATTAACAAAACACTAAATTATGAGGAAATTGTTAATTTAGTTATAAAATTCGTAAACACAGAAAGCTATGATTTAATTGAAACTTTAGCAAAACAAATTTCTGAACAAATTGTATTTAAATACGCAAAAAATGAATCTATGTTACAAGAAATTAAGGTCACAGTTCATAAACCAGACACAATTTTAAAAGATAGAACAGAAGGCATCTCGGTTTCTTATCGTGAAGAATTCAAATAGTATTTTTCTCTCCTTGGGCTCAAATATTGGTGATAAAGAAAGTAATTTAATTGATGCAGTAAGGCTAATTTCTAATTTTGCCAAGATAATTAAAATCTCATCAGTCTACAAAACAGAACCACTACTTTACAAAGAACAAGATGATTTTTTCAACATTGTTATTGAAATTGAATATCAAGAAACAGCTAGGAATTTACTGGTAAAAATTAAGGAAATAGAAACTCAAATGGGGCGAAAGAAAAATTTTAGATACGGACCAAGGTTGATAGACATAGATATTATATTTTTTAAAGGTGAAGAAATTGACGAAGAAGGTTTAATTATCCCTCATTATGATTGGCAAAATAGACTTTTTGTTGTCGAGCCTTTATACGAGGTTTTAAATAAGCATTTAGATAAATCTAGTTTTAAAATTTTTGATCAAAAAATAACTAATATTGGTAAAATTAAAACTTAAGTACGGGCACCATTTTAGGGCACGATAATGACAAAAGTGATAAATACAATAAACGATGACATCCTATCTGAAAACATTTGTTTTATTCCCACAATGGGAGCAATACATGAAGGTCACCTATCGCTTGTAGATATTGGAAAAGAAACAAGTTTAAAAACTTTGGTATCCATATTTCTAAATAGAAGACAATTCAATAATGATGACGATTTCAAAAATTATCCTATCGAGTTTGAACAAGATATTCAATTTTTGAAAAGTAGTGGTGTTGATTTTATTTTTCTCCCTGAGGAAAGATATATTTATCCTGGTGAAGGAGTCCCTTCTATTGTTCCTAGTAAAGTGGGATCTATTCTTGAGGGAGCTTCAAGGCCTGGCCATTTCGAAGGAGTTTTAACTGTTGTAAATAGACTGTTTGATTTAATAAAGCCTAGCCATGCTGTGTTTGGGAAAAAAGATGCGCAACAATTATTTTTAATTAAGGACATGGTTAATCGGCTTGATTTAAATATTGAAATAATAGAAGGTGAAATATTTCGTGATACAAATGGCCTTGCTTTGAGTAGCCGAAATAAGCATCTATCAGAAGATGCTAAATTAATTGCAGCAAATATTTTTAAATCTTTACAAAAAGTGGCTAAAGAAATAAATTTAGGTAAAAGTATTGAAGAATCTGTTGAACTAGGGATTAATTCATTTAATCAAAATGAAATAGATTTGGACTATTTTGAAATAGTGGATGAGGAAAATTTTAATTATCCAAATAAATACTCAAAGAAATTAAAGTTATTAATTGCAGCTTATGTTGAAAATGTAAGGCTGATAGACAACATTGATATAGAAATATGAAAAAAATAATAGCAATTGATATTGGAAATACTGAAACAACAGTTGGAATAGGAAACAAGGATGGCTGGGATTCTTACAGGTTTACTACAAGAGACGCAAACACTCCAGATGAATTGTTGGCACTTTTTAACTCCACTTTTAACCTAATAGATGACAAAAGAAATGAATTAGCAGGTTCTATAGTCTGCTCAGTTGTTCCTCAAGTAACTAATAATATGGTTCAAGCAATTGAGAGATATTTAGATTTCCCACCTATTGTTGTGGGGCCTGGTATTAAAACCGGTTTAAAAGTAAATATTGATAATCCAAAAGAATTAGGACCTGACAGGATAGCAAATTCAGTTGCTGGTTATAAAATTGCCGAGTCAGAAGTTGTAATTGTTGATTTAGGGACAGCAACTACTTTTGATGTTGTAAACAATAAAAAAGAGTATCTAGGCGGAGCTATTTCACCGGGCATAAAGATTAGCCTGGACGCTTTAACATCGAAGACCGCTTCTTTAAAATCTGTTGAATTAGACCTTCCAAAAAAAGTTGTAGGTAAAAATACTTATGAAGCTATTCAGAGCGGGTTAATCTTTGGGCACGCATCCATGATAGATTCTATGATTGAGAAACTTTTACAAGAATTGGGAACAAAACCAAAAATTATTCTAACTGGAGGTTTAAGTCCAATTATTCAGCCTGCACTTAATTTAAATGCACAGTATGAAGAAAATTTAACATTAGTTGGGTTAGAAGAAATATTTAACTTAAATAATTAGGATATAAATGTGACCGAATTATCAAAATCTGAAAAAGAAATATATGACCTTAGACGTGAGAAGGTTGAAAAATTAAAAGGAACAGAGTCTTTTCCAACATACTATAAAAATGCAAGTTTTATAAGCGACATTCATGCCAACCATCAAAGCCTAGACAATGGAGAACAAACAGATATTAGTGTTGCTGTGAGAGGTCGAGTGCTAAGTATTAGGTCTTTTGGAAAATTAACATTTATAGATGTAAAAGACTCAACTGGCAAAATACAATTACTTGCTTCTAAAGACGATTTAGATGAGAAATTAGAAGAACACATTGAATTAATGGATGTAGGAGACATAGTAGGTACTTCTGGAAGCATAATGAAAACAAAAAAGGGAGAGCTTTCATTAAAAATTTCCAATTTAATAGTTTTGAGCAAATCTTTAAGAACACTTCCTGAAAAGTGGCATGGATTGAAAGATAAAGAAACTAGATTTAGACAAAGGTATCTTGATTTAATCGTAAATGATGATGCAAAGAAAACCATAGATACGAGATTTAAAGTTCTCAAATTAATAAGAGAGTTTATGGTTAGTGACGGTTTTATTGAAGTTGAGACCCCTACACTCCAGCCAAAAGCAGGAGGTGCCATTGCCAAACCTTTTGCGACACACCATAACGCAATGAGTATTGACATGTTTCTTCGAATTGCTCCTGAGCTATATTTAAAAAGATTAATTATTGGTGGTTATGAAAAAGTTTTTGAAGTTGGAAAAGTTTTTAGAAATGAAGGCATTGACCAAACACACTCACCTGAGTTCACCATGATGGAAAGTTACGAGGCTTACACAGATGTAAATGGTGTAATGGATATGGTTGAAAAGATGTGCGAGTACATATTAAGTCAATTAAATCATGATTTAAAGATAGAATTTACTGAAAAAGAAGCAGATTTTAGTTTTCCTTGGAAAAGAATAAGTATGTTTGATTTGGTAAGTGAACACTTTGATATTGAAATCAAACATAATTCAGATTTAAAACAAATCAAAGAAGAGTTTTTAACAAAACATAAGATTGAGAATGAATCTAAAACTATAGGAATGTTAGTTTACGATTTGTTTGAAAAATACATTGAAGACAATATTGTAAATCCTACATTTGTAACGGACTACCCCAAAGAAGTTTCACCATTTGCCAGAGAAAGTAAAGAACAGAACGGAGTGACTGAAAGGTTTGAATTATTTGCTTTTGGTAGTGAATTAGCCAATGGTTTTTCCGAACTCATTGATCCAATTGATCAAGAGGCAAGATTAAAAGAACAAGCACAAAAAAAAGCTGATGGAGATGAAGAGGCACATGTAGAAGACAGAGATTACATTGAAGCTTTAGAGTACGGACTACCTCCAACTGGTGGGCTTGGTTTTGGTGTAGATAGATTTGTAATGATGCTTACAAACAATGAATCAATTCGAGAAGTTATTGCCTTTCCACATTTAAAACCTGAAAATTAATTAGTTCGATTAACTAGATAATTGTTTATGTTTTCTAAAACTGGAAATAGTTCATGATTTTTGAGTGTAAATATAGCTTCCACACTCTGATTTAAGTAGCCATTAATTATTTCTTTTGAGTCGTCAATTATTTCCTTTGTGGTAAATTCACTAAGTACATTTTGAACATCGATTTTATTTTCTTTTATTTCAGTCAAGATTTCCTGGTACTTACCTTTATCTTTATTCAATGCAATTAAGACTGGTAATGTGTAAGTCCCTTCTAGGATGTCATTACCTGCAGGCTTTCCTAACGTTTCTGAGTCAGAAGTTAAATCTAATATATCATCAGATATTTGAAAAATTATTCCACAATTCCAACCCCAATTGCTCAAGGCGTCAATAATCTCACTATCTGCTGAGCTAGCAAGAGAACCGAGTCTTGCACTTGTTCTAATAAGACTCGCAGTCTTACCTTCAATAACTGTTAAATAATCATCAATCTTTTGATTAAGGTCAAAAGCTAAATTTAATTCTTTTGTTTGACCTTCAACCAATTCTGCATAAGTTGATGCTAACAGTTTGACAGATTCCAATCCTAAATTCTCTGCAGCAAGCTCTGAAGATCTTGCAAGTAAATAATCTCCAGCAAGTATTGAAAGGGTAGAGTTCCATTTTGAGTTTGAACTTTCAACACCCCTTCTTGTTGTGGCATTGTCCATGACATCATCATGATATAAACTTCCAATATGAATTAGTTCTACACAAACACCAGCATCAATAATTTTGCTAATATTATCAATTTCATTTCCAAACTTTCCAGCAAGCGAAGTTACTATTGGTCGAAATCTTTTCCCTCCGGCATTTATAAGATATTGAGAAATTGATGTAAGGTAATCATTTGAGGAACTAGAAACTTCTAAAAGTCTTTTCTCTAATACATTTAAGTTATCCCAAATATCATCAAAAGGTATGATTTTTTTGATTTCATTGCTTTCCATAACTAAAGAATAAGGTAAATGTATAAATAGTTGTAATTTTCATTTAAGTGTATAAACAGACCCTTGGTAATATAACAATATGTTTGAAAGATTTACAGATAGAGCCAGAAGAGTTGTAGTTTTAGCACAGGAAGAAGCTAGAAGACTTAATCACAATTATATTGGCACTGAACACATACTTCTTGGTTTGATTCAAGAAGGTGAAGGCCATGCCGCAAAAGCTTTAGAAGAATTAAACATCAATATCGACAGTGTTAGGTCAGAGGTTGTTGAAATTATTGGAGAAGGCCAACAATCTCCAAGTGGACACATCCCATTTACCCCCAGAGCTAAAAAAGTTCTAGAACTTTCATTAAGGGAGGCATTACAACTCGGACATAACTACATAGGAACAGAACACATACTTCTTGGTTTGATTCGTGAGGGAGAAGGTGTAGCTGCTCAAGTACTTAAAAAATTAGGTGCTGAATTATCCCAGGTGAGACAAACTGTAATTAAATTAATATCTTCTGCGGGAGAAAGTAAAAAACAACAAGCTGCATCAACTGGTGGTAGAGAGAGGCCTGGATCCGGTACAGGCTCTGCAATTTTAGATCAATTTGGTAGAAATCTAACGAGAATGGCAAAAGAAGGAAAACTTGATCCGGTAATAGGTAGGACAACCGAAATCGAAAGAGTCATGCAAATTCTTTCTAGAAGAACAAAAAATAACCCTGTTTTAATTGGTGAACCAGGAGTTGGTAAAACAGCAATTGTTGAAGGCCTTGCCCAAAAAGTTGTTGCTGGAGATGTTCCAGTCACTCTTGAAGGTAAACAAATTTATACTTTAGACCTTTCCGCACTTGTTGCAGGTTCTCGTTACAGAGGTGATTTTGAGGAACGTTTGAAGAAAGTCCTTAAAGAGATAAAAACAAGAGGAGATATTGTATTATTTATCGATGAAATACACACTCTTGTAGGCGCTGGTGCAGCAGAAGGTGCTATAGACGCGGCATCAATCCTTAAACCAATGTTAGCTAGAGGAGAACTTCAGACTATTGGTGCTACTACACTTGAAGAATTCAGAAAACATTTTGAAAAAGACGCAGCACTTGAAAGAAGATTTCAATCAGTCCAAGTAGATGAGCCAAAATTATCTGATGCCATTGAAATATTAGATGGACTAAAAGATAGATATGAAGTACATCACGGAGTACGTTTTACTGATCAGGCAATAGCTTCTGCTGTAAATATGGCAGATAGATATATTTCTGATAGATTTCTACCTGATAAGGCAATTGATTTAATTGATGAAGCTGGAAGTCGAATGAGAGTATATAAAAAACCATTAGATCAAGAAAAGCAAGAAATTGCTGACAAACTTAAAAATCTTAGAGAGCAAAAGATTGACGCTGTCCAATCTCAATTATATGAAAAAGCTGCTCAAATAAGAGACCAAGAAAAGCTTTTGTTAGATGAAGTCAATACAACAGACGCATCATCTGTAGATGAAATTGAGATGGTTATAGACGAGGAAGAAATAGCTGAGGTTTTAGCTCAATGGACTGGTATTCCCGTTCATAGACTAACCCAAGAAGAGACTGCAAGATTACTAGAGATGGAAGTTGAATTACACAAGAGAATTATTGGCCAAAATGAAGCAATTTCTGCTGTATCTAAAGCAATAAGAAGGACTAGATCTGGATTAAAAGATCCAAAAAGACCTTCAGGATCATTTATATTTTTAGGTCCATCTGGAGTTGGAAAGACAGAGACTGCAAAAGCTTTAGCTGAATTCCTATTTGGTGACGAAGAATCTTTGATTCAGATAGATATGTCTGAATACATGGAAAAGCATACTGTAAGCAGACTTATCGGTTCTCCTCCGGGATATGTAGGTTATGATGAAGGCGGTCAACTTACAGAAGCTGTAAGAAGGAAACCATTCAGCATTGTACTTCTTGACGAAGTTGAAAAAGCTCATCCGGATGTTTTCAACACTTTGCTTCAGATTTTAGAAGATGGGAGGCTCACAGATGCACAAGGTAGAACAGTAGACTTTAAAAACACAATAATTATTATGACTTCTAACTTAGGTACAAAAGACATAGCTAAAAATATTGGATTTAGCTCCTTAGATGAACTAGACAATTATGAAAAAATGAAATCAAAAGTACGAGAAGAACTAAAAAGATACTTTAGACCAGAGTTCTTAAATCGTATCGATGAAACTATTGTTTTCCATGAGCTTACTATTGATGAAGTTAAAGAAATTGTTGACTTAATGCTTGATAGAGTACATGCCCAACTTAAAAATTCAGATTTGGAAATAGTTCTATCTGATGAAGCAAAGGAATTTTTAGCAACTGAAGGTTATGATAAAGAATTTGGTGCAAGACCTTTAAGAAGATCAATCCAAAGATTACTAGAAGACCCATTATCTGAAGAGCTTTTGCAGGGAAAGTATAAAGCTGGATCAACTATCATAATTTCTTTAAATAAAGAAGATAATACTTTAGAGTTTGAATCTGTTGAGGCTCCAGATGAGCCACCTGTTGATTTTGTAGAATCTGAATCTTAAATTACTAAACTAGATTAGATGAAATTTATTATCGATACCGATCCAGGTACTGATGATGCTGTTGCAATACTCATAGCTTTAGCAAACTTTAGTGATGAGGAATTCTTGGCAATAACAACTGTAGCGGGAAATGTTACAGTTGATGTAGGTACTAAAAATGCTTTAAGGTTGTTGGAGCATACAAATAGAAACAATATTCCTGTTTATAAAGGTGAAGCAAAACCTTTATATCGTGAATTAACAACTGCAGAATGGGTACATGGATCAGACGGACTTAATGGTGTAGATTTTCCAAATCCCTCTAAAAATGAAGAATCTTCAGATGCAGTTAGCTACATAACTAACCTTCTGATAAATAGTGATGAAAAGATTACTATTTGTGTACTTGGACCAATGACCAATATAGGTAAGGTGCTATCTCAAGACCCAAAATTATCATCTAATATTGAACAAATAATTTTTATGGGTGGAGGAGCAGGTTTTGGAAACACAACACCAGTTGCAGAATTTAATTTTTTTGTAGACCCTGAGGCAGTAAATATTGTATTAAATTCTGGAGTAAAGTTGATAATGATGGGTTTAGATGTTACACATCAAGCAATAGCAACCAAAACAAGACTTGAAGACATCTTAGAAACCAAAACTGTTACAGGTAAGAATATTGTCAGTTTAATGAGTTCACTTTCAGACATAGAAATTGTTAGAGAAATTTTTCCTGATGGTACACCTGTTCATGACGCATTTGTAACGGCTTATTTAGTAGACGATACACTCACTAATGGTAAATTTGTAAACATAGAAATAGAAACAAAATCAGAACTATCTTTAGGCCAATCAGTAATTGATACAAATAGCGTCACAGGCAGAAAGAAAAATGTATATTGGATGAACCAAGTAAATGATGACAAGCTCTTCGAGATTATTAAGTCTGCATCCTCTAAGCTTCCCTAGTGTTTATTTTTACCAACTAAAAAGTTAATTGGTTGTCAAATTGATTAAAAAAACTTAGCAAACAAGCGAGCTTATTCAATAGTATTTGTCTACTATATTATGCATAAAGGTATTTATATACCTTCAACTAGTTGGACAAGGAGTAAAAGTGACTCGAATGAAGTCAAAATGGCTAATACTTTTTATGGTTTTTAGCTTATTTTTAGTTGCTTGTGGTGGTGGATCTGATGAAGCTGCAGTGGAAGAAGTTGTTGAAGAGGAACCAGCTGAAACGCTGGATGCTCCAGCAACAACAGCTGCTCCAGCTGAACCAGAAGAAGACCCTATGGGCATATGCTTAGTGTTAGATATAGGTGGTCTTGGTGACCTCTCATTTAACGATCTAGCTTACGCTGGATATGAAAAAGCTGTCGCCGACTTTGGCATGAAAGGAACTTTCTTAGAGCCAGAGGGTGGTGGAGAAAATAGAGGAGAACTTCTAGAACTTTGTGCAGAAGCAGGAAATGATTTAATAATTGGAAATGGTTTCTTGTTTGATGCTTCAATGAACGAAGTTGCTCCAAATTATCCTGATTTGAATTTTGCAATTACCGATGGTGTTGCTGAACCTGCAAATGTTAGAGGCATGTTATTCAACCATGCTGAAGGTTCATTCTTAGCAGGTGTTGCAGCAGCATTGAAAACACAAACAAACAATGTTGGATTTTTAGGTGGAGTTGATTTCCCACTTATTCATGAATTTGAACAAGGATTTATTGCAGGTGTTCAGGCAATAAATCCAGATATCACAATTCAAATTGGATACGCCAGCGTTGCTCCAGATTTTTCTGGATTCAATGATCAAGTGAAAGGTAAAGAAATTGCTCTTGCTCAGTATGAAGCAGGTGCAGATATTATCTATCACGCTGCTGGCGGTACAGGAACAGGAATGTTCCAAGCTGCTAAAGAAGTATCAGAAAGTACTGGATCTAAAGTTTGGGGTATTGGTGTAGACTTTGATCAATATTATCAAGTCGGAAACGCACTACCTGAACTTCAAGAATATATACTTTCATCTATGGTGAAAGCAGTAGATGTTTCTATCTATAATGCTGCAAAAGCAACTATGGAAGGCACATTCACTGGTGGAGCAAACGTAGATAACTTAGCAACAGGTGGAATTTATCTATCCTATTCTGGAGGCTACATTGATGACATTAAAGATCAAATTGATAGCTATAAAGAAAAAATTATGAGTGGAGAAATTGTTCCTCCATCAGCTAGGCCTTAAATAAGTCTAGAAATTTTATATTCGTTCCAGGGGAAACCCTGGAACGGATATTTTTTATAAAAACATGAAATTAGCAATAAACATTGAAAATATCACCAAAACTTACCCTGGTGTTTTAGCTAATTCACAAGTCTCAATAAAAGTTAACTCGGGAGACATTCATGCGATTGTGGGTGAAAATGGCGCAGGCAAATCTACACTCATGAAAATTTTATATGGAATGGTGAAACCAGATTCTGGAAATATAGAAATTTTTGAAAAGAAAGCTAATATGTCTTCACCTAAAGATGCAATAAATTTAGGAATTGGAATGGTGCATCAACATTTCATGTTGGCAAAAAATTTGACAGTTTTAGAAAATATAATTCTTGGTATCGATAAACCTTTTCTAAAAAATATAAAATTATCTAAATACAGAACAGAGATTCAAAAGGTAATGGAATTATATTCCCTTGATATAGATTTAAATCAGTATGTAGATGAGTTAAGTGTTGGTGAAAAACAAAGAGTAGAAATAATAAAAGTTTTATATAGGGGTGCAAAAATACTTATTCTAGATGAGCCAACTGCTGTTTTAGTACCTCAAGAGGTAGAAGAGTTGTTCAATAACTTAAGAGATTTAAAAAACAATGGCGTAACGGTATTATTTATATCTCATAAATTAGATGAAGTTTTAGAGATTGCTGATGAAATTTCTGTAATGAGGTCTGGGCAAATGATTGATACTGTAGTAAATGATAATGTTAGTAAAACTCAATTGGCAGAAATGATGATTGGCAAAAGTCTTCCAACACCTCCTGCAAGGGTCACTTCAACCGGTGAAAAAGTAATATTAAAAGTTGAAAATATCAAATCAACAGACGAAGACGGTAGAACTATTTTTGAAGAAATTACTTTTGAAGTTAATAAATCAGAAATTCTAGGAATAGCAGGAGTTGAAGGAAATGGTCAAAAAGAAGTAGTTGAAGCAATTATTGGAATTCAAGCTCTTGATTCTGGAAAAGTAATATTTATGGATAATGATATTGAGGAACAAGGAACTAGAGAAAGATTAGAATCTGGAATTAGCTTTATTCCTGAAGACCGCCAGCTACAAGCAATGATTATGGACATGAACCTTACAAATAATGTAATTATTGGACGGCAAAATATTGATAAATATAAAAGCAGTTTAGGAACAATGAAAATGAAAAATGCTGTTAATGAGTCAGAAAAAGTAATTTCAGCATTTGACGTGAAAACACCCGGAACAAGCACACTAGCAACAGCCTTGTCTGGAGGAAACCAACAGAAATTTGTTGTAGGTAGGGAATTAGAAGACAACCCCAGTCTCTTGATAGCATCGCAACCAACTAGGGGAATCGATATTGGTGCACAAGCTTTAATATGGGAAAAATTAAGAAATAGTAGAGATGAAGGGCTTTCAGTTTTATTAATATCTGCAGATTTAGAAGAGTTGATTGGATTGTCAGATAGAATAATTGTTTTTTATCAAGGAAAACTTGTTAAAGAATTAGATGCAGAAAAAGTTACACCAGAAGACTTAGGTGGATATATGACAGGATTAAAAAAATGAAAATGAGATTTAGGCTCGTGAGTGTCTCAGCACCAATTATTGCTTTGACAATTTCGTTTGGATTAAGCTCTCTTATATTATTAATTATTGGTAAAGATCCATATGAGACATTTAAAATTATGTTTGAATACGGAATTCGTGGCAAGTCAATAGTTTCTATCATTAATAGATCAATTCCACTCTATATTTCTGCAATCGCAGTTGCTGTTGGTTTCAAAATGGGATTATTTAATATCGGTGTTGAAGGTCAGTATTTGATGGGGTCACTAATTGCAGCTTATGTCGGTGCGCAATTTTCCGTTATAACTCCACTTCACATTTTATTTATAATTATTGTCGCAGTTGCTTCATCATCTTTATGGGCAGCCATTGCTGGATATTTAAAAGTTGAAAAAGGAATTCATGAGGTTATTTCTACAATAATGTTGAATTATATTGGCACTGGACTTATCGCTTACTCTTTAACAACAATTTTTGACGAACCAAATTCAAATTATGATTTACCTAGAACTAAAGAGTTACCGGAAACTGGAAAAATGCCTCCATTGAATAAGTTTTTAAATATTGAAGATTTACAGGATTTACATGGTTTTTTAGTTATTGCAGTACTAGTTGGTATTTTTTATTACTGGCTTGTTTGGAAGACTACTTTAGGATTTGATTTAAGAATTACTGGATCAAATCCAATTGCAGCAAAATTTAGTGGTATAAATCCTAAGAGATTAGTTGTAATTGCCATGATTACTTCAGGAGGTTTTGCGGGCCTTGTTGGATTGGGACCTCTTTTAGGATATTTTCATAGATACACAATTGACTTTCCAACAGGATTAGGTTTTGCAGGCATTGGGGTGGCATTGTTGGGTAGAAATCACCCATTTGGAATGGCCGTAGGTGCATTATTGTTTGCATTTTTGCAAAGATCTGCACAAATTTTAGATTTAAATGATGTTCCTAAAGAAATAGAACAAATGATGCAAGCATTTATCTTGCTTATTGTTGTTGTATTTTATGAAGTAATTAGAAGATTCATTGTAAAGCAGCAGGTCAAAGATGCCTCAAAAAGGACTGACGAATAATGAAAATATTTAAATCATTAACAAAACGATATATTATTCTTACACCTATTTTATTAGTTATTGTAGTTGCTCAAGTCGAAACATATTCACAATTAACAACTAGTGGCACATTTGGTGCTGCCGTAAGATTAGCAATTCCAATTTTACTAGCAGGCTTGGGTGGCTTATATTCTGAAAAAACAGGTGTTGTCAACATTGGTCTTGAAGGAATGATGATAATGGGTACCTGGTTTGGAGCTTGGGGTGGATACACATTTGGTGCATGGCAAGGTGTTTTCATAGGAATGTTAGGCGGTGCATTATTTGGACTTATACATGCAATAGCCACTGTATCTTTCCAAGTAGATCATATTGTTTCAGGTGTTGCAATTAATATTTTAGCTGCAGGAGTCGCAAGGTTTTTGAATGTTATTGCATATAAGGACGTTGCTTTTGCCTCTTCAACTGCTTCTCCAAGAATTCAGGGCGATATAGGTATTTTTACAATGCCATTTTTAGCTGGAGGAAAAATTGGTGAAATAGAGACTCCCAACATTATAGGAAGTATAGAAGATCTCGATATATTTTTAGTGTCTGATTTTGCAGGACTTATCTTGGGATTTTTGTCAAATATATCATATTTAACTTTATTTGCCCTAGCTTTAGTTCCAGTTTCTATATTGATCTTATGGTTTACACCATTAGGTCTTCAAATGAGAAGTGTAGGTGAGTATCCTGCTGGAAGTGAATCATTAGGCGTAAATGTATATTTAATGAAATATATTGGTGTTACTATTTCAGGAGCTTTATCTGGATTGGCTGGATCATATTTGGTTGTTGCTGGAACTGGGACTTACTTAGAAGGACAAACTGGAGGAAGGGGTTTTATTGGATTAGCTTCAATGCTATTTGGGAACTATAAGCCATTCGGCATACTCATGGGTTCAGGATTATTTGGATTTGCTGACGCTTTGCAGTTAAGATCTCCTCAAGCTGTCCATGGTTTATTGATAGTAATTTCAATATTCTTATTAGTACTAACTTTTAAGTCTTTTTTTGAGAAAAAATATAAAGCAGGTGCTTTTTCATTTCTTTTCAGTGCAGCTTTTTTAATTTGGTTTATGAATTCTACAAGTATCCCAAATCAGTTTGTATACTTTACACCTCACATAACAACTCTCATCGTTCTATCTTTTGCTAATCAGAGGATTAAACTTCCAGAAAAGATCGGCGTTCCTTATAAAAAAGGTGAACTTAATTAACCTCTGCCGTAGAAAGTTATTTCCTGAATAGCACATTCGGCAAATGGTTCAGCACCATTAACCTCTTCTCCTGGATACGCACTTAAAATTTGTATTGTAATGACTGATGAAGTTGTATTTAAATCGATCCATTGTGAGCTAGTATTTTGATTTTCAAGCTCATATTCTATTGAGAAACCCTCTTCTTCTGATGTTATTAATAAATCTCTTGGTTTAAAGTTCCTTTTGAAAGACTTTGAATCTTCTATGTTTTCATAAGTTAAAAATTGAAAATAGATATTTTTTGAGAAAGTAAATTCTAATTTAGCATCTGCACATTCTAAGGCATTATCTTGCCAAGAAGATGGCTCATCATCATATATTTTTTCGCAAGACCAACCATCTCCTAGACTGCTTGAGGCAGAACAGCTAAATGGGTATTGAAGTTGAAGTAAGCTCTGAACTGTAGTTGAGGTACTTGTTGTAGTTGACTGTTCTATAACTTGAATTTCTTCAATAACTTCCTCTGCGATATTTTGGTTGTAATAGTAACTAGCCGCTGCAATTAATGGGATAATTATCGCTAGAAAAAACACAGCTCTGATACCGGGGACTTCAGTTCTTTTTGGTAAAGAAGTTGCGCCATAATTTGAAAGTGGTTGAGATAACAGTTCTTCTGGAGGTCTAACTCTTCTAGTAACTGCAGGTTCTGTTTTAGTATCTGAATTCTCTATGTCTTTTATGCTTAAACCAAGCCATTCACCACAGCTTGAACAAAACTCAAGTGATTTGTCAACTGAAGCTGAGCAAGCTTTACATTCTATTTTTTCCATTTAATTAGCCTATTGTCCCTATTTATAAAATAATACAGTAACATTCAAATAACAATATTGTTCAAATAATAAAGAGGAATATGAACTTATACAACAACACAAGTGCAAGCCAGTTATTACCAGGCCAACCTTTAAGGATTGGTGTTGATTTAATTGCCGACAAAAAAGCAGGAGCACTAATCGTTATAGGTTCAACAACAAAATTAGAAAAAATTTCTTCAGGCGGTCTAATTCTAAATGATTGTGAATTTTCACCTGAGATGCTTTCAGAATTATCAAAAATGGACGGTGCTATTGTTGTAAATGAGAAAGTTACAAAAATTTTAAAAGCTAATGTGCATTTAAATCCAAGTGACTCAATTTCTACCACACAAACCGGAACAAGGCACAGAACTGCAGAACGAACTTCAGCCACTACTGGTTTGACAGTGATAGCTGTATCTGAAGAAACCTCTTTAATTAAAGTATTTGAGAACCTTCAGACCATAGAGTTGGAGGAGTCCTCAGCAATACTAGGAAGAGTTAATGAATCTTTGCAATCAGTTGACAGGATGAGAAGAAGGTTTGACGACGCTGTAACAAATTTAGGAGAGCTTGAGATTGAAAACACATTAACAAATCAAGAAGTTTTAGAAGTCATTCAAAGAGGAGAACTTCTTACTCGGCTTGCTAACCAAGTCAAAGCTGAAGCACTTAAACTTGGTGAGGATGCAGGATTGATCATGATTCAGATAGATTCTTTAGAATCAGGTGTTCTAAATACATTAAATCTTGTTTTGAAAGACCATCTTCCAGCAAGGAAATTTAGAACTACCACTAAAGCTATTAATGAGATAAGTAAATTATCATATGATGAATTGAATGCGGTAGATTATCTTGGCAGCGTGTTGTCCAAGCTACCTCTTGATGATATTTCAGTATCAAAAGGGTATAGGGTTCTCGCAAGATTACCAGGATTACCTGAAAATTTACATGATCAAATTATTCAAAAATTTAAAACATTACCAAAATTACTCACTGCTTCACCAGAAAAATTGTTTGAAGTTGAGGGCATTGGAAGAAGTAGGGCACAACAATTAAGAGATTATTTCGATACATTGCTTAAAAACATAGGTTTTTCATATATAAATGGACATTAAATAGTTCTGAATATATAGTATTGTTGACATCTATGGCAACAAAAACAAAAAAAACTGCTGATAAATATAAACCAAACCAATTTGTAGTTCATCCCCACCATGGCGCTGCAAAAGTTGTAAGAAAAGTTAACAAGAATGTTGAAATTTTTGATGAAAATGGTGAAGTAAAATCAAAACGAAGACAGTACTTTGAGATTGAAGTCCTTACAGATGGATTACTAGTAATGGTGCCAGTAGAAAATGTCGATGAAGTTATAAGACCTGTTATCTCAAAAAATGCAGTCTCAAGAAAAGTGTTTCCTATATTTAAAGAAAAACCAGAAGAGGCAGGTACTAATTGGAGTAGATGGTACAAAGTTTTGACAGAAAAAATGACTTCTGGAGATGTTATACAGGTTGCTGAAGTTGTTAGAGACCTTACACACGCTCAAATTAACAAGGGCATATCACCTGCACTTAAGAGAATGCTTGCAAAAGCAAGAACAACTCTAGCAAGTGAAATAGCATGTGCATTAAGTATTGATGAAGAAGCAGCTATAGAAAAAATTAACCAATATCTTCCAGAGGAAGACCCTGACGACGGTTTATAATTTATATATAAATCAAAAGAGGCATAATGCTTGTAGGTAATGGTTTTGATATACACAAACATTCAAATGATGAAAAATTAGTCCTTGGAGGGATATCGGTCGAGGGACCTGGTTTTGAAGCTCATTCCGATGGAGATATAATTCTACATTCACTCAGCGATGCATTGCTTGGATCTAAAGCAAAAAAGGATTTAGGTTTTTATTTTCCATCTAATGCAAGTACACCGAAAAATATATCGAGCGTGGAAATGTTAAATAAAGTTTTGGAAATTATTGAGTATGACAAAGTAGTTATAAACAATATTGACATAACTGTTCTTTCACAAGTTATAAACATTTCAAAAATAACTGAGGCTATTATCTCAAATCTTGCTGATTTACTAAGGATTGATAAACAATTAATAAATGTAAAGGGCAAGTCTTTTGATAACCTAGGTGTGATTGGAGATGGCATAGCATCAGCTTGTATTGTATTAGTTTCGGTGAAAGATGCTTAAACTACATAATACATATACCAACGCTGTTGAGGAGTTTAAACCAAATTCAGAAAATGTAAAAATTTATCTTTGTGGCCCAACAGTACAATCTTCACCACACATTGGGCATGGACGATCTGCTGTAGTTTTTGATTTTTTAATTAGATATCTGGTTTATCTAGATTATGAAGTTAATTTTGTTAGAAATATAACTGATATTGAAGACAAAATAATTGAAAGGGCAGCAGCAGAAGGAATCACTACCAAGGAATTAGCTGATAGAGTAACAAAAGAATTTCAAGATGCCTATAAAAGCCTGAATTGCTTACCACCAGATAATGAACCCAAGGCTACAGAGACTATAGATCATATAATAAATTTTATTGAGACCTTGATTGAAAATGGATATGCATACGTAACACAATCAGGTGTTTATTTTGAAGTTACAAAATTTAAAGATTATTTGAAATTATCGGGTAGAAATAAAGATGAAGTCATTTCTGGAACCAGAGTTGACATAGAGTCTGATAAGAAAAATACTGAAGATTTTGCGCTATGGAAGATTTCAATGGAAAACGAACCTTCGTGGAATTCACCTTGGGGGGATGGGAGGCCTGGTTGGCACATTGAATGCTCTGCCATGATAGATAAAATATTCGATTCAGGCATTGATATTCATTGTGGAGGTAATGATTTAATTTTTCCTCACCATGAAAATGAGCTTGCACAATCTTCTGCTGCATTTGAAAATCAAGTATTTGTAAAATACTGGTTACATAATGGCATGATTAACCTTTCAGGACAAAAAATGTCTAAATCGGAAGGTAATATAAAACTCCTCAATGAATATATAGATAAGTTTGGTGGAAACATTATTAGATTTTTCTTTTTAAGATCACACTATCGAAAGCCACAGGAGTTTTCCGAAGGCTTATTAGAAGAGTCAAAAACAACTTTTAAAAGAATACAGGATTTCACAAGTGGTGTTGAGGCTAATGTTTCAGATTTATCAGTTATTGAAACATTCAAAAATTCTATGAATGATGATTTAAATACACCGAAGTTTTTAGGAGAAATCTTCGAAAAAATGAATAATCTAAGCAATTTTAGTGAAGATGAAGAGAAAAATTTAAAAGAAACTATCAAATTTATATTTGAAATCTTAGGTTTTAACTTTGATATCAAAGATAATGTAAAAATAAATCACGATGAACTTTCCAAATTTTTCAATACATTTCAAATAAATTATGACAATTTAGAACAAGCAATGGAAGAATTTCTTGCAAAAAGAGAAAAACTTAGAAGCGATAAGGATTTTAATCAAGCTGATGTTATGAGAGATAAATTAAAAGAAATAGGCTTGTTAATTAAGGATGGTGATGATAGTGCCTGGTATTGGGAAAATAGTTGAAGGAATTAATTCAGTAAACAGTGCTATTGATTCTGATCGAGCAGAAAAAGTTATCTTCTTAGAATCTGATAAAACTACATCACATCGTTTAGAGCTATTAATTGAGAAAGCAAAAAATAAAGGATTAATAGTTGAAAAAATTAGTAAAAAAGATAGTTGGACATATAACAATAGACATTCGGTTGTTGCACTTTGTACCCCCAAAAAAACCTATGATGAAAAAACTTTTGATCAGTTAACACTTAGCAACATTGTTGTACTGGATCATATTCAAGATACAAATAATTTTGGTGCTATAACCAGAACTTCATCAGCATTTGACTTTAACATAGTTTGCATTCCAAAAAAAAGATCAGTAAATATTTCAGAGAGAACTTTTGCAATTTCTTCAGGTGGTCTTGAAAATGTAAATATTGTTTTTTATAATTCTATCTTTTCTCTAATCAAGAAACTAAAGTCACATGAGTATTGGACTGTTGGCTTGGAAATGAATACCAAAGAGGATTTATTGAATGTTGACTTGAATAATCAAAAAGTTGCCCTATTTATTGGTTCGGAAGAAAATGGATTAAGTAATGAGATACAAAACAAATTAGATTTAATTGTAAAAATAAATATGAACAACACTGTCGAATCACTTAATGCCTCTGTTGCTGCAGCGATTGCAATGAACCATTTTTTTAAAAAAAGTAGCTGATTCAATACTGATTTTGCTATTATTTTACTGTTTGCCGGAGTAGCTCAGTGGCCAGAGCAGCCGACTTGTAATCGGCAGGTCAGGGGTTCGACTCCCCTCTCCGGCTCTGAGTGATTAAGTATATAAATTCTATTAAAATTTTTATATCTTCAATAATAGCTGTTCAAATTTCACTGTATTTTTTTGGTTATCTAAGACCTTCTATTGTCTATGACTATATTGATTTTTTCCCTTTTACTATTATTCCTGCAGTTATTTTTTTATATTTAAACATCAAAAAAATTACCAATAGGATTTATTTTTATCTAACCATATATCTTTCAGCAGTTTTATTATTGTTTCCTATCGCTCAGATTTTTGATGCAAAATTTCTAACAACTTATAGTTTCCCTTCATATCTAGAAAATAGGGAACTTAACAAAGATTCAGAATATTTACTTGTTATTGATACAAGTGGAAGTATAAATTTAAATACTTTTAATGAAACAGGTTATACGGCCGACGTTATAGATAAACCAGGAAACATAGGTTACCCAGAAGCAGTTGAAACTTTAGTTGGAGAACCTAAAGCTGTTTTGTTTCGAGAAATGCAAACATCAACACTTTTAAAAGTTGCGGGATGGAATGTCAATATTGGAAATAAAAACATGTGGCAACTAAATTTAATATCTTTCAATTCCGAAATAAATTTAGACAATATTAAATTAAACGATTCAAGAATCGCAGGCACTGGAAGCATCTTTCTTGGTGAAGGATTAGAAGTTAAAGAATTGAAGATAAATGGAAATTTTGAAGTAAGGGTATCTAAAGATTTGGCAGTTGTAGTTATAGGAAAAGTAGAGACCCCAGCCTCATGGATAGGTGCTACAATAGGATATTTAAACCAAGCTGATGAAGTATACAAACTAAAAATAATCGTAGAGGATGGTTCTGATGTTAAGTTTTATGATGAAGAAGAAGGTTCCTAATTGTTAGATCAACTTGGTAATGGGCTTCTATTAGGGATAATAATTTCTGTTGCTTCTGTTGCACTTTCTTTGTTATATGGTGTCACAAGAATCGTTAATTTTGCTCATGGAGAAATTATTGCTCTAGGTGCAATTGCTACCTTATTTTTCTCAAGCCCACTTGATTACAGAGTATTATTTTTAGAGAAATTTTCACCTTTAGGTCTAAATTTTGCAATTTCATGCTTTTTAGCAATATTAGTGTGTGGTTTATTTGGTGGTTTATTAGAGGTATTTTTATTCCGACCTTTAAGAAAAAATGATGTCGGGAATATCGCTGTATTAGTTGTAACTATTGGTCTTTCAATATTGGTAAGACATTTATATTTACTTTTCGCTACTGGTAAAGTGCAGAATTTCCCACTTGAGTTACAAAGAAGACAAACTTACTTGTTTTTTGACATGACTCCAAGGAACTTTAATGTTTTGATTGCTGGAATAATTGTAATGATTATTGTTGGACTTCTTTTAACTTACACTCGTTTAGGAAAAGCGATGAGAGCTGTAAGAGACTCAGAAGAACTTTCAAGTGTTTCTGGAATCAATTCAGATAATATTATTTTAATTACGTGGGTTTCATCGAGCATGTTGGCTGGGTTAGCTGGAATATTCCAAGCCACTATCAATGATGTCAGATGGAATATGGGATTTTTAATTCTACTCCTTATTTTTGCTGGAACTGTCCTTGGAGGTATAGGAACTTCTTTTGGTGCAATGGTAGGAGGACTAATGATTGGAATAATGGTTCAAGTATCGGTTGGATTACCGTTTATGGAAGGTCATACTGAAGCTAAAAATGCAGTGGCACTCGCAGTAATGATTTTAATCCTGCTATTTAGGCCACAAGGAATATTTGGTAAGAAGGAAAGAATTTCGTGACATCTACCAAAATTTCATTTAGATTTATTTTTGCTTTACTTGTCACTGCGTTTTCTATTTATCTAGTATTTTTCCTTAACCCAGATGGTGCTTTAAGAATTCTTTTAAATTTATTAACATTCGCGGGTATTTACGGACTAAGTGCTATCGGTTTAAATGTTCATTTTGGATGGACTGGACTATTAAATTTTGGACATGCTTCCTTCATGGGAGTCGGTGCTTATGTTACCTTACTATTAATGCCTCACGCAGCTGGTAGAGAAGGTGAAGTTACAACTACAGGTTTACCATTTTTTGCAGCATTAATTTTAGGCATTATGGCTGCTGCTTTATTTGGATTATTACTTGGCCTTCCAGCTATAAGATTACGGGGTGATTACTTAGCAATTGTAACGATCGCTGCAGCAGAAATTTTTAGACTACTCGTTAGAGACTTGGAGTCAATTACAGGCGGTGTATACGGCATAATAAACTACACGGAAAATTTTCAAAAATACAGACCTTTATTCATTGATAATTTTTCAGAAAATTTAGGATTTTCACCTTCACAAGCTTGGGTATGTTTAGCTGCGTGGGTCTCCATATTTTTTACTGTATTGTTACTTAAGCGTTTAAGTAACTCACCATGGGGGCGTGCATTAAAAGCCGTAAGAGAAGACGAAGATGCTGTTAGAGCAATGGGTAAAAATGCAGTTTGGCTAAAACTTCAAAGCTTTATGCTTGGTGCAGGAATTGCTGGTTTATCAGGTGTACTACTCGCATTTAATTATGGTTCTCTTGAAACAACAGTCTTTATTCCGTTATTAACTTTTTATGTATGGGCAATAATGATTTTGGGTGGAGTAGGTACAATTACAGGACCAATATTTGGATCAATTGTATTCTGGGTAATTATTTCAGAGACTGACAGATTGGCCTATCTATTATTCGAAAATGCAAATGGTCAACAATTAGCAGGTGTTAGGTTTCTTTTAGTCGGAGTTTTAATTATGTTTCTTATGATATTTAGACCAAGTGGGTTATTAGGAAAGAAAGAAGAGCTACTTTTAGATGTCAAATAACCTTATTTCTGTAAATAATTTAAAAAAATCGTTCGGTGGCTTAAAAGCAGTTGACGTCCAAGAATTATCTTTTAAAGAAGGTGAGCTTACATCGATAATTGGTCCAAATGGTGCTGGTAAGACTACCTTTTTCGATTTAATCTCCGGATTTCAAGATGCAGATAGTGGGAGTATTTTTTTAAAAGACAAAGATATTTCAAATTCACAACCATATAAAATTGCGAGAATGGGCATGGTTAGAACTTTTCAGCTTACAAAAGTTTTTGACAGAATGACAGTTATGGAAAATCTATTATTTTCTGGTTCAAATATAAAAAATGACTCTTTTTTAAGATCATTTATTAAATTAAATTCTCAGAAATTATATGAAAGCAATCTTAGAGAAAAAGCTAATGAAATAATGAATGATTTGAATATTGGACATATGGCAAATTCTTATGCAAGAGAATTATCAGGTGGTCAAAAAAAACTGTTAGAACTGGCAAGATCAATAATCAATGAACCAGAAATTTTGCTTTTAGATGAGCCATTAGCAGGGGTCAATCCAAAGTTAGCCGAGGATATTTTATCTCTCATTACAAAATTATCTGATAGCGGAATCACAATACTCATGGTTGAACATAATATTGAAGCCGTGATGAAGATTTCTGAGAGAATTGTTGTACTAGCTGAGGGTTCACTTATTGCTGATGGCATACCTAATGAAATTAGAACGGATAGTAATGTAATTGAAGCCTATCTTGGAAAAGCTGATGAATAAAACAATTTTAGAATGTAACGGAATTGCAGCAGGTTATGTAAAGGGTTTAAATATTCTGCAAGGAGTTGACTTAGTTGTTCATGAGGGTGAAATTGTTTCAATCATCGGCCCAAATGGAGCTGGTAAATCAACTTTGTTAAAAGCAATTATGGGTTTAATTAAAGTATCTGCGGGTAGATTTTACATAAATGGAATTGAAAAAACTAATCTTTCAACACACAAAATTGTCACGGAGGGAATAGGCTATGTTCCTCAAGTAGCAAATGTATTTCCTTCTTTAACTATTGAAGAAAATCTAGAAATTGGTGCATGGAGTGTAAATAATAAAAAAGAATCAATAAAAAATATTTATACGAATTTCCCAATGTTATCTGAGAGAAAAAAGGATAAAGCTGGAAACTTATCTGGTGGACAGCGTCAAATTCTTGCTTTAGCTAGGGCTTTAATCACTTCACCTAACCTCCTATTGCTTGATGAACCATCAGCAGGTTTATCACCAGTAGCTATAAACGAAGTATTTGATTCTATCAAAGGAATAAATGACTCAGGTGTCTCAATATTATTAGTTGAACAAAATGCTAAAAGAGCACTTGCGTTCAGCGATAGGGGCTACGTTCTTGATCAGGGTAGGAATGCTTATCAAGGAAAAGGTGAAGAACTACTTAATGACCCTCGAGTAATTGATTTATATCTAGGAAAATTATAAAAAAAAGGCCTGATTTCTCAGGCCTTTTTTTAAATCTAATTAAAGATTATGAACCGAAGTCTACTGATTTAAGAACTGGGTTAGTATCACCCTCTGTTGTCCAAATATCGTATGTAGCAGCAGTAGGATCACCAACTGCATTTAATTCGATTTCACCAGATGCGCCAACATAGTCAACATCAACACCGTCTGCTGCAAGTGCTATACATGCAACTCCGATACATTTTTCACCACCAGATGATGCAGCAACTAAACCAGAAGCAATTTCTGGGCCAGTTACACCATTAGCAGCAGCTGATATTGCCATTAACATAACAGCATCATAAGCTTGTGGAGCAAAGATGAATGTTGGTGAGCCATCTGCAGAAACTCCTGCATAAGCTGCTTCAAATGCATCTTTTGCTTCTCCTGCAGCTGAACCTGGTGCTGTACCCTTGAATCCATCAAGTGCAGTTCCAAGACCACACAATGATGCAAGACCAGCATCTTTAACACCGTCAGTCATGTACCAAGGTGTGTCAAGAAGACCTTGTTCGAATGCAGGTTGAAGAACACCACAACCAGTTTCTGGAAATAAAATTCCAACAATAGCATCTGGAGCACCTTTACCAACAGCTGTTACTTCAGAAGTAAATTCTGTAGCATCAGTTGCGTGGTATACGATAGTCTTTACTGTTCCACCAGCTGCTTCAAAAGCTGCTGCAGTAGCTTCAGCAAGACCTCTACCGTAAGAGTCTGCTCTAGAAATTATAGAAACTGTTTGAACTCCATCTTCTACTAAAAGAGATGCTAATACATCACCTTGAAGAAGATCTGATGGAGCAGTTCTTGCATAAAATCCTTTTTTATCAATTTTTGTAAATTGAGGACTTGTATTTGATGGAGACACCATTACAACTTCTGCTGCAATTGCTGTGTCAAGAATAGCTAGTGAGGTACCGCTACATGCAGCTCCCATAACACCTTGAGCACCTTGGGCAATTACATCATTTAAACTTGTAAGAGCTACAGCTCCATCACAACCACTATCACCTTCAATAAGTTGAACTGGTTGTCCGTTTATACCGCCAGCAGCATTGATTTGCTCAACAGCAAGAGCTGCACCTAGTGCAATACCAGGTCCTAACGATGCAAGGTCACCAGATAATGGCATTAAAGATGCCAAAATTAATGGATCACCAGCAGGCGCAGGAGCAGCTGTAGTTGTAGGGGCTTCAGTTGTTGCAGGTGCTTCAGTTGTTTCAACTTCCACTACTGCATCATCACTTCCACCATCACTACCGCCACAAGCCGCAGCAACAAGTGCTAAAATCGCAATCAAAGCCAAAGCTTTGCGATTCTTCATATATAATTTCCTTTCAGTCACTGAAATTAAAAAATCCTACTAATTTGTAGGAATTATTAAACAATAGCGGATATTTAGTACTATTCAATAGCAGAATTAAATAATTTACAAATAAAATGAATAATAATGAGTGAAATAATCGAAAATTTACTAATTGATTTATCTAATCAGCAGTATTTGGACGTATTTATGTATATTTTCATGCTTTATTTCCTCTATTTGGGATGGAAAAAAGGGGCAGTTTTTCAAATATTTTATCTATTTTCACTTTTAATAGCTGTTTCCCTAAGTTTTCGATATTCAGATGAGATTGGTGCATACATTAGCAGTTGGTTAAATTCAAATCTACAGTTGTCAGAAGTATTTGGGGGCATAATAATTTTTGTAGCAATATTAACTATTGCATCATTTCTACAAAATTTGTTAAATAATCGTATAAAGACTTCAGATTTAGGAAGCAAAGCTTTGGGAGCAGCTATATCACTTTTAGTAAGTAATTTAATTCTGACTTTAATTTTTACTGCACTAAACATTGTAAATCTCCCAACCTTATTTGAAAATTCGGTCAAAGAATCAAATCTTGTTAATTTCTATGTAAGCCCAGAAGGATCACCTCAACAAACTTTAGAAGTGATTATCGGTACAGATTTGTTAAAAGTTGTAAACAGGATTAATTATTTAACCGGGAAATCATCTGTAGTCGTTGATGATGATGGTTGTCTAGAAATTCCAAGATATAACGAATCCAATCTTCAGTCGCGACAAGATTTTTCTATAGAGATTTATAACTTACTTTCTCTAGAGAGACAAAATGAAAATGTTGATGGACTTGAGTTAAATCAAATATTATCCAATGTTGCTCAAGCTTATGCATATGAAATGTATGTCGGTGGTTTTTGGTGTCATCAGAATCCAAATAATGGTGAAAGTGTAAATGAAAGACTCTCAAAAGTTGGCTTTCCTTTTACAACAGTTGGAGAAAACTTAGCAATTGCATCAACTGTAAGGTCAGGGCATCAAAGCTTAATGCAATCAGATTCACATAGAAATACTATTTTAGATAATGAATTTCGCAGGGTAGGTATTGGAGTAGTATCAGGACCGATTGGACTAATAATTGTTCAGGTTTTTTCATGAGTAGTATTGATATAAATTCTTTCGTAAAGATTTTAACTAATGGTTTAAAGTTTTACCTAAAAAATGAAAAAGTCAAAATAGAAGAATCTGATTTTCAAATATTAGAGAATGAATTATTTTCTGAATTTTCTCTTCCGTATATCAACCAAACACAAACTCCAACTCAATTTTTAAACGAGTTTATAAAAAATAAATATGATCTGAAGAAAATTATTACACCACAAAATTTAGGACCTGATGCACATGAACAAATTATGTTATGGGGCCTAACTAAAGCAAGAAAATTAAATGATTAATTCTGTTAGAAAAGACATATGGATTAATTCTTATCCAATATTTCTATGGCTTGCGTTGGAACCAATAGTAGGGTTAATTGATTCAAAAATAGCAAGTATTATAAATCTAGATACTCTCTCTGCAATTGGGATTGGTGAAACAATTTATTTTGTTTTCATCTGGGTTTTTATATTTTTAGCGTACGGAACAACACCACTTGTATCATCATTAAATACTAAAAATGAAGTAAATAAATTAAATTATTTCATAAAGTTTGGAAGAAATGTATCTATATTATTAGGTTTAATTTCATTCTTTATTCTTTATTTAAGTAGTGACTTTTTTATTTCTACATTTGAGCCAACCAGCAAGATCAAAGTTTTGTCATCTGACTATCTGATTTTTAGGTGTGTTGGATTACCATTTTACTTAGTAAATATGCACTCAACAGCTGTTTTAAGGGGCCTTAAAGTAGCCAAGATCACTTTTTATAGTGCTTTTATAGTTTCAGCTTTCAATATAGTTTTTAGCTTGTTTTTTGGTTTATTCTTAGGTTTTGGTGCAGCTGGAATTGGTTTTGCAAGCTCACTTGCGTTCTTTTGTGCATCAATTTATTCAACTTTCGTATTAAAAAAACACCAAAACACTCTTTCCTCGACAAGTGAAAATGTTGACAAAGTTAGCATGAGAAAGAAATTTTTTAGTGTTGGTGTTTACATACTCATTCGGTCACTATTTTTGACTCTTTTCATGGCCTACTTAAGAAATAGGTCTTCATTAATGTCAATGGAAGAAATTGCTCTACAGCATATTCTTTTACAACTTTGGTCTGTTGGATATATTTTTGTCGATGCAATTGCAATAGCCTCACAAACTTTAATTTCTGAATTAATTTCAAAAAAGGAAAAATATCAGAAATCTATATTACAAAAAGAACTTATTTCTGTAACAACTTTAATTTCAATTTTTCTAACCGTAGCAACAGTCATATTTCTAGAAGATTTTGTACAGTTATTTGCTGCTAGTAGTTTTGATTCATTGCTAAATACAAATTTAAAATTGATGGTAGCTGCAAGTTTGTTTATTGGTTGTTTTGCATTTCTTTGGGATGGAATTTTGTTAGGACTTGATAAGTCAAAAGAGTTCTCAATGTTGACTGTAATTTCTTCAATTTCAGGATTTTTAATTTGCAGTTATCTTCTAAGAACTGAAAATACTATTTCAACACTTTGGTTAAGTTTAAATGTTAGTTTGGTAATTAGGGCAGTATTAGGATATGTATATCAAAAATAGTCTAGTCAACTGCCTTTAAGACTGGTCTATCTAGGTAGTAGCTCAAAATTTGTAATTCTTGGGAGAGGTCAACCGATCTTATTTGTACATCTGGTACATTTTTGAGAAGTACGGGTGCAAAGTTAAGAATTGATCTTACTCCACATCCAATTAATTGATCTGCAACACCTTGAGCATATTCGCCAGGAGTCGCAATTATTCCAATTGCTACATTGAATTTTTCACAGTACTTTTCTAAATCACTTAAAGGTTTGATAACTAAACCTGCAACTTGACTATTAATTTTCTTGGGATCATCATCAAACAGTCCAACAATTCCAAAACCTTTTTCTCTAAATCCACCATAATGTGCCAAAGCTGACCCCAAATTACCAATACCTACAATTACGGCACTCCAGCCTTCAACAAGGCCAAGTTCAAGCTGAAGTTGATTTCTGAGAGTAGAGATATCATAACCAACACCTCTTGTGCCTAGGGTACCAAGATATGACAAATCTCTTCTAACTTGAGCATCATTTACTTTTGCTAGTTCAGCTAACTTACTTGATGAAATACCAATATCATCATCACTAACTTGATCTAGGCACTGTAAATACAGAGGCAATCTCTTTACCGTAGCTGGTGGTATTTTTTTATTTTCTTTCACTAATGCACAATCTAATTAGATACTGAAATTATATGTAATTATTTAAAGTTATTTATTAGCTTTATTTAGTTTCGTATTAATGGAAATACAATGTAAGTTAATAAAATATGGAAAAAAGCCCTAAAAATTATGACGTTTTAATAATTGGTGCCGGCCCAGCTGGTGCAAATGCTGCTATTTCTTATAAAAACTTAAATCCCAACTTAACAGTTGGATTAGTTGATAAAGCTATATTTCCAAGAGATAAATCATGTGGTGATGCGATTGGTCCTGGAGTAATAAGTGCATTAAAAAGATTTAACAATGAGCATATTTTAGATGGTGAGCCACAAGTTGTTTCAACTACTCTTTACGGGCCGGACAACATTGGTATTCAAAATTATATTCCTGAAGTAAAAAATAAGGAAGATTCAATCGTATATGTTATTCCTCGGGTAGACCTAGATAATAGAATATTGGACTTAGCTAAGGAATGTGGAGTTGATGTTTATGAAGGATATAGTTTTGTAGACTTTACTTCTAATTTGGACAAAAGTTTAAATGTACAAATCAAGAATGAAAATGAAAACCTAGAATTTTTAACAAAGATTCTTGTAGGGGCCGATGGAGCAAATTCAAGAATCAGAAAAAAATTAAGTTATAAATCGAATTCTGATTGGCATAAAGCAATTGCCATAAGAGCCTACATTGATAGTCCTAATTACCTAGAGGTATTCAATGAGAGGACGCTAATGTTCGAAATAAATGTATCCGCAGACAAAGGATATGCTTGGGCATTTCCAAGCAAGGGTAATTTGTTAAATATAGGAATAGGTGTTCCGGTAAGCATATTTAAAAAAGACAAATTAGATATTAATGTACTGCTTGATAATTTTGTATCTGAGCTTGAAAGCAGAGGAGTAATTGTTGAAAATATTAGAAAACAAAAATCATATTTACTTCCTTTTGCTTCATCGAGACCAAAGCGAAATAAAGATCTAAATATTGCATTAATTGGAGATGCAAGCTCTATGATAAATCCGATGAGTGGAGAGGGTATATTCTACGGCATGGAAGCTGGTTATTTATTAGCTAAAAATACACATGAAATAATTCATTCATCAAAATTAAGTGATGGAATTGACTTATACGAAAAAGAGTTCAGCAAAAGATTCAGAAAACACTATTTAAGCTGTGCCTTAGCAAGACTAATTTTACAGAGTCCATTTATGACCAAAAGATTGTTAAGAGTTGCCTCAAATGATCAGGATACAATTGACTTTGTTGTGGAATTATTATTTGACGAAGCCTATCTTACGTTAAAAGAAGTCTTCAAAATAGCTTACAAATTTATAATTCCAACAAAACTTTTAGTACTTAGTTCAAAAAACTAATTAGCGAAATAATTTAACATATTATTGGTAGTACAATAAGAGTATAGCTTGTGAAAAATTTCACAAATATGGAGGGAACATGTTAGATTGGCTTCCGATACTGGTTATGCTGGTTGTTGCAGTTGGTTTTGCTTTGGCTTCACTTGGTGCTTCATATATATTATCGCCAAAAAAAGCAACGCCTGAAAAACTTGCACCCTATGAATGTGGGATTTTCCCAGAAGTTGAACCATCTCAAAGGTTTCCAGTCAAGTTTTATATGGTTGCAATGCTTTATATTGTTTTTGACATTGAAATAATATTTTTATTTGCATGGGCTACAAGGTTTAATGACTTAGGATGGTTCGGCATAGCTGCCATATCAATATTTACGTTTTTTGTTTTAGAGACTCTTTACTATGTTTGGAAAAAAGGAGTACTAGATTGGAATATTCCACGTAGAGAGAGATACTTCAAAGAAGAATTGCAGGAGGTAGCATAATGTACACTCCTGACAATATCTTCACAACAACTATTGATAAAGCTGTCAGATGGTCAAGGACTCAGTCAATGTGGCCAGTCACATTTGGACTTGCATGCTGTGCAATAGAAATGATGGCTGCTGGAAGTGCTAAGTATGATCTAGCAAGATATGGAATGGAAGTTTTTAGAGCATCACCTCGACAAGCAGACTTGATGATTGTAGCTGGAAGAGTATCTCAAAAAATGGCACCAGTGCTAAGACAAGTTTATGATCAAATGGCTGATCCTAAATGGGTAATCGCTATGGGCGCTTGCTCTTCAACTGGTGGAATGTTTAACAACTATGCTTTAGTTCAGGGTGTAGACCACATAGTTCCAGTTGATATTTATGTTCCCGGATGTCCACCAGGACCACAGTCTCTTATGCACGGAATTTTAACTTTACACGACAAAATAATGGATGGAGAGATAAATAGATGAACCCTGAAATTATTAGTACCTCAACAGAAGAATATAAAGAACTAATCGAATCCATAAAAAAAGATGGATATGAAATGATGGTAGACCTCACAGTAGTTGATTGGTTTAGAAAAAAAGAACCTAGATTTGAAATAGTTGTACAATTTTTATCAACTTCAAAAAATTCACGTAAGACAGTAAAAGTATTCGTTAATGATGAAGATTTAACAATACCTTCAATAACTGACATATACCCTAGTGCAAATTTTTACGAAAGAGAAGCCTATGACATGTTCGGTATCGTTTTTGAAGACCATCCAGACCTAACAAGAATATTAATGCCTGATGATTGGGAAGGACATCCATTAAGAAAAAATTATGGATCTGGAAGAATACCAGTCCAGTTTAAAAATGCGCCAAAGGTTGATTAAGTGAAAAATAATAAAATTAAAAAAAGTAAGCTTAGTAATTTCAAAAATAAATTAGATTTTTGGGCTACAAATTCAGAAGAAGGTGGCTGGAATATATCTTCAACTGACGAAGGTTCTCAAAAAATGCTTGAAAACGAAAATGAAAAGCAAATAAAAATTCAGACAGGAACTGAAGTAGTTGATGATTTTGTTATTGATGAGGACACTTCTGACGATGAAAGAATGATTGTAAATATGGGACCTCAGCATCCTTCAACTCATGGTGTTTTAAGACTTCAGGCAGAGCTTGAAGGAGAGGTTGTAAGGCGTGTTAAGCCAATTATTGGATATTTACATACAGGTATGGAAAAAACTGGTGAAGAATTAAATTATTTTCAAGGTCCAACTAACACAACAAGAATGGACTATCTTTCTCCCTTATTTAACGAGTTAGTTTTCTCTCTCACAACTGAAAAACTTATTGGTATTGAAGTGCCTAAAAGGGCAGAAACAATAAGAATTTTGATGACCGAACTTAATAGGGTTTCGTCACATTTAGTTGCTCTTGCAACTGGCGGAATGGATATAGGAGCTTTATCCATGATGATTTTTGGCTTCAGAGAAAGAGAGTTAATTTTAAATTTCTTTGAAAAAACAACAGGGCTAAGAATGAACCATAACTATATAAGGCCTGGTGGAGTAGCAGCAGATTTACCTGATGGATGGCAAAAAGATGTCGAAGAAATTTTAAAAATAATACCTGAAAAGCTACAAGATTATGACGACATGCTCCTAGACAATCCTATTTGGAAAGGAAGGTTACAAAATGTTGGAATCCTCACAACAGAGGAGTGCTTTGCTTATGGCGTAACTGGACCAAGCTTAAGAGCTTCTGGGTATTCTTGGGATTTAAGAAAGTCTCAACCTTACTCGGGAATAGAAAATTATGAATTTGATGTTCCAACATTAACTGAAGGAGACGTGTTTGCTAGATGGAGAGTAAAAGTATTAGAAATATTTGAAAGTCTAAAAATCATTGAACAAGCAATGAACAATATGCCAAAAGGCCCTTATAAAGTACAAGATAAAAAAATTACACCACCCCCACGCAAAAGATTAGATGAATCAATGGAAGCTCTAATTCATCATTTTAAAATTTATACGGAGGGTTTTAAAGTCCCAGAGGGCGATGCATATGTTGCCGTTGAGTCACCCAGAGGAGAGCTAGGTTGTTACATAGTTTCCGATGGTTCAGCAAAGCCTTATAGAATGCATGTCAGAGGGCCTTCTTTTTGTAATCTTCAAGCACTTCCTGTCATTATGACTGATAGTCCAATTGCAGATGCTGTTGCTGCAATAGCTTCCTTAGATCCCGTGATAGGAGATGTAGATAGATGAGTTGGGATGATAAATTATTAAAACAGGCAAAAAAAATAATTAAGCTCTATCCTCAAAAAAGATCTGCACTAGGTCCTCTTTTGCATTTAGCACAAAGTAAGGATGGCTATATTTCTGATGACTCCATAACTGTGATAAGTGAATTAGTAGGTATAACAGAAGTACAAGTGAAATCAGTTTCAACGTTTTACTCAATGTACAAACAAGAACCTACTGGAAAGTACTTATTAAGTGTTTGTAAATCAATATCATGTGAGATCAATAATTCAAGCGAAGTAATAAATAAAGTTCAAGAATTTACGGGCTTAAATAATAATGAAACTGATGAAGAAGAATTATTCACCTTTGAGGCTGTGGAATGCATTGGTGCTTGCGGTGGAGCTCCAGCAGTACAAGTCAATTATGAGACAGTTGAGGGTGTGACTCCTGAAAATGCAATAAGTTTGTGCAAATGGTTAAAAGAAACAAAACCAGATGTTGTTGTAGCTGATGAAATGCAAGAAAATTTCGGAGGTATAAAATCTTTTGATTGGGCTATTCAAGATAACTCTGGTGCTACCTCTACAGCTCCAGGCTTTCAAACTTTAAAGACAACTAAGGTAAAAAAATGAAAGAAACCATTCTTCTTACAAAACACATGCGAGATAATCCAGAAGATAGCCATCTAATTGATAGTTATGAAAAGAACAATGGGTACTCGACTGCAAAAAAAACAATATTAGAAAGCTCTCCTGAAAAAATATTAGAAGAAATTAAGGCATCAAATATAAGAGGAAGAGGTGGTGCAGGGTTCCCAACTGGAGTTAAGTGGGGATTTTTGGCTGAAGATGAAGATCGATACTTAGTAATTAATGCAGATGAGTCAGAACCAGGTACATTCAAGGATAGGATTTTACTGGAAAGAGATCCTCACCAACTTATTGAGGGCATTATCATTACATGTTTTTCAGCAAACATTAAAGAAGCTTTCATATACATAAGAGGAGAGTATGCGAAGCCTGCTAGAAGAGTTCAGCAAGCAGTTGAACAAGCATATCAAAAAGGATATTTGGGAAAGAATATTTTTGGTTCTGAGATCAATCTTGACATAGTTGTCCACCTAGGAGCAGGGGCGTATATATGTGGTGAAGAAACTGCACTGCTTAATTCACTCGAAGGCAGAAGAGGAGAGCCAAGACTAAAACCTCCTTACTTCCCAGCAGTAAAAGGTTTATACATGAAACCAACTTTGGTAAATAACGTTGAAACAATTTCCTCTGTACCTTGGATAATTGAGAATGGTGGCGAAGAGTACAACAAGTTGGGAGTTGAAGGCTCTACAGGTACTAGGATTTTTAGTTTGTCTGGACATGTAAATAACCCAGGAAACTATGAAATCGAAATGGGCAGTTCTTTTGGTGAATTTGTAGAAACACTTGGTGGAGGTATAAGAAATAATAAAAAAGTCAAAGCTTATATACCTGGAGGTGCTTCTGCACCATGGTTTAGAGGAGATCAGCTAGACATAAAAATGACAATTGATGATGTAGCTAACAACAATTCAATGCTTGGCTCAGGTGCTGTGGTAATGATGGACGAAGATACCAATCTTGTAAGTGCGGCAAAAAGCATAGTCAGTTTTTTTGCACATGAATCATGTGGTCAATGCACTCCATGTCGTGAAGGAACAACGTGGCTTGAAATGATACTAGATAGGATAGCTAGTGGTAGAGGAAGAACTTCTGATATGAATTTACTACTTGATGTTTGCGACAACATCTCACCAGGCTTGTCATGGCCGCCTAAAATGACCACAATTTGCCCCCTTGGTCCATCTGCAGTTTCTCCAATTACTTCACTAATGAATGATTTTAGAGATGAGGTAGAGAGTTTAATTCCTACGAAAGTTCTTTTATGAGTGAAAAAGTTAATTTAAATGTTAACGGTATAGAAATTGAGTCTGATCCTAATAAGTTATTAATTGAAGCATGTGAAGACTCTGGAATTCACATTCCAAGATTTTGTTGGCACAAACGCTTAGATCCCGTCGGCATGTGCAGAATGTGTCTAGTTGAAGTTGATACACCAAGAGGCAAAATGTTGGTGCCATCTTGCACAACTGAAGTTAGTGATGAAATGGTTGTTGATACAGAATCTGAAGTAGTAAAAAAAGCTCAAGAGGGAGTTCTTGAATTTTTATTGATCAACCACCCTCTTGATTGTCCTATATGTGATAAAGCTGGAGAGTGTCCGCTTCAAGACCAAACAATGGCTTACGGCCCAGGAGAGAGTCGTTTTGTTGAGGAAAAAAGACATTTTGAAAAACCAATAAATATATCTGAAATAATATTGCTTGACCGAGAGAGGTGTATTTTATGTGCAAGATGTACAAGGTTCTCAGATGAAATTTCAGGTGATCCGTTAATTGAGTTTATCCAAAGAGGAAATAAAACAGAAGTTAATACTTTTCCAAATGAACCTTTTAAGTCATACTTTTCAGGTAATACTGTTCAGATTTGTCCAGTTGGTGCTTTAACTTCTACATCTTATAGGTTTAAAGCAAGGCCTTGGGACCTAAAATCTACTAGATCAACTTGCAACGGTTGTTCTATGGGTTGTTCAATAGAATTAAATTCATCACAAAATAAGATGTTAAGAATTCTTGGTGTTGATAATGACGCTGTTAATCAAGGATGGTTATGCGATAAAGGTCGATACAATTTTGAGTATTTGAATTCTGATTCAAGATTAAAAACACCCCTTAAAAAGATTGATAATGAATTAGTAGAAATCGAAATTCAGGACGTATATTCTGAACTTTCAGAAATTATAAAAGACAGACAAACAAAAGTTAACTTTTTACTTGGTTCAAATTTAACAAACGAAGATTATGTTGCATTTAGAGAATTTTCAGAGACTATTTCTCAATCTGAAAAAAGTTTTTATTTAAATGATGACATGTTGCACCCAGGACTTTTTGGTGAAAATGTAGAATTAGCTAAAATTGACGATTTAAACTCGTCTGACGCAATAGTTGTGTGGGCTGAAGATTTGAAAGAAAAAATTCCCGTTCTTTATTTAAGAATTCGCCAGGCAGTAAAAAATGGAGTTAAGTTAGTTGTTTTTGGCCATACGAATGAGACCTTAAGTGACATCGCACACGTATTTTATGGTAAAGAAATAGTCTCAGAAAATTTTGAAATAGTAAAAGATATTTCGAAATTGAAAGAAATTAAAGATTTAGTAATAGGTAAAAATATTACAGCAATTTTGGGTAAATCCACGCCACATCAGTCTGATGAAAGTATCACAAAATTATTTGAATTCTTAAATTCAAATTCAAATTCAAAAGTACTAAATGCCTATTCAAAAGGCAATACTTATGGAGCCTTTCAAACTTTAAAAAATGTAAAAGGACTAAATGATTTTGTTAATGACATTTCAGAAGAAAACACTGACATATTATTTATTGTTGGTGCAGATCCTGTTGGCCGCTCTGTTTATTCAAATCAAATAAAATCAATTATCGAAGGCCTTGATACAGTTGTAGCATTAGACAATTTCAATCATGAAACTTCAGAACTGGCTAACTTTGTGATACCAATGAGTTCAACACTCGGTGAAAAAGAAGGTACTTTTACAAATATTGAATTTAGAACTTCTCGCATAGATAAACTTGTCCCATCTCCAGGGCAAACTGTTAGTGATTGGGAATTTATAACCAGTCTAATGAATTTTGCAGGACTAAGAGTTGAGACAAATAGCTTAGAGAGCCTTAATAAAAAAGCTTATGAAAATCTTGACCCTTCTTCAAGTCCAGTGTTTGATAATTTAGATAAACCATCAAATTTAGATGGAATGGTAAATGTTTATAAACCTAAAATTTCTTCTTCGGATAATAATTCAAATGAGTCCAAATTTTTTACTGGAGAAAAACTTTATGGGGATTCTGCTACTGAAAGACATTCCGATAGCATTTCTCTATTAGGTTCCAAAAAATACATTGAAGTAAGTGAAAGTGTAGTTGAAAAATATAATTTAACTTCAGGTAAATGTACATTAATTCAAGATGAAATTGAAGTTGCAGTTAGTTATGGAGTTAATAAAAGTTTTCCTAATGACCTAATTTATATTCCAACAAATAGAAGGGAGTTAAATAAGTTTGACTTCTCAAGGGAAATTATGATCATACCTAGTCAGGTGAAAGAAGCATTAAATGTCAACTGAATTAATAATTGCATTAATTAAATCAAATATTGTTTTGGCTGTTTTGTTGACTAACACAATATTGTTGATATGGCTTGAAAGAAAATTAGTTGCTGGAATGCAGTCTAGAGTGGGGCCTGATAGAGCTGGTCCTTTTGGGATTTTACAAACTGTAGCAGATGCAATTAAATTATTATTAAAAGAGCAAATCATGCCTCTAAAAGCTGATAGAGCAATGTATTTGTTGGCGCCAATAATTGCATTGGTACCATCATTTTTAATTTTCATGATCATTCCATTGGGTCCGGACTTAAACATTGAAATTGGTGGTAAAGATTATATTGTTGATTTTGTTGGTGCAGACTTAAATGTAGGTGTTCTTTATTTCTTAGCTTTGTCATCAATTGCTGTATATAGTGTAGTTTTAGCTGGGTGGTCTTCTGGATCTAAATACCCACTTCTCGGCGGTGTTAGAGCATCCGCACAAATGATATCTTACGAGGCAGCTATGGGATTATCTTTAGTACCAGTAATCTTATATTCTGGTTCACTATCACTTGTAGATATAGTTAGTAGCCAATCCGGAAACTTATCGACAACAATTCCGATTCTTAGCTCAATTGTTTCATTTATTCCTAAATGGAATATTTTTCCTCAATTTATTGCATTTGGAATATTTTTCATAGCTGCTGTAGCTGAAGTAAACAGAGCCCCTTTTGACTTAGTCGAAGCAGAACAAGAATTGGTCGGAGGGTTTCATACAGAATACTCGGGATTCAGGTTTGCTATGTTTTTCTTGGCGGAATATATAAATATGTTCAACATGTGTGCAATTACTGCAACCTTTTTTCTAGGTGGGTGGCTTGGTCCTACTTTTGAGGGGATTTTGCCTCCAATAATATCTGCAATTATGCCAATAATTTGGTTAGGAGTTAAAACGTTTGCACTTTTATTCATATTTGTTTGGATAAGAGCCACATTACCAAGGCTTAGATATGATCAGTTGATGGAGCTTGGGTGGAAAAGGCTTATACCGGCATCTCTAGTTTGGCTTATTTTGTCCGCTATTGTTCTAGGATTAAGAGAGTTTGGTTTACCTTGGAGCTAAGTTATGAGTGACAGTTTTGGTTTAATAAAAGGATTGAAAGTAACTTTCAAAGAATTATTTAGAAAGTCAGTTACCGACAAATATCCAAAAGAATTTAGAGAAAAGCCCCAAAGATTTCATGGTCGTCATGTTTTAAATAAGTATGAAGACGGCATGGAAAAGTGTATAGGTTGTGAGCTATGTGCAGGAGTTTGTCCAGCACAATGCATTTATGTTCGAGGAGAGGATAATCCAGAAGAGAACCCTGTAAGCCCAGGGGAGAGATACGGATTTATTTATGAAATCAATATGCTCAGGTGTATTTACTGTGCGTTATGTGTGGAAGCCTGCCCAACTGAAGCAATCACTATGACTTCTCTTTTTGAGATGAGTGTTGCTAATAGGTCCGAGGCAATATTTGACAAAGAGGTATTAGTTGTAAAAGATGATGGAACTCCTAACACCCATGAGGAACAAACTAAGCTTACTAATTTTGATGATTTGAATACATCTGATGGATGGATGAGAGCAACCTCTCCTAATGGAAATCCAAATTTTCAAAATGTTGTAAATTGGTCAGGTTCACTTGGAGTAGGAAAGAAACCTCCTGAAGAAGGACAGACATTGGAGGAAGAGTAAGTTGGTTGAGGCGCTTTTATTCTTCGCTCCAGCAAGTCTCATTATCATAGGCGCACTCATTGTTATATTTGCCAAAAACCCTGTACATAATGCTATGGGTTTAGTTATGACACTGGTTTCCTTAGCAATAATCTATATAACTTTAAATGCAACTTTTGTTGCAATGGTTCAAATGTTAGTTTATGCAGGAGCAGTTATGACTCTATTTTTGTTTGTGATAATGATGATTGGGGTAGATAAAAAAGAACAAACTACTGACTCTATTAAAGGTCAAACATTTTTAGTGAGTGGAGTATTTTTAATTCTCATTTCCCTTTTAGCATATGTTGCAATAAGTTCAGACTTCAAGTGGGATCTCTGGTTCCCACCTGTTGAGTTTGATGCAGAAGGTACACCACAATTAATTGCAGGCGCACTTTTTACAGAGTGGATATTTCCATTTGAAATCATTTCTTTACTTCTTATTGTTGCCACCGCTGCAGCTATAGCTTTAGCTTATGATACTAAGAAACGAAATACTAATGCTTGAAGTAACTACCGATTGGTATCTTACACTTGCAGCGATTCTCTTTTCAATAGGGTTTCTAGGAATGATGATTAGAAAAAATGCTCTCATTATGTTTATGTGTATTGAATTAATGCTCAACGCAGTAAACCTAACTTTTATTTCTGCATCAAAACATTTTGGACAGGTTGATGGTCAAGTCTTTGTATTTTTTGTTCTTGTAGTAGCAGCAGCTGAAGTAGTAGTTGGCCTTGCGATTATTGTTTCTATATTTAGAAAGCAGTCATCTGCATCAGTAGATGTATTGAATGTATCAAGAGGTTAAATTGGAATTAATTTTTCTTCTCCCAATCTTTCTACCTTTTTTAACTGCTATCTTCCTTTTTCTAAACAAAAAATTATTTAATGAATTAATCACAAACTTTTTTACTTTAAATAGTGCACTCTTGTCATTTGCAATTGCAGCTTATTCATTCATTACCTTAGCGCTTGATAAATTTAAACCTGTAAACGTTGAGTTGTTTCAATGGATTTCTAATCCTGACATAAGCATTGGTTTTACTCTTGATGGACTATCTGGAATTATGCTGATCTTAGTAACTGGACTATCTTTTGTAATTCAACTTTTTTCTACTTCTTATATGGAAAAGGACGAAAATCATTGTAATTATTTTGTGTATTTTAACTTTTTTGTTTTTTCAATGTTACTTCTAGTCATGTCATCAAACTTCTTAGTGATGTTCTTTGGTTGGGAATTAGTTGGTTTGAGTTCATATCTATTAATTTCATTTTGGTCTAAAAAACCAGCTGCTGCAAAAGCCGGTAATAAAGCATTTGTTATAAATAGAGTTGGGGATTTTGGATTTTTAATTGGATTAATGATTATTTTAGATACTTTTAATACGTTTGATTTTTATAAAATTTTACAAAATACTACTGGAATAGCTGAGTCTACTATTACCGCAATATCCCTCTTTTTATTGCTAGGTGCTTTTGGTAAATCCGCTCAATTCCCTCTTTTTAGTTGGCTTCCAGATGCCATGGAAGGTCCAACTCCTGCAAGCGCTCTTATTCACGCAGCCACAATGGTTACTGCAGGAGTGTTTATGCTTGTCAGGATATCTCCCTTATTACAACACTCAAAAATAGCTAGCTTATTGATTATAATTTTTGGACTTATAACGGCACTTCTTGCTGCATTTTCTGCCATAAATCAGTTTGATATCAAAAAGGTATTGGCATATTCAACAATTTCTCAGCTCGGATTTATGTTTATTGCAATTGGGGCAGGGGCTTATGTCGCTGCAATTTTTCATTTAGTCACTCATGCATTTTTTAAAGCACTTTTGTTTCTTGGCGCTGGTGCTGTTATTCACTCTATGCACCACGAACAGGATATCAGAAAAATGGGTGGACTTAGAAAAAAAATGCCAATTACTGCATCAATGATGGGAATAGGAACTCTTGCAATATCAGGTATTCCTCCTCTTGCAGGTTTTTGGTCAAAAGATGAAATACTTGCTTCCGTTTTTGTAAATGGAGGTATTTATTATGTTTTTTGGGCTTTAGCATTAGGTGCGGCTTTTCTTACAGCATTCTATATGGGAAGACATTGGTTGCTAATTTTTGAAAAAGATAATGGTTTTGAACACTCAGATGTTGCTGAAGCACCAAAAGCAATGACGAGACCCCTGCTACTTTTAGGTATATTTTCTATATTTATTGGTTTTATAAATACACCATTTTTTCATGGTCTAGAAAAAGTTTTACACGTGACTTTAGAGAATGTTGAAGTAACGCATTTACCAAAGGGCATTACATTAGTTGTATTAGCAGTACTCTCTATTGGTGCTGGTTTCACAGGACTAATTATTGCTTTTCTCTTATTTGGAATGGAGCTTCATAAAAGAATTGACTTGAGAAAATTTAAACTTGAAAGTCCTATCAACCTAGTTAAAGATCTATCCTCAAATGTTTTATATTTAAATAAATTTGGTAATTTTTTCTTTGTCTCCGGCATGAAGAACCTTAGTCGCAAAGTAGCAGTTGTTGTTGATGGAATGTTGATTGATGGATCTGTTAACTTTGTATCAACTGCATTTAATAAAAGTTCAAAAATTACATCTACAACTCAGACTGGTTTAGTGAGAAATTATGTCGTTTATTTTGGTTTATTTTTACTACTTCTAATTGGATTGTTTATCGCTACATCATTGGTGCCAAGATGATTTCTATTATGTTCTCTTTGTTATTAGTTCCACTTTTTAGTGCATTACTTATCTTTTTGATTCCAAATTCAAGAAAAGAGACATTTAGACCAATTGGAATTGCCTTTTCTTTAATAACGTTAACTCAATGTGTTTATTTGCTATTTGGGGAATATGCAAAAACAGAATTTACAATTTTATCATCTTTTCAATGGATACAGTCTTATGGAATTAATCTACATTTCGGTCTCTCTGGAATGTCGACACTTTTGTTATTGCTTAGCTCATTATTAGTATTTGTTTCATTACTTTCTATTGGCAAAGATCACTCTGAAAGCAAAGGATTTGTTGGATCATTGTTAATGTTACATTTTGCAATCAATGGTGTATTTATTAGTGGTGATTTAATTTCATTATTTATATTTTTTGAGGCTTTACTTATTCCTATGTATTTCCTAATGGGAATATGGGGAGGTGAGAATAGAAGATACGCAACTATAAAGTTCATTCTGTACACTGTTTTTGGTTCGGTATTTATTTTTATTGGAACAGTTTACACAGCAGTATTAAGCTTTGGAGTTAATGGTAGGCTTGCTGTAGATTTTGAAACATTGTCTTCATTAAGTTTGCTTGAATCACAGTCAAAAACTTTATTTTTATTATTTACATTTGGGTTTTTAATTAAAGTGCCTATATTTCCACTGCATACTTGGTTGCCAGATGCACACGTAGAAGCTCCAACTGCTGGAAGTATAATGTTGGCAGGAGTGCTTCTAAAAGTTGGTGCTTACGGAATACTAAGAGTGTCCATACCATTTTTTACAGAAGGTTTTTTAGCTTACAAAAATCTGATTGCAATACTGTCTGTAATTGGAATTATTTATGGTGCTATTGTTGCCATTGCTCAGATCGATATCAAAAAGCTGATTGCTTATTCTTCAGTTAGCCATATGGGATTTGTTATGCTTGGAATTTCAGCTGGTGGATTTTTAAGTATTGAGGGAGCAATCATACAAATGATAAATCACGGTATTACTGCAGGTGCTTTGTTTATGCTGGTTGGATTTATATACGAAAGAAGACATACTCGAAAAATTAGTGACTTTGGCGGAGTCAAGATATCTATGCCAAGGTATGCAGCAATATTTCTATTTACATCATTCGCCTCTATAGGCCTTCCTGGTTTAAATGGTTTTGTTGGAGAGTTCATGATTCTTATGGGAAGCTTTAACAGCTACAAAATTCTGACATCCTTTGCAGCATTTGGTGTAGTTTTAGCTGCAATATATATGTTATGGGCATATCAAAGAATGTTTACTGGACCTATTAAATATGAAGAAAATGAAAGCTTAACTGATCTCAATTCCCGTGAAACAGCGTCAATAGCTCCATTAGTTTTATTAATGTTATTTATTGGAATTTATCCAAACTATATTGAGAGTTTTGTAATTCAAGAGGCAAGTTTTTTGAGTGATACTATAGCAATGTTTAAGGACCTAAAATGAGAACAGTTTCTGAGATATTAGGAATAAATTATGTAGTAATTGCACCTACATTGGCACTATTGCTGACAGTTATTGTTTTATTATTTTGCACAATTACCATTTCAACTCCAATGTACGTAAAAAAATATGTATCGTTTGTTGGAATCTTGCTAACTTTATTTACAATATTTTTAAAGTTCGGTTTATTTCTAACTGATGGTGTCTCTTCTTATTTCACAGAAAAAATTCTTCTTGATGAGTTTGCCCTTGTTGGAAACGTACTTGTTGGAATGGTTTTGCTTTTTACTTTTAATTCTTTCTGGAAAACTTCAGAATTAATAGAAGACAAAACTACTGAAGCTTTAATACTAATTTTAATGTCTGCATCTGGATTTTTATTAATGATTGATGCTGAGAACTTCATAATGTTATTCATAGGTTTAGAAATTGGTTCAATTAGTTTATATGCTTTAGCAGGACTTAACAGAGGAGATCAATTAAGTAATGAAGCTGCTTTGAAATATTTCTTACTTGGTTCACTTGCTTCGTGTATATTTGTATACGGTATTGCGTTAATTTATGTCTCACTATCAATAATTGGTGTATATGAAACTAGTATTGCAATTAGTTTCATAGGACCAGATAATGTTCCACTAACAACATTTGTTGGATTGATATTGATAACTGTTGGATTATTATTTAAAGTTGCAGCTGCACCTTTTCAAGCATGGGCACCAGACGTATACCAGGGTTCTCCTACTGGATATGTGGGATATATGGCAACTGTTGCAAAGGTTTCATCATTCATAGTCCTTGCAAGACTTGTTGCAGTCTCTTTAACATTCATTATTGATCAATTTGATTTATTTTTTGGTGCCGTTGTAATCTTGTCAGTACTCGCTGGGGCTTTATTTGCTGCAAACCAAACTGATTTGAAAAGACTAATTGCTTATAGTGGAGTTATTCAATCAGGCTTTATACTTTCTGGTATATCTTCAGGAGTTTATGGAATAAGTGCATCAACGTTTTATTTAATAACTTACATTATCCAATTAATTGGAATCTTTACAGTTTTTTCAATAATAAGCGGTCAATTGAGTTCGGACTTTCAAATCTCAAATATCTCAGGGTTATTTAAGGAAAATAAATTTATAACAATTACATTTTCAATATTCATGCTTGGCCTTGCAGGATTACCATTAACAAGTGGATTCGTCTCGAAATTTATCCTTATTACCAATCTTTGGTCATATGAGAGATATATATTGGTAACAGTCTTAATGCTGACTACAGTTGCGGGATTTTATTTTTACTTACGACCAATTTGGGTAGCAGCAGTTGAGAAAACAGAAAATGTAGTTGAAAAAATACAGGTTAAAAACTCAGACAAACTACTACTAGGTTTATTGGCTGCTTTAACAATATATTTTGGATTACTTCCAGATACCCTTGTTAATATAACTCGCTGGATGGTCGAAGGTTATCTCTAATGTACACCAAAATAATTCCACCACCTGCACTTAATCATCAGGGTGGTTGGGATGAAATGTTGATGTTTCTAGTACCTGCTTTACTATTAACTTGGTTAAGAAATAAGCAAAAAAATGAAAATTTAGATGAATAGCTTAATAATTAGTAATTATCCAGATATAAAATCAAGTCATTAATTTTTGAATTTATATTGTTTTTATTTTCGTTTTCCAAATCTATTATCAGTTCGTCAATGCTGAAATAAAATTTTCCAATAAACTCTTCTCTTTCTTTATTGCTAAATCCTAACTTTTCTAACTCCATATCTAAATCTTTATAAACACCACCCATCAGCTGAAAATTATATTTGCCAGCAAGAAGTATATAAGCTGCATATATGTTTCTTCCAAGGGTAAAGTTTTCGTAAGTAAATTCAGTCCAAACTTTAAAAATAGTTTTTATATTTTCTTTTGGTTTATCTTGTAATTTTTCAAGATAGCTTTGTCTCCTTTTTTTATAAACATGCTTGATTACATCAGATAAAAATTCTTCAAACGAATGAAAATGTTCATAGATAGTTGTTTTAGAAATATCTGTGTATTCTTTTATAGAATTTAGGGATATTTGGGTAAGTCTTTTGGTGTTTAATAGCTTTTCACCAACTTCAAGGAGTTCATAATGAATTTCTTCATATCGATTTTTAGCTACTACTTTTCTTTTATCCATGATTAAATATTTACTATAAGCATAAAATAAGTTTCTTATAATTTAAATTATCGAAATTAATCGGAAAATAGTAAGTTCAATTTATAAGTTTTATTGTTTACAATAAGAATAATGATAGAAATTAAAAATCTCACTATGAGATACAAAAATGGAAAAGGTGTTGGAGATATCAATATCTCTGTTGATAATGGTGAGGTTAAAGGGCTTCTTGGTCCTAATGGGGCTGGAAAATCTACAACAATGAGAAGTCTTATGGGATTTTTGATGCCGTCTGACGGTTCACTTTCAGTTGAGGGAATTGATACAATTGAAAACCCTGTTGAGGCAAAGAAAATAATAGGATATTTACCTGGAGATCCTCAACTTCCACAAAATTTAAATTCTAAGTCACTATTTAAACTTGGTGCAGATATGAGAGGTCAATCAACCGATTATGCTATGGAGTTAGCAGAAAAGTTTGAATTGGAGGTTGATCAAACTCTCAAAGAATTATCTAAAGGTAACAGACAAAAAGTTGCCTTGATTCTAGCAGTACTGCATAAGCCAAAGGCATTAATTTTAGATGAACCAACTTCAGGCCTAGACCCCTTTCATCAAAGAACTTTTTTTGAAATTGTAAAAGAATTTGCTAATAATGGTGCAGCAATACTTTTATCATCACATATTATTTCTGAGGTTGAAAAAGTTGCCGACTCGATGGCTGTTTTAAGAGAAGGTGCAAAAGTATATGATGAAACATATGAGACATTTTTAAATAAAGCAAAAGAAGAAGGTCAAGATTTAGAAGATGCTTTCTTTACGTTTTATGATAGAAGAGAGGAATAATGTTTAACTACTTTAAATACATGATTACAGTCCCAAGAAAATTTATTTTAAATTGGGCAATTTCCGGAGGAGTTTACTTATTAATACTTCCACTAGCTTTCGCAAATTCAAGTGTAGAAAGTTTGCTTATTGACACACAAAGAGAAGCTTTTAGAGGAATGTCAGAAAATGAAACAATGATGAATTTATTGGGAATTTCGGATTGGGATAATGTATTTACATTAGAAGGAATGGTAACAACTTATTTCTTAGTACCATTTGTTCCACTTTTAATTGGCACTGCCACAATAATTCTTTTAAATAAATTAGGATCGAAAGCAGAAGAAGATGGAACTTTCGAATTTGTTGCTGCTCTACCGATGACCAGAACTTCTGTGTATTTAACACAATCAATTGTTGCTGTTCTATTTGGTTTATTTGTAACTTTTGCATGGACAAATATTATGTTTATTCCAATTGCAACTATGGAACTTAGTCAAACACTTGATTATGTACCACTTATGAAAGCAACACTTCAAGCTGCTTTAGCTGGTGTTACTTTTGGTGCTCTAGGATTTGCTCTTGGAGCGTTTACTGGAAAATCTTCAATGGCTTGGGCTTTTGGTGGAGGTTTAATGGCATTTGAATATTTAACCAACTCTCTAGCTGGAACAAATGAATTCTTTGAATGGTTTGATGACAATCTCTCATCTTTTGGAGCATATGGAAACCCGTATCAAGATGGATTATTTGCTGAAGACTTATTGCTCGTCATAGGAAAAATAGCATTATTTTTGGTAATAGGATTTATAGGTTTTAGAAATAGATCTTTAAATCTTAGATAAACAATTCCCAACAAAAATTTAATTTATTTAATATAAACGTATGCCAAATTTTTCAAGAACAGTAACAGTCAGCTCAGATATTGATTCAGCTTTTGGTTTTTTGTCAGATTTTAGAAATTTAGAAAAATGGGCTGAAGGTGATGAAGGCGAGCTTATTACAAAAGAACCTTTAAGACAAGGTTCAGTTTTCAAAGTAAAAACACATTTTAACAATAAGCCAAGAGAATATAACTATGAAATTATTGAATGGGGTCCACCGTTAAGAGTCTCATTACAAGCGAGTACTTCTATATTTACAATTGTTGACACTATTTTTTTATCAGCAAACTCAAAAGGTACTGAAGTTACTTACTCTGTAGATATTAAATACAATTTTCCTTTTTTTGTATTGGGGATCTTTGTAGGACCTATTTTTAACAAATTAATGGATAAACAAATTAAAAATCTTGAGGCAGTCCTTGGTCCGGTTCAAGACTAGCTTCCTTGTATTAATTTTATTTTTTTCTGTAAGTTGTCAAGCAGAACAGGAGAATGAAGTGACTGTTGAATATGGAGAGTTTCCAGAGATAAATGGAAGAGATTTAAATAAAAGAGACAAAGTTGTACCAGATGATTTTGTTGATAAAAATCTAATTATTATCGTAGCGTTTCAACAATGGCACCAACCTCTGGTAGATGAGTCAATATCTTTACTAGAAAGTAATGGATTTGGTGATTCACATAACATTATTGAAGTACCAACTGTACAAAAAAGTTCTAAACTATTTGAAGTTTATTTAGATGGAATTATGCGAGCTGGAATAAGAGATGACAGAATCAGAGATAGAACAATTACTGCTTATGTCGACCTAGACCAGTTTTTAACAAATTTAGACATACCTTCTAATGAAACAATATATTGGTTTTTGATTGAAAAAGATAGCAAAAATATTCTTACTCGAGGATACGGAATTATTGCTGAAGAAGACTTAGATTTAATTAATTCTTTTTAAATATATATAGTTGCTAGGTACACAACTACTAAAGCAAGAATTAACATTACCCCATTAAAAGCACCTCTTAATGCAGCACTAAGTTTTGTAGCATAGCTATGTAATGCAATCACAACACCAGCTAACCCAAGAAGTGATACTTCAAGTAGCCAATTTGAAGTTGTGCTTTGTTCTAAAAAGTAAAGAGTCAATCCGGACACTAATGCTAAAAAGTATGATGTCCAAGAGACTGAACTAAAATAGCCTCTTAAAGTATCTGTAGTTTTTTTTGAAGGATCGATTTTATAAAGCTGAGGTGCAAATACTGCCCAAAGAATCATTGATCCAAGCCAGACTGACAAACCAATCATGTGTATGTATTTAATAATTACTTCCATAAAAAAAGACTACCATTAATAAATTCTTTTATGATATTGATATGAATGAATACAAAGCATTAGTTCAAAAAGAAATGGGTTTATTCTCAGATCTTGAATTCACAACAATGGATTACCCAAAAATCAAAGATAAAGAGTTAATAATAGAAACCAAAGCAGCAACTTTAAATTATGCTGATCTTTTATTATCAAGTGGGCTGTACCAATCGAACCCAAAACATCCATTTGTACCTGGTTTTGAGGTTGCGGGCTACATAAAGGAGTGTCATGAAGATAGTCAGTTTGAAGTAGGAGATAGGGTTGTAGCAGCGACCACTGTATTTAGATCTGGAAGACATGGAAGTTTTGGTGATGTTTGTGTGGTGTCTGAAAATCTAACATATAAACTTCCTGAAAATATTTCATTTGAAGTAGGTGCGGCAATTCTTATGTCATACCTTACTTCAGACTTTGCACTACACAGAAGAGCTCAAATAAAACCTAATGAATTGGTATTAGTTAATGCAGCAGCAGGTGGAGTGGGATTATCAGCTATTCAACTTGCAAAGATATCTGGTGCAAGAGTTATTGCCGCAGTAGGTTCTGAAAAAAAGAAAGAGTTGGTTAAACAATTTGGACCAGATTTAGTAATAAATTATCAAGAGGAAGATTTAAAAGAAACTGTGGAAGCAAAATTTGGTAAAAGACCAGTGGATATTTTTTATGATCAAGTTGGAGGCGAACCATATGAACAAGGAATACGTCTGCTCAGTTCTGAAGGCCGAGCACTGATAGTAGGCTTTGCAAGTGGAAATATTCCCACCCAACCTCTTAGCTATTTACTTGTTAAGAATATTTCAATTATGGGAGTTTTCATGATCAGTTTCGAAAATGATGATAAAAAATATCTTCAATCAAGGATGGAGTTAATATTTGATTTATACACCAATCAACAAATTGAACCTGTCTTTAAAACTATTAAATTTGATGAAATTGTCGAGTATCTTGACATGATTGGAAGCAGAAAAACTGTTGGAAGAATAGTTGCTGTTCGATAGCAACAATAAATTAAGTAACTAATATATAAGAAATGGCAAAATTATATTTTTATTATGCAGCAATGAATGCTGGAAAAAGTACAACTCTCTTACAGTCTGCACATAATTATGAAGAGAGAAATATGAGAACTCTTTTATTCACACCAAAACTAGATGACAGATTTGGAGAGGGAAAAATTGCTTCAAGAATTGGTTTGGACAGGGAATGTGAAATTTTTACTGCTGATGATGATCTATATGTTTGGACTGCACATGAACATCAAAGGGAAAAAGTGTCTTGCGTACTTGTTGATGAATCACAGTTCCTTAGCCCAAAACAAGTGCTTCAATTGTCTTTGGTTGTAGATAAGCTTAAAATTCCTGTTCTTTGCTATGGATTGAGAACAGATTTTCGTGGAGAACCTTTTCCAGGAAGTGTATATTTATTAGCCTGGGCTGATGAGATGACTGAAATAAAAACAATTTGTAAATCTGGCAAAAAAGCAACCATGAATGCAAGGCTAGATGAAAATGGGAATAGGGTTACTGAAGGAGATCAAATATCTATAGGATTGAATTACGAAGCTCAAGCAAGAGATGTATTTGAATTAGATAAAGTTTCACCAATAGGCTATCAAATCCCCGAAGCTAACTAAATTTAAGCTTCGTTTTCAAGAGGTGGCTCTGGTCTAGTTGCTAACCATGTGCAAAGAGCGATTCCAAAAGCACCAAAAATTAAGTCCCCAACAAGTGAAAAAACAAAGTAGATAGTAAATACAAAAGTTGGAATGATCATTGAAATGGCTAGCTTCTTAGCCCTTCTTGAAAGACCTCTATATGTTTTCCAATTTAAAATGATTGGACCAAAAATTCTGTGGTTTTCAATCCAAAATGTAAATTTTTCTGAACATTTTGAGAAAGCCCATGCTGCAATCAGTATAAAAACAGTTGTGGGAAGACCAGGAATTACAATTCCAACGTATCCTAAAGATAATGACAATATACCTATCGTGAAAAAGACTGGTTTATGAATCTTAATAAATAAATTTGGGAAAAATTTATATAAGATGATAAACAAAAATATTCCACCACCAATATAACTAAATAGTTCATAAGGTATATTTGACAATAAATCACTCATAAGTCAATTATAAAAAATCTCTGTATAATCATAAATTGAATCAACCGACAAATACTCTCTCAGCAATGTACTGATCGAGACCAAAATATTGATTTTTTGTAATACTGACAGTAATTGAATACTTGTTTGTATCAGAAATAAAAATATTGTTTCCAGGCAACATCTGATTTTTCTGTAGAAAATCAATTACATTGTTGTCTTTTTTAAGCTCTTCTGAAATTTTTAAAATTTCATAATCTTCATTTGGATCAACATCCAATAAATTTTTCATGGGAACTTCTTTATAGTTTGAATAAGGAATTGGGTTACCAAAAGGACCAGTAGTTGGATTACCCAAAATTTTTAACATTGCCTCTTCAGTAGTAGGACTTAGAATGTTTTCCCATTTTTTTGTTTCTTTGTAAACTTTGTCCCAAGGCAAGTCAAGGACTTCTGAAAGAAATCTCTCAATTATTCGATGTCTGCGTGAAATTATTTTTGCTAGATAAGCACCTTTTTTAGAGAGCTTTAATTCATCTGTTAATTCAATAAGACCATTATTTTGCATTCTTCCTATAACTTGAGAAACGTTTGCTCTACTAACACCTAGCCACTCTGCTACTCGGGTTTGCTTTACTTCAATACCAACTTCATTAAGATGATATATTGCTTCAGCATGAGAATAAAAAGAATTTGGTAAACTTTCTATTTCATCTTGAGAGAGAATATTTGGGTTTTTAGTATTCATTAGTTACATGTTAACAGTAATTAACAAATAATGATATTTCTAAAATGCTGGGCAACCAACCGCGAAGGTCAATCCAAAAAAAAGTAACCAAATTACTGGTTCATATTTTCTTACAATCTTAGGGTCTTTTTGCATTATTAATATTTTACTATTTAATGTATAATATCAGTAATATGATGTGTCCTTACGCTTACTTACTTGCTGGCTTTATGTGGTTTGTCCGCAATGGGGGAAAGTTTGTTTTAAGATCGTTTAATTTTAAAAGGCTTTCTAAATCAGGTAGCGTAAACTAATTTTCTCAACACAGTCAAATTTCTTAAACTTAAATCTGAATTCTATAAATTTTTAATTTTTTTTTAAATAAATTAGCATTAACTTAAAATGTTAAGTAGTATTAACAAAGTAAATTTGAAATTTGAGGTAAATGTGAATAAAAAATATATTTTAGTTTTAGTTGCTCTCACAATAGTTTTATCGGCTTGTACTACTACAGCTGGTGAACGTGGTCCGGCTGGTGAACAAGGTCCAGCTGGAGAAGTCTCTCAAGAAGAAATTGAAGCTGCAGTTAATGCAGCATTAACCGAGGAAGAAGCAGAAGTAAGCGGGACGCTTGTCATCTATAGCGGAAGAAAAGAAAGTTTAGTATCAGAAATTATTGCTGAATTTGAATCTACTTCGGGGGTAACAGTCGAGGTAAGATATGCTAAAAGTGCGGAGTTAGCAGGAACTCTTAAACTTGAAGGCGCAATCAGTCCTGCTGATGTTTTCTTTTCTCAAGACCCAGTAAGTCTTGGAATTGTCGCCAAAGAAGGCCTGTTTGAGAGACTACCGGCTGATATTTTAGATAATGTTCCCGGCTGGGCTGTAGATAAAAATAATTACTGGGTGGGAACATCTGGTAGATCTAGAGCTCTAGTTGTTGATACTAGAGACGTTCAAGATTCGGAGTTGCCAAATGATATTTATGGTCTTGCAGATGAAAAGTTTAGAAATCGATTAGGACTTGCTCCAACCAATTCTTCATTCATAGCAATGGTTGCTTGTATGGTTGAGTTGGACGGTGAAGAAAAAGTCTTAGAATGGCTAACCACCATAAATGGACTTGGATATGCTGAATATCCTAAAAACTCACCACAAGTTGCAGCTGCTGCAGCCGGTGAGCTAGATATTGGAATGATTAATCACTATTACACATTGCGAGTGTTGGCTGAAAGCGGAAATGAGCCAATTAAGAATGTATATTTGGATGAAGGATGTGGAGCAATGGTTATGCCTGCTGGTGTTGGTATTTTGTCTTCAAGCCAAAATAAACCAGCAGCGTTAGCATTTATTGAATTCCTACATTCAAAAGCGGCTCAAGAAACATTTACAAATACTGTTTACGAGTTCCCTCTTGTTACAGGTATTAAGCCTAATGCTTTGCTTCCAGACATTAATAGTTTGAACTCTCCTTCAAACCTAAATTGGTCAGCGTTATCTCTATGGCAGGAAAAAGCTGTAGAGTTGATTGCTCAGGCAGGATTTTGATTCTTCATTTAGTATCAAAATGAGTCAAAAATTCTGGCCAGGAAACTCTGGCCAGAATTTTTTTCTTTTAATAACTGTAATTTTTATTTATCCTTAATAGAGTGAAGGCACCAAAACCTCTGATAGTAACAAATACTTTTATTTTAATTTTATTTTTGATGCCTATTTTTTATATGTTTTGGCGTTTTGCAAATTTTTCAAAAAATTTGTCTGAATTTTTACAATCATGGGATGTTCTTACATTATTTTTGAATACAATATTTTTATTTATTGCAGTAATTCTTACAAGCCTATTTTTAGGTTTATTAATTTCTATTCTTATTGTTCGATATGAAATTCCTGCTTCTAAGTTATTGTTTACTCTTACAATTTTACCTTTAGTAATACCGTCTTACATAGGTGCTTTAACATATGTTTCAGCATTTTCACCAAGGGGATTATTTGTAGATATTTTTTCAAGTTTTGGGATAAATGAAATATCTGGAATTGATGGTTTTATTGGAAGCTGGATTGTACTTACTTTGTTTACTTATCCATATGTTCAATTAATTTGCAGTAGTGCACTTAGAAATTTAGATTCAACAGTTGAAGATGCTGCTAGGTCACTTGGAGTTAAAAAAATAAAGATGTATAGCAGTATTGTTTTACCAAGATTAAAAAAACCTATTATTTATTCATCTCTTTTAGTTGGATTGTATGTAATTTCTGATTTTGGTGCTGTTTCTTTAATGAAATATGGAACATTAACAAAGGCAATTTACTCTTATTACACAATAAATATAAATGGTGATCCTGTAATTTTTTATTCGACCTTGTTGATATTTATTGCTTTAATAATCAGTTTTGCTCAAAGGGGAAGTGAATTAAGTAGGTCAGCTAAAGTTTCTGGAACACCAAGAGAAATTGTAAAAGCTAAATTGTCTCACAAAAATAAAGTTTTAGTTTTAGCATTTTTTGCTTTAGTTATTTTATTCAGTTTAGTTATACCAATAAGTGTTCTTTCCTATTGGTTAATTCGAGGTATGTCACAAGGCAATGCTGTTAATAACGTTCTATCAGGCGTAGTTGGATCACTAACAGCAGCTACTGTAACTTCAATATTTGCAATGATTATTGCTACTCCAATAGTTATAATGATTTCTCAATATAGATCAAAATTTGGTGATTTATTCGAAAAAGTAACCCTTACTTTATATGGGCTTCCTCATATTGCTGTAGGAATTTCAATGTTGTTTATAACTATTAAAATTGTTCCAGCGATTTATCAAACTTTTACAACACTTATAATCTCATACTTAATAGTTTTTTTACCTCAAGCTGTTGGAGGAGGACAAGCGTCAATGGAACAAGTGAAACTATCCTATATTGAAGCAAGTTCTGGCCTTGGTTTTTCAAAGATGGAAACATTTATAAAAATTACATTTCCACTTATTTACAAAGGATTATTAGCTGGTGCAGCTTTAGTTTTTCTTTCAACAATGAAAGAGTTACCGCAAACCTTACTACTGCGTCCAACCGGCTTTAGCACTATGGCTGTTGACATATGGTCTAACGCTTCTGAAGCTTTATTTACACAAGCAGCATTTTCTGCATTTATTTTGTTAGCAATTAGCGCACTTCCTACATATATACTTAGTACTAGAAATTTAACAAACTAATGGCATTTGAAAATTTAATTATACGAGCAAGATCAGTAACAAAGTCTTACGAAAAAGAGACTGTTTTGTCAGATTTTAATTTGGACGTTTGGAATGGATCAATTGTTGGCGTGTTGGGAATGTCAGGCTCAGGAAAAACTACTGCATTAAGATTAATTGCTGGATTTGAAAAACCAGACTCTGGTTTAATAGAAATGAGAAATCAAATCATTTCAAGCGATGAAGTTTTTGTACCTCCTGAAGATAGAAATGTTGGTATGGTTTTCCAAGACTATGCATTATTTCCACATCTAGATGTTGAAAAAAATATATCTTTTGGACTTTCCAAAAATGAAATAAATGAAGGAAGATTAGAAGAAGTTTTAGAAATGTGTAATTTAGAAAATTATAAAAATAAATATCCTCAAGAACTATCTGGTGGTCAACAACAAAGAGTTGCACTTGCAAGGGCGATAGCTCCCGGTCCGGAAGTAATTCTTCTAGATGAGCCATTTACAAGCTTAGATGCACATATGGCCAGGGAATTAAGAGACGAAGTAGTTTATCTCTTAAGAAAAACTGAGACTACTGCGATAATTGTAACTCATGATCAAGAGGAAGCATTGTCAGTGTGCGATGTAGTTAGTGTGTTAGAAAATGGAACAGTTATACAAAGCGCTACGCCGCAAGAAATTTATTTAAATCCAGTTAGCCAAACTGTGGCGAACTCTGTAGGTGACCCCAATATATTAAAGGGCTACTCAGTTAACGGTAGAGTTGAGACATCTTTAGGAACTTTTGTATCTGCTTATGATGGTGCTTTAGATGTATCAATTAGACCTGAGTGTATTGAACTCACTTTAGATTCAGACGGAAGTTACTTGGTTAAAGAATGTACCTTCTATGGCCATGATCAGGTAATATCATTCCAAAATAGTAAAGGTGAAGTTTTTAGAGCACGTTCTTTACCTAATACAATATTTGAATCTGGCGATAAGGTAAATATAAATATTTCAGAGGTTACAACATTCCCCTCAAAGGCTTGATTTAATATAAGAAACTCTTCCTGCAAGAGATTGTAATTCAATTTCAAGTTCCGAAAGCTTTGAAGTAGCACGGGCATAATCTCCCTCTGCTATATATTCCCTAGAATTTGCAAGAGACTTAATTAATGTGTCCATATCAAAAATTAGTGATTCAATTTCTGAAAAAATTAATTGTTTATCCATGATTTAATATTAATTAGAAAACTAAACTTAGCTTACTGATTTAAAGAGGGAGCATGGAAACAAAAATTCAAAAATTAAAAAAGTTTAACTTAATTATGGGAACAGTCCATCTTATTCAGGGAGGGCTTTTATTTTGGCTTGGAACAGTTGTTAATTCAGATTTTGTTGTTCCAATAACCTTGACTCAACTTGTTGGAGTTGGCTCTCCTAATGATCCATCAAGCTTTGCTCTTGTTCCAGAATTAGAAATTTGGACAGAAGTTACAAATTTTGGTCCAGCAGTTGCAACTTTCTTACTTGCGTCAGCTGTCGCTCACTATTTAATTTCCGGTCCTTTTTATAAAAAGTACAAAGAAGACTTATCAAAAGGAATAAATAAGGTCAGATGGATTGAATACTCTATAAGTGCATCAGTCATGATTGTTCTTATTGCACTTTTAGTTGGCATCTATGATATTTGGGCATTAGCTGGAATATTTTTTATGAACGCAGCTATGTGTTGGTTTGGATGGATGATGGAAGTTCACAATCAGTACACAGAAAAAGTTGATTGGACAAGCTACATAATGGGTTGCCTAGTTGGTGTTGCCCCTTGGATTTTTATATTTATTAATCTAATAGGTGATGGGGTAGCAACTGACTCTAATCCCCAAGGAGTTCCACAATTTGTTGTTTGGATTTTTGTTAGTATATTTTTATTCTTTAATACCTTTTCAATAAATATGATTTTGCAATATAAGCAAGTAGGTAAATGGAAAGACTATCTATACGGTGAAAGAGCTTACATTTGGTTAAGCTTGCTTGCTAAGACTTGTCTTGCATGGCAAGTCTTTTTTGGAACATACCAACCGAATTAAATACTTATTTAATTTTTTTTCCAAAAAATATAAGCAGGATAATTATTAAAAATAAACCAATATAAGAAAGCGCCATTAGTTTTTAGATCTAAATTTTCTAAATCCTAATACTAGCAACAACAACGGAACTGCAATTATTCCAAAAGATACTACAAAACCAATAATTGATTCAATCCAATTTAATGCTCTTTGAACATAATAATTCCATGAAAACAGCGATACTCCAGAACCCTCTCTAATATCTAATGTCAAAGATGAGTACGATACTGAATTTTCATAATATTCTTTTTGTCCTTCCAAAACTTGAATGTCTTGATTTATGTAACGAAGTTGAGACTGCACTTGAAGCTTATCTGATGTCGATACAGCTTCTGCTTTAATTTCTTCAAGTGCTTCCTTCTCATCATTTAATGATTTCAATCTTGAATCTATATCAAGAACATATTTTGTTACATCATTTGCATTTAAATTTATGTTTGTAAACTTTGAAATATCCTCTACTGCCTTTAGAAAACTCTCAAAATCCTCAGCTGGAATATTCATAGTTAAGTTATAACTTTTAAGTCCTTGGTAATTTGTTGAAAGATACGTATTAGAAATATTTCCATTGAAATTCTTTACCAAGAGTTCTACTTCATCAATTGTATTTTCAAAATTAGATGAACTAACGTCTGTGCTTGCATAAGCAGTCTTAATGATATAGTCACCTTGTGAAAAAGAAGATTCTCTTGAGAAAGCTACTTCAGAAGTAGCCATATCTTCTACTCCTCCAAAATACGGCTCAGGAGCTCCCATTGTCATTTCACTGGACTGGGAACAAAAAGAAAATGTTAACAGAAGAAGCAAAATTTTTAAATTTTTCACACTCATAGTATAAGTAACTTAGAAGTTAGAGAATTCAATAATTGGAATTTTTAACTCCTCTTCGGATATTCCTCCATGGTAACCCTTTAATTTTGCCGAAAGATGTTTTGGATATACGATATTTTTATCTTCAACTAAAAAACAAAAATCAGGATAAATTGACTGCAAAAATTCATCTATTGGATCTCCTAGAAGATAAGACAAATCATGTTGCTCCAATAAAACACCTGGTATTTCAGAAAAAGTTTCTAAAACATTTTCTTTAGCCCCATTTATATAAACTGAACGTTGGTCTCCGTATATTTGTAGGTCATCACCATAATTCAAATGATGACGAAATTCATCGTTAATATTTACAAGACCGTGATCAGCAGAAATTATTGTTTTTGTTTTTTTGTTACTAATATTTGAAATCTCATTAACCAATTTTTCAAATTTAGTTATTTCAATTTGCCACTCATCTGAATTCACTCCAAATATATGGGCTGTAACGTCAATTAATGGATAGTAGATAAAATTAAACCTATTTTCTAAAATCGAAGAATCTGATAACAACTCTAAAAGACTTTGTGCATCATCATAAGGAATAGTATTCGATTGCTCATACAAAAAATTTGATAGTGGACTTCCAACCAAGTTTCTAGGTTGAAAATTCGAAGCATAAATTTTGTTGTCTTTAAAAATTTTCCAAATTGAACTTTGTTTTTGATAATAATTATTTGATAATAAATTTTTATTATCCTCATTCCAATTTAAAGCATTTATGATGCCATATTTTGATTTGTCATACATGTAATATCCTATCAAACCATGTTCAATTGGATTCTTTATGAAGGATATTGATGATAAGGCAACGTTAGTTGATGAAGGAAATGTTGTATTAATAGATTGAGTAACGTTCTTATTCAATGAAGAATCTGTACTGCTTAGATTTTTATAACCCAGACCATCAGCCAGTATGAAGTTTATAGTATCTGCTTCGTAAAGGTCTTGTGACAAAAGTTCAAATCTTGTATCTATTTCAACTTTGTCACGAACTACTGCTTTAAATATTTCTTTCGAAAGATCTATTAGGTTAGGTTCTTGTAAAAAATTTTTATTAATCACTTATAAAAAATCTTACAAAAAAATTACACTGAAGTTTGAGAAAAAACTAAACTTTTTAGAGGTTTAACTAAACTATAAATTATGATTTCTTATTTTCAAGATTACGTGACCATAGGAGCAGTACTAGGTTTTGGCCTCTTTCTTGTCGTATTGCTTCTTGGAGTAGCTTCAGTACTAAGACCAAACAAGCCTTACGAAGAAAAGTTGCAAACTTATGAATGTGGTGTTGATCCAGTTGGAACTGGATGGAGTCAAACATACGTAAGGTATTATATATTTGGCTTGCTTTTCGTAATATTTGATGTCGAAGCGGTCTTCATATTTCCATGGGCTATCAACCTAGAAAAACTTGGCTACTTTGGCTTAATTGAAATGTTTGTTTTTATATTTATTTTGTTAATTGGACTTATATACGCAATAAGAAAGGATGTCTTAAAATGGGAGTCATAGATAAATTCGGCCTACCAAAACCTATATCCTCAGTATTCAACTGGGCCAGATCATACTCGCTATGGTACTTTCAATTTGGATTAGCATGTTGCGCTATTGAGGTTATGGCTGTAAGCGGACCAAGACATGATTTTATGAGGTTAGGAGTTATTCCACTTCCAGCATCTCCACGTCAGGCGGATTTTATGATTGTTGCAGGAACAGTAACAGATAAAATGGCTCCTTCTGTGAAAAGGCTTTATGACCAAATGCCAGAGCCAAAATATGTTATTTCAATGGGATCTTGTTCTAATAGTGGTGGACCTTATTGGGACTCTTACTCAGTCACCAAGGGAGTAGATCAATTAATCCCTGTTGATGTTTATGTTCCCGGTTGTCCACCAAGACCTGAGGCATTGCAGGAAGGAATTATTCTTCTACAGAAAAAAATTCGCGGAGAAGACATGAAAGAGAAGTGGTTAGAAGTTCAAACTGAGCCAATTTAAAATGGAAGAATTTTTTAACAATATAAAAGAAAGCTTTAAAGAGGCAACTCTTGAGTTTGAAACAATCAATATAAAAATTGATTCAACAGAGTGGATTGATGTACATAAAAAACTTAGAGATGAATTTAATTTAAAATTTTTCTCTTGGCTCTCAGCAATAGATTGGGACAATGAAGTTTCTGTTGGCGAAGCACCAAAAGAGAGCGTTTCCCCTAGTTTTGAAATAATTACATGCCTGTCAGATTTAGACAATACTAACTTAGTTACTGTATCAACAAGTATTAGTAAATCAGAGCCAAATATTAACTCACTTATTGATGTGTACGCTGGTGCAAATTGGCATGAAAGAGAAGCGTACGAAATGTTTGGTATAAATTTTGAAAATCATCCAAATCTTGAAAAACTTTATCTTCCTGATGGATATGAAGGAAATCCTATGCTGAAATCTTTTGAGTTAATAAGCAGAGAAGTTAAACCTTGGCCGGGAGATGTAGATGTTGAGGGAATGCCAGAAGAATCAGAAAGTGATGGATCAGTAGATGGTTAATGCTTTAGATCCACAGAATATGAACAGTTTTTCAGAGGCTTCTGTATCAGTTGAAATTGAAACTGAAGATATGACACTTAACATCGGACCTCAACATCCATCTACTCATGGAGTTTTAAGACTGGTAGCAAAAGTAGATGGTGAAAAAGTACATGATGTGAAACCTGTTTTGGGCTATATGCATCGCGGATATGAAAAGCTCGCAGAAGTAAGATCCTATCCACAAATTACAACACTTGTAAATCGAATAGATTGGGTTGCAGGGTTTTCAAATGAGATTCCATTCATTGCTGGAGCTGAAAGATTAATGGAAATAGAAGTACCTGAAAGAGCGAAGCATATCAGACTAATTCTTACTGAGATGGCCAGAATTTCTTCACATTTCGTCTTTAATGGTGCATACGCTCTTGAGGTTGGTGCACTAACCCCAATTTTTTATGCGATGGAAGACAGGGAACGAGTTTTAGATTTAATAGAGTCAGTAACTGGAGGACGATTTCATCCAAACTTTAATCGTATTGGAGGAGTAAAACCTGCAGCCGGAGCAGGGCCCACTTCGAAAAAAAATATTCAAGATTTACCTGCTGGATTTTATAGAGATACAAAAGTAGCCATGGAAAAAGTTATACAGGCAGCTGATCAATTTCAAAATTTAATCGGTGGAAATGAAGTTTTTAAGAAAAGAACCAAAAATGTAGGCGTTCTCACTGCAGAAACAGCAGAAGCTTATGGTGTTTCTGGCCCAATACTCAGGGCATCAGGAGTTAAGTCAGACTTAAGAACCCAGACAGATTACCTGCCATATGATCAATTTGATTATGATATTCCAGTCGGAGAAAATGGAGATTGTTACGACAGATGGGATGTCAGAGTAAAAGAAATGGTTGAATCTGCAAAAATTGTTTTACAAGCAATCGACTCTATGCCATCTGGCCCACTACAAGCAAAGGTGCCCAAAGTTATCAAAGTTCCCCAAGGACGTACCTATGTAAGAGCAGAAAATCCAAAAGGTGAAATGGGTTACTATATAGTCTCAGACGGTGGGTTAGGGCCTTACAGACTTAAAGTTCGTACAGCTTCGTTCAGCAATGTTTCTATTTTACCTATTATGCTTGAGGGGGCTTTACTCCCAGACTTAATTGCAATTATGGGAAGTTTAGACTTTGTTCTAGGAGATGTAGATAGATGACAGAAGTTTTAGTCAAGGTTGGATTTCTTGCGATTGCTGCTTTGAACGGAGCAATTATATTCACAATAATGGATGTAAAGGGTGCCTCATGGATGCAGCGAAGACCGGGTCCTTTACATGTAGGACTTAGAGGTTTCATATTTCCTCTTGCGGAAATACTTAAATTTGTTCAAAAAGAAGACATTATCCCTACAGAAGTTGATAGGCCCGTGTTTAAATGGGCACCTGCTTATGTTATGGTTTCTTGCGTCGCACTTTTTGCAGTAGTCCCAATGAGCCCAACTTTGGTAGTAGCAGATTTAGAATTGGGTGTTTTCTTTGCACTTGCGATCAGCTCTTTGGGAACTATAGGAGTGCTAACTGCTGGATGGTCATCAGCAAACAAATATTCCCTAATGGGTGGTTTGAGAGCTGCAGGACAGCTTATAGCTTATGAACTTCCGTTAATTCTTGCTGTTGTTGGAGTAGTTATTCAAGCTGAAACTATGTCACTAGTTGGAATAGTAGAAAAGCAAATTGAATGGGGAGTACCTTTTGTAGTTGGGGGACAGATTGTAGGATTCTTAATTTTCATGGTTGCTGCAACAGCTGAAATGATGCGAGTACCGTTTGATATGCCAATTGGTGAATCAGAACTAACTATGGGTTTTATGACAGAATACTCTGGTATCAGGTTTCTTATATTTTATATTTCTGAATACATGAATATGTTTATTTTGTGTGCAATTGCTTCAACATTATTCCTTGGTGGTTACCATGTACCACTCCTTCCAACTGAATGGGTAAACTTTTATGGACCAGTAGTTCTTTTGACAAAGACAGCTATTTTAGGTTTTATCTTGGTTGCAATAAGATGGTCCCAACCAAGATTCCGAGAAGATCAACTTCAAAATCTTGCATGGAAGATACTTATTCCTGCATCTTTAGTTAATATTCTTGTAACTGCAGTTATGAAGGTTGGATTTTAATGAAAACATTTAAACCAAAAGTGCCTGGATTTTTAATTGGAATAAAAATCGTAATTGTTAATATGTTAAAAACTTTGTCTCCTTTCCATTCAAAACCAAATGTAAACTATCCGTTTGAAAAGGAGAAAGTTGCACCAAGAGCAAGGGGTGTGATCGCTTTAGATCAAGAAGCATGCACTAGTTGCATGCTTTGTGCCCGTCAATGCCCAGACTGGTGTATTTATATTGAGGGCCATAAAGAATTACAACCTCCATCTAAACCTGGGGGTAGGCAAAGAAGTAGAGCCGTTCTAGATAGGTTCGATATTGATTATGCATTATGTATGTACTGTGGAATTTGTGTAGAAGTTTGTCCTTTTGATGCATTATTTTGGTCACCAGAATATGAATATTCTGAATTTAACATGGGCGACATGTTGCACGACAAAGAACGTTTGGATGATTGGTTAAAAACTGTTCCAGAGGCTGAAGGTCTAGAAAGCTAAAAATGGAAATTTTTGAAATTGTAACTTATTTCGTTCTTCTTGCGCTTCTTTCAACTGCAATAAGGGTAGTTACAACCTCAAACGTTATTCATGCAGCTATTTCATTAGTTTTTACTTTGGCTTTAACGGCAATATTGTTTTTAATGTTGTCAACAGAGTTCGTAGCACTTGTGTTGGTTCTCGTTTATATTGGAGCAGTAATAGTTCTTTTCTTGTTCGGTATTATGATTACACGTGCTCCCCTTGGCAAAAATGCAGAACTTGATAACGATAAAAATAAAAAATTGGGAGCAGCAATAGCTGGATCAATTTTTCTTCTATTCTCATATATATTAATTAATGGTTTTGATGGCGATGTGACGATAACATCCGGTTCTTCAACGGAGCTATTAGGTGAAATACTACTTAGTAGATTTGTATTCCCATTTGAACTAGTGTCTTTTGTTTTACTCGCAGCTTTAATTGGAGGCATAACGCTTGCTAGGAAAGACGAAGCATTAATTGATGAGGATCAAGTATGATTGTACAGCCTGTATTAGTTGTTGCAGCTGCTCTATTTTCTTTAGGTATTTATGGAATCTTAGTTAGAAGAAATGCCGTAATGGTTTTATTGTCAATTGAGTTAATTTTGAATTCTGTCAATATCAACTTTATTATATTTGATACCATGCTTGCAGATACATTGATGCAAGGACAAATTTTCACAATTTTTATTATTACAATTGCTGCTGCTGAGGTTGGAATTGGTCTTGCGATTGTACTCATGTTGTTTAGAAATAGACAAACCGCAAACATTAATGAATTTGATTTAATGAAATGGTAAAAACAAATATTAATTTATTCGCTGAGGGTGAGGTCGTCTACACAGATGGCGGCGTACTTGCAGAATTTGCTTGGGTCCTTGTAGTTCTTCCTTTTATAGCTGCACTAATAATTACTTTTGCTGGAAAGAGCCTTCCACTAAAGGGTGCTGAAATTGCATTAGGCACCATCGGAATAATTTTTATTTATAGCTTAGCTTTAATGTACCTTCATGTAACTGAAGGGGTTGCCAATGAATTTTTTATTAATGTTGGAAATATCGGACAATTTGATATTGAATTCGGTTGGGTAGTAGATGGTCTATCAATCATGATGTACTTTGTTGTTGGACTTGTTGCGCTTCTTGTATTTATTTATGCGACAAATTATATGGAAGGTGAAATAAGATATACATTTTTCTTCACGTCCTTGACTTTATTTGCAGGAAGTATGCTTGTATTAGTTTCTTCACCTACGTTAATCCAAATTTTAATTGGTTGGGAACTAGTTGGAGTCTGTTCGTATTTACTTATAGGGCATTACTGGGAAGTCAAGGATAACTCTTCAGCAGCTATGAAGGCTTTTATTACAAATAAGATTGCTGATGTGGGCTTAATGATTGGAATAATAATTCTTGCTTTAAATACTGGCACTATGAGGATATCTGAAATTCTGTATCAAGCAACGCATGATTATCCAGCAATAAAAAATGTCGCATTTGTAGCCGGGGTATTGCTATTTATAGGTGCAATGGGTAAAAGCGCACAGTTTCCATTACATGTCTGGCTACCCGACGCAATGGCAGGCCCAACTCCAGTTTCAGCACTAATGCATGCTGCAACAATGGTCACTGCAGGAGTCTACTTATTAGCTAGAATGTTCCCTTTTTATCAAGGAATAGCAAATGAAGCATTAGACATTGTAATGTTATTTGGAGTAATAACTCTTCTTACGGCTGGACTTATAGCAATTGTTCAAGATGATCTAAAGAAAGTTCTCGCATATTCAACTGTAAGTCAGCTTGGTTATATGGTTGCCGCAATTGGTTCTGGAGCGTACACTGCAGCACTCTTTCATTTGTGGACACATGCGTTTTTTAAAGCTCTATTATTTCTAGGGGCTGGATCAGTAATACATGCAGTACACAGTAATAGTATGTTAGAAATGGGTGGTTTGAGGAAAGTCATGCCAAAAACTTTTTCAACATTTATTATTGGAACAGTAGCACTTGCCGGTTTACCACCATTCGCAGGTTTCTTTTCTAAGGATGAAATCCTTGCATCTTTTAATCATGAAGGTGAAACAACCTTTTTCTTTATAGCTGTATTAGGTGCTTTCATAACTGCTTTTTATATGACTAGAGCAGTTTGCCTTACTTTCTTAGGAGAGTACAGAGGTCACGGTCATCCACATGAGTCAGATTCCATGATGACCACACCTTTAGTTGTACTGGCTGTATTTGCAGCAGCTTCTGGATGGGTTAATATTCCAGGGGTTTACACAGGCTTTACCAAATGGGTAACTACTCGTAAAAATCCTATTATTGAATATCACCCAGAAAGCTTCGACTTATTTGCTCTAGGACTCGGTTTAACTGCAGGATTGCTAGGGATAGGTCTAGGTTACTATTTATACCAACTTCAAGGAAGTGCTGAGACTGGAGACGACAAAATTAAAATCGAACCTATTTGGAAAGTATTAGAAAATAAATACTACATTGATGATTTCTATTTCAAATTTATTATTGATCCAATCAAATTAAATATGGCTAAAGCAGTTGATGCATTTAACACAAATGTAATAGATAGATTTGTAAATGGTTTTGGTCAGCTTGCATCATTTATGGGTGTAATAGTTTATAACAATATTGATCAAAATGGAATCGATAAAGTTTTGAATATGTCTTCCACAGGAACTGATAGCTTTGGTGGGAAAGTTAAATTACTACAGACAGGAAGAACACAGCAATATTTAATGTTGTTTTTAGGTGGCGTTGTGACGATTAGTTTATTAATTTTGTTTATTATATAGGAGGAAAAGTGGAATTATTAACAAACGGTACAGGATTGACGGCAGTAGTTTTTCTGCCTTTAATTAGTGCATTAATTTTGACCGCAATACCAAAAAGCCAAGAGCTTTTAATTAAAGGCTTCGCATTAGTATCGTCAATAGTCACATTTATTTTAAGTGCCTTACTCCTACCTCAGTTTGATTTTTCTAATGCAGACAAATTACAACTAGGTAATAAAATTTCATGGATAAAAAGCATCAACGCAAATTATGAAATTGGGATAGATGGAATATCTCTTCCTTTATTAATTTTGTCTACATTTATTACAGTTTTAGCAATTATTTATTCAATTGAACATCTACCAGAACCAAAAAGTCCTAAGGGATTTCTTGCATTAATTTTAGTTTTAGAGACTGGTATGAATGGCACATTTGTTGCACTTGATTTAATATTGTTTTTTGTATTTTTTGAAATAGTTCTTCTTCCGATGTATTTCATGATTGGAATTTGGGGAGATAAAACTGTAAGAACTGTAGCAGGATTTAAAAATCAAATTGAAACAAGACTATATGCAAGTATCAAGTTTTTTGTTTTTACTCTATTTGGTTCCGCATTTATGTTACTGGGCTTTTTAGGCTTGTATTACAGAGGAAATAGAACTTTTAGCATTCCTGAGTTAATTGAGCTTGGAACTAATGGTGCATTTACAGGAACATTTGCAATGCTAGTTTTTGCAGTTTTGTTTCTTGGCTTTGCGGTTAAAGTACCAATGTGGCCGTTACATACCTGGCTTCCCGATGCACACACGGCAGCTCCTACAGTTGGTTCAGTATTGTTAGCAGCAATACTCTTGAAATTAGGATCTTATGGTTTTGTTAGAATCGCAATACCAATACTTCCGGAACAAGCAAAAGCCTGGGCGCCTGCAATTGCAATTCTTTCTGCAATAGGGATTATATATGGTTCACTTGCATGTTTAGCTCAAACTGATCTAAAGAGATTAATAGCATTTTCTTCAGTTGGTCATATGGGTTTTGTAATGTTGGGTATAGCTTCATTAACACCAATTGGTATAAATGCTGCAATGATTGGTATGGTCGCACATGGAGTGATCACTGGCTTATTATTTTTCCTATCGGGATCCATGGCTCACACATATCACACTCGGGATATGGGAAGGTTAGGTGGAAATATGAAACTACTTCCAAAGACTGGAGCACTGTTAGGGTTTACTGCAATGGCTTCTTTAGGCCTGCCAGGACTTGCTGGATTTTGGGGAGAGTTTATGGCATTACTTGGAGCATTTAATCCACTTGATGGATTAAATATTACAGTTTTTCGAGGATCAATGGTCGCTGGTGCAATCGGAACTGTATTAACCGCAGGATATTTGTTGTGGATGTTGCAAAGAGTTAATCTTGGTGAACCATCTGATGAATGGAATGAAATGGAGCTTCATGATGCAGATGGCTATGAATTAGCTGCATGGATCCCACTGGTAATTCTAACAATTCTTATCGGTGTATTTCCAAAGCTAATATTTGGAGCAACTAATGATGCTGTTGTTAGCCTTCTTTCTAAAGCATTTGGAGGATAAAAATTACTATAAACTACTTTGCAATTTCAACTGAGTTAATAGTTATATTCACTATTGTTGGGACTTTAATACTAGATTTAATTCTTCCAAGAAAATCAAAATATTATGTTGCAGCTTTTGCTCTTTTTGGGACATTAGCTTCTTTAGCACCCCTAGTAATTCAGTGGGCTACTTACTCAGATCCAATTTATACTTTTGGCAACAGCTTTGTAGTAGATAAATTTTCAATCATACTTAAAGGCCTGTTTATACTCATCACTTATCTGACTTTTTTACTATCTATAAACTTCATAGAAAGTGATAAGTTTTATCAAGGGGAGTATTATTACCTTCTCCTTAGCTCTCTACTTGGCGCTTTAGTAGTAAGTTCGTCTAGGGACCTGCTAACAATATTTATTGGAATTGAGTTAGCATCAACGCCTATGTTTTTATTATCTGGTTGGAAAAAGGGAGACAGAAAATCTAATGAAGGTGCAATTAAATTCTTCTTACTAGGCGTTCTTTCGGCTTCTCTAATATTGTATGGATTCTCACTAATTTATGGATTAACCGGACAATTAGTTTTCGCAGATATATCTGCCTATTTACTTGCAAACTCATTGGGCTCTTCGCCAGTACTTTTACTAAGTGCTATTTTAGTTATTTCAGGAATTGGATTTAAAATATCTGTTGTTCCATTTCACTCATGGGCTCCAGACACTTATGAAGGTGCACCTTTACCAATAACTGCTTATCTTTCAGTTAGCTCCAAAGCTACAGGCTTTGTTGCACTGATTGTACTTTTGACAAAGGTGTTTGAAAGTTCTGGCCAAAGTTGGGGCGTGATTTTAGCAATTGTTGCAGGTGCCACAATGACACTAGGAAATTTAGTAGCACTACAGCAAACAAACCCAGTTAGGTTACTTGCGTATTCCTCAATATCTCAGGCGGGATTTATTATCGCTCCACTCGCTGTATCTGGAATAACTGGAAATTATCAAGATGGTATTTTTGCAAGCGTCACTTATTTAATTATTTATGCCTTTATGAATATAGGAGCCTTTTTATCAGTACATCTTTTTACGAACTTTACGAAATCAGATAATTTTTATGAATGGGGAGGTATTGCGAAACACTCACCTCTTACTGGAGTTCTTACAACTGTTTTCTTTTTCTCTTTGGCAGGCATACCTCCGCTTGGAGGTTGGTTTGCTAAGTTTGTGGTCTTTAGAAGTCTTTTAAGTACTGGGGAAATAATTGGTGTTTCCTTAGCTATAGTAGGTGCGATAAATGCAGTTATTGCACTTGTTTACTATGCAAGAATTTCAAAAGTTATATGGATGGATGAACTAAAAAATCCTGAAGAAGAAAAATCATTTGAATTTCAAAGTCCTCTTAAAGTTGTA
>CACHTH010000006.1:0-65252 GCA_902582695.1 uncultured Candidatus Actinomarina sp.
TTAAGATTTATTTTTGAAAAAATTAAATAAGTTAAAAGAACCAATGATGGGAAGTACTGTCTTGTCTCGGTGAAAATCCCAAAAATAAATACCGGAAAAATATTGATAATAATTCCAAGAGATAAGTTTTTTTGTACTGATTCAAAACTTTTATAATTTTTAAATATAAATATAAAAACCAACAACAAAGACAGTAGTATCAAGGTATTAGCTAGTGTCTCTCCATTGTATAAAGAGTTATAATTATATAAAGGTGTTACCCAGTTACCTCCAAGAAAATTGTTTTCAAGATCTTGACCGCCTCCTGTGTAGTCCGATTGTCTTATAAACAGAATTTTTCTGGAAAAATATGTATAAAGCACTCCAAAAGTAAGATTAAAAATTAACCCAATAACATAACTGTTCTTGAATAATTTTGTAAAATTTTTATCTTTTGTATATATAAGTAACAAGAAAAAAACAGCCATTATTAAAGCTGACTCTCTATTGAAAATATGCAAAAAATTAATAGGAACTAAATATTTTAAATATTCTTCTTTAAATAAAATAAATCCATAAAAAATAAAAAACGATATATCAATAAAGTCCCAAACATAGAGCCAAACATCTTGAGAAATAATGAGTAAAGCGTTAAAAATAATAAGAGTATTTAAAATTTTTTGTTTTGAATTAGTCATATTTGAAAGACAAACAGCCAGAAGAAGGTTATTAAACGTTACAAAAAACATCATGAACAACCTAAGTGCCCATTGTTCTGATATAAAACCAAATAAAGTAATTAACTTTAAAAGAATTGGACCCATTAATCTGCTTTGATTAACTCTCCAGTGTGGTGTTCTATTAGCAACATCAAATGAGGCTTCTACTAAAGTAATCCAGTTAGCATCGTGGATTAAATGCAGAAAAACATAATTTACAATTGAAATAAAAAAAATTAAGGAAATTTTTATTTTTATATTAAGCACTAGTCAATTATATGAATATTGACCATATAATTTTCAATAATAAATAAATAAATCAGTAAAAATTTGAATAACAATATTTTGAACTTGATTTGTATTCATATTTTTTTATTTATTTAAATCTATCCATCTATTCATTAAAATTTCATTTAAAACCATCATTACAGCTTGTGGATTACCCCATGGAGCAGTAGGCATAATTGATGCATCTGAAACTTTAATTCTTGTATCTTTTAAAACCTCTCCGTTCAATCCTATATCTTTGTTGTCTCCAATTGGCAAAGAACCAAAAATATGAACCGTAGTCATTGGTGATAATCCTTTTTCAGGCCAAACTTTATTCACAGATGTTGAACGAAGTAAATTTTTTAAAATTTCAAAGCCTTCTTTTATCTTTTCTCTATCTTTTTTTGATATATATGCAAATGGTATGAGTGTTCCATTAAAATTTAACAATCTTCCATAGGAATTATCAAGGACAGTACTGCTAAAATAACTTACTAATTGTGAAGGATTTGGTATATTATCAAATTTACCTAAAGAAGCTAAAGTTGCCTTTACAAAAGGAAATGTTGATACCGAATATCCAAATTTAAACCTATTATCATTAGTCCATGATTGATATGGAGGAAACAGATCACCGTGATTCACGTTTGAACCATAGTCAACAACGCAACGGGTCATGGGGTGAAAATCAAATTTTATAGAATCTTTTAGCAACCCTGAATTTTTTAAAATTTTTGGTGTTCCTATTGTTCCTGCTGACAAGACAATTTTTTTTGAACGGTAGTTTAAAACTTTATTTCCTTTTTGAGATACAACTGTTATAAATTCATCACTTGGTTCTAGTTTTACGACTTCAGTTTGTGTAACTATTTCTAATCCAAGTTCTTCAGCATGTTTCAAATATGAGGCCTGCATGCTTTTATGTTCCTCAACTGGACTGTATTCCCTCCACCTTGGTATCTCTTCACATATAAGTCCAAGATTTTTTGACCCTGAAATTAATGCAGACTTTAAACCATTAAATGAACCTTCGGGTGCAAGTTGAACACTTATTAGTTTTTCAACTTTTTTTTCAACTGAATTCCATTCTTCATGAGTAATGTTACTTTTTTTTAGTAATTTACTTTTGTATGGTTCTGTAAGTTTAAAATAAAGACCACTATTCACTTCACTGCCACCTCCATAAGTAGAACCTTCAGCAAAAAGCATTGGTATATTTCCATAACAAAAATTCATTCCCTGTTTGTAAAACTGAAGATTTGTTTGGGCTAAAGAATGGTGTTCAATTTTATCTGGGTCGTATGCATTTCCTGCTTCTACAATCAAAACTTTTTCATTATTTTCAATTAAACGTAGAGCAGCAATTGCACCTCCCGGACCGCTTCCTATGACTATCGTGTCATACATTTCAGATATATCAGTCATGTTATCTTTAAAATTGGGTGTTGTATCTTCGAAATTTGTATCTGATTCAAAAACTAAAATTACTACACCGGCTAAAAATTTGTATAAAATTAATTTTTTATAAAGGTTACTAAACAGAAATGTTTTATTAAAAATATTGCCAAAAATCAAATATAAGTAAAGGACATATTTTAAGATTCCAGTTTGCTTGATTCTTTCTAAAGTAAGTAGGCACTTTTTCTTATCTAGTTGATAACCTAAATCTTTGATTACATAATGAATCAGTTTAAATTTAATTTTTCTTTTCATAATGAAAAAACTCCCATAGCTAATGATATATTTTTTATTGAGTTATATTTTTTAAATCATTGATTTAATTGATGTATAATGAACTGACTTATTATGGACGTAATTTTACCCGCAGCTGGATTAGCAAAGAGAATGAAAGGTGTTCCAAAATTTTTGTTACCTGCAAATGATGAGTATGAAACTTTATTAGAAATTCATTTAAAAAATTTAGTAAATAAATGCGAAAATATTTATTTACCTACTAGACCGGATTTGGTACCAATAATAAATTCTTTAGATTTTGATTTTAGAAATTTAAAAATAATTGAAATGGTAACAAATACAATGTCTGAGACAGTTATGAATACTGTCGAATCTACAAATTCAGAATATTACACACTTATTATGCCGGATACTTATTTTCATGGGCAACAACCCTATGATGAGCTTCTTGAGTCAAATAATTTTTGTAAGCTTGCATGTTGGCAAATACGGGAAGACCAAAGAGGAAAGCTTGGAGAAGTCGAAATCAATGATTCAAATCAAGTGACTAAAATGGTCGACAAGGTTCCTAATAACGGATTTGAATACGCCTGGGGTGCACTAAGTTTTTCGTTACAACTTAAAGAGTATATTGATATCGCAGATCCTCATATAGGGTATGCAGTAAAAAATTCAATTGAAAATAATGAAATAGTCGAAGCTTTTAGGTTAAAAGGACAATATTTTGACTGTGGAACACCTAAAGAATATGTAAATCTGTTGAAGGAAACAATATTATAAATTTTCAAATTATTGTACCTTTTTATAATGACAAAGATAATTTTAAAAAATTTGTCGAAATTATTGACTCTAGCGCTGTTCCAGAAAATTCTTTTATTCTCTTAGACAATGGTTCAGATAATAACTATATGGATGAATTTTTTTCAAACATAGAAAATCCTTCAAACAAATGGAAAGTGGTTAGGTCTACAAATAATTTAGGTTACGGTGGTGGAATTGTTTTTGCTTCTGGTTTTGTAGAAAAGGAGTTCGTTGTATGGATGCCGGGAAATATGAAAATAGATCCATTAGATGCTTTTAATTTCGCAAATAGCTTAGATTTGAATAGTCATAATACTTATATAAAGGCAAAAAGGGTTGGGAGACCATTAATTGACTCTTTAAAAACAAAATTATTTGGAATAATTTCTTCAATTTATTTCAATACATATATATATGATGCGGGCGGAACACCAAATATTGTTCATAAGAGTTTTTTTAAGCTTCATGAATTGATGCCAAGTGATTTTTCATTCGATGTGTTTGTTTATTACTACTACAAGTTGAACAACTTAGAGATTATCCGACCAAAAATAAATTATACTACCCGATTACACGGCACATCTCACTGGCAAAAAGGGTTGATGAGCGAAGTAAGGTTACTTATTAGTATTCTTAAATACAAAAAAGAATGGAGACTAGCTACAAAAAATAAGTTTTTTTAAATTTTTTTATCAAGCCATCTTACAAGTGGGCCTGAAATTTTAGCAATATTTGTAAAGAATATTGAGATTGGAGGAATATAATAATTTCCTCCAGTATTTTTTTTTGATACAATTTTTGTAATTTTATTTGGATTTGTTCTCAAAAAACTTGGTTTTCTATTTTCATTAAGTTTTGAATCAACATGTGCTGGTTTCCAAACATATAGTTTATTTCTATATTTATCAATTTCTTTGGTATTTTCTATAAGTAATTCTAAAAAATTTTTGGAAACTGAATACGAAAAAACACTTGGTCTAATAAAGTCTCCTAAAATACTTGAAACAACATGTATTTCTATAATATTTTTATTATTAATAAATTCTTCTAACAGCTCAAGAGTTTTAAATGTATTCACATTTAAATGAAATTGTAAATTTTCAATTAAACGATCTGATTTTTCTTCTTTTAAAACACCGAAACTAATGATTAAAATTTTTTTTGTATCTTTGTTCCCATTATCAATATAATTTTTTGAATCTATGTAGTCTGAAACTTTAATGATATTTTCAGATGTATTTCCTTCATAATTATTTCTAACAAATGAAAAAGTTTCAATGTTTTTATTAACATGTCGTTTCTGTACACCCTTCAGTATTGCATTTCCAATTACCGAGTTTCCTCCAAGCAAGTAAATTTTTAGATTATTATCCATTCTTTACAACTGTAATACGAATAAATCATATTTTGATATAAATTAAACATTTAATCTCTTAATGAAGATATGAGTTAATTTTGTAATATTTTTAGTTATCATTAATTTATGTCTTTAAATATCTTAATAACAGGTTCGTCTGGATTTTTAGGATTTCAACTGTGTAAGATTTTATCCAAAACACCAAATAAAGTCACTGCAATTGATATTAAAGAGTCTAAAGAAAAGTTCGAAAATATTAAATATATAGAATCATCTATTAATGATTTTATTGATGATGAAAAGACTTCCCTAAAAAGCTTTGATCTAATTATTCATGCAGCATCAGTTCTACCATTTAAATCTAACAAAGAAATGCTGATTGAGACAAATGTAAATACAACTCTTAACTTAATTAAGAATGTTGCAAATTGTACAAATACTTTTCTTGTTTATGTAAGTTCAAGTGGTGTTTATGGAAAGCCAGATCACATTCCTGTGACTCAAGAAACAAAATTCAATCCGTTAGATTTATATGCTGAAACAAAAATAACTTCTGAAAATAATTTGAAACAATACTTAAATAACAATCTCTATTCAGTTGTTAGACCAAGAACAATTTTAGGTAAAAACAGAAAAGGTATTTTTGAAATATTTTTTAATCTTATTAAATTTAATATTCCAATACCTTTACCAAATAAAGGCATACAAAAAATTCAATTTGTAGAAGTTGAGGACTTAGCAAGATTAATAATTCACATAGGAACCAACAGGATTTCAGGAGATTGGCCTGCTGGTGCTCCAAACCCTCAATCTTTAATTAACCATCTAGAAGTTCTTGGTAAAAAACTTAACAAAAGAATTATAACTATCAACATAAACCCCAAGATATTTATCTTCTTTGGTAATGTTTTGATTAAATTAAAGTTAATTAATTTTACAAAATGGCATTTTGGATCTTTTCCATATGATTTTTATTTTGACAGTAATTGGAACCCAGATGATTTTACTTACTTATCAGATTGTGAAAATACGTTTTTAAAAAGCGCTGAAACTTTCTTCAATGTTGAGTTTTAATTTTTAATTGTAAAAATGTTTGAGTATTTTAATTTTTGAAAACAAAAAATATGTAAGTATATATTATTATCTCATGCCAACAAACTATTTACTTGCTATTGCAAGCTATGAAATAAAGTGGAAGCAAGATTTTTTTGATAATGTAGTTTCAAAAAGAAACAAAGAATATTGTAATATTCACGACTTAGAATATATTGAAATTACAGATGGTGTTCACCCTGTTAGAGGTCAGTATTTTTGGTATAAAAGTTTTAAACAAGAAGAGATTTTAAATAATTTATTAGAAGATGGAGATGGTTTAATTTTTATTGATGCCGATGCTTTGATAGTTGATACTTCAAAAAACCTTTTACCTCCGAATGGAAAGGATTATGCATATGCTATCGATACTGGAAATACACACTGTACTGGTTTTTTTTCATTAATTAAAACGCCCTGGACTGAAGAAATGTTCAGTTTAATAAATAGTCAGAAAAGATACGATGCGTTAATCAATGAAACAAGTTTTCATGAAGGAAAGAAAATTGAAAATAGCTTCTGGCAGGAATTTGCTGAACAAGCTTCCTGGTACTCATTAACTGGCATAAAAAGACACTCAAATACATCATTTTTTAATCTTTCTAATAATGGATTTCATAGTGCCAAAAATGAATGGACTCATTATTCTCTTGAGGATCTAGATAAACATGTGCATATATTTCCACCCGAATATAACGTTACAGAGCTACATGGAGAGTCTGTTTGTTTAAATTATATAAATAAAGTTAAATATAAGAATGTTGTTATAAGGCATTTTTCTGGAGGACAAAAGTGGAGAGAAATCTGGACTGATACTACATCTATAGCTTTCAAAATACACAAAATAAATTTTTTTAAATACATAAATTTCTATAAACTTAAAATATTTTTTCAAAAAGTTAAAGGATTTATTAAATCTAAATTTTAAAAATTGTTTTTATAAATTTTTTGGGATAAAATATTTTTTTCAAATTTAAATATAAATTCGAAATTACAATTTTGTTAGTTAGTTGTTTTATGGTACTTTTCTTGTAATTTTTGTTCGTTTTTTGAATGTATAAAGCGTCTCCGTAATACTTAAAAGGGTCTATATTTGTATAAATCCTTTCAAATCCAAATTCGCTTAAGTAGATATCTATATCTGACACTAGAGCATTATTTTTATATAAATATTTGGTATTTATTTCCGAAAAAATATACTTTACACGATTTAATTTATTTCCAAAACCTTTAATTACTTCTAGCTCAAGACCTTGAACGTCTATAGTCAACAAATCTAGAGCATCTATATTTAGGGAATCAAATCTTTTAATCTCAATCTCTTCAGATTCATCAAATTTTATATTTGGCTGAACGGATAGATGCAATTCGGGTTGTAAAACTGATGAACTTTTCCCTTCGTTTTCCATTGATTTATATATTGTTTTTTTTTCGTTAAATGATCCTAAGCCAAAGTTAAAACAATTAACATTATCCAAACCTTTAGTATTAAGCAAAAGCTGATTAAATATACTTTGCTGGGGCTCAAATAGTATAATTTTTTTTAAATTGTAATTATTGTAATCTTCAACCTCTTGACCAAGATGAGCACCTACATGAATTACCCCATTTATATCATCAGAAAATTTATTTAAAAAGTAAGGAGTCATTAGTAAAATTTTAACACTTGAAAACAAATAAATTAGATTAGGATTAATTTATGAAGATTGGCTTCGTAGATTTTTGGACAGGGTTTAATCCCAAAAACAATTTTTTCTTCCACTCCATAAATAAATTGGGCATAAAGTTCAAAATTGTTAAGCCGAAAAAAGCAGATATATTATTTTTTAGTTGCTTTGGAAATCAAAACTTAGAATATACAGATGTAAGAAAGATATTTTTTCTTTCTGAAGATTTTAATTTAGAAAATTTTAATTTTGATTATTCTATTTCACATGTACCAACTTCGGTGGAAAGCTCTTCAAATTTTAGATTGCCACTTTGGAAAATGTATTTAGATTGGTTTGGTGTAACTACTTATACAAATCCAGAATATTTAATTCCCCTTGAATATATTGACAAAAAAAATGAATTTAACAAAATTCCTAAAAATGAATTTTGTTCTATAGTTTATTCCTCTGAGTATTTCTTTAGAGACAAATACATAGACCTAGTTTCAACTTACAAAGGTGTTGATGTATTTGGAAAAAATAAATATGGAAATTTGCTTCCTGAAGGTGAATACTTTAAATTGGAAAAGCTTTCAAACTATAAATTTTCATTGGCAATGGAAAATGAAATTTCAAGAGGTTATCTTTGTGAGAAATTAATTCATGCAAAAATAGCCGGCAATATACCCTTATTTTATGGTGACGATTACGCAAAAATAGACTTTAATCCAAATTCATTTATTCATATAACAGATTTTGATGATCAATCTTTGTTAGACAGAATTACAGAAATTGACTCCAATAAGTCTGATTACAATAATATATATAATGAACCTTTATTTGATTCAGCACCAGATATAGAAGATTTTCTAGAATTTTTAAATGATATATTAAAAAATTAATTAATAGATGAATTAAATTTTGAAAAAGATTTTAAAAAATAATAAATTAGTTTAAAACCGTCCCTAAATCTATTTATTTGTGTTTTTCCATAAATTCGAGCCTTATAATGCACGGGGTATTCAGAAATTTTTTCTCCATAATATGCAGCACTAAATAAAAAATCAAAATCTCCAAATGGATCTAAATTATTTAATTCGTTTCGCCAAGCAATAATTCTATTAACATGTGATCGCCTAAATACTTTTGTACCACATAGTGAATCAGAAAGTGGATTTCTAATTACTACTGAGACAGCAAGTTTAAAAAACTTATTACCTAATCTATTTAAAAATCTCATTGATCTATTTTCAATTGGATATATTAGTCTTGTACCATTTACAAAATCTCCATGACCAGACTCAATAATTTCGAAAAAACTTAGAAGCGTCTTTGGTTCAACTGAAATATCAGAATCTAATATAGCAATTAATTCACCAGTTGTATGCTCTAAAGCTTCAAATACTGCTCCAGCCTTACCTTTGCTCTCCTGTTCAATAACTTTTATTTTTAAATTAGGCTTTTCCTGAGAAATTTTTTTACTAACATCAAAAGTATTGTCTTTTGATTCTGCACAAATTAAGATTATTTCATTTAAACTATCTAGGTTTGGAAAGTCTTCAAATAAAATTTCTAGGTTTTTCGATTCGTTTTTAGCAGGAACAATAACTGATTTTGACATTTCTGTTTTTGAAAAAGTGATGTTTGAAAATAAAATATAGCTTTTAATACCAAGATTAAATTTGAAGAATATAAGTTCTAACACTTTATTTAATACTCTTCCAAGTCCAAATATCTTAAATGGAAAAATTTGTTTTGTATAAAAATAATTAAGCTCTAACCCAGTGGATCTTGCTGAGCTAATTATTTTTTTTAATTTTGTATTTGAACTTTTTCTTATTTTCTTTTTAATATTTATAATTTCAGAAAAGTTAAGAATCCATCGCCATTTAGGGTTAATTGTTGAGATTAAAATTTTTCCACCAATATTTAATTTATCTCTAGTAGCTTTTAGAAGCCTGTATATATCATTACTTACTTCAAATAAGTCCGTAATAATTATTAAATCGTATTTTTTCTCTATTTCAATAATTGATTTAATAACATCGTTTTGATTATTTAATGCTAGAACATCTAATTTTTCTTTATCTAGAAATAAATTATCTTGGTTGATACATATGTGAAGTGTCTTTTTTTCTACATTTAGAAATCGTTTAATTTCTTGGTTTTGTCTACTATAGAATTCTTTTGAGCTGATTTTAAAATTCATATAATGAATATTATAAGGAGTAGAATTAGGTTTGTGGTTATGCAAAACTTAAAAAATTTACGAAGGTTTGAACCAAGAATTAGCTTTAAAATCAATAAATTTATACCAACAAGAAATTACTCTTTAACACACTATAAAGGTGATAATTATCGTGATATGATTTCTTTTGCTACTAACGTTCAGCAAATTACTTTAGGTGCCTTGTATTGTAAATTTAATAACTATAATTTTTATTCGAAACCACATCCTTACTTTGAAGATTTCAAAATTATTAATAATAAAATAGGGGATTCTTTTTCTATTTTTAAAAAGAAGTATCGATTCTTTTATTTTGATCGTGCAGAGACAAACTATTACAAAAGAAGAGATTTTTTTAGTAATGATGAAAATGATTTCCCAATCAAAGAAAGTGAAAAAGCTAAATATATAGAAAATTTTCATGACTTTAATAAAAATTTTTTGTACAAGAAATTATCAATTAAACAAAATATGGAAATCGAAGAAAATACACTAGTTATTCACTGTAGATCTGGAAATATATTTTATGGAGATTGGAATAGTTTATATACACAAAATTCATTAAATTATTTTTTAAAAATATCGCAAAATTATGAAAAAGTTATCGTTGTAACAGGGAAAGAACACAACAATCCAATTTTTGAAATTTTAAAAAAAGAAAAAAAATTTGTATTTCAATCAAATAGCTTTATTGAAGATTTTAACACTTTGCTTAACGCAAAAAATTTAGCAACATCTGGTGTTACAGCTTTTGCAATGACAGCTGCTCTTATGTCTCAAAAATTAACTAATTTTTATCATTCTGATATATATTTGAAAGAGCATTTAAATCCAGAAATGCTTAATAAAAATGAGATTAATATCAATTCCTACAAAATACTTGACTACCTAAAACCAGGAGAGTTTGTTAAAAACGAAATAAATTTAAAAAAACTTTTAAATGATGATATTAGTAAAGTAATTAAAATTTAAATTTTTCTTTAAAAAAATCAAAGGATAGTTTAGATTCATCAACTAACGCTAAAGATACACTATCTTTTCTTTTTCTATGAAAATGATACAGCTCTTTACTAAGTTGAATTGTTTTACCAGCTTTTAACCATAAATAAGATATAGCTAAAGCATCTGCGGCAAGTGGTATAGAGTCATTTCTATAATATGATTGCATAACCTCGAGATATTTATTCTTAGAAACTATAAAATTTCCACAATTTAGAATCCAATAAATATTTTTATCTACTGTTATTTTTTCATTATTTCTAATTGATGTTGAGACATCAGAAGAGTTAATAACTTTATCATCAAGACTCAGTCTCACAATATTTTTATTTGGAAATAAATGATACTGGTAGTTCTGAAAAAATTGTTTTAAAGTTGCTGGATAATAAATTCTGCTTGAATCAAAATTATCAATGATTTTAGAAATAATCATATCTAAATTTTTAGCTGCAATATTATCTGAGTCTATTTGATAAACGATTTCATTAGAACATTTTGAAATCACATCATACTTATTATTAAAAGCTCCCTGATTGCTCAAATTTTGAGAGTAGACAAAACTTATATGACTATTTTGATATTTGCTAATTATTTTTTTAATATTTTCATTCTCATTCAGATTATTTGAGTCATCAGAAATAACTATTTCACTGATTAATTCTGTATTACTAATACTTTTTAACAAGATTGAAAGATATTTGCTCGAAAAATGAGTTGGTATGGCTAATGATATTTTGTTCATTATTTATCTAAACTAATTATATAAAATCTAATCTTTTTCGAACAAAAATTTTTTGTAATTGTATATTTAATTTAGATGAATTTTATTTATTGTTTAGATAAGAATTACAATACTCAAGCTTTAATGTCATTTTTAACTCTAAACAATGTGACCAGTGAAAAAATAAATATTTACATTGCCCATAATCAACCTTTAAGTTTAAGTAAAGATATCGAAAAATATAGATTTGCAAACTTAAATTTTAAATTTTTAGAAATCAAGAATAACTTTGATCTCCCAAATTTAAATAACTCTCATGTAACTGAAGCTACATATTATAGAATTTTTGCTATCAATCTTATTAAAGATGATATAGATCATGTTATTTACATAGACTCTGACATACTATTCAACAAAGATCCTTATTCTACTTTTAAACAATACTTGAAAGATCTAAAAAAATCAGAGTATATCATCTGTGCTAACACTATTGGAGAATATGAGACTGATGAACTATCTACGATAGAATATTTTGACTATATGGAAATGGATGATAAATACTTTAATGCAGGGGTGATAATTTATGATTTAAAAAAATACATCAATGATGGGATAGGAAATAAGCTTGAAAAGCACTTAATTAATTTTGAAAAAGAAGCCAAGTATTGGGATCAAGATATTTTAAACACTTTTTTTAATGGAAATTATTTAGAATTGCCTAAAACTTTAAACAATAATGTTGTAGTTGAAGATATGGATGTGAAGATTGAAGAGGTTTTGGACAACATTACAATACATTTTGCTGGAAAAACTAAGCCATGGCATGTTCAAGGTTTAAAGTACCCAATAGGATGCTTTTTTCAAGAACAGTACCGAAAATTATTTAATAAGAGTTATTTCATTAGCCCATTTAACAAATCAAGACATCTAAAAGAAGTTTTGGAATTTATAAAGCAACGTAAACTTTACTGTGTCGATAATTATTTAAAATTTTTATTTATTTGTCTAAGTAAAGTTTTTAAATTCTAAATTTATTTAATTTATCGCAAATTATTTTCAATTCATTAGTTTTTAAGCCTAATGATGAAGGAAGCCACAATATTTTATTATGAGTTGATTCTGAGAAGTCTAAATTCTTATTTTTATATTCTTTCAAAAATTTTTGTTTACTTAAAGCTGGATAGGAAAATCTAGTTTCTATATTATTTTTAATTAAGTATTCATGCAATTTGTTCCTGACATTAAAATTTTTAGTTAAAACATCTAAAAACCATGGGACTTCATTTTCTTCAAATTCTTTTATAGTAAAAAAATCATTATCAATATGTTTTTTATAGTATTGATAAATTTTTCTTTTTGTTTTTATATTTTCTTCCAACCTTGCAAGTTGTGATAGTCCAAGTGCAGCTTGTAAATCAGTAAATTTAAAATTTAGACCAAATCCGTCATGCCAATCAGACTTACCAGCTCTTCTGTTAAAAGATTTCAATTTTGTAATATTTTTAGCTAACTTTTGGTTATTGGTCAAAATCATGCCACCTTGACCAGTTGTTATAATTTTGTGAGGAGTGAAAGAAAGGATACTTAAATCACCAAGATTTCCTGCATTAAAATTTTTATACTTTGTACCAAGAGAATGAGCTGAGTCTTCAATCAATTTAATTTGATTTTTCTTGCACCACTTTTCAATCAGCTCTCCGTTACCAATCCTTCCATTAAGAGGAACGAAAATCGCTGCTTTGAGGTTTTTAATTTTTTTAAAATGATTTATAGACATACATAAATCTTCATCAACATCGACCAAAACAGGTTCTGCTCCAATCCATAAAATTGCATTAATTGTTGCGATCATGGTTATGTTTGGAACAGCTACTCTGTCTCCCTTTTTAATTCCTAAAGACATTAATGCTAAGTAAATTGCGATAGTACCGTTTGGTACTGCTATTGCATATTTCCTACCAAGATAATTTGAAATTTTATTTTCAAACTCATTTGTTAATTTATGTTCAGTAAGCCACCCTCCTGAGTTCATGTACTCAGATACTGCTTTGATATCGTTTTTAGTCACCTGGGGTTCAACTTGAAAAATCATTTCTTTTCTATTCTTGTCCTATCTTTCTCTGGTCCAAAATAAGGACCATTTTTGACCTCTAAAACGATTGTGTCTTCTAAAATTTTTGACTCATGAGCTTGACTTAAATTAATAATAAATTCACCTTCATTGACAATTATTGTTTCAATAAATTCTCCATCCTCAGAATGTAAATTACATTCAATTTTACCTTTAAAAACAAATACGCACTCAGAAGTTCTTAAAGCCGATCTTTCAAATTCATTGTGGTAGTGCAAGGGTAAAACTTGTCCTTTTTTGTAATTCCAAGTTCCAACTTGTACAAAATCATTATCTTCGCTAAGAAAATCTAAGCCTTCTTTTGCGTCTTCAAGGTTTGCAACTATACAAATTATTTCGTTATTATGTAATATTTTTCTCATTTTCTATAAACCATTCTACTGTTAGCTTGATTCCTTCGTCTATTGTAGTTTTTGGTGACCAATTAAGTATTGCATCTCCTAATTTTGGATTTACTTTTTTTTCTAATACACCATCGGGTTTTGAAGTATCGAGTTTAAATTCCCCATCCCATTCAAATTCCCTAGCTATTTTATTAGCTATTTCAATCACAGAATAACCCTGTCCAGAACCAACGTTAAAAAAATGATGTCCTGGTTCTAGTTCAAGAGCTCGAATTAAAGATTCTGCTCCATCTTGAACATAGAGCCATTCTCTAATCGGCTTTCCTGTTCCCCAAATTTCTATAAAGCCAATATTATTTTTCTTTGCATTATGGATTTTTAATATCAAAGCACCTAAAGCATGTGATCTTTCAATTTCAAAATGATCTAAAGGGCCGTACATGTTTGACATGACGATATTTGATGACGAAAAATTAAATTGTTTATAATAAGCTTCTCCTAAACCTACAAAAAGCCTTTTAGAAAGTCCATAATTAAATACAGATTCATGTATTTTTCCATCCCAAAATTTACTTTCTTCATACTCTTTGTATTTTTCAGGGTAAGCACAATTTGAAATAGGATTTATTAACATACTCACATTTGTATCTTTTGATGCTTTGTAAAGATTTATTGCCATTTGAGAATTTATGCTAAGTAAGTCAGCTTGGTATTTATAGCCATATGAAATACCTCCTACAAAAGCTGCACAATTTATAATTTTATTAATGTCATTTTTTATTAAATATTTACAAAATAAATCATAATCCAGGATATCTATATCTTCAGAATTGCGAATTTCAAAAAAATTATTTTTTTTTGATTCCTTTAGAATACTTTTAACATTTTTACCTAAAAAACCATCTGAACCGATTAATAATACATTTTTTGACATTTAACTAAACCGTTGGATGCTCCCAAGTTGGTTTTAAAAGGTTATTCTTTACTAGCGTGAGTTCTTTTTCAGCTTCATTTAAATCATTTTCAATCATCATCTTTACTAACTCTTTAAAACTTGTTTTTGGTTCCCATTTTAAAGTTTTTTTAATTTTTGATGGATCTCCAAGTAAATAATCTACTTCGTTGGGTCTAAAGTATTTTTCAGAAGTTTCTACGTATTGATTCCAATCTAAATCTACAGTATTGAATGCCTCTACTAAAAAATCTTCAACAGTATAGGTCTCTCCTGTAGCGACAACCCAATCATCAGGCTTATCATGTTGCATCATTAACCACATTGCTTCTACATAATCACCAGCAAATCCCCAATCTCTAGATGCTTTTAAATTGCCTAAAGTTAGTTTTCCTTGCAAACCGTGGTGAATCCTGCCAATAGCTTTTGTTATCTTTCTGGTAACGAAAGTTTCTCCTCTTCTAGGAGATTCGTGGTTGAACAATATTCCATTTACACCAAAAATATCGTAAGATTCGCGATAAATTTTATTGATTTCATGAGCAAAAACTTTTGATGAGGCATATGGACTTTTAGGTAATAAAGGCGAATTTTCATTGAGACTGACTTCACCTTCTCCACCATACATTTCAGAACTAGAAGCTTGGTAATATTTTATTTTCTTATCAGCATTTTTTATTGTTTCTAGAAGAGCAAGTGGCCCTATAGTGCTTGTCTGTGTTGTGTAGAGTGGATTTTTAAATGATACAGCTACATGCGACTGTGCACCTAAATTATAAATTTCGTCAGGTTGTATCTGCGTCACTAAATTAGATAATGAAGCTGAGTCTAAGAGGTCTGCATAATGTAAATTCAACTTATTTGTGTTTGAGTATTCTGAAATAATATTATCAATTCTGTATGTATTGATTAATGATGATCTTCTGATTGTCCCATGGACTTCATAGCCTTTACTCAACAAGAGTTCGGCTAAGTATGAGCCGTCCTGGCCAGTTATACCAGTGATTAGAGCTTTCATTTAAAATAGTATAGTTAGAAATGACAACTTAATTTATTTTATTTCTAAATTTGAGTAGATAGTTTATTTTTCAATTTATAAATTATCCTAAAATACCCGTTTCTTATTTTAAATAGTTTCATCTTCAAGGTATTTTTTATAGCCAGATAATTAAATATTTTTTTATCAATAGTTTTAGTTACTGTGTTCTTAATATCATCATTTTTTTTAAATATTTCATTTTTCCAATAATTAAAATCAATAATATCTAACGTTTGTACCTGTAATGTCTCTAAAAAATTTTCTAAAGATTTTTCAGATATTTTATAAAAATCATCAACAAACATAATGGGTAAATTTTTAAATTGATCAAACCCAATATGGTCTTCAACAATTGGTATCGAGCCACAGTACAGGCTTTCCCAAATTCTATGAGTATCGATACCATTTCCCTGTGGACATAGTACAAAATTGCTAATTCTTAAATCATTCTCATATTCAAATATTTCATTTTTTTTATATAAAATTTTTGCCCACTTGAATTGTGAAAAGTAATTTTTAAGTCCACTTCTATGCCTAATATTTGTGTTATCTTCAAAGCTTAGATATAGTAAATTCTCTTTTCTTTTTGTAAAATTATTTATATCAATATTGACTACGTTATCATCAAGATCTAAATTTTTGTCATAACCATTAGACAAGCCTAAAGGAATTGATATAAGTTGGGAATCTGTACAATCAACATTTATGGAATACCATCTAATAAATTGTGTTGGTAATTTTTTTAAAATTTTTTTTGATATTTTATCATCTGTTTGTGAAGTAATTAGAGTTAGATTTTTTAAATTTTCATCTTTAATATGATGAAAAAGTAATTCTATTGAACTATTTACACAAAACACGGTATCACCATCGCTGATATTCAATTGGTTCCTTTGATAACATACATGTGAATTGTTGGAGTATATTATCTCAATATTTTGGGGATTTATTTCTTGAAATTGTTTATTTGTCAAAACTTCAGAAAATACATAGTCTGACATTCTTGCAAATTTATAACCATTTATATATTCTATTTTCAATTTTTATACACCAATTTAAAACTATATTTATTTAGTATATAAAGGTATTAAAAAAGGAAAAAAAATTAAAATTCTTATTTTTGGCTCTAATGGATTAGTGGGTTCAAACCTAGTTAAAAATTTGTCAAATTCTAACTCTGTTTCTGAAATTATTGGTTCAAATAGAAAAGATACAAATCTTTTTTCTTTAGATGAAACCACAAAAACTATAAAAGATGTAAATCCAGATTTGATTATAAATGCAGCAGCAAAAGTTGGTGGAATATTAGCAAATAATACTTTCCGAACTGAATTTATACTTGAAAACTTAAAAATTAATATCAATATTCTTGAAGCATTAATTAACTTTCCCTCAATTAAATTAATTAATTTAGGAAGTAGTTGTATTTACCCATTAAATGCATCTATTCCTACTGCAGAGGAAAGTCTAATGAATGGAAAGCTAGAACCTACTAATTCTCCTTACGCGATGGCAAAAATTGCCGCGATTGAAATGGGTAATGCACTCAAGTCACAATACGGACACAAAATAATTAACCTTATGCCAACAAATTTATACGGACCAAATGATAATTTTGATTTAAATAGTAGCCATGTAATACCTGGCCTTATCGTAAAATTTTACAATGCAATAAAAAACGGGAGTGAGAATATTGAAATTTGGGGAACAGGTGAACCAAAAAGGGAATTTTTATATGTTGATGATTTAAGTAATGCTGTAGACTTTCTCCTTGAAAAAGAATGGGAAGATGACTTATTAAATGTAGGTAGCGGTGAAGAAATTTCGATTAAAGAATTGTCCTATCTTTTAAAGGAAATAACTAAGTTTGATGGTGATATTATTTTCGATGCTACAAAACCAGATGGAAATCCAAGAAAATTGTTAGATTCTGGCAAAATAAATTCTCTTGGTTGGGAATCTTCAACTTCTTTATCATCAGGATTACAAAAAACATTTGAATGGTACAAAAAAAATAATTAAGTTACTTTTTATATGAAAGAAACGCTCCAACAAAAAAGTAATAATTTAAAGGAAATTGAACACCCTCCATTGAAATGTCAAAAAACGAAGCTACTAAAAGTGGAATTATTAAATTAGCTAACCTATAGTTTCCATTTATAGATTTCCATTCTCTTACAAAAGTTGTGTGTAGCGTTACAAACAAAATTAATAATATTAGGCCACCTCTAGCAAAAATATTCAAGAAATAATTATGAATATTTTCGTTCATTCCATCTCTGCCCATTCTTCCAGGCTCAGAAGGATCAGTCATAACACTAAGTATTTCGTTATATCCATAACCAAATAAATTCTTATTTGAAATATTCATATCGGATAATAGATCTTGCCAAATATCTAAACGCCAATTTAAAGTTCCATCAGTGGACTTTAAAACATTGTCTTCGAAATATAATGAAAAAACAACCCCTACTGTGTTTCTTCTTTCTATTAAATCAAGTAAGTTTTCTTGAATCACTTCTGTTTGTCTTTTGTCCAGTTCCTCATTTATTAATGGATTAGATTTCTCAAAATTTAAATTTCCGTAAATATTAAAAGTTGAAAAAACAAAAATAAGTATAGACACAAGCCCTAACACAAAAGTTCTTGGCAAGTTGCTTATAAATTGTTTTCTATGAGTAAATAATTCCATTACAAAAAATAGAACAATAGCAACAAATGAACCTCTACTTAAATATAATAAAAGTGGAATAAAAGCTGGAATAATCAAAAAAAGGTACAAATCATTCCTTTTTTCATCAAATCCTGTTTGATAAAAAACTATTATAAGAACCCCCATTAAAACATCTGATGCCTTTATAAATTGAAATTTGTCAGAATTCTCTATAAAGAAATTAGTTAAAAAATCAGGGTATAAACCTGATCCCAAAAAATAAATAATTGGAAGCATTAGTGGAAGCCATTTTTTAATTTTTTGAATATATACATTTTGGTGAGGTAAGTTCAATCCAAGATAAAAAAAGGAAGTCATAGCAATAAATGATGAGGCTTTATAGGTATAAGTATTAGTAATATTTGCTTGTGTAAATATAAGTTGAAGTAAATAGTAAATTAAAATTGCAGAAATTATTTTTAAACTAAATAAGCTATGAGTTTTAGAACTATAAAGAACCAAGAAAAATAAATATACAAAACCAAAAAGTACGATGTACTCACCCAATAAGTGGTTAAAAAAACCTAAGCCAACAAAAGACCTAGTAAATAAAATGTTTAATATTAAAAATAGAAAAATTGGTAGATATATATTTGTTTTAAGTTTTTGCATTTATTTTGATATATATGAACTTTAGTACTTTGTAATAAAATAATACAATTTGAAACAATTGAATTCGGAAATTTTCAAAATTGATAGTTTTTTTTGTTTTTTCTTTAGTTAGTTTATAAAAAAGATCTAAGAATTGTTTATTTGTTGATTCTGAACTTAATGAATAGTTTTGTACTTTATCAAAATATTTATCATAATTTTCAACCATATATAAGAGTTTTTCATGAAAATTATATTCTTCAAACATCAATCCGTAATCAATACAATATTCAACTATTCCTCCACTGTTTATAAACATAAGTGGTAATCCACATTGAGCCGCCTCAATATGATGATTTCCAGATGGTTCATTTAAAGATGCTGTTAAATACAGATGGTGTGACTTTAATTCTTCAGATAAATCTAATCCAGACAATGGTTTTAAATAATTTGAATTTTTAAATTTAAAATTTTCTGGTAAATTTCCAATATATGTAAATTCAAAATTTTTTTGCTCACTAATTAATTCGTCTAATTCACTATATATTTTAAATCCCTTATTCCAATCATTGCCCCAATGGTGTGTCACTATTTTAAGTTTTTCGAGTTTATTCCATCTGATTTTTCCTATATTATTAAATATTGTTTTATCTGCACCACTTAAAATAACTGATGAACTATCCAACCCGATATTATTATTTGAGTGAATTTTTTTAAGCCATTGACTTACAAAAACTGTATGATCTGAGACAATATTTGCTCTTTTTAATAACTTATTCATATAATTTGTATTTTTTCTTTCATCACACTCATTAATTCTATGAATTACCATTACATTAGGATTAACTAGTTTTTTGTAATAATAAACTTCCCTGTAAGTATATGATGAAGAAAAAGATGAAAGTCTTGGTTCGGTAAGGATTATAATATCTATATTTCTATCACGAAGATTGTTTGTTACTGAAATACCTTTTTCAATTAAATACTTACTTAAGTTTATCCTAAAATTATTTCCTCCTCCCCAAGGACCATCAATCTCTTTATATCCAATGCTTACTTTCATTTCTAAATCATTTATTTTCTTTTAACGCTTTATCAAAATAGCTTTTCTGAATTTCTTTTTGGTTGGTTGATATATTATTTGAAGTATTCAACATATATAGTGGTTCCTTTATTTCATAAATTTTTTCGTTCTTTTTAATAATATCTAAATATAATTTGAAATCTTGAGAGTAAAGATAGTCTTCATCATAATTTCCAATATCTTTTAGTAGTGTTTTTTCAATTGATAAAGTCCCATGAATGTATGGGTTTTTAAATTTCATTGTTAATTTTTTTGGGAACCATGAGCTAATTCCAGGAATTTTTTTTTGAGTCTGAATATTGAAAGCTCTTGTTGTGCATACTTTAAATGGTGTATTCTCTAAAATTTTTAATTGCTTTATAAATCTAGATGGAAGGCTATAGTCATCAGAATCTTGACGAAAAATATACATACCAGTAGATTGTTCAATTAAAAAATTTAAAGATTTGGTCAACCCAATATTTTTATCATTTGAATATATTTTTACTCTGGCGTCGTGTTTGAATTTGTTTAGTATTTTGGGAGTGGAATCACTTGAGAAATCATCTAAGACTAGTAGCTCAAATTCTTTGTATGTTTGAGATAAAATACTGTTTATAGAGTTCTCTATATTTGCTTCATCGTTAAAAACTGACATTATTACGCTTATTTTTTTGTCACTCATTCGACAATCTCTCTGAATTTACCTATATAATTACTTTCCTTTAGTTTTTCTTCAATAAATTTTTTGTTACTTTTAGCTTGATCCTTAACTATCTCTTCATGTCTTAATAGCTTTAACTTTTTTAGTAAATCAATTTCATTATTTGCTTTAAAAGCAAAAGGATTGTCCTTCGGAAAAAATTCTTGAATACCACCACTAGATGGATATATTGAGTTTATCTGAAGTTTTGATGCTTCAGATAAAAGAGTTGGTTGTCCCTCATACAGACTCGTATTTGTTATTGTTGTGTATGAATTTTTGATCAAGGACAAAACTTCAAAATTTGTTAATTTTCCTGTGAATATAATTTTTTCGTTATCTTTATATTTATATTTTAACTTTTCCAATAATGGTCCATCTCCAGCAATTACTAAAGTCTTTTCAAAATTAACAAGCAAGTTGTATGTTGAAATTAATGAATCTACCCCTTTTTCTTCAGAAACTAATCCTGCGTATATCAAATAATTATTTTTTTTAATTTTAAATTTAAACCCTTTAACTATATCCTCTGAAATGCTGATTGGATTTATTAGAGTGTTTATATTTTTAGTATTCATACCCAAATCTATTAAGTATTTTTTTTGAAATTCTGTAAGAGTTATAATTTTTATGTTTTTAAGCAACTTAAAATATTTTTTACTGTACCTAATTAATATCAACGACTTTAAATAAGAGTCTTGAAAATATTTATTAAAGATAATATTAGAGCTTGATTTCATACCGCAGGCTTTACATTTTTCCTGTTTCTTTAAATGCGGTTTCTTAGTGAAGTATCTTCCACAATCAAACCTATAGTTATGTAGTTTTAAATAATATTTAACACCTTTATTATCAAGTATTTTAAATATACCAAGTGATGGCTTGAACCAGGTGTTGTGAATGTAAACTAAGTCTGGATTGAATTTGTTTAATTTTTCAGTAAGGATTTTATTTGCATTTGGGTTCTTGTTTCTGATAAAAGAAAAAATTTGTTTAAAAAAATTATCAGTATCTTTATTTGAAAAATAAAGGGTTTCAACATTAAAGTATTTTTTTAATGTTGCTACTTCGCTATCTACAGCAATATCTTCTCCCCCAGTTATTCTGTATTTTGTATGAATAACAAGAATTTTTTTCATTATTATGAGCATAAACAAAAAATAATTCTTTATGAATAGTTTTTAATTTTCAATAAAGTTAAATATTGATACTTCTAAACATTCGTTTATGATTAGCTAAGATGAAGATTCTTTTAGTATTCACATTCAATACTTCATTAAAAATTTGGCATGAACAGGGAATTTTAAATAGAGAATTAAAGGTTTATAGAGATTTAGTAGATAACTTTGGATATAAAATTACTTTACTTACTTACGGAAATAAAAGTGATATAAATATTCTTAAGGAATACGAATTAGAAGACTACTTTGAAATATTGCCAATTTATTCAAATACAAATAAGTCTAATTTTAAAATTATTAATATTTTCACGTCTATTAAATATACTTTGAAAATTTATCGTAACAATAATTATTTTGATATTGTAAAAACAAATCAACTTTATGGTTCATGGGTTGCCATTTTTTACAAACTTTTAACAAAAAATAAATTAATAATTCGAACAGGATATAATTCAGTAGCTTTTGCTAAATTTGAAAATAAATCTAAAGTAAAAATCCTACTGTTTACTTTACTTTCAAAAATATCTTTAATTTTTTGTGATTTATATGTAACAACTAACAAAGATGATATAAATTTGATTACAAAAAATAAATCTTTGCAAAAAAAAATAATATATCAGCCAAATTTTGTAGATATTGCTGAAAGAGACGTAAAACAAATAGAACAGAGGGAATTTAATACTCTTTTTTCTGTTGGTAGATTAGAGGAACAAAAGAACCATACAAAGTTAATTGAAATGCTAAAAAACTCCAAATACAAATTAAGAATTGTTGGGGAAGGCAAGCTGAGGGATACATTGATAGAACTCTCAAAAAAATATAATATTGAACTTGAGCTTTCTAGCAACTTAGATCATGATCTGTTGTTAGAAACCTATTCAGAATATTTGTTTTATATACAACTTTCAAAATTTGAAGGAAACCCTAAAACAATTCTTGAGGCTATGGGGGCTGGCTGTGTTGTAATTACTACTAATGTTTATGGAATAAAGAACATTATCAAGCATGAAGAAAATGGAATTCTCATAAAAGCAAACGATGATCTTTCATTAATTATTGACAACCTACTTCTAGATAATGGATTGATTAATAAGATATCTACAAATGCAAAAGAAACTGTTTTTGATAATTTTTCATATGAAAACTATTTAAGTATTGAAGTTAAAAATTATGAAAGTTTAAATATCATAAATTAATCTTTTGTTATCAACTATATCTATTTGAATATGTCTGTCTATTTGTGCAAAACTTGTCGGATCGTGGGTAGAATTTACAACAGTTATATTTTTATCTGTCAATATTTCTAAAATTAAAGATTTTGTATTCCTATCAAGGTTTGATGTTGACTCATCAAGCAAAAGGATTTCAACATTTGAGAGTATGGCTCTGATAAATCCAACTTTTTGCATTTGTCCAGATGACAATGATGTGTTGGTTACTTGCCGTCCTAAGATATCTTTATTAACAACATCAAACAATTTAAACATTTCACAAGTTTCCAGAATTTTACTTTCATCAACAACATCTGTATTACCGTACAATAAATTTTCTTTTAGTGACGTTGATAGAATCAGAGGTGTAGGACCAATATAACCTAATTTTTCTCTTGCTATCCTTATACTTCCACTTTGATGAATTAACATGCCGGAGATTAAACCTAATAATGTACTTTTGCCAGAACCATTTTGGCCAGTAATTACTGTATGAGTATTTTTATTAATATTTAGGTTTAAATTTTCAAATATCCACTCTGTCGAATTTCGATATTTAAAATTAACAGAGTTGATTTCAACATCGTTATCTTCCAAGCTTTTAGAAAAGTTATAGTCATGATGAAAATCAGCGTCATCAATATCAACAGCTTCTTTAAGCTTTTGTATATGTATCTGGGAGTTTATTACTCTACTAAAAGCACCAGCAATTCCACCTAAAGATTGAAACAATCTAAGCGTAATAACAATATAATCTAAAGTAATAAAAGTGAAGTTGCCAAAATAAGCGATGAAAACAGAGAATGTAAAAATTGTTAAAAAGCTTGGAAAGTCAGCACTTAGGATATTATATAAATGGTTTTTTAATTGACCGTCTGCAACTTGATCGGAAGTTTCAGAAAATTTTCTAAGTTCATCTTGATCTTTTTTTAATATTTTAATTAAGTAAATGTTATCGATAACTTTTTGAATTTCTTCATCAGATTTCTTTTCAAATAAAAATGTCTTGTGCATGTAGTTTTTAGAACTAATCACCAACTTTTTTATTGGAACTATTAAAACTATTACTCCGATTGAGAAAGCTGCAATAATTGATGGGTTTGAAAATACTAAATAAACAAAATAAACCGTTGATTGAATAACAAAGTTTAAAAAATTAGTTAAAGCAGAGTAAAAAAAAGATACGTGTGATGTAATTTTATTAATATAAAAATAAGCATCTGAAATCGAAAAATCTTTTTGCTTAAAAATTTGAGTCATCACATATACTCTTAAGTTTTTTTCTACTGTAACTTCAAGGGTTTTCATTAAATATGTTTGAAGTATTTTTGAGCCATATCTAATTACAATTACAAACGGAAGAATATAAATATTATCTTTTACAAAACCTACCCACGCCTCAATAATTTGAAATGTGTCAATTTCCCCTGTCAAAAATAATGTAAACGCCAAAATAATTATTATATCTAATAAAACGGTCAGGTTTGAAGTTATTAATGCAGCAAAAATAATAAATTTTTTATTTAATGTACCTGTCAGTTTGGAAACAAATAAAATATCATGAAAAATTTCTTTGAGCTGGTTTAGTCTATTTTTCATAATCTAAATAAAGTATATTTAAAACTGAACTCAATTGGTCAATTTTGTTTTAAATTTATCACTACCTAAAGTCAATAAAAATGCTGATAAAAAAACTAGTATTGATACATAAGGGTACCTGATTTTTTGTAAATCAACTTTTTTTATTACTCTCTCGATTAAATATATTCTGCAATTTGGACTAGATGACTGGGCTTTATTAATACTATTATTTGTAATACATATTCCTTTTTCAGTAATAGAAAAATCTTTTCCTAAATTTGTATTTTTGTACTTTTTACAGTCTGTTGACAGATTATTTATATTTCCAGAAGGATGAATTTTCTGAATTAAATTATTTTCAAAAAAAATTGAATTATTAATATTGCAAAATAAAGAGTGCTGATTTGAAGTTGCTAAATATTCAGAAAAATTCTGATTATTTGACTTTGGATGCCCAGCAATAAATCCTATTGAAATTAACCAAAATATCAAAAATGCGTATTTAAGAAACTTTATAGATTTTATTAATTCAAGGTATTTTATAACAACAAATACAAATGCTATAGAAATTAAAAAACTGTAATAAAAAGCTTTGTATGTATCACCAAGGTAGGGATTAAAGTTATTAGATGGAAACCCTAAAGAGTTGATGTATAAAGTAAAAATACCGAGAAAAGGCATCAAGTAATACTTTCGATAACTTTTAAAAATAAATATAAAAATAACTAAAGAAATATAAAAGAAAAAAGAATATAAATTAGATAATGTCTTTCTAATTAAATTTAAATTTGTATCAAAAATAGAACTAAAAGGGCCTGTATAAAGAATCTGGTTATTACTATTTAATAAACTATTCCCGTCTATAGTAAATAAATCTTTTCTGTTTTTTTCAAAATAATTTAAATCAAAATCATAAAGTTGATTGAAATAGTCACCAAATGAATCAAGAATTGTAACATTTATAATGGAGTTTGCGTGAATACTGTATTTGTCTATTTGATATTCGTAATCGAAGAATGGTTGAGTAAAAATAGTTTTTAAGTTAAACCTAAAAATAGAACTAAACTTTGCTTTATTGTCATAACTTTCGTCATAATCTCTTTCAAAAAGATGATTATTTGTGATTTCGTAATTCTCGTATAGAACTATTGAAAATACTATAAAAAATATTATTAAAAATATATAGTATTTTTTATACTCAAAATTTTTTATATCTGAAAAATAAGCAAGCACTAGATACAAAATTGCCATTCCCGCTAATGATCCTTTAGAGGAAAGTATTGTAATTAAAAAAGGAGCTGCAAAATACAAATTTATAATGTTTTTATCTTTTTTGTAGTTTTCTATAAAATAAATAATCCATGGAAAAAAAGAAAAAGCAATAATTTCTGGCTTCATAACAGCTCTTATATACATTGCTTGTGGAAAAAAATTTAAAATTGATAATGTGAAAATTATTAATTTTTTATCAAAATTGTAAAAATAAAGTAATTTATATAAGCCAAGCAACCCTATTAAATAAAAAACCAAATTTGTGTTTTGTACTGCATAACTTAAAATAATTTCAAGACTTCTCTCATCAATAAAATTTAAATTTATCTTAAAAAGATTAGAAACTATTAGATAATATAAGCTTCCTTGGCCGTAACTTATATCAACATCTAGACCAAAAAAATAGTTTATATAATCATAATATTTGTTGAAATCAACGTTTCTAGGAGAAAGGTAATAAAAGTTTATCCACACAGTAGAAATATATGTAGATACAAATAAGAGGAAATAGTCAATTAAATATTTTTTATTTGTTTTTAACAAACTAAACATCCCATCTGGTTATTTTAATATATTGAATTTAAACAACTTTAATAGAAAATTAAAACTTATTATAAATAATTCCAATTAATCTTTACTTATGCACGAAATAAATCTCATCCACTACACAAAGCTCACCGAAAGACTCACTGTGATTGAGAAACAATTTAAAGACTCTATTTTTACACTTAAAATTATAAATGAATGTGATAAAGAAGACTTAACTAAAGAAGAATTAAAAATATTTGATACTGATTATTTGTCTAAAGGTGAAATTTCCTGCTTTATGAAGCATGTAAAAGTATATGAAAAACTTGTGGAAAATCATAAAGAAAATTTTGCGATTGTAATTGAAGATGATATTTCGATAGAAAAAAATTTTGATAAAAAATTATTGACTCTTCTAAATAAACTTCCAAGTGATTTTGATTTTGTATTTTTTGGCGCAAGTAAGTTAGACATGCATATTCCACTATTTAAAAGAAGGCCTTTAAAAAGAATGTACAAAAAAATAAACACCCCTACAGATTGGGGTGGGAATGGAATGAGTAAAACAACTGATTCTTACGTAGTTTCAAAAAAAGGAGCTAAAAATATACTAGATCGAATCGCAAAATCAAAAATTTTAGATGATGCTCTTGATTTTTGGCTAAATCAATCTGCAAGAGAATTGAGTTTAAATGGTTATTGGTACGAACCCACGATAACAAAATACAATGATCAGTTTGAATCAAACTTAGCAACTCAATATAACAATGTTGAAAGTAAAAATTAAATAATGGGTGAATTAAAAAAATTAATTTCAAAGATACTTTCATTATTTAATTTATCTTTAATCAGAAAAGATAAATTAATAAAACTAGATGTTGAGAGAAAGAAATATAGATATGAGTATGAAAAACTAGACTTTATATTTTTAAATGACAGAGTCAAAAATCCTGGGAGGCTTTATAAACTAATTGAACTTTCTGAATCACAAATATTTCAAGATTTATTTGTTATCAATGAATTAGATTTTAAAGAAGATGGTTTTTTTGTTGAAATTGGAGCTGCAGATGGTAAATATTTATCTAATACTTACTTGCTTGAGAAAGAATTCAAATGGGATGGCCTAGTAGTAGAACCCGCAAAAATTTGGTCAGAAGATATTAAAAAAAATCGGAATTGTTCAATATCGTTAGACTGCGTTCACAGTATATCGAATATTTCGATTGAGTTTAATCAAGCAGAGAAACCTGAATTTTCTAGAGCTAATTTGTCAAAAAATATTCCTTCAGACAAACATGAATATCTCAGACTTTCAAACAATACTGTTTACGAACTAAAAACAATTTCTATTAACGATCTCTTTGATAAGTATGAAATAAATAATACAATTGATTACCTTTCTATAGACACGGAAGGAACGGAATTGGAAATACTAAATTCTTTAGACTTTAAAAAATATGACATAAAAATAATTTCGGTTGAACACAATTTTACTAGTAATAGAGAAGCGATTTACAACTTGCTAACTATCAACAATTATGAAAGAGTTCAAGAGAAATATTCAAAGTTTGATGACTGGTATGTAAAAATAAAGAATTAAATTTTATATTTAAATTTAATTCTTTTTTGATTAATTTTATTTTTGATAGTAAATTTTACCTCTTCTTTAAAACCAAATAAATTAAACCCAAATTGGTTTTCGCTAAGACCTTCAAGTTTATCCTGAATATATTTTGGATGATTTTTTATTTTTGTTTTATTTGTGTGGAACGGATACCTTTCTTTCATCATTGTAAACCACGCATTGAAAGCTTCTTCATTTGTTGGTCCCCCCCTATCTCCATAATCTTTAAACTCTCTATACCAGGCTCTAGCAAACCTTGCCCTATCTTGAGCAATAATTTCTTTAGTTCTAAAAGTTGTATCATAATTCCATACAGGAACATCTAAGTGTTTAACAGTAGACTGATTCAAAACAACATTTTCTAGTGTTGGAAGTGCTAAATCTCCACCGCCGTTAAATAATATATTTTTATATTTTTTCTTATTTAAAATAACTGTTTCAAAGCTTTTTATTTGATATCTTTCAGGCTCAAAAAACTTATATTTAGGAAGGGCAATTGCTGGTTCATCTGGATAAAGTTTTATTAATTTTATTAACTTATCAATATCGGTCTCGTGCAGAAGCATATCTATTGATAAATTAATAACCCAGTCACCTTCAGATTTATCAAAACCTTCTTGAAACATTTTTCCTAGATCATCCCATTTAAACTCTTGTTCAAGGTCTTGGCCAACAATAACTATATCACTTGTTATTGACTTATAACACTCAAGGGCTTCTCTCCAAGGATCCATCCTTTCTTCTGGATTTCTCATATGTGTAAATAGTGAGATTTTCAATACACTTAGCTCCTAAATTTAACAACTATAAACGATATTATTTAAACTAGTTTCACTATACAATTGTATAATAAAAAACTAATTAATAAATAATGAAAGTACCATTTAACGATTTATCTAGAATACACAATCCAATAAAAAATAATGTTTTAAGTAAATTTAGTAAAGTCATAGACAAAAATGATTTTATTCTAAATAATGATGTGAATACTTTTGAAAAAAATTTTTCAAAATATACAAATCAAAAATATTCAATTTCTTGTGCTAATGGAACTGATGCTATTGAATTAATATTAAGAGGATTAGGAATAGGTAAAAATGATGAAGTTATTGTTCCTGTAAACACTTATATTGCAACATCCTTTGCTGTTGATAATGTTGGAGCAAAACCTGTTTTCGTAGACAACGATCAATACTATTTAATTAATATAGAAAAAATAAAAGAAAAAATTAATAAAAATACTAAAGCAATTATTGGGGTAAATCTCTATGGTCAAATGTGCAACGTTAAAGAATTAAAAAAATTATGTAAAGATTATAATTTATATTTTATAGAAGATGCTGCTCAAGCGCATGGAGCAACTCAGTCAAGTTTAAATATTGGTGATAACTCTATTGCAGCTTCATATAGTTTTTATCCTGGAAAAAATCTTGGTGCTTGGGGTGATGGTGGAATAGTCACTACAAACTCTTATAGTTTGTATAAGAAATTATTTAAAATAAGAAATTTTGGTAGTGAAATTAAGTATTACCATGAAATGAAGGGAGTAAATACAAAACTTCAGCCAATTCAAGCTATATTATTAAATGAAAAATTAAAATATATTGACCAATGGAACAATGAACGCAGGGGAATTGCTGAAACTTACCTGGATGCATTTGATGGAATAAAAAAGCTAAAATTACCAAAAAAATATTTCTCTAACACCCATGTATGGCATTTATTCGTAATAGAAGTAGCCAACAGAAACAAATTTATTGCACATTGTAAAGACAACAATATTGAAACAGGAATTCACTATCCTTATCCAATTATTAAACAAAAAGCTTATAAAGATCATTTTCAAAATAAAGAAGTATTTGAAGAATCATTTTCTCAATATTATAAGTTAGTTACTTTGCCAGTTTTTCCAAAGATGCAAAAAAAAGAAGTAAGTCATGTTATCAATACTGTAAAGAACTATTTCAAGTAATTGTTTCAATCAGTTTTTCAATCTTCGTAACAAAAATTTCAAGATTATATTTATTTTTTATTAAATCTTTGCCATTCAATGATACTTTTTCAATAAGTTGAGGATTTTTATTTAATATTCTGATTAATTTTGCCCAATCATCATATTTAAAATGTTCAATAAAAAAGATATTTTCATTATTAATAAAAATATCTTTTTCCCAAAATCCATCAAATTTTGATATTAGTACAGGAGTTCCTGTAGCCATCGATTGTAGTGCTACACTTTGTCCTGAAGGTTGGATTGTATTTTTTATTGGTAAAATTGTTAAAAAAGATTGACTATAGAATTTGCTTAGCTCTTTATCGCTCATGTACCCCTTAGACCAATTACCAGCAACGAAATTGACATTCTTTTGCTCTTTGTAATCTTTTATTTGATCAGAAATAATTATAAAATTAAATTCTGGTAAAAACTTGGGAAGTTCTTTAATAAAGTCATAATTACGATTGCCATCATTGCCAATAAATAAAATTTGATTATTTATCTTTTCAGTTTTTTTCTTATTTAAGTTCCAAAAATTGTAGTCAACAGCAAAAGAAATGAATATAAACTTTTCTTCATATTGTGGGTATTTCTTTAATGCAAATTCGTATTCTGATTTCCCTAGAAATATAAATTTATCAACAGTTTTGATAAATATAGATAAGAAAAATGGTCTTAAAATTTTTTGATAAATTTTTAAATTTTCATGTTCCTTAAGTAAACCCATAACAAATACAATGCTTTTTATATTTTTATTAAATTTCAATATTGGAAAAAAACTAAAGGCAAGCCTATCATTACTAAAAATTAGAAGATCGCTATTTTTAATCCTCTTAAGATTTTCCTTAATATATATTTCATGAAAATGAAATTGTAAAAAAATTAATTTAGTTAATAGTATGTCAATTTTTTGTAATATAGATAAATATTTTGTCTTTGATTTGGTAAATGGATATATCTCTAATATTTTTGTATCATATTTTTTATTATTGTTTAAAAGATGAAATCCATAGTAAAAATCTTTTGCGAAGCTATCTTGATCATTTATTTTTTCTAGCCTTCCTCCTCCAAAAATGTATGTAATTTTTTTCATCTATATAAGTAAGGCCTAGTTTCTCTCTAACAAAATATATGCATGGTTAATCTCATAGAGACTGTAATTGACAAAATACGGCTCAAGATTATTTAAATCATGATTTAAATCGCTAGATCCAAGAAAAATATATTTTGGTTCTAATTTAAGTATGTCTGATGTTATGTCCCTGATTTCAATGCTTATCGCAACAACAACATCTGTTTTTGAATTTTCAAAATAAGGATCCTCTATACTTTCAAAAATCTCAAACTTCTTTAAATTAGATTGATATTTTAAAATATCTTCTTTAGATATTTGCGAAAAATTATCTATGCCAATTAATAAATTTTCATTATAAAAAACACTCAAATACTGATGGAAATTTGTAATACCACAAGGAAAGTCAATAACAAGATTTTCTCCAATTTTTTTATTTTGGTATAAATCATAAATTTTATCTAAAACAAAAATATTCGGAGGAAACAAGTGAAATGAATCTAGTAATTTTTTACTAATTGAAGAATTTAGGCATATAAAATAATCATTATTAAAGTAACTATTTAATTCGTAGAAGAAGAACCTTGAACTTAATGAATCCTTTAAATGATTCGATTCATTAAATGATTTTTTTGTAACCTCTTTCATTTCATTTGATATCATATTTTTTGGATATTTTATCTTTTTAAAACTTCCATATTTTTTATCGACCTCTTTAATGAAATTGTCAAACTTGTAATTTTTAAATAATATTTCGTAATTTAATAATTTATATCTATTTATTTTGAATAAATTTATAGTAAACAGATATATATATTTTATTATTTTTTTATTTTTCATTTTGGTCTCCTAAAACTTCATGAAACATTTTAATAAAATTTTCAAATCCTTTTGGAATAATATATTTTTGTGCATTTGAAAAAGCATATTCTATATCTGGCTTCGCTGAATCAAAATTTGACATATCGTAAATTGAATTTGGACTTAATACTTCAGGTGCAACACCTACATTCGTAGAAATAATTGGTGTTTTAGTTAATGCACATTCAAATATAGCCTGTGGTCCACCTTCATACCTAGATGAAACAATATATAAATCAAGACAATTATAAAGCTCATTTAACTCATTAAATGGTGGCATCTCATAATATGAAAAGTTAATTTGATTTTTTTCTAGCTCGGAAATTAAATACTGCCTTCGTTTTCCAGCGAGAAGAATGTGGGTATTTTCATTTTTTTCGTTTATTTTTTTAACTATTTCCAGGAACCTATCAGGACCTTTTGAAAGTTTTGGACTAATTAGATCTGATCCTTCAGTATCCCTTTGAAACGATCCAACCAGAAAACAATTGGAATCAATATTATATTTTTTTCTAAGATCAATTTTTGAATTTATTGGAAACCATAATTTTTCATTTATCCAAAAAGGTATCGAATAAATTTTTTTATCAGTTAACTTTTCTACTTGCTTTAATGTATTCTTTGAAATAACGTGATATGCATTCACATACTTATCTCGTTCTTTAAATTTATTTAAATCATTACTAGAAAATTTATCTTCATCAATGTGATACACAGAACAAATCACTTTTTTGTTTTGTAATTTTCTATAAGATTTTTCTTTCCATGCCCAAGGTGCAATTAGCCAAACAATATCTGAAAATTGAAGAAATTTAGTATAAGGATTTTTAAATTCAATCCATTCTTTACGAACTCTATCAACTATCCAGTCTTCGTTAACTTGATTTATATAGATTTTTAGAGATTGTTCAGTATCCATGTCATTAATTCACTTATCCCATATTAAGAGTTGATTGTTTTTTAAATTCAATAAAAAATTAAATTTTCAATCATTTAATCATTTTTAATAAAGTAAATATTCAAGTCCCCTATATTTTGTTCTTTAATTTTATTATCTGTGATTTTGAATTTACTTTTTGTCACAATAAAATCGACTTTTGAATATAAGGGCTGTAACTGTATTCCCTCTTCCCAGTTTTCTAAAATTTTAAATTCGTCTTCATAAGTTACACCTTGTCTTGGAAAGTAAAAATCAGGATCCCAGTAAACAAGATTATAAACACTTTCTCCAACCAAATATTCATCTTGAATAAAAGCAATCGTCTCGAACATAGTTGCTTCTTTAATTAAATCAATAGCAAAATATGTGTTCGATATTTTTTCATAATGAGTGTTTAACCCGCTCAAGCTAATAATTAGTAATAACACAGTTAATAATCGTGAAGAAAAATTCTTTATCTCACTTAAAGAAAATATGTAAAACAATAAAAATAGTGTTGGAACATATAGATAATAAATCCAAATCCTTTCCACATTCAAGAGAATAAAAAATGAAGTGATGACAAAAGAGACAAGATAGTAATTTATTTCTTTATTTCTTTTTCTCAAAAGATTTTGAAGGATTTCATTCAGTACACCTATGTACAATAGGCCAAAAAATACTGTAAATAAATTGTAATATTGTGAAAGCTCCACAAACCAATTTTGTAAGTTATCAAAATTAAAAGATAAAAACTTTTCTTGGTTGTATCTAGAGGCATGTATATTTGCTGAAATAATTCTTGAATAAATTTTAGGATGAGGAATTAGTAGTGCAGGTTGAGCAATAATTAAACCAATTATTGTGTAAAAATTAATTTTAAATATATCTTTTAGTTTATCTATCTTTCTCAAAGGGTAGATTAGGTATAAACCTAAAACTATTGCTGGAACAACTGCAATAATTTTTAGGCCTATTGCGATTCCAATAAACAGAAAACCCAAATTATATTTTTCATCTTTGAATATTTTTTTGAATGAAATTAGTAGAAATAACATAAGCAAGGAATCTGGTTTGGGGTTTTCGATTATATAGTAAGCACCTGGAACTGAAAAAGATGCTAATAGAAAAAGTGGTGCTTTTTTATAATCTATAAAATTGTAAGCAAAATAAATAATAGATATATAAAAAAAAGAAATCTGAACTAAGCGCTCTATTATTATCATTGTTTCAGTGTTAATAAAATAAAACGGCCCGGCTATAAAAACAAAAAGATTATTCCACAGCCTACCAAAATCTAAATTACCCCCGATGATAAGTTCACCTAAAACAATCAATATTTTCTTTAATACTTCATTTTCAACTGAGTCAAATCTTCCAAATTCATCGTTTATTTGAAATACATTAAGAATTGAATCTATGACTTGTCTCTCATCAATATGGAGAACGTGATAGGAAACCTGCTCCAAGGAACCTTTTAAATTTAAGAATAAAAAATATCCTAGTAAAAGAAGAATCAACGAATTAAATATTCTTTTACTTTTAACAGACACCTTTATATTTTATGTGAATAAAATCAAAATATGAATATTAAAGGAAATATTTTACTTCCAATATTTAATGAAGAACAATCAATCACTGAGTTAATTGGTGAAATTGAATTTTCCATAAAAGAACTAGATATTGATTTTGTTATTACTTTAGTTGATGATGGTTCGGAAGACAAAAGTTGGGAAATAATTGAAAAAATGGAAAGTAAATATCTTTCTTTTAGAAAAATTAAATTGACAAGGAACTTTGGGCACCAGGCAGCAATTTTTGCTGGTTTAGAAAACTTTAACGAAGATTTTGTAATAATTCTTGATGCTGATTTTCAAGATGACCCAAAATATTTAATTGAATTCATAAATGTTTGGAAACAAGGTCATAAAATTGTCCTTGCAAAAAAAGTTAAAAGAAAAGATAAACGTTTTAGAAGATTTCTAACTAAGTTTTATTTCAAGATTCAAAGTAAATTATCACAAATTAATATCCCTCAAGATGTAGGTCATTTTTGCTTACTTGATAAATTAGTAGTGACCGAACTTAACAATATGCCTGAAAAAAACAAATTTCTTCTTGGATTAAGAACCTATGTTGGATATAAAAGTGCTTATATTGAGGTAGTAAAAAACAAAAGAAAGTATGGAAGTTCCAAAATGTCATTAATGCAATTAATAAACCTTTCACTTGATGGAATAATCGGATTTTCTGCTGTTCCACTAAATTTAATCGGTGTAATTGGAATTTTTATTTCTTTGGGAGCGCTTTTGTTTTCTCTTTATACATTAATTCTAAATTTAGTTTTTAACACAAAAGTTGGTAGTTGGGACTTTGGTCTTACATCAATATATTTTTTAAGTGGAATACAGCTTCTGTCGATAAGCATAATAGGACAATATATATCAAAAATATTTCATGAAACAAAAAAAAGACCAAGCTATATTGTCGAAAAAAAATATGAGTAATATTTAGCTTGTATTTTGAAAAATATCTTATTGAATTAAAAAGGTGTAAACATTGAATACTGTAATTACTGGAGCATCAGGACAAGACGGGATATTTTTAACAGATAAAATTTTGCGTGATTCTAAATCTAATATCTACCTTTGTACTAGAAGCAAAAGAGATTTCAACTTCAATAAGCTTTATTCAATTAACAAAAATGTAGATTTATCACGAATTAAAGTAATAGAGTTAGATTATTTAAATTTTGAATCAATATCTAATTTTATAAATGATGTACAACCTAACTTCTTTTTTAATTTAATGGGTCCTAGTTCTGTAAAAAGCTTCATAGAAAATCCATCTGAAATGACAGAAATAACTAATGTTGGATTCGAAAATATTATAAATTCCCTTATTAAAGCAAGAAATTTTTGTAATTTTTTCCAGGCATCTTCATCAGAAATGTATGGTTATGAATCAGAATCTTCATTCAATGAGTCCTCAAAGTTTGCTCCCAATACTGCTTACGCGAAAGCAAAACACGGTATTCATTTAAAGACACTACAAATGCAAGAAAAATTTAATTGGAATATTGTCTCTGGAATAATGTTTAATCATGAATCAGAATTTAGAAACTCAAACTTTTTAATAATGAAGTTGGTTGAAAAAGCAATAAATATAGAAAATGGCAGCACAGAAATAATAGAAGTTCCTAGTTTAAAAATTGCTAGGGACTGGACTTACGCAAAAGAAATGTGTGATGCTATGTACAATCTTGTTTATAACGATTTTTCTGGTTCATACGTCATAGGATCTGGCAAGTCAACGACACTTGAGGAAATAGTTCAATTTATTTTTAAAATATTAAATTTAGAATATCCAGACTATATTGTCGAAAATAATAGTTCACTTCGAAAAAGTGAGCCAATGGTTGTCACTAGTAATCCTGAAAAAATTTATAAAGAACTTGGTTGGAAAGCTAATTTAAATATTTTTGATATTGTCAATAAAATGTATCAATACAAAAAAAGTTAGTTAAGCAGCTCTGAAATGTAAGCACTAACTTCTTCTTTGTTGTCAATCAAGTCTGTCGTTTGTATATAGTTATTCCAACTTTCGATGTTAAAATTTTCAGAAAAATTTAGATCACCATAGAATACAATCAGCAAAGCTTGGTATTCTTTCTTAAATTTCTTAAATTTTTTAAATTTTTTTGATAATGCATTTAATATCTCATTAGAGTTTTTATTTAATATTTTTTGAATCTTTATAGCATTTTCCTCTTCTTCGCCAGTTAGCTGATTGGGATAAAGAATTAAATTATCAAGATCGTTATTAAATTTAAGTAGTGATTCAACGCAAGCTTTAAACGAATTCATATTTGTTATTCTATATTAAGTAACAGAGTAATTACTTTGTTTTAATTTTCGTCTAAAAATTCTTTTGTTGAATCAACAACAAAATCAAGCATCTCTTTTGTGAGACCTGGGTAGACGCCAAGCCAAAAAGTATTTTCAGAAACATTATTTGCAACAGGATAATCTTCTGGTATTCCCAAATTCATATCCATATAAGCAGGTTGTAGAAGAATATTTCCTGCAAATAATAACCTGGTGCCAATGTTTCTTTCTTCATAAAACTTTAACAAATCAACTCTCTTGAAATTTGCTTTTTTGTTAATGGTTATTGGGAACCCAAACCAACTTGGTTGAGCTTTTGACTCCCATTTTGGAAGGTCAAATACTTCAAATTTACTAAATTTTTCATTAAGATACTCAAAATTTTTTATCCTAATTTCGATGAAATCAGGAAGTTTTTCTATTTGTGAAGCTCCAATTGCCGCCTGCATATCAGATGCTTTAAGATTATATCCAATGTTTGAATATGTATATTTATGATCGTATCCGTGGGGTAACCCACCTAATTGCCAATCAAATCTTTTTTTACAAGTATTGTCTTCACCAGGAGGACAGTAGCAATCTCTACCCCAGTCCCTTAATGATTCAATTATTTTTTTTAATTTTGGTAAATTAGTCAAAACAGCTCCGCCTTCGCCCGTAGTAATATGGTGTGCAGGGTAGAAAGATAAAGTAGCTACATCTCCAAAAGTACCAATAAATTTTCCATCATATTTTGATCCAAAAGCATCGCACATATCTTCAACTAAAAAAAGATTATACTTCTCTTTAATTTCCATAATCTTTTCGAGATTAAAAGGATTACCAAGCGTATGGGCTAAAACAATACCTTTGGTTTTTTCTGTTATATTTTTTTCAATCAAATTTGCATCAATATTGTAAGAATCTGGTTCAGCATCGACTAAAACTGGTTTTAAATTATTTTGTATTATTGGGTTTAATGTAGTTGGAAAATTAACGGCAGATGTAATAACTTCATCACCATCTTTACAGTCAAAATGTTTTTTTACAGCACTTATAGCAAGTAAATTTGCTGAAGATCCACTATTAACAAATAAAGTGTGTCTATTACCAAGAAATTTTGATATAGACTTTTCAAATGATTTTGTATACTCGCCAGCAGTCAACCACATATCTAAACTTGAATTTACTAAATTTACTAAATCTTCCTTATATAAAACCTTGCCGGTTACAGGAACTTTTGAAATATATGGAACAAAGTTTTGTTCAGAGTGGACTTTTTCAAAATAATTGTTTACTAAAGACTCTATCTCTTTTCTTAACTTTTTTTCTATTTCCATAATTTTTAGCCTGTAATTAACTTAGTGAAGACCTTTATCAATAAGTTCTAATTTGTTATTTAATTCAAAATTTCTAATAATTACATAATAAAATGCATTTGTGAGAGTCCCAATTATGTGGTCACACCTTAATAGGCCCTCCGTATCAGCTATGTAATCAAGCCCGGTCAAGTACCTATCATTTTTTCTATCAAATTTTTTTTCTAACGCAAATTCTAAATTTTCAACGTCTTTTTGCAAATATCTTTTTCTTTCCATAGCAATTAATTTATCACCAAACTCTGCTTTGAAAGAATCATAGTATTCCTGCTGTTCGGTGGATAGGTATACATATTCATAACCAAATTCATTAATTCTTTCTTTTATAATTTTTATTGCTTCAACGTCATCAAATGGCTTATAGTGGTCTTTAACAATTTTTTGAATTGCATACTCCGTCCCTCGTATTGAAACACCAATGACTTTTGATTTATTTTGAAATAATGGGTTTAAAGTGTTGTCAATAAATTCTCGAGTCGATTTATTGTATGGTATTAATTTAGTTGAGTTATTCATTTCTAACATTTGATGTTCTGAAGTTAGAATCTTGGCATCAAAAAAATAGTCAAAATCTAATTTGTTAAAATAATATTGTGATCTGTTGTTTGATAAAATTACATTTTTACTTTGATAGACTTCGCTTAACCTAGTATCCATTGGTTGTTCAAAAAAATACTCCCAACTATTTTTTGAACCATTTATTTCATTTTTTTCCCTTAGATAATTTGGGTAATTTTCATAATCTACAACAGGAATGTAATTATTTTTCTGTGCATAAATTAATAAATATAAAATATTGTTTAAATTTGAATATATCCCACCTCCGAGAGACAGTCTGATGACAAAAAATGTTTTATCGGGATTACGATTTCCAAAGTTTTTTTCTTCATGATTTAAAAATTTTGGTTGCTCTGCATGAATAAGAGAATAAATAATCCGTCTTATTTTTTCGGATGGTTTAAAGTAAACGTTTTCCTTAAAGAGTCTTAAATTTTTTTTTGTTTCTAGGTATCTACTATAAAAAATTAGATACGAGCGTTTTAAAAACTTAATCATTTTATAACTCTAATTGTTTCACTATTTATGCAATTTAAAATGGCCATCATTATAATTCTACTTAATGAATTCTAGTGTTAAAAATATAGTAATTTTAGCTGGTGGGAAAGGCACTAGGATGAGAGAAAACCCTCAAGTTGTACCCAAGCCAATGGTAAAAATTGGAGGTATTCCTGTTTTAACTCACATAACAAATTACTTTGATCAATTTGGGGATTTCAAATACATTATTTGTAGTGGCTATAAAGAGGAAGTCTTATTTGATCATTTTAAAAATAACCCTAATGAAAAAATTAAAATTATTTCAACTGGTACCGAAACACAAACTGGGGGACGTTTAATAAAAATTAAAGAGCATCTTGAAAGTGACAATTTTTTAATGACTTATGGAGATGGTCTAGCAGATGTTAAAATTCATGAACTTTTAGATTTCCATAAGAATAATTCAAAAATAGCAACAATAACTGTACACAAACCAGAATTTAGATTTGGTGTAGTTAATTTTGATGAAAACGATCAAGTTGAATCTTTTATTGAAAAGCCAACATTAAACCATTATGTAAATATTGGATTTATGGTTTTAAATAAACAAGTATTTAATTATTTAAATGAGGATTTACCGTTTGAAAATGAGCCTTTGGTTAATCTTGCAAAAAATAAAGAACTTGGTGCGTTTAAGCATCATGGTTTTTTTAGACCAATGGATACCTACAGAGAGTATCTAGAATTAAATGATTTATGGGGAAAAAACAAAGCACCATGGAAACCAGGGTTAAATAATTAAAGAAAAATAGTTATTAATTTCGTTCAATGTATATTCATCGTCAGAATCTTTTATGTGTGCTTTTTCCCAATTTACTATTAATTTAATTAGATCATCAATTTCTAGTTTTGGGCTCCAATTTAGTTTGTCTCTAGCCTTGCTGGAATCGAGATTTAGAATATCTACTTCTTTAAAATTTATATCTTTTGTTTCAATAATATTTGTATCGGTACCCCAAATTTCACTGAATGTATCAACTATGTACCCAGCTGTATATTGATTATTTACCGTAGAATTTAAATTATAAATCTCGGATATTGAATTTTTATAATTTTCCTCTGCTACATAAAGATACCCTACTAAAGAATCCAATACGTATTGCCATGGTCTTACAGAGTTTGGTTGTCTAATTTCGAAATCTTGATTCGATTTAATCGCTTTAATTAAATCGGGAATCAGGCGCTTAAAAGCTCTGTCCCCACCTCCTAAAACATTTCCCGACCTAACTACACTAATGTTTGTTGAGGGATTGTTGTTTAAGAAAGAACTTATGATAAATTCTGCACTGGCTTTGCTAGCTCCGTAGTAATCTGTACCCCCTAATATTGAAGTCTCAACATTTTTATCATTTGGATTGAGGTATACTTTGTCAGTTGTCGAAACAATTATAGAGTTAATCGAATCAAATTTGTCAAAGTAATTTAAAACGTTATAGGTACCAACAATATTTGTATTTATTGTATCTAGCGGATTGCTGTAGCCAACCGGGACAAGGCTTTGACCAGCAAAATGAAAAACTATATCTGGCTGAAACGATTTAAATAACTTTTCAGGTATATCTATATTTTTTGAAATATCGATGAAAATTTCATCTTCTAACAACTTGGAAACACAACTTAGCTTATATATTCCCTCATATTTTTCTCTTGAAATTCCGACAATGTTTGACTCTAAATATTTAAGTAAATTTACAAGCCAAGATCCTTTGAATCCGGTATGACCAGTGATTATAACATTTTTATTTTTCCAAAAATTATTTGAATTCATAAATAAATACTAATAAGTAAAATTACAAAAAAACAAAATGTTCTTAAAAATCTAATTTATATCTACTTCTTATAGCCAAGATTTGTTGTTTAAGTACCAATCAACAGTTTCATCAATTCCTTTTTCAAAATCTCTGTCAAACACTCCCCCTAGATTAGTCAAAAGTGTGTTATCTAGTCCATATTTTATATCATGACCAGGCCTGTCGGGATCTTTATTTTGAAGCTGAAATTTAAAATCTTTGTTTAGTTTTTTTGAAATTAATTCTGCTACTTCAAGATTGCTAATTAGGCTCGCACCTGTAATGTTGACTTTTGTAGGTTCTTTTTTCTGAGCTTCATAAGCCTTCTCTCTAACAGTTGAAAAGTTTTTTGTTAAAAACAATATTGACTTAACTAAATCCTGGTTATAAATGTAATACCTACTGCCAGGAATATTATTTGAATCAGTATGAATTAAAATTTCTTCATCGTTGAGTATTTTCTTAATAGTATTAGGAATAAATTTTTCTGAATGCTGCCTTTCGCCGTAAACATTAGAGCAATGTGTTATTAAGGATGGTATTGAATATGTATTAGCATATGCAATTGTTAGCTCTTCAGCTGCTGCTTTAGTTGCCGAATAAGGATTTTTAGAGTTATAACGGTCCCATTCTAAAAATTTTACATCTGCCTCAGACGGACCAAACACTTCATCCGTACTGAAGTAATAAAATAATTCAAGATTTTCTAATTTTCTAGCAAATTCTAATAAATTAAATGTTCCTAAAATATTGTCTTGAACAAAAACTAATGGGTTTTTAACAGATCTGGTTACATGAGAAGATGCACCTATGTGAAGGATTATGTTTACTTCTGATAGCTTATCAATTATTCCTTCATGGGGCTCGGCTTTTAAGTCGTGATAAAAAAAGTTTACTCTTTTTTTAGAATCCTCGTCTACTTCTCCAAGTACTTCGTTAATCCTCTCAAGGTTTCCAGCATAACTTAATCTGTCTATAACAATTAAATTCCAATCAGTGTTGACCAAAATTTCTTTAATCACTAGATGACCAATAAAACCTGCTCCACCGGTTAATAAAACATTTTTACTCATTGCAGATTATGCAGAATCGAACTGCTAGTTCATTTTGAAACGAACAACCGTTTAACCTTTAATTATTCTAACTCAACTTCATTTGAATGTATATGAAAACTTCTTGCTTACAAGAGAAATTAAATTAATTTAAATTTTTCTTCTTATTAAATAAGATTGTTAGAATATTATGATTCGTTGAATTTAAATATGAAAAAAATTGTAATTACAGGCGGTCTTGGCTACATAGGAATGGAACTTTGTAAAGTTTATTCTGGAGATACAAGGAACTTTTCAGTAACAGTCTTAGATAGGTCTTTCTTTTCATCAAGAATAAGTCAGCTTAGAAAATGGGGTATAGATTTTAAACAAATGGATATCCTTGATGAAGAAAGTATTAAAGAAGCAGTTAAGGATGCTGACATCATATATCATCTTACCGAAATAACGGATGTTGGAACTACTATAAAAGACAAAGATCCCATAAGAGATAAGCAAATTATGGATGTTGCCGTAAATGGTACTAAAAATATACTTAAACATAGTAAAGATGATGTAAAAATAGTATTCCCATCTAGCCATGTTGTTTTTGAAGGTCTAAAAAAGCAGGAACTTAATATCAAAGAAGACTTTGAACCCTCTCCTGTACTTCCTTATTCAAAAGGAAAGTTCTTTTCAGAAAATAATATAAGAAAGTCAAATAAAAACTATGTAATTTTAAGATTAGGGTCAGTTTACGGTCTTTCCTTTGATTCAATGAGATTGAACACAGTAACAAATCTTTTTGCAAAAATTTCAGCATCAAATGGTCAATTAAGTTTATTCGCAAAAGGTGTTCAATTAAAAAGTCTTGTTTCAGTTGTAGATGTTGCAAGGTGTATGAAGTTTGTTGGGGAAAACAATGAAATAAATAAAGAAATATATCATGTAGCAAATGAATCAGTAACAATAAAACAGCTTGCTGAAGTTTGTAAAAAAGTAAACAAAAATTTAATTTTAAAAAGTACAAATGACGATATACCAAATAATGGATACACACTCTCTAATCAAAAAATTAAAAAAACCGGTTTTAAGTTTTTATACAATCTGAAGCATTCTGTTGAAGAAATGCACCAGGCTTGGATGAAAAGGGAAATAAGTTTATCAAATGAAGTAATTGAAATTGGTCAAGATGATTTTATTGACGATAGGGGTATTATTTCAAATTACTATTTCGACGATAGTATAAATATGATTGGATATGTTGAATCAAAAAAACATACTTTAAGAGGTAACCACTATCATCCGATACAAACTCAGAAGTGCCTTTTAGTAAAAGGTTTATATATAAGTGTTACAAAAAATTTAAAAGATCCCAACTCTGTAGTTGAAACAAGATTAGTCAGAGCAGGTGAACTTTCAACAATACCACCTAATGTATCTCATACAATGATTTTTCTTGAAGACTCAATGCTATTAAATTTGGTAAACGGTGAAAGAGATCATAAAAATTATGGGATAACTCATACTATTCCACACAAGCTTGTAGATGAAAAGCTTTTTAAAAATTTAATTGAGAGTTACAAAGTGGATTGTAGAGTTTGTGGAGGAGGTTTCACTCACTATCTTTCACTAGGTCTTTCACCTCTAGCAAATAATCTGAATGACAAAAAAAATACTCAGAACGACCTGTACCCACTAGATCTGAATTTTTGTACTCAGTGCTCAAATTCACAACTAAGTGTTGTTGTTCCACCAGAAAAAATGTTTGATAATTACTTTTACTTATCTTCTACTTCTAAGCAATTTAGAGACCATTTTATAAAATTTGCAACGGAGTTAAAAACTAATTTAAAGTTAAACAAAAACTCTGTTGTCGTTGATATTGGAAGTAACGATGGTATATTTTTAGATCCCATTCAAAAATTAGGAATTAAAGCTGTTGGGGTTGAGCCAGCAAAAAATGTTGCCAAAATTGCAAATTCAAACAAACTTACAACATTTCCTGAATATTTTAATAAAAAAACAGTAACAAAGATCGTAAAAAAATATGGAAAAGTTGATGTAGTAACTGCGTTTAATGTTTTTGCTCATGGTGATGGACTTCGAGAAATTTTAGAAAATGCTGAAAGTATGTTAAAAAAAGATGGAGAATTTATTTTTGAAATCCAGTATTTATTAAGAACCATAAAAGATTTAACCTTTGACAATGTTTACCATGAACATGTAAATTATTGGTGTTTATTGTCAATTTTGAACTTTTTTGAAAACTCAAATATGAAAGTGTACAAAGTAAAGGAAGTAGACACACATGGTGGATCACTAAGAGTTTATACCACTAAAAATAAAAATAAACGAATGGATAAGAGTGTAAATAAATATATAGAAATAGAAAAGAAAAATAAATTAGACAAAATTGAAACATATTATCAATTTGCAAAAAATGTAGAAAATATAAAATCAAGTTCATTAAAAAATATAAAAGAAATATTAGAAAATAATGAGAAAATTATTGGGTATGGGGCTCCTGCAAAAGCAACTACTGTTCTAAATTATTTTGGAATAAATGAATCATATTTTGAATATGTACTTGAAGATAGTGAAATAAAACATGACAAATTTATCCCTGAAACAAATATACAAATCAAATCAAAAGAAGCAATAAATGTAGACAGCTATGAATATATTCTTGTTTTGGCCTGGAACTTTTTTGATTCAATTGTTAAAAATAATAAAAATAAATTTCCAAAAAGTAAGTTTATTAAATTAAAATAATTTGCTTTTTAATCTAAATTAAATTTCTTTAATATCTCTGAATAATTTTTTTTATAAAGATCAAAATCTTCATATACTTTATTATCAATATCATCTGGTACAGCTTTTTGTGATTTATAACTGCTTTTCAAGCTTTTTGGCTCTGGAATTTTAAATTCATCATTCAATATTGTATGTAAATGTTTCATTTCTAAATAAAATAATTTTGAGTCAACGTCAAATATTGTATCCTGCCTGTCAACCTCAATTGATTCTTTATATACTTTCATACCTACATCTATGTTTTCATCTATTAAATGAGTTGTTATCCCCTGGGGAATGTTATTAAAAACTGCCCACTTTATTGTGTCAAGACCTCTATTTTCAGGAAGTAGTCCACGATGAAAATTAAAAATACCTCCTGGAAAACAATCTATTACCTTTTTAGATAGTATTCTTGCACCGAGAATTATTCCGTAATCTGGTTTTATATTCTTATAAAAATCTATAGCCTCATCTGAGTTATGCATTCCAACAAAAGTTTTCCAGCCATATGCTTTACCTACATCTGTTGGGTTCAAAATCTCACTTTCAAAAACTTCTTTTCTATTTTTAGATTTCCTAAATTTTAATTCAATCCATGGTTGACTTACGATATATATATTTTGAAATTTTGAATTTTTTATTATCTGCATACCAGTTAAAGATTTTCTATGAGGAAAATCGTAAGTAAAAACTACTATTTTTTCATTATTCATATACTCAATATTATTTACGGTAAATAATTAAACGGGAAATGTGATAAATAACTTTGGAAATTATGAAAATAGATAATTACAAATATTAACAAAATTGTATTAAAAATTTTTAAATTTATCTTTTTCAAATCATTGAAATAAATTGAGGCTAAAAAAACTAATAAATGAAACGCTTGAATGATGTAAGTAGATTTAATGGTGTCCCCAGTTGAATTTGGATACGCAATTGCAAATAACAAATATCCAAAAATACTTGTTAGAAAAGCTAGGTTAACATATTTAACTAAAAGTGTGGATTTGTATTTCTTGTAAGAAAAATAACAAAAAATGATTATGATAACTGAGGTAATGATAGAGACTATATTAACTCTCGCTAAGTAATCTCCTATAAGTGTCTGCTCTCTTCCTATATCTAAAAATCTTGAAGTAAATGAAAAATATCCCCAATAATCTCCCCATAAGTCAGAATATAGTATTGAGATAAATTGATTATCTAAATTTGGTCTGATGGGTTTTGAAAACAAATATGTCAGTTGGGCTGAACTTGGAATATAGAAAGTAAGATCTTGATTCATAAGAGACACGCCTTTTGATTCCATATTGAAAGCAGCAAAAGAACCATATCTTATATAAAGTCCAATGTAGAACCATCCTGATAACAAAGCACCTATTACTGCGCTTAAAGACCAAAAAATTAAATATTGCTTTTTATGTGTTTTGTTAAACAATAAAATAATCAAAGGTACAAATAATAAAAATCCCCATTGTCTACTTAGTGCAATGCCTGCAATAACTAATCCACTTAAAAAAACAAACTTAAAACTAAATAAATAATCATTACTTTCAACCTTATAAATAATAAGTAAGAACAAGCTAAGGAAAAATAAAATATATGGCTCACCCCGAATCATAGATATAGTTCTATAATTTACAGCCAACAAAGAAACCAGTATTAAATAGCTAACATTGAAAATGCTTTTTGATTTATTAAATAATTTTAGAGTGTAAAGGTTTATCAGTACTGTTGCTATGTACATTATAGACTGGAATATTTGCGTCATATTACCGTAAATTGGTCGACAGTCTGATAGTAAATCATTTGAATCTAACAAATTTCTGCAAAAAACTTGTACAATTGACGGGAAAAAATATGCTAGTGGAGGATTAAAAAATTCTCTTGTTTCAATCTGAGTAGGTAATTTAATTTCTCTAGGAAGATATCTAGATAGGTAATCTACATATCTAAAATGTGCTTCTGCATCATATCCCAAGATAGGATTGAAATAAAGAATGTTATAAATCAAAACAAAAAATGTTGAAAAACTAATTACAGCAAAGATTACAATGGAAAAATCTAGTTTAATATTTTTCATTTAAATTTATATATTGCAAAAATATACTTGAAACCATCCATGAGTTTTATTTTTTTTCCATCTGCATAACTTCTTCCATTATAGGATATTGGAATCTCCTTAAAATTATTAGTTTGAGATATTGCTTTAGCTATCAATTCAATTTCAATTGAAAAATCATTTTTTTCAATATTAATATTTTTAATAATTTCTCTCTTAAATACTTTTAAACAAGTAGCAACATCTGTAATTTTAGTTTTATATACATACGAAAATAAGCGACTCATTAATTTATTTGCTATAGAAGTTCTTAAGTAAATGTTGTTTCGCGTTTTGTTTCCAATAAATCTTGAACCACAAATAAAATTAAGACTTTCCCTTCTTATGCAAACAATTAAATCATTTAAATCTTCTGAAGAGTATTCAAGATCAGCATCAAAAATACCTATAATACCTCCTGATGCCTCTTTAATACCAATATTTACAGCAAATCCTTTTCCTCTATTTTTGTCAAAATTAATTAACTTTATTAACTCATATTTTTTTTCTAAATTTAATGCAATTTCTTTAGATTTATCTGTTGAACCGTCATTCACTAAAATGATTTCTTTTTTAAATTGTTCATTAACTAATCTAAGAACGGCTTTTTCCAAAGTGGCCTCTTCATTGTAAAAAGGTACAATTATAGAATTTAAATCTTTTGAAAAAGTCATAATGTCAATTCTAGTAAGTAATTAATACAGTGGCCAGAGGCAGAATCGAACTGCCGACCCCTTGTTTTTCAGATATGGGCTAACCATTTGACCTTAGTTCATTTTACATTAACTTACTTTAAATATCGCTACTTACTAGAGGCTTTATTCGAGCAACTAGAGTATCTACAAACAACTGTCGTAAAGTGATGTGTGCGATTTGTGTGCGGTTTTTTATAAGCATTTGATAACATTGTCAACTCAATTCAACAGGGTCAAGAATCCCAAGAGGGTCAAGAGGGTCAGAAAATATTATACAAAGAATATATACATTCTCTGCTCGCTATATTTGAGATATAGATAATTTTTGGGGGTGCTCAGTGGTTTCAATTCGTCCGTTAAGTGTGTCAGATTATGATGATTGGTTAGAGGTTTATAGAGTTTATGCAGAACACTACCAATCAGAACTAACTGAAGAGGGGGTGTCTACAACTTGGAATTGGTTGATGGATAACGAAAACCCTCTGACTGGAATTGTTGCCGATTTTGACGGCAAATTGATTGGTCTCGCACATTTCAGGGCATTACCTAATCCACTTAGAGCGATAAATGTAGGTTTTTTGCATGATTTAGTGGTTATACCTCAAGAGAGAGGAAGCGATACCGCACAACTTTTGATAGATGAAATAAAATCAATCGGCAAACGAGAGAAATGGACAAAAATCCGATGGAATACAAAAGATGATAATTATCGTGCCCGAGCATTTTATGACAAAGTTGCGACAAAAACTAATTGGACTGTGTATGAAATAGAATTGGACTAAATAACCCCCCCCTAAATACCTCTGAAAGGAACAGAGGTATGGACATACATCAAAATATTGAAATAATATATTCCGACTTTCTCTAAAAATACCCATTACTTATGCGACGCTAAAGAGGGTATGTAATCTCAACTTACTTGGCTAAAAGTCAATGTGTGCGGTTTTGTGTGCGGTTTTAACTAGTTTGTTTGTGAAGACCAATAGAGCCTATGTTTATTGTGGCCAGAGGCAGAATCGAACTGCCGACCCCTTGTTTTTCAGACAAGTGCTCTACCGACTGAGCTATCTGGCCAATTTAGCGGGGACGACGGGATTCGAACCCGCGACCTCCTGCGTGACAGGCAGGCGTGAACTCCAGACTTCACCACGCCCCCAATATATCCTGTAATTCTAATATAAGGAAAAAATTTGTTTTAATAGAAATTTTTTTAATTACTATTATGAAAAACAGTGAAAATTTATAAATTATCTAAATACTTTTTAAGGTTCTTATTCCTACAAGGAGTTCTAACAATCGTTACTATATGGTATTTTGATAATTTTCTTATAGGCGACTACTTTGATGGATTTATAAAAATAAAGGAGAATTTGTTCGAAGACAGAGATAGGTTTTATCCTTTTGTAACAAATGATTTTATTAAAATTGATTTTTATCTAGCTTTTTTTGTTTTTGCTTTTTTAGTGATACTTTACTCTACGAGCTTTTACTCATACACTAATGAATTAACATTCACTACAAGTAAAAGTATCCTCGACGAGTTTGTACCAATTTATTTAGTCTGGACCGCAAGTTTTCTGAGCTTTTTACAACTTTTTAGATTTGATGAAGTATCCAGATTTCATACAATAATTTTAACTTTTATAATTCCTTTAATTTTAGTTTCATTTAGAAACAGTGAATTTATTTCTTCTGCACTAGGAAGAAACCCAGCAAAAGAAAATTATATATGCTTTAATTTAAAGACTGATTCTCTCTTTAGGAGTTTAAGAATAATGTCATTAAGAAATGAATTAGCAAATTTTGAAAATACTAAAACTAATTTTGAACAATATGAAGAGACTATTGAGAGCTTCAATAAAAAAAATGAAATAAATATAGTTGTTTTTGATTTTTCTGGAATAAAATCTTTGCCTGATAATTTTATGAAGTATTTAACAAATTTAAACAAGAAAATATTAATTATTGCTGATGCAGATTTTACATTTAAAACAAATATTATTTATAGAAGTGAGCGAATATCTAATAAAGAAGTTATATATTTAAATAATGATATTCAGTATGGATCAAGCTATATAGGAAAAAGATTTCTTGATATTTTCTGTTTGATATTCTTTTCTGTAATTTATTTACCAATTGCACTTCTGGCAACAATATACATATTTTTTCTTGATGGTAGGCCTGCACTTTTAAAACAAACAAGGGTTGGGCTTCATGGTAAAACGTTTGATATGTATAAATTTAGAACTATGACAATTGATTCGCATAGTAAAAGAGAAGACTTAGAAGAGTTAAACGAACATACAGGTCCTCTCTTCAAAATTCAAAATGACCCAAGAATATTTAGAGGTGGGTCTTTTTTAAGAAAATATAGTATTGATGAAATTCCTCAACTAATAAACGTACTAAAAGGGGAAATGTCGGTTGTAGGACCTAGACCGCTCTTTCCCGAAGATAATGAATATTACGACCAAAATTATATTAGAAGATTAAATGTTATGCCTGGTGTAACTGGTTTACTTCAAATAAATGAGAGGAATACTGATGATTTTAATATTTGGTATAAGTACGATATAGAATACATCGAAAATTGGTCATTGTTTTTGGATATAAAAATTATATTAAAAACACCACTTTCACTATTAAGGTCAAAAATAAGCGGTATTTAAGTGGGTCGGGTGGGAATCGAACCCACGACCTTGAGCTTAAAAGGCTCCTGCTCTGCCGATTGAGCTACCGACCCTATAAATTAACAAATTTTATTATAAACGTATATTTTTAATACAAGGAATATATTGCTCTATTCCTCTTCTTGTCTCAAATTATCTTCAAATAATCCTAAATATTTATTTTTTGTTTCATCTATTAAATTTTTTAACTCTTCATTTATGTCCTGAATAATCTCTTTAGCTTCATTTTTAATTTCATCATCACTAACTGTAGATTCGATAGTTCGAAGCATATTGGTTAAAAGTTTTGAAGTATTTTCTACAGTATTAGAAAAAGAATCTTTTAAATCATCAACTAATTCTTCTTGGTCTATTTTCTCTTTAATTTTATTTGTAATTTCGCCTAAATTATTTTTTATCTCGGACCAACTATTTTCATTTTCCATATGTTTATTATAACTTTTAGTAATTTGCTTTATCACTAAATTTAAGGCTTGGACTTTTGGTAATTCTTTGTTTGGCCCATCTTGCTGGAGCTATAAGTCTAAAAAAAGGAGGTAAGAACGGTCTTGTAAATTTTAATAAATATAAATTGAAATTTAATAAAAAGGTTTTTATCCAAGTCTCTCTTATGCCATACAAAACCCTAAATTCTTTAGGTAATGTGTTGAAAGCTGTAAAGGCAATAAATGGCCAGATTGGTTTTATATGTCTTGGCACGGGTCCGCCTTTTATTATGTCATAAACATCGTCAGCCACATCAGTTTTTAATATATAATTTTTTTCTCTTGATTTAGTAATTACCCATTGTTTTAAATCTTCGTGTGTCTTAGGCATTAGTTCTTTATTGACTAAAACCATCTCTGCCGCAAATGAATTTTCTTCATGATATTTATTTTTTTCAGATTCTGTTAATTTTCTAACAGTTTTTTCATAAAAATATATCGAAGAGATTTGTAAACATGCATGGACCCAAAGTAACTGCTCGTGGTCTAAAGCATCATAATAGCCCCCAGTGACTTCATCCGTTCCATTTATAACTTCATGTAATTTATTTATTCTGTGTGCGCTTTCATCAGCTTCACTTTTTGTACCAAAAGTAACAGAGTTTTGTAATGATAACGTTCTAATAAGCCTTTTCCACGGGTCACGTTGATAAAAAGATGTTTGTCTTGCTCCAGCTGCAATAAGAGGATGAGCTGCGTGCATAAGTAGTGCCCGAGCGCCACCAAACAAAACTGTTATTTCTTTGTTTACTTTCCACATCATTGAGTCGGGGCCAAAATATCCGGGATCACCAATCATAAACTTAATGATAAACAATAAAATAATTTTAAATAAATAGATAATTAGTGAATATAATCATTTAGATGAAAAGAAGAATAGAAGTAATCTGTGGAAAAACTGATATTGTTCCTAATTTCACCGAAATTTCAAATACACCAAATTATGTATTCTCACCTGATCCAAATTTTGATGTCGTAAGCTTATTTGATAGAGAAGGAAATGTAGTCAATCTTAATTCTTGGATAGAATGTGCATATTACGTAAATGGTGGCTGGACGAATAATTTATCGGATTTTGTAAATGGAGAACAAATACTCTTTTTTTCTTTGTTGGTGTTCTCATCAATATATTATGCGGGGAAAAAAATTTTTTTTGATAGGATATTTAGTTCTTGAAGAAATTAAATACTGATTCAATAATTTTAAAATTCTTTCTTATAATTTTTCTGTTACTTTTAGTTTTCAATTTTTTTTCTGTATCTGAGTTTGAACAATTTGATCTTAATTCTGAAGAAAGAATAAGTTGGTGGCTTGATCATTATAGAGAACTACGATGTGAGTATGGTTTGTCACAAGTTCTAAGTTCATTTAACCTTGACGAAGAAATCTACATTAGAGCTGAACCAAGTGGAAGTGTTGAATGTTTTGGTAAAAACTTTTGGGTCGACTATTCACCTGAAAAAAAGGTAGAAGATGGATGGGACACTTACTCAGCTAGAAAATTTACAATAAGAGTTTCTACAAACGTTCATATAGATCTATTACTCCAGTCACTGTTCTTTTTAACACTTATTTCTTTTATACCTAAAACTATTAAATATAAATTTAAATATCGAAAGATTGTAATTTTATTAACTACTTTGTTATATTATTTGCACCTGTATGGAGAGAGAGCTTATTATTCTTCGATAAGTCGAGACTTTGATTATCTTTTAATAGTTAGGGACTATGAAAATTCAATAAGCTTCAACAATTTTTATATTTATTCTTATCTATTAGCACTTGTAATAATTTTTTATTTTTTAATGGGTGTACTTGAAACAAGGCTTGATAATATTATTAATTATTTTCCTTATATATTTCTATTATGGGGTACATATTCATCACTAAATTTAAATTTCTTTTTAATTTTATTATCTATGATTGGAATATCCTGTTCATTAGATAAAAAACCTAATTTTAAATTCTTAGTAACTTATTCCTTCTTTGCAATTTTTTGGTTTATAAATTCAAACAACGAAAATACAAATTTTGATGTTGATAAAATTCGTGGATTTGTAAATACCTCTGAAAGCTACGGCTCAATTTTGTTTTGGATTTTAGTATTTTACTTTACTGTGATTGGTTTTAAACATATTGTGTCAATTTCAAAAGAGTCTATTGATATAAATTTAATTACAAAGAACTTATTAATCTCATCATCACTTATTGTTATTTTTGGTTTACTCTCTTCAGTTAATCAAATAGTAAATTTTTTCACTTATTATTTCTTTGGGCTTAATAAGACAGGTATGGGTAGCTTTGAAAGTATTGCTGGAAATACGTGGAGAGGTTTAGCGCCGAGCGCTGAAGGGGTTGGTGAATTTTATGCATTTGTCATTCTTTTCTTTATTTATAATTTTTTCATTTTAAAAAACAAAATGAATAATTATTATTTTTTGTTACTTTTAATTAACTGTTACGGACTTTTTAGATCAAACAACATTGCAGCTTTAATAAGTATGTTGATGATATTAACTTTATTTTTCTTGCAAAGAAAAATAACAAACAAAAAAATAAAATTATTCATTATTTTAATTTTGGTAATTGTTTTTTTAATAACTATGTTTGTAGTCTTTAGTGAATACTCTTTTGACTTTTTAAGCAATATTATGCTTTTTGAAGGCGTGATGGCGTCAAATATTCAATATGAATTTGAGCTTAATCAATACAATCAATCCGCAGCAGATCAAGCTAACTACGGACTTCTTTTAGAACTGCCAGATGAACGAACAAATTTCTCGACTTCTTTAAAGTATCTAATAAATTCATATACTTATGGAAATAAAATTTCAAATGTCCCTAGCTTACTTTCTGTGACTAGTACTGTATCATATTTCATAAATAGATCTGAAAAATGGGGAATCTTTTTTTCAAAATATAATCCAGATTTTTACGAATTAATGTTTGGATATGGACCGTATCAACTTTCTGAATACTTTTCAAGTCATGAAAACATTTATAAAGATGGTTTAATACTTCCTCATTCATCTTTATTTAGTTACTTGCTTTTCTTTGGTTTAGCTGGTTCAGTAGTTATATTTTGTAGTTTCCTTATCTTAATTTATAAAAAAAGGGAACATATTTATATTTTATTTTTAATATTGTTTTTATTCATTAATTATCTAAAAAGTGATGCTTTACTTTATTTTCCTAACTTTATTCTTTTATTGTTTATGTTAAATTACCTTTACCTTAAAAAGCCAAAAGCCGAGGAGATTGTTGAATAACAAACTTTTTTATATTACTTTTCAATCTTTTCCTTCGATTAGTGCAAATTCTTTACAGAGCATGAAAATGGTAAAGTATTTTAATAGAGCAGGCTATGATATAGAGCTCGTACACCCAGGAAGAGGAGATTTAGTTACGAATAAGAATTTTCATCAATACTACAATATTGGTGAAGAAGTAAAAATTTCAAAAATTGACTGGCCTGTAAAATTTGACAGATTTAAATATTTTAAAAAATTGTTTTATATTATTAGCCACTTCATATGGTCATTTATTGTAACAAGAAAATACATAAATAAATTTCCTGACCGTTCTGACGCTATTTTTTTCACACGATCTAATTGGACTTTATTTTTTTTAGCAAGAAAAAATTACAGAGTAGTTTTTGAAATACATAAATTATCAAAAACTACATCATTTGTGTTCAAAAAATTAAAAGATAAAAAAAATGTAGGTTATATTGCTTTAAACAAATATCTTGCTGAAGATTCTAATTTAGATAAAGATCAGAAGAAAAACCTAGAAATAATTGCAAGCTCATTTGATGATGAAGATCTTAAATATAACAATAATCCAAAAATTCCAAACTCATTTATTTTTATGGGCCGTCTGACTAGATATGGACATAAAAGAAATGTTGAATTTCTAGTTAATGCATTTGGTTTTGAAGAGCTTGATAAGTATAAATTAGTTATTGTTGGTGGACCAACTGCTTCCTCTATTGAACTTAAAAAATATATAGAAAAAAATAATATTAGAAACGTAGAAATTATAAATCATCTGCCACAAAACGAACTAATTGAATTTGCGTCCAAATTTCAAACTGGTATTTTAATTAACTCGGGCAACTCTGATAATGATAATTTATACACTTCGCCTTTGAAATATTTTGAATACCTGGCTGTGGGCTTAAACGTAGTGGCTGTAGACTCTAAATCGCACAGAATTCTTCCTTTTTCAGATAAGATATCTTTTTTTCAAGAAAATAATTTTAAAAGTTTTATAGAAGCTTTGAAGAATTCTGAAAAATTATCTAAACCAGATTTACAAGACCTTGAAAAACACTCTTATACAAATAGAGTAATTTTAATTAAAAAACTATTTGCACGCCTGGAGGGACTCGAACCCCCAACCCTCTGATCCGAAGTCAGATGCTCTATCCAGTTAAGCTACAGGCGCATGAAACGGAAATAATTTTTATTATTACTTATATAATAGTTTCAATAATGAAAACTACTAAAGTACTTAAATCAAATATATCTGAAGTGACGATTATAGATGTTTCTAATTTTTTGAATACATCTTCCAAAAAGACTGTTGCAATTTGTAATGCAAACACATTAGTTAGAAGTGTTAAGAATTCTGATATCAGAGATATTGTCAATAGCTTCGATATTAAAACTCCAGATGGCTTTCCAGTCGCAAAAGCTTTATCTTTCTTAACAAAAAGAAAATTCTCAAGAGTTGACGGTTATAAAGTGTTTTTGACCACACTCTCAGACGGAATAGAGAATAAAAAAAAGCACTATTTTTTTGGTAGTGATGAAAAAACAACTACTTTAATGGTAAAAAAATTAAACAACTTGTTCCCAGAAATTTTAATAAGTGGGTATATTTGTCCGGAATATACGTCTCCAGAAAAATTAGTGTCAAAATATAAAAATCAACTTTTAAACATTGACGCTGATATTGTCTGGGTCTCACTTGGATTTCCAAAACAAGAAGTGTTTATTAACTTATTACAGAAAGAGGTTGATTTAAATTCTAATTTAGTAGGTGTTGGAGGGGTTTTTGATTGGGTTGCGGGCACAAAGAAAAAAGCCCCTGAGTGGTTAGCAAACCTAGGTATGGAATGGTTTTTGAGATTAATTCAAGATCCAAAGAGACTGTATAAAAGATACTTAATAGACAATAGTCTATTTATATTTTACTTTTTGAGACAAGTACTCTTAGGTAAATAAGCAGTAAAATAAAAGTTGAGAAATTGTGTTAAATGAATAATATTTTTAATAATTTAATTGACTCCTTAAATCAAGAATTTAAAAACTTTAATTTAGATGAAGACATACATTTAAGCATTTCAAAATTAGACAAATATGACTTACAAATCAATAATCTTGTAAAATACAATAAATCTGAGTTTTTTAAAGATCTTAAAAAAAATACAGTAAAAATAATCACTAAATCAAACATTTTTCAAACTGTAGACACTAGTGATGTTGGATTTTTAAACTTATGCCTAAATCATGAATATCTTTTAAATAAAATAACAAACACACAGGATGATTTTAAAAATAACAATTGTTCTAGAATTATTTTTGACTATGGAGGGCCAAATATTGGCAAACCATTGCATGTTGGACACATCCGCACCCTAAATATTGGAAAAAGTTTATACAACATTCATTCATTTATTGGCAACGATGTAGTAAGCGACATACATCTTGGTGACTGGGGAATGCCGATAGCCCAAATTATTACTTACCTTGAAAAAAAAGATATTGAGTTAGAAAGCTTAAATTCAACCCAATTAGAAATAATTTATCCAAAAGCAAGTGAGGAGTATAAACAAAACAAAACATTTAAAACTCGTGCTCAAGAAATAAATAAACTTTTAAATAACAATGATCAACAACTTCTAAAGATGTGGGAGTTTATTAAAGACCTCTCTATAAAAAGCCTAAAAGAAAATTTTGAAATACTTGATCATAGTTTTGATTATTGGCTGGGTGAGAGTGATGTGAATTACTTAATTCCAAAAATGATCGAGGAGCTGTTAAAAGATGGGAAAGTTATATACGATGATGGAGCTTTGATAAGTGTAGAAGATACAGATCCAAAAATCTTAATTACTAAATCAGATGGATCCTACCTTTACTTAACTACAGATCTAGCAACTATTTTATTTAGACAAAAAAATATAGGTTATGATAAAACTTTTTATATTGTTGATAACCGCCAATCACTTCACTTTGAACAACTGTTCAGTTCAATTAAATTTTTTGAATTTAACAATCTTGAGCATAAACATATTTCCTATGGGACTTTAAATGATAGTAGTGGAAATCCTTTTAAAACTAGAGATGGTGGTACAAAGCCTCTTAGTGAATTGTTTAAAGAAACATATGATTATGTTAAAAAAATTAATAATGATTTAGATGATTCTATAATTTCACAATTAACAAATTCAGTTTTAACCTACAGTGATTTAATTACCAATAGAAAGACAGATTACAAATTTGACTTAGAAAAATTTACCAATGTAAACGGTAAAACAGGTATCTATGTTCAATACTCACAAGTCAGGGCAAAAAAACTTTTAGAAAATATTGAAATTAAGAATAGTGAGTTAAAAAAGTTAACTCTTAAGGATGTAGATAAGGAACTACTTTCAAAATTATTTTTGTTTAGTTATTTTTTGGATCAATCAGCCTTACTCAATGAACCTCATCATCTAGCAAATTATTTGTACGATATCTCAAATTTGTTTAATCAATTCTACGAAAGCGAAAAAATATTAGAAATTGATAATTCAGACTATTTATTATCCAAAATATATATTACAAAGTTATTTTTGACAACTAGTCAAAATGTAATGTGGTGTTTAGGGATAACTCCTGTAAACAAAATGTAAGTTACAAGAATATTTGAGTGGAAATAATCCAGATTAAAAGTATCAAACTATATGAGTAATTATTTATAAAACTCAAATTTTTTCCAAAATTATGAAATAAAAACAGCACTAATGGGATTGCTATAAACCCAGAAAATGAAACTGCTCTGGTAATTGAAAGATACTCATTGACAAACACATTTTGGTTACTTAGCAAAATCTGAAAAAAGACTAGAAAAAATAATGAAACAAATATTACCGAAACTATATTTGTTAGTAAATTTCTAAAAGATCTATTTTCTATAAAATACTCACTAAAAAATTCAATAGGAACAAATAAAACAAAAATAGAGACAAAAAGGGTAATAAATGACCAGAAGAGACCTTGTCCACTCCAGCTTATAAGTACTTCATTAACTATTCCTGACGATTCTAAAAACAAATAAACTGAAAATCCTAATAAAGATGTGCCAAGAACAAAACAATATAAACCAAGAACGGAAGAAATCTGACTTCTATTAATAGATATATTGTTTTTGGTAAATTTGCTAACATCGTATTGCATACAGACATAATAACTGTTTTTATATTAAAATATTATTTAAATATGGATTTAATAGATACTCCAAACCCCAACGCTAAAAAAATATTAGTTGAACACAACTACGAGATCGCAATATACATTAATAATGAGAATCAAGAAGTTGGTGGTATTGCAAAACAATTAATTGAGATTGATGGCGTTGAATCTATATTCACAGGCCCTGGTTTTTTGACTCTTACAAAAGAGGAAAGTGTTGATTGGAGTCTCATTAATAACGATATATTAATTAAGTTTGATACAATATAGCTATGGAAAACTTTAATCCCGACCCTAAACCAGGAAGAATCGTACTTCCACTTGTATTGATTGGTATGATTGCAACAACATATACTTTTATAAACAGAGTCTCAACAAACAATAATCTAGAAATAGTTGCTGAAGAAACTCCAGTTGAAACAATTTCAGAAGAAACAACTGTTGAAGATACTTCAACAACTACTACAACTACTACACTTCCTGATAATTATGTTGCTTATCTTGAAGAATTAACAGCAGAGAAAATTCAAGCAACAGAACTTGGTAAAGATGTCTTAGAAGCAAACGAAAATTGGGACAATCAAAGTGTTACATACCAAGAAGCTAAAGATGAATTTAAAGCAAACATTTCAACTGCAGAGAAATTTGTTACAACTGTCTCTGAACCTGGACCACCAAGTGAATTTGCTAGTTTGGTCACAAGCCATGAAGAGTTAAAGACTCTTGTTAATTTAATTTATGAAGACACTATTGAATTACTGTCTGGTCTTGAATCTTCTGATACGGGAGAACAAAGAGCAGCAGCTCTTGATTCGTTTAATAGAAACTTAGATCAGTTTATTAAAAAGATCGAAGAGGTGGTTGCGTCAGCAACTTCTAGCTAGAAGCTGCTGAACAAACTGTATCAATCATTAACATAGCAATTACATAAGGATCGCCATTAGCATTGGGCCTTCTATCTTCTAGATAGCCCTTTTTGTCTACTTCAACTTGCCAAGGGATTCTTATTGATGCTCCTCTGTCGCTAACTCCATAAGAAAAAGTATCAAAACTTTGAGTTTCATGGTCACCTGTTAGCCTGTCTTCAATATTTGCACCATAATTTTTTACATGCAAATCAGCATTTTTACCTAGAGCTTCACATCCTGCAACAATTGCATCGTATCCACCATCTTCTCTCATTTGTTTAGTCGAAAAGTTGGTATGCATACCAGCACCATTCCAATCACCTTTTACAGGTTTTGGATTTAGAGTTGCAGAAATATTCCAATCTTCAGCTATTCTATAAAGCAACCATCTAGCAACCCAAATTTGGTCACCAATGTCTGGTGCACCTACGGGTCCAATTTGAAACTCCCATTGACCAGGCATAACTTCAGCATTTGTACCTGAAATACCTAATCCAGCTTCTATGCAAGCAGTTGCATGGGCTTCAGAAATTGCTCTTCCATAGACTTCATCTGCACCAACACCACAGTAGTAACCACCTTGAGGTGCCGGGTATCCTGATGGAGGAAATCCTAAAGGTTGGCCGTATTTAAGTGAGTCATAAGACTGTTCATAAAATGTATACTCTTGTTCCATCCCAAACCAAGGCTCGAATTCACCAAAATTTTCAGCTGACTCTACCAATGCAGCTCTAGTATTTGATGCATGTGGTGTCATGTCTACATTCATAACTTCACACATCACCAAAATATTTTCTCCACCTCTAATTGGGTCAGGAAATTGTGCAACTGGCTTTAACACGCAATCAGATTGGTCACCTGTTGCCTGTTGAGTACTAGAACCATCAAAACCCCAAATAGGAGGCTCAGTTCCTTGATCGATTATTTTTGTTTTACTCCTTAATTTTGCGGTCGGAGTTAGACCGTCAATCCATATATATTCTGCTTTTATCTTCATGGAAATAATGTAATATATATTTCATGCAATGTTGTTACAGAATTATTAAATAATTGTTTCGAGATGATAGATACATATATAAACATAGATAAAGAACATAAAAACTTCGAAGACTTATTAAAATCTTCTGGTGTAAAAAAACTCGTCATTAAGAATATACAAACACCGAAGCAAATACATTTAGTTGTAACATCACTTTCTAAATACGGTGAAACTAAGAAAAATTTGTCAGATTTAGAATCCTCCACTAAACCTTTTCCTACTTTAATTATTGTAAATGAAGTTGATTTTGAACAAACAGTTGACCTAATTCAAAACCCTCAAATTGAATTAATTTCGAGTAATAGCAAATTAGAAGAAGTTGGTGCAAGAGTTCACGCACTAGTAGGTGATAGTGAATCAGAAATACTTGAATTCAAAGACCTTAGTATTAATTTAAAAACTTATGAAGCAAAAGCGGGTGATGTATTGCTCGATCTTACATTTATGGAATACGAGTTATTAAAGTTTTTTGTTGTGAACCAGGAAAATGTTTGGTCAAGAGAGCAGCTTCTCGAAAAGGTTTGGGGTTACGATTATTTTGGTGGTGCAAGAACAGTTGATGTTCATGTCAGAAGACTAAGAGCAAAGCTTGGTGACCAGAGAAATGATTGGATTAAAACAGTACACTCAGTCGGCTACAAATTTAACTAAAGCTGTTACCGCAACCACAGGTTCTGGATACATTAGGATTATCAATGGAGAAACCTGTTTCCATTAATCCTTCCTTATAATCTAGAGTTGCACCTTTGATATGTTCTAGGCTTTGACCATCAACAACAATATTGACTCCGTCGTACTCTTCTATTACATCACCATCAAATTTGTCTGTATCAAAGAACATTTCGTAAGAATAGCCAGAACAACCTCCTGGTTTTACTCCCATTCTAAGAAAGCTATCTTCTGCTGTCTCTTCTGATTTTAGTTCTACAAGCTTTTTTACAGCACTATCAGTTGCAAGAACTGCTCTTGATGATTTGATTTGTATATCCATATACAAATTATAACAAGAAAACGGATATTCAATAAATTAATAATTACATCTTTCACAAATGTACTTAGAATATTCCTATGACACAAAGTGATATATTGTTAAAACACTTATCTACAGTTTTTGATCCTGAGCTAGGAGCTAATATTGTTGAGCTTGGGATGGTTAAAAAAGTTGATCATGAAGGATCTACCGTCAAAATAGACCTTGCTTTAACGATTGCAGATTGTCCCATGAGAAGTCAAATTGAAAAAGAAATCACTAGAAAACTGACGTTACTTGAAAATGTTGAAACGGTTGAAATTAATGTTGTTGCTATGGATCAAAAAGATAGAACTGCTGTTATGGAAAAAGCAAGAAAAAAAGCAAGGGAAAACGCCCAACCAACAAAGATTGATCCAAGAACTAGAGTAATCGCAATAGGTAGTGGTAAAGGTGGTGTCGGCAAATCTACTTTATCAACAAATATTGCACTTGGGTTATCAAAAAAAGGATTTAAAACAGGGCTTCTAGATGCAGATATTTGGGGATTTTCTATTCCTAGACTTCTAGGAATTAAAGGAAGAATTGAAGCAAACGAAGATAAACTAATGGTTCCGTTTGTGTATGACAACTTAAAAGTTATTTCAACCGGACTTATCACTAGTGATGAAGACACTGCACTCATGTGGCGTGGATTAATGTTGAGTAAGGCATTGGAACAATTTCTAACAAATGTGGAGTGGGGAGATCTTGATTACTTAATAATTGACCTTCCACCGGGTACAGGCGATATTCAAATGGCATTAAGTAGATTACTTCCACAAGCCGAACTTATAGTTGTTACAACTCCACAGCTTATGGCACAAAAAGTTGCAACTAGAGTTGCTGATATGGCAAAAAGAAGTTTTATACCGCTTTTAGGTGTAATCGAAAATATGTCGTACTTTGAAACAAATACTGGCGATAAATTTAATATATTTGGCCAAGGTGGAGGAGATGCACTAGCAGAACAGTTCGCTCTTCCAATGCTTGGGAAAATTCCTATCAGTGAAGACACAAATGATATTGCAGATGATGGGACACCTTTAATACTTCAAGAAAAAAATACCCCTACTAAAACAGAAATTGAAAAACTTATTTCTGTAATAGCTGAAAAGTTGCCTCCAATAGTAGACGAAACCTGTACTGGGCGTCTAGCAAAGGTTTTTGAAGAGCTTGCAAAGTAATGGAAAATATTTCAGTAAATAACTTAGTTGAATCAACAAACTCTAATCTTCCTCGAGATATAAAGATTGAATTCGCAAAGAATATTCTTTCATCAATTAAAAATCCTGAGAATGCAAAAAAAGAGTTCGAATTATTAATTAACAAACTAAGTTTGAAAAAACAAAGGGAAATTATAAATGCAACCGGTACTGTACTTCATACAAACTTAGGTAGATCCCCAGTAAATGTGTCTTTTTCAGGAATGTACACAAATATAGAATACGACTTAACAACTGCTTCAAGAGGTAATCGCAATGATTATTTAACAGAGTCTATGAAGGTTCTATTAGGAGTTGAAAATGTAGCTTTTGTAAACAACAACGCTTCCTCTCTATACCTATCTTTACTGTGTCTAGCAAAAAAACACAGTAAAGATACAGTCATAGTTTCCCGAGGTGAAATCATTGAAATTGGAGGTTCTTACAGGCTTCCAGATATAATATCTGAAACTGGCATGAATTTAATTGAAGTTGGTACAACAAATAAAACTCGTTTAAGTGATTATGAGGGTGCCTTAAGAAAATATCCTAACTCTGTTGTGTTAAAAGTTCATAGAAGTAATTTTTCAATTAGTGGATTTACCGAAGAAGTTGGAATTGCTGAACTTGCTGATTTAAAAAATAAATATGAAACTTTACTAATCCATGATCTGGGTAGTGGCCTTGTAATTGAAAACTCTTTTCTATCAAAACACGGTTTATCCATATTTGAACAAGAGCCTAGGGTGCAGCAATCCATAAAAGATGGCGTTGACATTGTGATGTTCTCTGGAGATAAGTTATTTGGCTCAGTGCAATCTGGAATTATTGCTGGAAAAAACGAATTGATTAATTCATTAAAAAACTTCAGTATCTTCAGAACATACAGATGCTCAGATATAGTTTTATATGAACTTCAAAAAACTACAGAATTATATATTCAAAAAAATGAAGAGGATATTCCATTTTGGAACCTTCTAAAAAAAACTTACTCGGAGCTAGAAAGTAGATTTGAAAAAATAACCGAAAATAACAATATTAAACACAAAATAATTAATGGTGAAAGCCTAATTGGAGGTGGAACACTGCCGAACATAACTCTCAGTTCTCCTTTAATGGTTCTAGATGTTGATAAATCAGAAAAAGTTTTGATGAAACTAATTAGTAACGAATATCCAATCATCCCAAGAGTTGTTGATGGAAAAATAAATATTGATTTGAGGAGTGTATTCGAAAATCAAGATGATGAAATTGCTAAATTTCTTAATTCATTATGACCGTATTAGCGACAGCTGGCCATGTTGATCATGGAAAGTCCACATTAGTTAATTTCTTAACAGGACAAGAAACTGACCGCTTAAAAGAGGAAAAGCAAAGAGGCCTAACCATTAGCCTTGGCTATACATACTTTGATTATGAAGAGAAAAGATTTTCAATTGTTGATGTGCCGGGTCACTCCGATTATTTTAAAAATACAATTAGTGGTTTCTCCAACGTTGATGGAGTTTTGTTTTGTGTTGACTCAACCCAAGGTTGGTCTCAACAGTCAGAAGAACATTTTTTATCACTCATAAATCTAGGAATTAATAATCTACTTTTTTTCCTGACTAAAACAGATAAAAAAGATATCGTGTTTGGCAAAAATGAATTGATAAATAAATTAATTGACTTCAAAGAGATTAATCACTCGTTGGTTGAGTTTAGTTCAATAAATAGTGATAAAAAATCAGTACAAAAAATTATTTATGAATTTTTTAACAAACCTGAGTCAAATATAAATCCTCCTTCTTTGTGGGTAGATAGAGTATTTTCTATCGAAGGAATAGGAAAAGTAATTACTGGAACAGCAAGTAAAAATATGAGTTTTGACAGGGTGTTTGTAGATGATCAACAAACTCAATTAGATATAAGAGAAGTAGAGTCAGTGGGTCAAAAATTGAATACTTTAATTACCTCCTCTTCAAGAATTGCAATATCTTTAAAAAATAATAAAAGTGATCCAGGAAAAGGAAGTTTGTTAACTAATCAATTAATTGAAAAAGCTACTTATATGCTTATAAGACCAAATACAGATTCGGCTTTATTTTTGGAAAAAGGAACTTTAAGAATTTATGTAGGTACACACACTCAGATTATTAAGAAATGTAGAACCATTAAAATCGACAACAAAATGTTCTTGCTTGTGCAATTAGAAAAAAGTATTCCTGTCCTGAGTTTACAAAAAGTTTTAGTACATAACCTGTCTAAAAATATGTTTATCGGAGGAAGTGTTGTTCACTCAACGAATAATAGTTATTTAATAAAAAAATTAAACAGAGATTTTCTTACGAAAGATAACATAAATTCAGAAGAAATATTTACTTTAATTCCTGAAAACCTATTAGCCAGCAACAGCAAGAGG
>CACHTH010000007.1:0-59471 GCA_902582695.1 uncultured Candidatus Actinomarina sp.
TTCCTCTGCCATTTCAGCCATTGCATCTAAATAACCGAAAGTTGTTCCAAAGATTATATTGTAACCTTGTTCAATATAAGCTTCAGCAACTGTTCTGAATTCTGTAGCATCTTCTGGAACAAGCTCCGTATAAGCTGTTTCGATTCCAGTTTGTTCTACAAGATATTGTCTACCTACATCATGTGCTTGTGACCAGCCACCATCGTCTGCTGGACCTACATACACAAATGCAGCTTTGTAATCATCTACGTCTGCGGCTCCCCCGCAGGCCATAGCAAGAATACTGATAATAAGTAGGCCTACCGCCCAACTTCTTCGCATCCTTACCTCCTTTTCATACGATTAGTATAGAACATGCTCAAGCTACGTCTTTTATTTTGAAGCTAAAAATAATTAAATATTTTCTCTGCACTTTTTATTCTTTGATAAAATTAGCACTTACGAAAATGGAAAAATTAATTTATACCTGGGAACAGCAAATTGATGACACAAATTTAATTTGTGCCAAAATTGAAGCAGATGGATTTAAACCAGATGTAATTGTTGGCATTAGTAGAGGAGGATTAATTCCCGGAGTAATGATATCTCATAAACTCAATATACCTTTTAAACCAGTACATGCTTCAACTAGGGACTTTCCACATTGGGAAAATTATCTTCCGAAATCCAACGATTCAAAAGTTTTAATTGTTGATGATATATGTGACAGTGGTGAGACTTTTGAGCGATTATCAAATTATATTAAGGATAATATAAACCATGATTGCGATGTTCGTTTTTCAGCTTTGTGGTGGAATAACGAATGTGATTTTGAGCCACATTATTACACAAGAGATTTAGCAAAAGACTCTGAACCGGTCTGGATTTTTTTTCCACACGAAAATTGGTGGGAAGGTTCAATTAGCTAATTTTTGAGAAAATTCCTTTATGGTCTTTAACATACTAAATGCACCATTTCTTCTGGCAGGACTCAAGATTACACCTAACTCAAATTCTTCCATTAGATCAATCTCTGAATTTACAATATCTTTTGGCGCTTCGTCAGAATAGATTGATGCAATTAACGTTACAAGTCCCTTTGCTATCAATGCATCTGAGTCACTTTTGAAATATAATTTATTTTCTTTTTCTTCTGGTACTAGCCAGACTTGACTCTGACAACCATTTACTTTAAATTCATCAATTCTTAATTCTGTTGGGAAGTCTTCACTTTTCTTGGCTTGTTCAATTAAGTATTGATATTTTTCTTGTGGGTTTGGAAATAATGCTAGAGTTTTTTTGTACTCTTCAACTTTTTCTTGAATACTCATTTTAAGTTAATAATTTTATGCTTTCTTCTATAGCATTGGATAAGATATCAAAATCTTCTTCATCATTATAGATATAGCCTGTAGCTCTAAATGTAGCATCAAGGTTTAATTTTCTATGAAATGGCTGAACACAATGATGTCCTGCTCTTACTGCTACACCAAAAGTGTCTAGCATTAAAGAGACATCTGTTGCATGGACGCCATCTACACTCATTGCAAAAGTACAGCCAGCTAGTTTAGAGTTTGTATGGATAATATTTAAACCATCTATGTTTCCTAATTTATTCTTTGCATATTCTCGAAGATCATCAGAATGTTTTTGAACATTATTCATATCTAGGTTGGATAAATAATCAACTGCTGCTCCAAGGCCTATTGCCTCAACATATGGAGGTGTACCAGCTTCAAATTTATGAGGAATCGGAGCCCAAGTAGCTGTATCGTAAAAAACTTCTTCAATCATATCGCCACCTCCATATACAGGATCTAAATTTTCTAGAAGCTCTTTTCGACCCCAAACTACTCCTATACCAGTTGGTCCGAGCATTTTATGACCTGAAACACACAGAAAATCTATCCCAAGATCTTGTACATCAATTTTTCTATGAGGAACAAGTTGAGCGCCATCAACAATGTAAACGGCATCAGTTTTATCTTTTACAAGGGAATTTATTTTTTTAATGTCAGGCAGCATTCCTGATATATTTGATTCACCTACTATTGATACAACTTTTGTGTTTTTATTTAAAAGGCTTTCAAGATGATCAAAATCTAATTCAAATGATTCGGACACATTTATATAATTAATTTTCAAATTGTATTTTGCAGCAGCCATTTGCCATGGAATTATATTCGCATGATGCTCAATTTCTGAAAGTATTATTTCATCTCCTGCATTTAAATCTTTACAAATCGAATTAGCTAAGAAATTAAATCCCTCAGTACATCCTTTTGCAAAAATTATTTCATCTGAAGAGTATGCATTTATGAAGTTTTTTAATTTATTTCTTACTTCTTCATACTTAGCAGTGGTTTCAGAAGATAGCACATATGTTCCTCTATGAACGTTTGCATTCATGTTTGTATAAACATTTGTCATTTCATTGATTACTGAATTTGGTTTTTGTGAAGTTGCACCAGAGTCTAGATAAGTAAGCCTTTTTCCATTTATTTCTCTATCGAATATTGGAAAATCTTTTTTTAAAGCACTTACTTTTATCATAAGTATGACTCGTACCCCTCTTTTTCAAGTTTTTCAGACAACTCTACACCACCAGATTCAACAATTGCTCCATCAACAAAAACATGTACAAAATCAGGTCTTATATATTCCAAAAGTCTCTGATAGTGTGTTACGACTAAATATCCTTTATCATCAGTTTTCAATTTACTTACACCTTCACCAACAACTTTTAATCCATCTACATCCAATCCTGAATCGGTTTCATCTAAAACTGCAAGCTTAGGATTCAACACTGCTAGTTGCAGAATTTCATTCCTTTTTCTTTCTCCACCTGAAAAACCTTCATTTAAGTACCTATCAGCGAAATCTGCAGACAAGCCTAACTGTTCCATAGCTTCGGCAACTTTTAATCTAAGTTCAAGTGTCGTATATTCAGTTTCTTCAATATTAGTTAATGCAGTTTTGAGCATATTTACTATTGTGACTCCTGGAATTGATTCCGGATATTGAAATGCAAGAAACATTCCTAATTTTGCTCTGTTATCTACTGGTTCTTCAGTGATATCCTCACCTTCAAATATTACAGATCCTTCAGTAACCTCATAAACTGGATTACCCATAACTACATTTGCCAAGGTAGATTTACCAGAACCATTAGGCCCCATAATTGCATGTACTTCACCAGGGTTAATTTTTAAGTCAACACCCTTTAAAATTTCAGTACCATCAACTTCTGCGTGTAAATTTTTAATTTCTAACATAACATCTATGTTAATTATGATTTGAAACAAGTTAAATATGATTAGCGAAATAAAAAATAAAAATTACAATTAGATAATGCAATTTACATTAAGTGAACTTCAAAACGAAATTAAAGAAAATTCAAATAAACTTTTAAAAGAAAATATAGACCTTCTTGAAACAATCCAGAAAGTTGATGAAAACTGCAGAATCGATAAAAAAGTTTGGGATCTAGTTATCGAGCAAGGTTGGTTGGCCTTAGATGTTCCTGAGGAAGATGGTGGACTTGGTTTTTCTAATACTGATACAGCCATACTTTCTGAGGTTCTTGGTTACTATATGCCAATAATTCCAATTTTTAGCTCAGGTGTAGTATTCAAACACATCTTAATGAATTCAAAAAAGGAAAAAAAAGACGAGTTATTACCTGAAATTATAAGTGGTGAAAAAATTGGTACATTTGCTGTATATGAAAGTGATAAATATGAAATTGATCAAGACACCTTAAACACACAGCTAACTACTACTGATTCAGGTTATATTCTTAGTGGAAACAAAAAATACGTTATGTTTGGAGATGTTTCTGATTACATTGCTGTTTTAGCAAAACATGAAGACGGATTTAAATTTGTTTTAGTTTCTTCTGGCTCTGACGGAGTAACAATTAAAGAAACCACTTCTCTTGATCAAACACGACCAATGTGTGAAGTTGAAATGTCTGATGTTGCATTAGATAGTGATGCGGTTTTAATTGAATTAGATGCTGAGTTATCTGAATGGAATAAAGTTAAAAATATTGCACTTGGCTACTTAGCGATGGAGCAAGTAGGTGCATCTCAGGCATGTTTAGATATGTCTACCCAGTATGCAAAGGAGAGGATACAATTTGGAAGACCAATAGGTTCTTTTCAAGCTATTCAACATATATGCGCCAACATGCTTATGCATTTGGAAAGTGCAAAATCTGTAGCTTATAGTGCAGTTAGAGTTGATTATTCAGACGATGTAGAGACTGAAATGAGTTCAATGCTTGCCAAATCATATTGTTCTGAAGTTTTTAATAAAATTGCTGGTGACAATATTCAAGTTCATGGTGGTATTGGATTTACCTGGGAACATCCAGCACATTTATATTTTAAAAAAGCTAAGTCAGATTCACTCTTATTAGGAACTCCTAAATTAGCAAGAGATAAAATAGCAGAACTACTTAACCTCTAAATTGAAAAGATTAGATAGATTCGAAAATTCTAGATTTGTCGGATATAGAAAAAATATGAAAGTTTACGATTGTGACAACGAAGAACAATTTGAGAAATTAACGACTTTGACTAATAAAGTTGACTACATCAAATTAAATCTTATTCAGTCATTTTCACCAGATAATATTGATGAAGCAAAAAATAGAGGTTTTAAACCTGCCTAATTTTCTCCCAGTAATTTATGTCTGAATTTAAGACGTGTTTAATTAAACCTTTGTTTTCTAAATAAATTAAATGAGCCATAGTTTCTTGAAATGCAAGCCTTAGGTTTAGTTCATCAAGTTTCCTTGGAAAAAGTAAATTTACAATCTCCCAGCCGGAAAATTTTGAGTTCCCGATGAGATTGATGATTTTATCAGATCTTTTTTTGTGATGAAGTTGCATTTGTTCAATACGTGAATAAGGTTTTTCAATTAAAGCACCATGACCAGGAGCAATTAATTTTTGTTCTAAGTTGTATACTTTATCAAGTGATGAGGTGTATTTTTCTAACATATCATCTCCAGCATCTTCTAAAGGAATAAATGGAGTTATTTTTGGAAGGATATGATCACCAGAAAATAATATTTGAGATGGATTATCAAGAATTGAGATTTCTGTTCTATCGTGACCAGGGGTAAATATAATTTCAATATTTCTATTTACATTTTTTATATTTCCTTCTTCAAGTAAAACGTCTGGTTTTGATATTTTTCCTGCATAAGTTGGGGTTTCTATTTGTTCAATATCATCTAAGAAACTTTTAGGAGCACCTTCTTTTTTTGCATATTCTTTTAGTTTTTTAAACCTAATTGACCAGTCGTTATAACCTTCTATAAATTCCACTGAATTTTTATATAACGCAAATGGTATATCTTTTTCTCTAAGTGTTGAAGATAAACCTATATGGTCAGAGTGCATATGTGTACCAATTAATAGTTTTATATTTTCATATGACAAACCAAATGACTTCATTTTGGTTTCTAGTAATTCTTGATATTCGCTTCCATTAACTCCACAATCAATCATTACATACCCATCTTTTTCTTCAATGAAATAAACATTTACAAAACCAGGAGAGCTCCACGGAAGCTCCATTGGGATATGTATTATGCCGTGTTGTAGATTAAAGTTTTTCAATTCTAAAAAGTTAATAGCCAAGCACCAAATGCTGCAAGTATCAGCAAACCTGTTAAAAGAGATGCAATTATTAAATGTCTTGTCTGCATAGTTACATTCTACTTAAATATAAAACAATCCTAATTTTGAACTTTGTTCAAACTTTAGTAAATTTAAGTGTGACGATAACTATTATCATTTTTCTTGGGAACCCCTTGTAAAAGTGTAGTTATTATCTCGATTGGATAGAGACCCTATCTGGAAAGAGGTAATTTGAAAAAATTGACCATCATTGGCGGAGGGCCGGCAGGATATGCTGCTGCACTTTATGCAAGCAATTTTGATTTAGAAACCACCCTTATTGAATCAGACACTCTCGGTGGAACTTGTTTAAACAGAGGTTGTATACCAGCAAAATACTGGCTACATGTTGCTGAACTAAATCACGAAATTGAAACCTCAAGTGAATTTGGAATAGATGTTAATGAGAAATCTATTAACTGGGCTAAAACAGCTGAAAAAAGATATGAAATTGTCAATAAGCTTGTTGGTGGAATTGGAATGTTACTTAACTCAAAAAAAGTAAACGTAATTGAAGGCTGGGGCTCAATAAAAGACAAAAATAATGTCCTTGTTAAAAAAGCCGATGGTGAAGAAATAGTAATAGAATCAGATTTTATACTTCTTGCAACTGGTTCAAAACCTAGATCTCTACCAAGTATTGAAATTGATAATGAGTTTACTATCACTTCAGACACAGCATTGAATTGGGAGAAACCACCAAAGAAAGTCTGTGTCATAGGAGCAGGTGCTATTGGTTGCGAATTTGCAAGCCTCTTAAATGATTTAGATTCTGATGTTGTAGTTGTTGAGCTAGCCAGTGAAATATTACCTGGCTTAGATAAAAGAACATCTGGTGAATTAAGAAAACAACTATCTAAAAGAGGAGTAAATTTTAAATTAGGCACATCTGTTGAATCAATTACTGATAAAAAAGTGAGCTTTTCTGACGGAGAAAGTGATAATTTTGACTGTGTTTTAGTTGCAGTAGGAAGAGAGCCACTAACCCAAAACATTGGACTTGAGGAAGTGGGTATAAAAGTTAATAAAGGGTTTGTGCAAACTAACCTAGAAACTTTACAAACTGAGATAGAAAATATTTATGCACTTGGTGATATTGTTGAGGGCACTCCACAATTGGCACACGTTGCTTTTGCAGAAGCAGTAAGTTCTATAACTCATATTGCGACAGGTGAGAATAAGGCGGTTAATTACAACGCTATACCTTATGTTGTTTACACGAGGCCAGAGCTTGCAGAAGTAGGTGTAAACTCTGAAAAAGCAAAAGAGCTTGGAATGAAAATTAATCAATCCCAACATGGCTTTGCTGGTATAGGTAGAGCTATGATTCAAAATCAAAATCAGGGATTAGTAAAGGTTTACTCAGAAGAAAACGGTCCTATAGTAGGAGCAAGTGTATGTGGACCAGCAGCTGGTGAAATGATACATGAATTAATGTATATGGTTGGCTGGGAAGCGCTTCCAGATGAAGCATCAGAATTTATACATGCACACCCAACTTTGAGTGAAGCAATTGGCGAATCATTAATGAGTTTAAGTGGTAGGGGGTTACATTAATATGCAAATTGAAAAAATAACTAGACAAGGCTATTCAGCAACACTTTCAAAAGAAGTTTTGTGGGATATCTATAAATCTATGAAAACACAAAGATTATTAGAGGATAGATTGTTAAAAATGTACAAGGGCGGACAGTTAAGTGGCGCAGTTTATCCAGGAATTGGCCAAGAAGCATGTATGGCAGGTATTGCTGCTGGTATGGATCCAAAAGATATATTTGGCGGAACACACAGAGATCTTGGTGTTCAAATTAAAAAAGGGGTAACTCTTAAGGAAATTGCATTAAATTTCTTCGGAAAAAACGATGGTCCTTCTAAAGGTCGAGATGGAAATAGCCACTTTGGTGTTGTTGATAAAGGTACTTTGATGGTTGTTTCTCCGCTCCCTGACTCAGCACCTGTAGCAGTTGGTTGGGCTTTAGCATCTCAACAAAGTGGTTCTGGAGTCGTTGCAGTTGCAAACTGTGGTGAAGGAGCTACTGCAACAGGTACTTGGCACGAAAGTGTAAATATGGCAGCTGTGCTTAATCTACCTATAGTTTTTACAGTTCAAAATAATCAGTTTGCTTACTCATCACCAAACGATACTGAATTCGGTACACCTAATGTAGCTGATAGAGCTGCGGGGTATGGAATTCCAGCAAAGATTATTGATGGAAATGATATATATGAAGTAATAGATGCAATTCATGATTCGTGTGAAGAAGCTAGGAATGGTAACGGACCTTCATTAATTGAATTAGTCACCTTTCGTCATTATGGTCACGCAGGACATGATCCAGCTGAGTACGTAAATGATGAAGTAAGAGATTTTTGGATGAAAAGAGATCCCATTGCAAGATTTGAGAATGCATTGTTAGAGGAAGGATTATTCACAACTGAACATTTTGTAAATTTAACAGATGAGTTAGAAACCGAAATAAAAGAAACTTTAGATTGGGCAAAAAATCAAGATGATCCTGATCCAAAAAATGAGGAAGCAGATATTTTTGCATTAAGAACCACTCCAAAAATTGAAAATAGTGAAGATAATAAAAAAACAATGAACTACATTGAAGCAATTACTAACGGATTAGATGAGTTGATGGAAAATGATGAAAACGTTTTTATGATGGGTGAAGATATTGGAGTTTTTGAAGGTGCGTTTAAAGCAACAAAAGGTCTTTTTGATAAATATGGACCGTTCAGAGTTATAGATACATCAATTTCAGAGGGCGGATTTACCGGAGCAGCAGTTGGAGCAGCTCTAGCAGGCAAAAAGCCAATAGTTGAATTACAGTTTTATGATTTTGTATATCCAGCACTTGATCAGATAACAACAGAAGCAGCAAAATATCATTGGAAAGCTGGAAAAGCTGTCCCAATGGTTGTTAGGGGACCAACAGGAGCAGGTACAAGATCTGGTCCATTTCACTCAATAAGTCCTGAATCATTGTTAGCTCATCATCCTGGCATTAAGGTAGTTGCTCCATCTAATCCATATGATGCAAAAGGACTTTTGGTAGCTGCTGTGAATGATCCAAACCCAGTTATGTATTTAGAGCATAAAAAACTATACAGAAAACCTGACATAAAAATGGATGTGCCGCTTGGACTATACGAAGTGGAAATTGGTAAGGGAAAAATAGTCAAAGAAGGATCAGACATAACAATTGTTACATGGTCAGGAATGGTGTCAGTAGCAGAACAATCTGCTCAAGAATTAGAAAAGGAAGGCATTTCCGTTGAGATAGTTGACATTAGAACAATTGTTCCACTTGATGAAGAAATTATTCTTCAATCTGTTGAAAAAACATCAAATTTGTGCATTCTACAAGAGGATGTTCCTTTCTCATCAGTAGCATCTGAAATTTCATCTATGGTAGCTGAAAAAGGTTTTTGGAACTTAGACAATCCAATTGTTAAAGTTACACCTCCAAATACTCATATTCCTTTTGCTCCTGTGCTTGAGGATGCTTTTATACCGAGTGCTGAAAAAGTCATAAAAGCTATAAAAGAATTACAATAAAACTATGAGTCAAATTGTAACTATGCCCCAATTGGGCGAAACGGTAACTGAAGGAACAATACTTCGCTGGCTAGTTCAAGTTGGTGATGAAGTAAAAGAAGATGATCCTATTTTAGAAATATCAACCGATAAAGTTGATACTGAAGTTCCATCTCCATTTACTGGCCAGGTCACATCTCTTCTAGTTGAAGAAGGTGAGACAGTAGAAGTTGGTGCATCACTTTTAGAGCTTGATGGAGACTCAAATAGTAGCTCTGTTAGCCAAGAAGCATCAAATGAAGCAGAGACTGTCAATGAGCCAGTTGAAGAAGTTGTAGAAGTTGAAGAAATTGTTGAAGTGGAATCTTCACCAGTCGCTAAAAGTACTAATTTAAAGCTATCACCTGTTGTTAGAAAATTGGCATCTGAAAACAATGTAGACCTTGAGCAAGTTACAGGTACTGGATCAGGTGGAAGGATTACAAGAAAAGATATTGAGAGTTTTATAACTTCTGGAAGTAAAACTGTTCAAAAACCAAAAAAAGCACCAAGCCAACAAAAAGAGAAGCAAGCACAACCTGCTAATACTTCAAGTGGTGAAATTTCTAGATTAAGAAGAAGAATTGCAGAGAATATGGTTATGTCAAAACAGACTTCTGCCCATGTAATGACTTCTGTCGAAGTTGACTACGAAAATGTTGAAATACTGAGAAGTAAGCACAAAAAATCATTTAAAGAAGAGAATGGTTTTTCTTTAACTTATCTTCCCTTTATATCTCTAGCTACAATATATGCCTTAAGAGAGTACCCCGTTGTAAATAGTTCATTCGATCTTGATAAAAATATCCACAGTATTCACAGCAATATTAATTTAGGTATAGCTGTTGACCTTAATCAAGAGGGCTTGTTAGTCGGAACTCTTCGAGAAGCAGATTCATTTAGCTTGAAAGGTTTAGCAAGAAAAATATCCGATACATCATCAAAGTTAAGAGAGGGATCTTATGATTTGGATGATGTTTCTGGAAGTACATTTACCATCTCTAACAATGGTTCATTCAATTCATTCTTAACTTCACCAATAATTAATCAGCCAAACGTAGCAATATTGTCTACTGAGTCAGTTAAAAAAAGACCAGTAGTTATTGAAGCACAGGATGGCACCGATTCTATAGCTATTAGGCATACTGGAATGTTAAGTTTGACTTGGGATCACAGAGCTTTTGACGGGTCAGTTGCATTATTATTCTTAAATTCCATAAGAGAGAAATTAGAAAACTCTGATTGGTCACAGGAATTAAACTAGTTTGAGAAAATTAAATATAAGGTGGCTTGGTAAACTTCCATATTCTGAAGCTTATGATTTACAACTAGGTTTACATAAATCTGTATCAAACAACTCAGAAAATGATGACTACCTTTTATTACTTGAACATGACAATGTAATCACATCTGGAAGAACATCAAAAGAAGGCAATTTACTTGTTTCACTAGACCATTTAGAAGAAATGAAAATAGATTATTTCGAGACGGACAGAGGTGGAGATATTACTTTTCACGGAGAAGGTCAATTGATTGGATATCCAATTATCAGACTTGAAGATCCAAAAAAAGTTGTTCCATTTGTGAGATTGGTTGAGAACACTTTAATTGATTCTCTAAAAGAATTGTCTATAGATTCATTTACCAAAGAAGATGACACCGGGGTTTGGACTGAAAAGGGAAAGATTGCTTCAATAGGGGTAAAAGTTAGTAAGTGGACAACGTATCATGGTTTTTCATTAAATATTTTTGATAAATTAGAAGGGTTCCAGCTCATAAATCCTTGTGGAAATGAGTCAGAAAACATTACCTCAATTCAAAACTTTAATAATGAAGTTTCTTTTGAGGAAGTTTCACATATAGTATCTAAAAATTTCTCAAAGTTATTTCAATATAAAGAAGTTGATGAACAATTTTCACAATTTACACCAAAACAACTTAAGTCAAAAAAAGAGTTCAACATTGACAAAATGGTTGCTGAAGGAGTTTTTAAACCGGCAAGCAAAGGAATTCCAATAACTATTAAAGGAGTTTTACCAAATGAGCCAAAAAGACCTGAATGGATGAAGGTTAAAGCTAATTTGGGAAATGATTACAGATCTTTAAAAAATCTATTAAAAGAACAAAAGCTAAACACAGTTTGTGAAGAGGCATCATGTCCAAATATATATGAATGCTGGTCTATGGGAACGGCAACATTTATGATTATGGGTGATGTTTGCACAAGGGCTTGCGGATTTTGTGATGTAAAAACTGGAAAACCTGGAAGTTTAGATTGGGAAGAACCAAAAAGAGTAGCTGAAAGTGTCAAGAGCATGGGGCTTTCACATGCAGTAATTACATCAGTAAATAGAGATGATTTAAATGATGGTGGTTCTTTATTTTTTGCAGAAACGATAAGAGAAGTCAAAAAACTAAACAATGGTTGTGATGTTGAAGTTTTGATACCTGATTTTAAAGGTGATAGAGCAGCAATCAATAATATAATTGAAGCATCACCAGAAGTAATCAATCATAATCTTGAAACTGTACCTAGGCTACAAAGAGAAATACGAACATCTGCATCCTACGGAAGATCCTTATCTTTATTACATTATGTAAAATCTCAAGGGTTTGAAGGAAAAACAAAAACAGGTTTAATTGTTGGTATGGGAGAAAGCAAGGAAGAAGTAGTAGCTGTTTTAAAAGATATTTCAAAGTTAAATGTTGATATTGTTACTATAGGGCAGTACTTGCGTCCCACTGCAAAACATCGACCAATAGATAGATATGCACCTGAAGATGAATTTGAACACTATAAATTTATGGGTGAGTCTTTTGGAATACCCCATGTAGAGTCTGGTCCTTTAGTCAGATCTTCATACCACGCAAAAGATTCCTTTGCGTCTGTATAGATTCTTATATACTTAAAGCAATGTTTGATAAAGTAACAAAATCTATTCGAGTCATATCTGCAGCAGCTGTTGAAAAAGCAAACTCTGGACATCCAGGAATGCCTATGGGTATGGCAGAAGTAGGAACTGTTTTATTCAAGAATGCACTAAAAATTTCAAATAAATACCCCGATTGGATTAATAGAGACAGGTTTGTATTGAGTGCTGGACATGGGTCGATGCTACTTTATAGCCTGCTTCATTTCAGTGGGTTTAACATATCAATAAATGATATTAAACAATTCAGACAATTGGGTTCAAAAACTGCCGGACATCCTGAAGTTGATACTTCATTGGGTATTGACATCACAACAGGTCCACTTGGCCAAGGATTTGCAACTGGAGTTGGGCTAGCTTTAGCTGAGTCTTATTTATCTGAAGTATTAGGAAACGATGTTATTGACCACTATGTGTATGGAATAGTTTCAGATGGAGATTTGATGGAAGGAATTTCTTTTGAAGCTGCAGAATTAGCTGGTGTATGGAAATTAGGAAAATTGATATATTTTTTTGATGATAACAATATATCAATTGACGGCAGTGTAGATAAAGTATCTATTACTAATCAAAAGAAAAAATTTGAATCAGTAGGGTGGCAAGTTTTAGAAATTGATGGTCACAATGAGTCTGAAATCACTGAAGCTATAAACTTATCAAAAGAAGAAACCAATATGCCTTCTTTAATTATTGCAAAAAGCACAATTGGTAAATTCGCACCAAACAAACAAAACACAAGCTCCATTCATGGCGCACCGCTTGGTGGTGAAGAGATGGAATTATTTTTAAATGAAGTCAATTGGAATGGAGATCTTTTTGAGCATGATGATGATGTTTATGAATACTTTGCAGAAAAAAGGCTAGAAGATGAAAAAAAATATGAGGACTGGAAAAGTAATCTAGATAAAAAATTAAAAAATGATGAATCATTCAAAATCATGTGGAACCAATTTTGTACAAATGAATTAATATTTCCAGAAAACTTTGAAATATCTGATGGTGCGACCAGGGCAACAGGCGGAAGTTATTTAAATTTAATTGGGGCAAAAAATAAATTTGTGCTTGGAGGCTCTGCTGATCTCGCAGCTTCTACTAAGCAGGTTGTTAGTGACAAAACTTACTCAAGTGAAAATAGAACTGGACAAAATATTGATTTTGGAATTAGGGAACACAGCATGGCAGCTATAGTAAATGGGATTAATCTTCACAGTAAGATGTTTGCTTACGGGTCAACTTTTTTAGTATTTTCAGATTATATGAGACCAAGCATCAGACTAGCTTCCCTTATGAATTTAAATTCTTCATATGTATTTACTCATGATTCAGTTTATTTAGGAGAGGATGGTCCTACTCATCAACCTATTGAACACCTTATGTCGTTAAGGTTGATTCCTGGTTTAGATGTCATAAGACCTTCAAACAGCATAGAAATATTACACTCTTATAGATATCTGTTTTCAAATACTAAAAATCCTAAAGCTCTCTCTTTAACAAGACAAAATTTAGAATATCTAGATTTTTCAGTAGATTACGATGAATTTCTTAATGGTGGATACGTTGTTTCTGATGGTAAGGATATTACAATTTTTGCTTCTGGTTCTGAGTTAAATTTAGCATTTGATTTAAAAAATAGATTAAACAAATACTCCGTCAAGATTGTTAGCGTACCTATTCTTAATAAGCTTACTCCTGAAAATGCATTGTCATTAAATAGCACAAAGTTCACTTTTACATTAGAGCTTGGTAAATCAATCGGCTGGGGTGACTACATTGGAGACATTACTGAATCAATTAGTATAGAATCTTTTGGAAGTTCAGCGCCTCAAAGGGATTTAAGTAAATATTTTAAAGTAGACGTTGAGTCAATAGAAAAAAGAATAAAAAGCTACTTGATTTAACAGCCTGTATATTTTTTCATTTCAGACTTAGTTCTATTTCCAGCCACACCGTCAGGAATTAATCCTACTTTCCTTTGGAATGCTTTAATTGCTTCCTTAGTGTAAGACCCTATTTTTCCATCTATTATTCCAGGGTTAAATCCATTATTTGCTAAGTATGTTTGAATATCAGTAACAGTATCAAGTTTTGCATTTGTATTATTTCTTGGCTTACATACGTTTGCACTTTCACAACCTGTATAAGCTCGCATGGCTGCTTTTGTTTTATTGCCAACTATACCGTCTGCAAATAAACCATTTTTACTTTGAAATTCCTTAATTGCGTTTTTGGTTTTTGGCCCTGTTTGGCCATCAATTGGTCCTGGGTTAAACCCATTATTTGATAAAAATTGTTGAATATCTAATGTCGAATTAATTACAAGTGCAGAATTATCTTTTGGAACACATGCATCATTTCCAGAGTTTGGATTAGCAACAGCTGTAGATTCTGCATCTTGTACTTCACCATAAGTTGCTTGCCACCCATCTTGAAAGATATTTGATGTAAAAACTGATGACGGAATAAAAGAATTACTAATTAGATTGTTAATGATATAAGACACTTCGCCAATAGAAATTCTTCTAGTTGGGCAAAATTTTTCGGCCAGTGAGCTACAAGCTGGAATGGAATTAGTTGAAGCGAGAATATTTATTTCATTAGTAAAGTTACTTGCACCATCATCAGAGTATTTATCTACACTACCACTTAAATTATTTGTCTCACCAGCATTGATTGCTACAACTAATAAGCATGCAAATTGATCTCTAAAAACAGACTCAGATGGTTGATATTGAAATGGACCACCAATACACTTATTCATTCCGTAATATGGAATAGCATTTATTGCTTTTTGGTAAGGGCTTTGATCATCATCGCTATATGCATTTGGAGAATCTAATGGCAATTGTGCTGCAATGACAACAATAGCAGCAGCCTCTTCTCTAGTAAGAGTTTTAGCTTGACAGGCAGAAGAAGTCTCATTACATGGATTTAATAAACCTGATTTCGATAAGAGATTTAATCCAGCACTTGATGTAGCATACTGGGCAATATCTCCAGTAGATGTTGTAACATTGTCTGAATCTTGAGTTGAATTATTAACAGTTATAGGACCAACGCTTAATGTGGATACATCTGACTGGCTTGATGTCGAAAAGTAATGTGAAGTAAAACCAAGTTGAGATTTAATATTTCTTCCAGATTTTGTCACAGATCTTGCATAACCGTTCCTATAACCTTTCATTGTTACTTCTAATGCTGCTCCAGACTCAGCAACAGATGAAACATAAATATCAGTTACAGAATCAAAACACGGCGAATCACCACAGAGTATATTTTTTGCTAACTGATAGGAAGAAAAGTCATAAGACCATGCTGCTTTAGAATTACCAACCCTGTTATCAACCGACCAAGGGTCATCGACAGTTTTTAAGTAAGGCCAAGGCGTTGCTGATCCAAAACCCACCACATTATCATTAGTTTTGCCACCTGTTGATGAAGAATAAAACGCTTGAATTACTGAACTTTGTGTGTACCCACCGTCGTAGGTAATAACTTTACCAGCTGTATTATTAACTGCCTGTACCCAATTTGGACCAGCAATTTCTTTTAGGTAACCATAATAATATTGACTAGAAGCAGTTGAACCAATATGACACCAACAATATGATTGACGAGAATCAGACAATCCAGCATCAAGACCATTTTGTTTTGAGGGTTCGTTTTGCTTTAAATATTGATATACTGCATAGCTTCTACCTACTAAAGCCTGTGACTCAAGAGCTTTAACGTTCCAATGTGAAGGCATCTCGGCAAGCCCATAAAGGTATTTTTCAATGTTGACTGCTAATGAAACATGAAATCCTGACGAGACATTTCTTGATCTAATCTTAAGAACCCCGTGCTTATGTTCTCTTGGGCCGACCCTGATTCTCCCACCTTCTGACCAACTGATTGAAATGTTACATCCAGAAAGCTGTTTATTAATTAATGGGTGACCTGTAAAATAACAACCACCATTAGAGTAAATTAAATTTATAGTTGCACCACCACTAATTTTTAATTTACCAAAGGATGATTCACATGGTCCATCCGAACTCGCTTCAGATTTAATTTTTGCTAATGTAGCGTCGTCAATTGATCCAGACTGATTAAGACCCGCTGAAGCCTGATAACTTCTTAGTGCATTTGCAGTTTTTTCTCCAAATGCTCCATCAATAGGTCCAGGCTCAAAGCCACGTGAAGTTAAAAAGGATTGCACCCCGGCAGTATTTGTCATGCCATCTTGACAAATATAAAGTGTTGGAGGGCTAGATGATGGGAGAGTAGTTAGTTGTATACTTTTAGCATTACGAGCAAGACCAACCCAAAGCGCATCGTTACTCGATGCAATATCTGGTGATGATAATTGAAGATTAGATAAAGTGTTTACAGATGTACCTTGAAAATAATATTTAACAACCTCTTCAGATGTACAGGAAGCAGTATTTTGACAAAAGTTAGCACCTAATTCCGTTAGACCTTTGGCACCATACTGACTTAAACCTACACCATGCCCCCAACCGCTTCCTTTAAAAGTAAAACTTACAGAACTGTATCCACGCATAGCTTGTTTAGTAGCAGGCCCCACTACTCCATCGGCACTTAAGCCAACAGTGCTTTGAAAACTTTTAACCGCATCAGTAGTTCTATTACCAGGTACACCATCAATTGGGCCAGGATTGAATCCATTACAACTTAAAAAAGTTTGTATGTCTTTAAGATTATCTAGTGGAGCAACTGCATTTTCAGAACAATTAAAGGTTTTTGAGTGTTTTAATTCTAAAGCATTTGCAGAGATTTTAAGGGCATGCAAAGCAGTAAAACATAAAAATGAAATAAAAATTATCTTTGAAAAATATTTTAGACCCTGTTTCATTATTTCATTTTAGATAGAATTTGATAATTATTACAATTCTTCACTGTTTTTCCATTTTTTAAAATATCCTGTTCCAAATTCATACCCTATATAAATTATATAGAGCATATAAGTGATTGGAAATAGAACTCCATCTAAACTATTTAATAAGTTAGGCACTAAAAAAAATATGCTCGATAGTAGAACAAAACCTAAAATTTTATTTTTTTTAAGTGCATTTAATCCAAAAATAAAGAAAAAGTAATATATAAAAAAAGAAATAAGAAAATTCAGAGACATTAATGAATTCAATGAATAATTATTTGATATAGAAAGCAAAAATATAAACAAAACTGTAATAGAGAAAGCAGTTCTGAAATTATTTTTAACAATTGTTTTTATCACATATAATATTGTAAAGAACATATGCAATTGAGTGAATTTACCTTCGTATTTTTAACATTATGTATTCCTTTTTTAATCTATATTGTCTCCTCAACTAGTCCGAAAAAAGGATTTAGTATATTATTCGTATTAATAATTGGAATCAATGGTTTTATAAACCAAGACAACTTCTCTTTATTAGGCTTATTTTTTTTAGCATTTTATTTATATTCTTTTGAAAAAGAGGAAAGAAAATATTTTACTTTCATGAGCATGGTTTCGTTCTTACTTGCTTCATATAACCTAATAGGTCAAAATTTACTATCAAGCCTTTTACCTATTTTATTAGTATCATCGGTATTTTCTTCAATGATGATTGGCCATTGGTTTTTAGTTGATCCAACGATAGAAAGAATAGGCATGAAAAATATTTCTAAATTTTCTTCAGGACTTTCTATTTTGTTGGCTTTTCTAGTATTTATAAACATTTATGAAAGCAGTTCCATGTTTTTTAGCATTGTGTCTGAAAATCTACTCAAAAATGTTGTGATTTTTCTTTATTTATCATCAGCATTATTATCATTTGGATCGCTGAAATCACTACAGGAAAAATCTTACACAGGTGTAATGGCAAGCACCGGTTTAAGTTATTTGGCATTAATTGTTTCACTTGGTGCCTCTGGAACTTTAATACTTTCTGTTTAGCACTATTCTTAAGTCATGAAAATTTATACAAAAAAAGGTGATAAAGGCAAAACAAGCTTACTTTATGGAACCTCTGTATCTAAGGACAATATCGCTCCTGAAGCTTACGGATCAGTTGATGAACTGGTCGCTGCTCTTGGCCTTGTTAGAAAAGAAGAAAAGCTTGGTGAGAAAACAAAAGCTCTTTTGTTAAAAATTCAAAGAGAATTATTTATTGTTGGAGCGGAATTAGCAACTTCTAAATCAAATAGAGAAAAACTTAAGCCTAATGAGACTTTAGTCACAGAGTCTATGGTTAGTGAATTAGAAAAGGTAATAGATGAATTAACTGAAAAAAATGGAATTCCAGAATACTTTGTTGTCCCAGGTAATAATAGTATTTCATCTAAACTTGACTGGTGTCGTGTTGTTTCACGAAGGGCAGAAAGAAGATGTGTAACTTGGAAGGAGTTAAACAAGCTTGAAGATTCCTTCGTTATAACATACTTAAATAGACTTTCAGATTTATTATGGATGATGGCTCGTGACAATGAAGATGAATGGACTGCAAGTAGATGAATATAAAAGTTTTTTTTGTCGAAAATGATGACCTATTTTTAGAAAACGAACTAGAAAATATTGATTTAGTAAAAGAATTAATTCAACTTAACGGGTTTTCATCAAAATCAAATGAAATAATATTTCTTCCAAGTGAGTGCATTAAAGACTATGATTCTGCTTTACTTGTAGGTTTAGAAGGATGTTCAAATAATTTTGACTACTTAGATATCGGATTAAAAATTGGTAAATCACTTTCTCAAGATACCAAACTTACTTTTGTAAATTCAAGTAAATTAAATTTGTATCATGTTGAATATGGAATTTATTTATCACAATACAATTTTGATGAGTTCAAAAGCGAACAGCAAGATTTATTCAATATCGAAATTGAAAGTGATAATAATTCAGATGAGATTAAAAGAAAAATTGAATCTGTATTTTGGGTTAGAGACCTAGTAAATTATCCATCTATGACAAAGTCTCCAAAATTTTTTATTGAGAAAGTGGAACAATTAATTTCTAATTTAGAAATAAAACTAACTGTTCACGATCATGATTGGCTTGAGAAAAATAATTTTGGTGGAGTAATTGGCGTTGGGCAAGGTTCTGAAAGAAAGCCTAAATTCTTAATTGGTGAATTTAATCCAAAAGCAAAGATACAAGTTGCACTAATAGGAAAGGGAGTTTTATTTGATTCCGGAGGACTATCTCTCAAATCTCCAAGTGGAATGGAAACCATGAAAACTGATATGACTGGTGCTGCTACTGCCTGGGGAGTTATGTCACTTGTTGCCAGTCAAGAATTAGATATTGGACTTAAGGTTTATACACCTTTGGTAGAAAATATGCCAAGCGGAACTGCAATTAGACCCGGCGATGTATTAACTATGAGAAATAATAAAACGGTAGAAGTTTTAAATACTGATGCTGAAGGAAGACTAATTATGGCAGACGCTTTAGCATATGCTAGTGAACATAATCCAGATTTAATTTGTGATGTAGCAACATTAACTGGTGCATCTTATGTTGCGCTTGGCCTTGATATTGGGGCTGTTTTTTGCAACGATGATGAAACGCTAAACAGATATTTATCAGCAAATAAGAATTCTCATGAGAAATACCACAACCTTCCCCTTGAAGAAAGCTATAAAGGACTAATCAAGTCTGTAATTGCTGATATGAAAAATACAGGTGGTAGGTTTGGAGGAGCAATTACCGCAGCACTTTTGTTAGAAGAGTTTGTTAATGATATTAAATGGGTTCATTTAGACATTGCTGGACCAGCAAGAAGTAAAGAATCAAAAAGTGCTACTGGGTTTGGCACAATTGGTTTGTATAATTTTTTTGAAAGTTTTACGAAGAATCAGTAGACGAACTATCTACGTAAATAATTAGTATATCACCTGTAGAAACCGTACCTCCTTGAGGCACATTAGTTCCAATTACTTTTCCTTCACAGCCTTGAAGTTCTGATGTTTGGAAATTCTTTTTGAAAAATAGAATAATACTATTTTCACGCATAAATTCTTTAATCAAACTTTCAGCTTCATCACTTGAATAAAAACATGGAGGAATATTTGGTATGTTAGCTGAAAGTTTTTTACCAGAAACCTCTAACAAAATTTCTGTTCCTTCTGGAACTTCCTCTTCAAATTCAATGTTTTGCGTTAACACTAAACCTGGTGCTTCTTCAGAATCAACTAATGTAATTTTTGGAAGTAAATAATTTGAAAATGCTATTTCTTCAGCATCGATCACATTTAGGCCCTCCAATGCAGGTATTTTTACAGTTGGTATCTCATAATATTTTTCAATATCACTAGGGTCAGATGGCCATTCAACTATTGGGAGACCATCTGTAACTTTACTCATGAACTCCTTCCACATAGGTGCAGGAACTCTTCCACCAGATACATTTTTAATAAGTTCTCCATTAATTTCTACATTAGTAAGCGGAAGCTGTTCTTCTGCAAAACCTATCCAAACTGAAGAAGTGTATTGAGGAATAAATCCTATGAACCAGGCCTCTCTAAAGCCTTGATGAGTACCAGTCTTACCTGCAATTGGCCTATCATCCAATACTGCTCTAGTCCCAGTACCAAATTGTGCTGCAACTTCAAGTGTTTTTCTTACAGCTGCAGCCGCACCTGGATCTGGTATGGAAACTCTTTGAGAAACTATATTTTGGTACAACACCTGACCATTTGAGTCTTCAATCCTTTCTATAAGATAAGTCGGAGCTAAGAGGCCGTTAGTTGCAAAAGATGAATATGCTGATGCTATTTCAATTGGTGTAACAGCTCCCGCACCAAGGGTTAGTGAAATAACAGGATCTATTGTAGAATCTATACCAATCCTATTTGCTGTTGAGGCAAGCTTTTCTCCACCTAGCTCTGATGCCATTTGAGCAAATACTGAATTTATTGATCTTCTTGTAGCTTCTTCTAGGGAAATCATTCCAGATGTATCTAATAGTTTTATTGATCTGTTGTATTCACTTTTATCAATGCATGGTTTAAAAATATATTGTGTTTCGCCTTCTAAATTTATTTGAGTTAAATTCTCTTGGTTTGCAATATCTTCCGGTTGAGTTATTACAATTTGATCCTCTTCCAATTCGAGACCTTCGACGTCTTCTTGGTAAACAATAGGATTACCATTTTCATCAAATTGCCCCAAGGCCTTACCTATTTCTAATAGCTTTTCTTGATCATCTTCAAATTCTTCAATGTTTTCAACGAGTGGAAACTGTTCAATAAAATCCTTATTTTTTAAATCTTCGATATGGTAACCAACGCATTGAAGCTCAATTGCTTTATCTTGAGCATCAATTTTATTTAAATATCTATCAGCAGTAATTGAAGTACCGTAATTTCTTACAACCCACTTTGTTCCTATACCGTCTGGAGCACATGGATATCCACAGTCAATCTCAACAGGGCTTCTTGAGTCTCTGTAGCTATATAACTTCGAGCCGGACTCTAATGCAGCCAATAAAGTTATTGGTTTAAAAGCAGATCCTGGATTTCTTTTACCCTGTGTCGCAAGATTATATTGCTCTTCTTCAAAGGGAATACCTGAAGCCATTACTTCAATTGCACCCGTGTAATTGTTAATTAATGTTATTACCCCAGTCGGTCTTGGTTCTGATTCTGGGTCCTCTTTATTAGAAGGTACCCAATTGTTTAGGACTTTATTAGCATGTTTTTGAAATTCTAAATTTAATGTAATAAATACATTTAAGCCACCACCACCAGTACAAGACGTGTCATCTGACGGACAACCAAAAATCTTTTTCTTTCGTTCTTCTTTTGTATTCCCTAATACAGCAAATTGAGGATCATTTAGAAGCTGTCTTTTAACTTCTGCAACAACATGTTCTGCTTGGGAGTCTATTTCCCTTGATTCGATTACATTTAAAGGTGCTAATTTTGCAGATCTTGCTTGAATGTCTACTATAAAACCCTCTTTAAGCATAATGTTCAAAACGTCATTTCTTCTTTCGATAACTCTTTCAGGATATTTTCTGGGATTGTAATACGCAGGGCTTCTAATTATTACGACAAGTGTCGCTGCCTCGTCAAGAGTTATGTCTTTAATGTCTTTTCCAAAATATTCATAAGCAGCTGATTGTATTCCATAAGCTCCAGAACCCCAGTATATGGAATTTATATAATATTCTAAGATTTGATCTTTTGTATATCTACGTTCAAGCTCTGCAGCGACAACAGCTTCAGCAACTTTTCTTCTGACAGAAATTTCATCACCTACAAAAGACTGTTTTGCTACTTGTGATGTAATTGTAGACCCACCTCTTGTAACGCCTCTTAAATTGTCTAAAGCAGCACTTAAGATCGCAACAAAATCAACTCCTTCATGTAAATAATAATTACTATCTTCAGCTGCTAATAAAGTATTGATTACAAATGATGGAACTTCATCAAGAGGTATAGGGTCTCTATTTAACCCATCATGCAATTCGTCTAAGATTTGATTGTCTGATGTTATGATTGTTGAAGGCTCTGATAGCGACACAAAATTCAAAACCATTCCTTCTGCTCTTGGAAGAAACCTTTCTTCAAGTGAATTGACAACTTCCATACTAGATTTAATAGGTAGGAAGATAAAAAAGCCTACCCAACCTGCTAGAAGAATGCTTGAAATAAGAATTATAAATCCAGCTACATATCTTGAACCGTATCTAGTTTTAGATTCTAAGTTATGTATTTGTGCCATATGAAAATGATAACCTTTATAATGACAAACCATTACTTTGTAAAGCTAAATTTCTGGCCTTATGAATGTTAATACTGTACAATTGTAGCGATGGATTATTCACCTGGTTTAAGAGGAGTCATTGCAGGAGAAACAGCAATCTCCACAGTTGGTAAAGAAGGAACTTCACTTAGATATAGAGGATATGATGCAACTGAGCTTACATCCAACAATACTTATGAAGAAGTTGCTTCTCTAATAGTTACAGATTCGTTAGAAGATAAAAATTTTAAGAAAAGTTTCTCCAAATATTATTTGGAGACTACAAAAGACTCAAAGTTAAATGAATTACTAATAGAAATAAAAGAAAAATTACATCCCATGGATGTTGTTAGGACAATTGTTTCATATAAGGGTGAGTTAACAACACTTAGAAAAAAAAGTTTAGATAATGAGGATAAAACTGAACTATCTGCAAGAATCACAGCAATAGTTTGTTTTATCATTGCTTCTTACCACCAAGAAGCATGCGATGAATTAGACAAACAGTATATGGTCGCCAGCTCTCTTCTACCCAATGGGACATCAAAAGAAAAATTAGAAGCTTTAGATGATATGTTGATTTTGTATGCTGAACATGGGTTTAATGCTTCAACCTTTGCAACACGGGTCACAGCATCTACAAGAGCAGATCTAACCGGTGCTATAGTTTCAGGAATAGCAACACTGAAAGGAGAACTTCATGGTGGAGCTAACGAGAGAGCGGTAGAACTTATTAATTCGTTCGAGACTGTTGAAGACGCAGAAATAGGAATCAAAACACTTTTAGAACAAAAAACAAAAATTATGGGCTTTGGTCACGGTGTCTATAAAATTCAAGACCCAAGAAGTCCAATTGTCAAAAATTGGGTATCAAGATTAGTCAATAGTGATGACTCTAAAAATAGATTTGAGATTGCCCAAAAAATTGACCAAATTATGGATGAAGAAAAAAATCTTTTTCCAAATGTAGATTTTTATGGTGGCCTTCTATTAGCTGAACTTGGGTTTGAAGTAGATTTATTTACTCCTATCTTTGTTGCAGGACGTTCAGTTGGCTGGGCATCACATTATTTTGAACAAAGAGAACAAGATATTTTGATTAGACCCGCTGCAAAATATACTGGACCTTCTGAAAGATAACTTTTGGAATCTAACAATCTAGATGTATTAATTACTGATTACATTTCTAGTGATATAGGTGAAGATGATAATCAATTTTATTCTTCTAAACTAGCAATATTAGACACTATAGGCTGCATAATTGAAGCAAGTAATCATGAAAATGTTCTTCAGTTTGCATCAAAAAATAATTTAAGTCTGAATTTTAAAAATCCATTTAAAAATTTATCTGTGAATGAAAGCTACGAAAATATATCATGGTACTTAACAGTTTTAACTAGATGGTTTGATTACAACGACACTTTTTTGGCAAAAGAGTGGGCCCATCCATCAGATAATTTTGGTTCAATATATAGCTATTTTTATAAAAACAAAAATTATAAATTTAATGATTTTACAAATGCTCTAACTAAAGCATATGAGATACAAGGTTCTTTATGTTTAGGAACATCGTTAAATAAGCTAGGTTATGATCACGTTTTTTATGTAAAACTTGCTTCGGGCTCTGTCTTCTCTTATTTAGTAAACAACGGAGACACCAATGCTGTAAGAAGAACAGTCAACAATATACTTTTAGATGGACCAAGCCTCAGGGCGTACAGGCATTTTCCAAATGTTGGAAAAAGAAAAAGTTGGGCAGCTGCTGATGCTTCTAGGAGAGGTATCGAGCTTGCAATTATTAGCAGCTATAAAGATGAAATTTATGAATCTGTTCAGAATGAAAATAAGTGGGGATTTGAGTCCAGTTTCTTGGATAATTCAAAAATAGAATTTGGAAAAGATCTTAATAATTGGGTTATACAAAATATATTGTTTAAAGTTTTATTTCCAGCTGAGTTTCACGGTCAGTCAGCAGTGGAAGCTGCAATTGAACTTAGTGAGGAATTCAATAAAAATATAAATAAGTTTGAAAAAGTCAGTATTTACACACATGAACCCGCAATGAGGATAATTTCAAACAAAGAGGTTTTAAAAAATGCTTCAGATAGAGACCACAGTATGGAATATATGGTTGCTGCTGCACTTCTTTACGGGGAATTAAAATATGAAATGTATGAAGAGAGTTTTGAAGGATTTGAAAATATTAATAATTTAAGAAAAAAGATTTTTGTCTCTGAACAACCTCAATTCACAAAAGACTATTACGAATTTTCAAAGAGATATATATCTAACTCAATAGAAATTGTTTATAACGATAACTCAACTTCAAAAAAAATAACTATAGAAAATCCTATAGGCCATCCTTCAAGGAGAGAAGAAGCAATTCCCTTATTAAAAGATAAATTTCTCAGAAATGTGGAATCTTTATTTGATACAGAAAAAGCTTTAGAAGTTTGGGATAATATTATAAATTTAGAAAAAGATGACGATTTAAATAAGTTTTTTAATATTCTTAATGAAGATGAATGAAATTTATTTATTAGTTGGAGGAGAGGCAACAAGACTTCAACCACTTTCTTCTGGCATACCAAAAGCTTTGCTTACAATTAGAGGAGAAAGAATAATTGATAAAATTATTAAACAATTTTCAAATTTAGAAAATTTTAATTTTAATTTAATTTGCTCAGTGAAACATGAAGAACATTGGAAAAATTATAAAACTAACCACAACAACAATGTAAATCTGCATTTTGAAAAATCTAAGCTAGACACGGCCGGGTATATCATTGAAAATTTAGATTCAATGCCCGATAGATTTTACTGTATGAATGGTGATTTATTATTAAATGTTGATTTATCCAATTTCATTAATGCATCTAGTCAATGCTCTAATTCTCTAATTGGATCATTTGAAGTGGAAGACCCAACAAGATATGGAGTTTTAGAAATAGACCAAGACAGTAAAGTAACCCAATTTATAGAAAAACCAAAAGACAAAAGCTATGGAAATAAAATAAGCCTGGGTTTGTATCATTTATACAAGAAAGATATATTGTCAATACATAAAAGTCTTGAAATTCCTTGTTCTTTTGAAAGACAGGTATTTCCAGCACTATCTAAAACCGGTTTATTAAGTACATATACCGTTAAGGGAGATATGTTGGATGTTGGAACACTAGAATCATACATTTCTGCACATATTGTTGAAGGTGAAGAAAATTGGGTCTCCCCAAATAATGTACAAGTTAGCGAAAGTGCAATAGTAAAAAACAGTGTTATTTTGGATAACTGTATTATCGAAGATAATGTAACCATTTCTGATTCAATAATAAGTAGTGATTCAACTATTACCACTGGCACTATTATTAACAAAGAAATTATAAGGAAAGATTAAAAAATGAAAATACTAGTAACTGGAGGAGCTGGCTTTATAGGTTCTCATCTAGTTGAAGAGCTTCTTAGTAATGAAAATGAGATTTTAATCTTTGATAATTGTCTAACTGGTAAAAAAGAGAATTTAGAAATGACAGGTAATTTTAAATTTATAATTGATGATTTCGGTTCTGAAAACTCTTTAGAAGAAATTGAAAAATTTAATCCAGATGTATGCTTCCATTTAGCTGCACAGTCTTCAGTTGTTGTATCAGTTGAAAACCCAGCACTTGATTTTGAACACAATATTTTACAGCCAATAAAACTTATTCAAGTACTTTTAAAATCTAACTGTAAGAAATTAGTGTTTACTTCATCTGGAGGAACAATCTTTGGTGAACCTTCTGTAATTCCTACTGCTGAAGAAGATTATGCAGATGAGCCAGAGTCTCCGTATGGAGTCGCAAAAAAAAGATTAAATGAATTAATAAAGATAATGACAAATAATTCAAATCTAAAATACTCAATTTTAAATCTATCTAATGTTTATGGACCAAGGCAGGACCCCCATGGTGAGGCAGGAGTAGTATCAATATTTGCAAACAAATATTTAAATAATGAGGAACCGATTATCTATGGAGATGGTGAGCAGACCAGAGATTATGTATATGTAAAAGATGTTGTCAGTGCATTAATAAAAGCATCAAAAATTGATAAAAACCATTTTTTAAACATTGGAACTGGTGTTGAAACGTCAGTAAATAATCTTGCTAATTCAATGAAAAGGCAGTTTAATTCTGAAATTAATCCTACCTACAAACCTGCAAGAGAAGGTGAATTAAATAGAAGTGTATTGAATAATACAAAAGCAAAAAAAGAATTAGATTGGAAACCAGAATACAACTTAGATGAAGGTATGAAACAAGTCTTTAACTGGTTGAAAGCTTAAAGAAAAAAGTCTTCATTATCTTCTCTTAACAATTCATTTGCATTTAGCTTAGAACTTTCATAGTCAACACCTCTGATTATTGCTATTGGAATATCAATAGTTTTCTTCATGACCAGCTCAGCAGCACTTGCTAACTCATCAATAACTGCTATTTCTGTAGCATTAAGTTCATTATCAAAACTATCTAATTTGCCAATATAACTATCTATAGGACTTATTCCCGATGAACCAATCGCAAAATTAACTTGACCTTTTCTCCACGCTCGACCAAACGTATCAGAAATTATTACCGCAATGGGTAAATTTGCTAATGATTCAAACCTTTTTCGAAATTTATCTGCTGATTTATTGGGGTCTTCAGGGAGCAGTAAAGCTGAATTTTTCTTTACATTTGATCTATCAATTCCAGCATTTGCACAAATAAATCCATGGTGTGTCTTTGCTATGATTAAATCTCCTCTTTTTCTTATAATTTTTTTCGATTCACTCTGCAACAACTCTTCAAAATCATAATTTGAGAGATCTCTTTCCATTCCTTCACTTTTTGACACAATTTTTTGAGTAACAATAAAAATGTCATTTTTTTCAATACCAATCTCACTTTTATTTAAAACATCGAATGTGATTTCAGCCAAATTGTCATCAACTTTAATTTCTGGAATACCTTCTACAGGTATTATCTTTATCTCATTCATTTTGTAATATCCTATTAGCTAGATTTTTTGAGTCATTTTCATTTTTAAAAACAATTTGGTCTTCAAAGACGTTTGAAGAGTTGTCAGAATCTCCATGATGAACGTAAAATTTATTAACTCGATTTTTATAATATTTTTTTAATCCCTGAATATCTGGCTTGTACCCCATATCAATAAAATTTTGAACGGAAGGACCTTTAAGAGCTTTTTTACCTACAAACGGACTAATAGCAATAACATTATTATGATCTTGTATCGATTGATTAATCCTACTTATGGAAAGGATAGGACCAATAGACAGAATTGGATTTGATGGACCAACAATTAAAACATCACTTTGATTTATTAAGTCTATAACCTGATTTGAAGAACTTGCTTTTCTTGATCCTTCATAGACAACTTTACTTAATCGTGGTTTTGCTTTTTTTTCAACAAAATAATTTTGGAAATTTAGCTTATCACCTTTTTTTGTAATAAGTTTTGTACTTACTTTATCATCAGACATCGGAAGAATTTTACATTTGATATTAAATTTGTTTTTTATTATCTCTGTGATTTCAGTGAGTTGAAAACCATCGTTTAACATTTGGTTTCTAAACAAATTAAGAGCCAGGTCTTTGTCACCTATCATAAAATTTAAGTCATAAAACTTTTTTAATTCATCATTTACAGTGAATTTATCATTCAAGACACCCCAACCAAATTTCCCTTCTATGTTTGCTAAACCATAAATTACAGAATCAATGTCAGGCGAAAGAGCTACTCCATGTATATATTCATCATCACCAGTATTGACGATAATTGATAAGTCAATATTTTTTAACTTGCTCAACCCCTTTGCAAATTTAGCGCCTCCGACACCTCCACTTAAATAAACAACTTTTTTCATTTATAAGAACCTTAAATATATGACCTTTCAACTAACATTTTAGTAATGATAGACAAAGATATTCTAGATGGATTATCAGAACTTGATGAAGCAGATTTAAAGAGAGTTAAATTATTGGTGGACAATAAGTTAAATATTGAATCTGATGTAAAAGTTTCTTATAGGACAAAATCAATAAAGTGTGGAAAAGAGTCATGTAGTTCATGTCCTCACGGTCCATATTGGTATGCAGAATGGACCGAAGAAGGAAAGAGAAAAACCAAATATTTAGGTAAAAATTTAACCGATGCTTAAAAATAGTCTTTTTGTAAAAGTTGCCCTTGGTTCTTTACTGTTAATATTTTTGCGAATTGAACTAGTTTTTTCAGATTTGCTTCCAACCGGTGGGGATATGGGAGCACATATCGTACCGACTAAGTTTTTTGTTACTGAGCTATTTAACAATTTTAAATTAAGTGGATGGTCACAAGACTGGTTCGCCGGTTACCCGATCTACTACTTTTATTTTCCACTTCCTCCTATCATTACTAGTCTCTTAAACTTTTTGTTTCCGTTTTCAATTTCTTTTAAAACCATGGTGCTAATTTCACAAGTTTTGTTAATTATTTCTATTGAATTTCTTATGCGTAAAAATTCAAAAGAGTTTTCTTTTTATGGATTTGGTGTTGGATTGTTATATTTGCTTACCGAATCATTCACAATTTTTGGTGGAAATTTGGCTTCATCACTTGCAGGACAGTATTCCTTTACTTATTCGATCGCTTTTGCAAATTTATCAATATTTTATCTAATGAAGTCAAACCATAGATATTCTATAGAAATTGCTTCATTGTTTATTGGCTTATCTGTACTTTCCCATTTAATTCCTTTCATAATTTATTTGCCAATATTTGCTTTTTATTTCTTAAAAAGTGACACAAAAATTTATAAAAAGATTGCAGCATTTATGTTTTTCTTATTTATTGCAATGAGATTTTCTATCTCATTATTTTTAAATCTAGAATTCACTACAAATATGACGTATACTCCTTACACCCAGATTTCAGACCTAATAAAATCTGATATACTTCCATTTGTTATTGGTGCAATTATTTATCTCATTTCAAGCAATAGCAAAAGTTCTTTAAAAGTAGTTACTGGATTTGAAATGTACCTACTTACTGTTTCAATATATTTATTTTTTTATGGACCAGAAAGTGCACTTTGGAATGGCAGGATAGTTCCATTTTTCAATTTAGCTATCATAGTTCTGTTTTTTAAATTATTACAATATGATATTAAAAATTTAACAAAAAAAATACAGGGCAAATATCCTATAACTATTTTTATTTTGTTTATCAACTCTTACTTTATGTATTTGTATTACTCTAAATGGGGTAATACATATACAACAACAACTATAAGCGTAATTTTAATTGTTTTGTTTATGTTTTTAATTTCAATAAACTCTGAGAAATTATTAATTTACACAACTCTTGTATCTCTTACTTTTGGAACTTTAAGTTACTTACCTCACTGGTTAAATTGGAACTTCAGTGGTTACGAGAGCAAAAATAACTGGTCAGACATTACCACTCTTTATGAAGGCCTAAACACACTTGAGCCAGGCAGAATAATGTGGGAACCAAATTCTGATTTAAATAAATATGGTACTCCTATGGTGTTGATGACAATTCCCATGTTCACAGATCACGAAAGTGTTGAAGGTTTATATTTTGATTCAAGCATAACAACACCATTTCATTTTTTAACAGTTTCAGGTGTTGCTGAAAGGCCATCTAATCCAGTTGGGGGGTTGACGTATATCAATGGTGAATTCGATAAAGGTTTTAGATTAATGGAAGAAATGGGTGTAGATTATTTTATTGCATATACATCCTCAATTAAAGATAAAGCTGATAGGAATGAAAATTTTAATTTTTTATTCTCAAATGAAGTTTTCAATGTTTATTCAATAAATACTAAAAAAGTTGAGCTCGTTGAAGATAACTTATATTTATTTGAAAGTCCTGATTTCTATGAACGTCTTCGGAATGCAGTTTTAAGGGAAGGAACTGAACAAAGTTTTTTTGAAGTTTCTTTTGAGAGCTTTAAAAATGAATCAAATTTCAAAATAATTGAAAACTATGATAATGACTTTGCTGATCCTACTGACTTAAACACAGAGCTCTTAATTAGTGATTTAAATATTCAAAACGAATCAATAACTTTTACAACAAATAAACCAAATCAACTTCATTTAATTAAAGTTTCATATTTTCCAAACTGGAAAATAAAAAATGGTTATGGGCCTTTTAGAATCTCACCATCATTTATGGCAGTTGTTCCAAAAGATGAACTTGTGGAAATTAATTTTGAGTCTAGTAATGTTGAAAAAGCTTTAAATTATTTATCTATTTTTACTCTTTTTGGTGCTTTACTTATCACTTATACTTATAAAAAAAGATTTGTGAATGTTAAATAAATTAAAATCCTTGAAAGTTTTCCAAAGTGACACTTCATTTATGCAGCTAATTAGAACTTATATTGTTGGTGCTATAAATTTACTGATTGGTTTGTCTTTGACATATTTATTTCAATTTTTCATTCTTACTTTTATTGAATTCCCCTTAAGAACTTATGTAACCAATGTATTTGCATTTTTAATTGGTGTAATTATTTCATACTATTTATCAAGAAAAATAATTTTTAAATTTAGCTTTTTTGGAGGAAAGTTAAAAGAGTTTTTAAATTTTTCTTACACTAATTTGATAAGTTTATTTGCACCAAATTTAATTTGGTTTGTAATCAATTTAATGAATGATGCTTTACAGAAAGATGAATTTTGGTTTCTTGTAATTACAATTCTTATAAATGGAGCAATACTTCCCATCAAATATGTTATTTATAAATTTTTTGTTTTTAAAGATTCTCTATAAAAAATAATTTTTAATTTAAGTAAGCTTTTTATTGTTCTTGGAATCCTTTTATAAATCAATGAAACACTAGGTCTAATTTCATTTACTTTTGCAGGTATCTCTTTTATTTTGCCACCGTTTTTTTCTATTCTTATTAGTAATTCAGTATCAAAAATGTCTTGTGTCGAAATAACTTGTGGAACAAATTTTTCAATTTCTGTTTTTTTGATTGCTTTCATTCCGTGAGTATCACTTAGTTTTGTTCCAAATAATATTTTTAAAAGAATTACAAAAAAATTAGTGGCTAACCTTCTAACAAATCTTCTCCCATCTTCAGAAGACCCAAGTCTTTTGGAAGCTGTCATAGAGGAATATTTGCTATCAAGCATTAAAGCTTCACGTAAAAAAGATTCCGAATAATAATCAATATCAAATGAAATAACTAAATCATTTTTTGCTAATTCAAATCCAGCTTTTAATGCATTTCCGTAGTTTGGTTCTGGATTGGATATAATTGTTATCTCTGAATATTTATTAATTAACTTATCAGCAATTTTTTTTGTATTATCAGTAGACCCATTTTCTGAAAAAATAATTTCAAAATCTACCCCCATACTTTTACATAATGAAAATATTGCATTGGTAGATTCTTCAAGTATTTCCTCTTCATTGTAAATAGGTATTACAATTGAAAAATTCTTATAGTTAAACTTTGATTCCATCAAGAGTACAATAATTGGGTAATGAGTAATAATCTAGATATTATTTTTAAATCCTATGATATTAGAGGTGTCTTTGGGGAAACTCTATCTTTGCAAGATGCTTATAAAATTGGTTATTCTTTTGCAGAATTTGTTGATTCAGAAACAATTTTAATTGGCCATGATGGTCGTTTATCTAATATGGAAATGTTAAACGCAGTTGCATCTGGCATATCTAACAGTGGTAAATCAGTTTTGTATGTTGGTCTTGTACCAACAGATGTTGTATATTCATTATCCGGACTACTTGAATTACCTGGAGTTATAATCACTGCTTCTCACAACCCTAAAGAATACAATGGATTAAAACTTTGCAACTCAGGAGCAGTACCTATTGGAGAACATTCAGGTCTTTTAGAAATAAAAAACAATATTAAAAATATAGACCATGGTGTAATAAGCAATTTACGATTAGAAACAAACAATGAACTTAATTTATATTTTGAACATATACAGAAATTAGTAAAACCAGAAAAAGTAAATAGCCAAATAAAATTTGGAGTTGATGGTGGAAATGGATCAATAGGTTCAATATTTGAGGATTTATCAACAATTTATAACTTTGATTGTGAAAAGCTTTATATGGAAGTTGATGGAAATTTTCCAAATCATCCAGCTGATCCATCAAATATAGATAATTTGAAAGATATCATAAAACTCGTTCAAGAAAAAAAATTAGATTTTGGGGTAGCTTTTGATGGAGATGCCGACAGAGCAGTTTTTATTGATGATAATGGAAAAGTTGTATCTGGAAGCATGATGACAACATTAATTGCAGACTTTTTATCTGAAAAAAATGATAATTTAAAAGTTGTGTATAACGTTAATGTTTCACCACATGCTTTATCAATACTTGATTCAAAAAATATTTCTCTCCACAGGTGCAAGGTGGGTCATTCAAATATAAAAGCAATGATGAAAGAACTTGAAGCAGATTTTGGTGGTGAACATAGCGCTCATTTTTATTATAAAGATAATTATTTTGCTGATTCAGCAATACTTACTCTCTTAATGTTTATGTCAATTATTTCCGAGCGAGGAGAGAAAGTCAGTAGTATGATTGAAAAGTATAATTTCCCCCCATCATCTGGAGAAGTCAACTTTGTAGTTGAAAATGTAGAAAGCTCTTTGGAAAAAATTAAAACTGTTTTTACAGGTGATTTTGATGAACTTGATGGTCTTTCATATTTTGATGAAAACTTTTGGTTTAATGTTAGAGGCTCAAACACCGAACCTAAACTAAGAGTAAATATAGAAGCTCCATCTCAAAAAATACTGGACGAAGTTTTAGAAAAAATTTCAACTACTATATAGATAATAATGATTGAACATGTACTTGATTTAGGTAATCAATTAACAAAAGAACTAGAAACTTCAACTGAATTTGTAATTGATTCATACAATGATTTATTAATTGTTGGTATGGGTGGTTCTGGAGTTGCGGGGGATGTTTTAAAGCTTGTTTTAAATGAAACTACTCAAATAAATGTTGAAGTTAGAAAAGCGTATGGCATTCCAGAAGTAGTTGTTGACAGAAGGCCGAAGTGTATTTTCATATCTTATTCTGGAAACACTGAAGAGACTGTTGAAGCTGTAAATGATGCGATTAAACATAAATTAAATTGGTCAGTAATTTCAAGTGGAGGAACACTTCTAGACCTAGCAATAGAGCATGAACGACCATTTGTTAAAGTTCCTCCGGGACTTCAGCCTAGAGCAGCATTTGGATTAATGACAAAAGCTGTAATGCACTTTGTTTCTTCTGATTTAGACGGAAATTATCTAGAGATGTGTAATCAAGCGGGGGAGTATTTAAATGAGGTTTTAGGAAACCAATCAAATAACGAGTTACTATCTCAAGCTTTACAAATCTCTAAAGAGATAAGCTCTAAGACGTCTGTAATTTATGGAGGTACACCGTTAACATATTTAGTTGCTCAGCGTTGGAAGACACAAATTAACGAGAATGCAAAATCTAAAGCTTTTGTTGGATATATGCCTGAGGTGCATCATAATGAAATACTTTCTTGGGAAGCAAACAAAGAGGATTCCAAAAATAATTTTCATTTATTATTATTAAGATCTTCTAAAGAAAGTTCTCAAATTAGTAAGAGATTTGAATTAACAAAAGAAATAATTGGTGATAAGGTTTCTATTTCTGAAATTGAGAATATATCCTCAGAAAATATCATTAGTAATTTATTTCATTTAACATTAATAGGTGATTTAGTGAGTGTTTATATGGCTGACAATTTGAGTATTGACCCATATGACATAACATCTATTGAAAAATTGAAAAAATTATTAAAAGGATAGGTAAGAATATGTCAACAATCAAAGATTCTAAATTAGCATCAGTAGGAAAAGATGAAGTTAACTGGGCCCAAAGACAAATGCAAGTATTGGAAGAAATAAAACTTGATTTTGAAAAAAGAAAACCTTTAGATGGATTAAATATCGGTGCTTGTATGCACGTCACTAAAGAAACCGCAAATTTAATGTTAACTCTACAGTCAGCAGGAGCTAATGTCGCATTGTGTGCTTCCAATCCTCTTTCTACCAAAGACTCGGTAGCAGCTTATCTTGCTGATAGTGGTGTTGAGGTTCATGCAGTACACGGTGTAAGTAATGAAGAATTCTTCAAGCATCTAAATTCTGTATTAGATACTAAACCAGATATCACAATGGATGATGGAGCTGATTTAGTATCTCTACTCCATACTGATAGAGCTGATTTGCCTGTTATGGGTTCTATGGAGGAAACTACAACCGGAGTAATAAGGCTAAAGTCTATGGAAAAAAATAATAAGCTGAGGTTCCCAGTTGTAGCTGTGAATGATTCAGACACTAAACACCTTTTTGATAACAGATTTGGTACTGGACAGAGTGCTATGGATGGTGTTGTTAGGGCTACAGATTTACTTATTGCAGGACTAAATGTTGTAGTCATTGGATTCGGTGATTGTGGTAAAGGAGTTGCCGAAAGAGCATATGGTATGGGCGCTAAAGTTACAGTTGTTGAACCAAATTCAGTAAGGGCCTTAGAAGCCCTAATGCATGGTTACGAGGTAAAATCTAGCGTTAATGCTTCAAAAATTGCTGACGTTATTGTTTCGGTTACTGGCAACATGCATGCTTTAGATAAACAACATTTTGATGTCATGAAAGATGGAGTTGCACTTGCAAATGCAGGTCATTTTGATGTAGAGATAAATCTCAAAGCGCTTAAGGAACATAGTTCAAGCGTTGATAGAGTGAGGGACCATGTTGAAAGTTATAAATATAACGATAAAGAAATCTTGGTTCTTGCTGAAGGAAGATTAGTAAATTTAGCTGCAGCAACTGGGCATCCTGCGTCAGTGATGGATATGTCTTTTGCAAACCAAGCTCTTGCAGCTGAGTGGATAAAAGACAACTATAAAACTCTTGAACAAAAAGTATATACATTACCTAAAGAAGTAGATTTAAAGATAGCTGCAACTAAATTGGGACTCATGGGTGGTGAGTTAGAAATCCTTACTGAGGAACAAATCAAATATCTTGACTCATGGGAGCATGGCACTAGCTAAATTTGAGTATATTTAAAAAAGTCTTATCTGTTGGAAGTGGGAAACTTGCTACGGAACTCAATACAATTGTTGCTGCGATAAATAGTAAAGAGCAAGAATTTGAAAAGTTTTCTGATCAAGAGATAAAAACAAACTTTCAAAATTTATCTGAACAATTAGAAGGTAGTTCTCAAAATATTGAAGTTGAAGCCTTCGCATACACAAGAGAAGCTGCAAAAAGGACATTGGGTCAAAGACATTATGATGTTCAGATTTTTGGAGGGCTCGTTCTACTAAGAAATAAAATTGCAGAAATGAAAACTGGAGAAGGTAAAACACTTGTTTCAACATTACCCATTTCATTAATGGCCTTATACAAAAAGGGAGTCCATGTTGTGACAGTGAACGAATACTTGGCAAAAAGAGACGCAGAATGGATGAGCCCTGTATATGAATTTTTGGGATTGGAAGTTGGCCTAATTCATTCAAACCAAGATCCACTAAATAAGGCTGCATCTTACAAAAAAGATATTACTTATGGAACTAATAATGAATTTGGCTTCGATTATTTAAGAGACAATATGGCAGTGTCAAATGAACAGCTTGTTCAAGGCGAATTATTTTATAGTGTAATTGATGAAGTAGATTCAATATTGGTTGATGAAGCAAGAACTCCATTAATTATTTCTGGAAAAGTTAGTGATTCTACAAAATGGTATTCAGATTTTACACGAATTGCTAAAGGCATGAAAAGAGACATACACTATGAAATTGATGAGGCTAAGAAACAGGTTCATACTACCGAGGCAGGAGTTGAGTATGTGGAGTCGAAACTAGGAATAGCTAATCTTTATGAAAATACTCAAACAAATTTCATTCATTACTTAACAGCGACTTTAAGAGCTAAAACTATTTTCACTAAGGATATTGATTACATAGTTTCTGATGGTCAGATAAAAATTGTTGATGAGTTTACAGGAAGAGTATTAGAAGGAAGAAGATATTCAGATGGTCTCCATCAAGCATTAGAAGCTAAAGAAAATGTCAAAATTCAAGATGAGAATCAAACTTTAGCTTCAATAACTTATCAAAATTATTTCAGAATGTATGAAAACTTAGCAGGAATGACAGGTACAGCTAAGACTGAAGAAGAAGAATTTGTTCAGATTTACAATCTTGAAGTTGTTGAGATTCCAACCAATTTACCTATTCAAAGAATAGATCAACAAGATGCTGTATATAAAACAAACACTGCCAAATTAGAGGCAGTTATTGAAGATATAAAAATTCGAAATGATAGGGGACAACCAATTCTCTTAGGAACAGTCTCAGTAGAAGCTTCAGAGGAAATCTCGAAATTACTAACTTCAAAGGGTATCGTCCACAATGTTTTAAATGCTAAAAATCATGAACAGGAGGCTCAAATAATTGCTCAAGCTGGAAGGATGGGAGCTGTAACTGTAGCAACTAATATGGCAGGCAGGGGTGTTGATATAAAACTTGGAGGAAATCCTGAAGAGATGGCAATCCAACAATTAAAAAAAGAAAACCAAGAAGATAATAAAGATTTATTAAATTCTAAAATTTCTGCATTCGAATCAGAAGTGGAAAAAGAAAAGAAGCGTGTTTTAGAACTTGGTGGGCTTTATGTACTTGGGACAGAAAGGCATGAATCAAGAAGAATTGATAATCAATTAAGAGGTAGGTCAGGCAGACAGGGAGATCCAGGTGAATCCAGATTTTTTATTTCTTTACAAGATGATTTGATGAGAAGGTTTCAGGGCGAAAGAATTGAATCAATTATGAATAAATTGAATCTTCCAGATGAAGAAAGAATTGAACAATCCATGGTGACAAAAAGTATTGAAAGAGCACAAGCACAAGTTGAGTCATTAAATTTTGAAATAAGAAAAAACGTACTTAAGTTTGATCAAGTTTTAAATCAGCAAAGAGATGTAATTTATAAATGGCGAAGAGAGCTATTAAGATCCAAAAATATAAAAAATTTGATTGAAGGATGGTTTGAAGATGTGGCCGATATAGTTTCAAACAATATTGAAAGTTACAAAAAAAACTATGAAACGTTAGAGGATTTTAAAAATTTAGTTGAAAATGAATTAAGCGAATTACTTAGTGATACATCAAAAAATAAATTAATTCAAAAATTAGAAATTAATGACAATTTAGACATAAAAAAAAGTTTAGAAGAACTATTTTATAATAATGAAAATCAAGATATAAATAATTTTTGGAATTTAGCCCGCAATTCTTCACTTTCCTTTATCGATCAGTCTTGGAAGGATCATCTAGCAGAAATGGATTATTTACGTTCTGGTATAGGCCTAAGAGCCATGGGCCAAAGAGATCCTCTAGTAGAGTACCAAAATGAAGGATATGATCTTTTTGAAGAACTAATCGATAATGTTAAGTTTTCTGTAATAAGAATTCTGCTTAATTTTGATAAAAATTTAATAGTTAAAAAAGAAAAAAATATTGATGATAATGTAAAAGAAAAGACATTTACGAAAGATAAAATAGGAAGAAACGACCCCTGTTATTGTGGTTCGGGTAAAAAGTATAAAAAATGTGGAATGGTTGATGCATGTATAAAGAAGTCTTAAATAAGTTAAATATTTTCAAAAAAAGACTGGCTTCGGCTAAGGAGTATCTTTGACTTTGAAAACAAGTTTAAAAAGTTAAATGAACTGAATGCTCAAATTAACGACAAGAATTTTTGGGATAACCCACAACTTGCTCAAAAAGTATCAATAGAAGCCTCCGAAATAGAAAAATTAACTTCTTCTCTTAGTGATTTAGAAAAAGATATTACAGAATTTGAAGAGCTAGTAAAGCTAACTGAAGAAGAAGATATTGATGAAGGTGAATACTTTAATGAGTTAAAAAGCATTGAAAATAGAATTGAAGAAATAGAAAATGAAGCTCTATATTTTGGTGAATATGATGATTTAAATGCTGTTATTACAATCAATGCTGGTGCAGGTGGAGTTGATGCACATGATTGGGCAGAAATGTTACTCAGGATGTATACAAGATTTCTATCTAATGAAGATATGAAATATCAAATTGAAGAAATCTCTCAAGGTGAGGAAGCTGGAATAAAGTCAGCATCTATAAGAGTTGATGCTCATCGTGCCTATGCAACTCTAGAAAGTGAAAGAGGAGTTCATAGATTAGTAAGAATAAGTCCTTTTGATAGTAATAAAAGAAGACATACAAGTTTCGCAGGTGTAGATGTCGTGCCTTTAATAGAAGATAGTAAAGAGATACATATTCAAGAGGATGAGATAAGGGTGGATGTTTATAGATCTTCAGGTGCGGGTGGTCAACACGTAAATACTACGGATTCAGCTGTTCGGATAACCCATTTAGAATCTGGAATTGTAGTTGCTTGCCAGGCAGAAAGATCACAATTGCAAAATAAAAGCAGAGCACTTGAGCTTTTAAAAACAAAATTAATTCTTAAGCAAAAAGAAGAAGAACTTCTTAAGATTAATGATATAAGAGGTGATCAACATGAAGCAGGTTGGGGCAGGCAAATTCGATCCTATGTTTTACAACCCTATCAACAAGTTAAGGATTCAAGAAGCAATACAGAAGTTGGTAATGTTGTTAATGTTCTTGATGGAGATATTTCCTTATTTATCAAAGATTATCTAAAATGGCGTAGACAGGGAATAAATGATTAATTTAAAAAACGTTTCATTAGTTTTTCAAGGTGGAAGTGTAGCTTTATCCAATATTTCAACAAAAATAGAAGATGGTGAATTTGTATATTTAGTTGGACATTCTGGGAGCGGAAAATCATCTTTTTTAAAGTTGCTATACAAAGAATATATTGCAACCAAAGGAGAAATAGAAGTCGCTAATATAGATGTCTCAAAATTACCCAAATGGAAAATACCTTTACTAAGAAGAAAAATAGGGATTGTTACCCAAGAGCCTCAGTTATTAGAAAAAAGAAATACTATAGAAAATATAGCCTTTGCATTAGAGATAATGGGGAGCCTTCCTGAGGAAATAGAGGCAAAAACAAATACACTTTTAGATTTAGTAGAGCTTAACGAAAGTGCTTATAAGTATCCAGGACAACTGTCTGGTGGAGAGGCAACAAGAGTAAGCATAGCTAGAGCATTAGCAAACAACCCTGTAGTACTTTTATGTGACGAGCCTACTGGAAATTTAGATCCAGATCTCAGTACTCAGATAGTTTCCCTACTTGAAAAGATTAACAGAGCAGGTACAACAGTAATCATGGCAACACACGATTCTTCTATTGTTAATCGAAGAAAAAAAAGGGTAATAGAACTTAATGAAGGAAAAATTACTCGAGATCAATTAGATGGAAGCTATATAGTTAGGTAATCATGGGTAAATTTTCATATGTCATAAAAAACACATTATTAAACATAAGAAGAACTCCTCTTTTAGTATTTGCAACAATTATTGCTGTACTTGTGTCTAGTTTTCTAGTATTCACTACATTATCAGCACGATCTATTGTGGAAAACAACACACTACGTTGGCAAAATGGTGTGCATGTTGTTGTTTTTCTTGATGATAGAGTTACTACCACAGCTCATAAACAGCTTGAAGAATCTCTTGAAAGCTATCTTGAAGTAAGAACTGTTGAATACTTTTCTAAGTCCGAAGCAGAAGAAGAGTTTAAGACTCTATTTAGAGATCAGCCAGAACTTCTTGCAGAAGTTGATTATGAAATTTTGCCTTCCTCATTAAGAATTAATCTAAATAATCCATCTGACTATACATTAATTATTGATAGGCTCGATGGCAATCCAGCTGTAAAAGAGATCAGAACATCTGGAGAGGCAATTGAAAGATTGCTAAGCTTAACGGACACTTTAGTGATTTCAGCTTCTGCCTTTGCATTTTTAATTGGATTTGCTGCTTTTATATTAATTATCAACACTTTACGGCTTGCTGCATATTCTAAGAAAAAAGAAATAAAAATAATGAGGCTCCTTGGTGCCTCATCAACCTATATAAGGCTCCCATTTATTTTTGAAGCTGTTATTGAATCATTGATTGGAACAAGCATAGCAGTTGGTTTTGGTTGGGCTTTAATTGAATATTCCAAAAACTCTGTTGTTGCTGAAAGCATTTTTGATATAAATATTTCTGACGATTACTTAATATTTTTAACTATATCATTACTTATGTTTTCTTTTGTTTTTGGATTATTTGCATCGTTTGTTGGAATAAGAAAAGCATTAAATGATTAAAAAAATAACTATATTTTTTTCAATTATATTTTTAATAACATCTTTCTTACTACCCAGTAGCTTAAGTGCTATAACCGCTGAAGATAGATTGATTGAAGTAGAAAGACAACTTCAAGCAATTGCTGAGCAAATTAATAAGTATGAAGGTGAAAGAACTGATCTTGAGAAAGCAATTTTAGCAAATGATAAAGACCTTGCCCAGGTAAACGGTGAATTAGCAGAGGTACAAAGTAGATTAGTGGCCGTTGAGAGAGAATTAAATAAAGCTCTAGAAAACTATGACTTTGCTTTAAATGATCTTGCCACAGTTCAAGAAACTATTGTTCAAGAGCAAATAAAGCTAGGAAAAATAAAAAATGAAATCTCTGATGTCTCAGACGAATTATTTGAAACTCAAAAAACCCTAATTATTGCTGATGAAAATCTTCAAGAACAAGCAGTGAGCCTTTACATAAATGGAGTTATGAGTCCTTCAACAGCCTTATTCATTGAACTAAATGAACTTTCAAATTTTTTAATTGCTTTAGGTTATGCTTCGACAGTGGTTGATTCCGCATATGCAATAATTGAGCAATTAAATGCATTAGAAACACTCGCTTCAAGTCAAACAGAATTTTTAACAGTACGAGAAAATGAACGTGTTGAAATTGTTGAAAACTTGCAAAATGAAGAAGAAAGAAAAAATGAAATATCTATTGAGGCTGAAGAATTTGCAGATGAAATTGAAGAGAAAAAGGAAGCAGTTGAACGTGAAAAGAGATTGGTAGAATCTAAAAAAGCACAAGTTCTAAGAGCCAGAAAAGATGCACAAAATTTGCTAAACCAAGCTAACAAAGAACTTGAAAAACTAGATAAAGAACATGCTGATTTGGAAAAACTTGAAGACGCTATCCAAGCTGATATTGAAAGGTTAAGTAGTTCTGGTGGTGTCGCCCCAGATAAACTTTCCTGGCCGGTCAGAACAGGTTATGTTTCAAGTGGCTATAAATGGAGAAGACTAGGAGGTACCACAAGTTTTCATGGTGCAATTGATATTGCCGCATCTAGAGGTACACCAATTTATGCTGCAGGTGGTGGGGTAGTTATACTTGCAAGATATTACGGCAATGCAGGAAGAACCGTATTTATTGATCATGGTGGAGGAATGACAACATTATATTTTCATATGGACAAAATTTTAGTAGATGTTGGCCAGACTGTAATAACTGGAGATCAGATTGGTACTATTGGTACTACTGGTAGGACTACAGGACCACATGTTCATTTTGAAACAAGATTAAGAAACCCTAGTGCAGCAAATTGTTCTTTGCCTTATTTAGATCCAACTTCTCGTGGTAGAGTCAACCCATACTGTTTTCTAGATTGATGAAAGTATTTGCCGAAAATCGTAAAGCAAGCAATTCTTATGAGTTTTTAGACTTCTATGAAGCAGGAGTAGTTCTTTCTGGTCCAGAAACAAAAAGTGTGAGAAATGGTGGTGTTTCAATAGTTGATGCTTTTGCAAGTATTGATAAAGAAGAGGCATATATCATGGAAATGAATATAGAACCCTATAAATATTCTAATAATACAGATTATAATCCAAAGTCTCAGAGGAAACTTCTTTTACATAAAGGTGAGATTAAAAAACTTATCGGACTTTTGTCTCAAAAGGGGTATACGTTAATTGCAACTAAAGTGTTTGAAAAAAATGGATATATTAAAATCGAATTAGCTTTAGCTAAAGGTAAAAAAGATTACGACAAAAGAAAGAAAATTCTAAATAAAGAACACGCAAAAGAAATTAAGAACTATTAAATGCTTTTTCTGTACCAACTCTGACGTCTGGTACTCCAACAAACTTTTCATCAGAATCCTTATAAATTGTTGATATTGGACCGTATCCACCTATAAGTTTGTTTTCGATTGAAATTTTATGCCCTTTATCTTGTAGAGAGGATATTTTAGATTCCTTTATGAATTCAAACTTAATATCTGATGAAGTGCTAGTTCCAAAATACTCTATCGTCCATCGAGGTTTTTCCATAATCTCCTCAAAACTACAATCACCAAGGATATAAGGAAGTATGGTTTGAGCAAGCAACTGAGGCTGATAACGCCCCCCTCTAGTTCCAGTAATAAAATCTAAGGAACCATTTTTAGACCAAATTGTTGGAGATAAAGTGTGTAAAGGTTTTTTGTTTGGGCCTAAGCTATTTGGATGACCATTTATTAGGTTGAAACCACACCCTCTGTTATGCAGAAAAAAACCGTAATTTCCAACACCAATCCGGCTGCCAATACCATAGAAGTTTGATTGAATTAATGAAATACCTAAACCACTTTCATCAACTGCATTCATGTAAGCAGTACCTCCTCCATGAGGGTTTGGAAAATTATATTTTCCGGCAACATTCTTGTCAAAAAGACTTACTTTATCTCTTATATATTCACTATCAGTACCTAAAAAGTTTTGATCATTTCCTTGATAATCAAAAGTAATATTGTCCCTGTCTGATGCAAAAATTCTATAAGACTCAATTAATGTATGAAGATAGTCATCTTTATTATCGATCATTTCAAAACCCTTTAAAGTGCTTAATGTTAAGTATCCCTGTGTACTTGGAGGACTAGTCCAACCATCGTATCCATAAATTTTTTGATGCAGCGGTTCTCTCCAGATAGCTTCATAGTTTGATAAGTCTTCTTCAGTTATAAAGCCGTTTACAGAATTAGATATCTCTTTGGCAATTTCACCATTGTAAAAATATTCAAGCCCATGGTTTTTTAATAACTCAAGAGTCTTTCCTAGCTGTGGTCGTCTAATTAATGTATCAATGCTATAGGGTTTATTATCTCTATAGAATGAATACCCTGATTTTTGTCCACTCAATTCTTCGCCGTGAATATTTAACGAATTATATAGCTCTTTACTCACTGCAAATCCTTCGTGACATAGGTTTATTCCAATATCTAGAATATCTTCAATAGGAATAGCTCCATACGTATTACTCAACTCCCTCCAACCTCCAACTGCACCTGGAACAGTTACTGATAAAGGATGATTTAAAGGTATGCTCTCATAATTTGATAGAAAGCTTTGATCAACATTGCTGCCTGAATAACCAGATGCATCAAGAAATTCTGGTTTATTTTTACCTGGGACCCAAATAAGTGCAAATAAATCTCCACCAATACCACAAGTTTCTGGTGCAACTATTCCTTGGACGAGATTTGTCAATATTGCTGCATCTACAGCATTACCACCCTTTTTAAAAATTGTTGAACCTAGTTCTGTTGATAAGTAGTGTGGAGAAACAATTACATTGTTCATGTGTTCAATTATAAAGAAAATTTCTAATTTATTTGTCACAGAAAGTTACTTGTATAAATTCAAAGGTTATAAAATAAGTAAGCAATTAAGGAGATAAATGAAAGATATAAATGCTCAAGAATATAATGAATTATTAAGTTCTGAAGCACCAGTTGTAATTGATTTTCATGCTACATGGTGCGGTCCTTGTAAAGTTTTAAGCCCTATTTTGGAAGAACTCTCAAGTGAAGTTGATGGAGTAGAGTTTGTTAAGCTTGATGTTGATCAACATCCAGAAATTGCTGGAGCCAATGGTGTTATGGGTGTACCTACAGTTGTAATGCTTAAAGGCGGAGAAGTTAAAGAGAGATTCGTTGGTGTACAACCAAAAGAAGTCATAAAAGAAAAAGTTTCAGCACTAATTTAATTTGCTTAAATTAATTCTTTTTTTTCAAATAGTATTATTAACCCTATTTTTGGGTGTTGGGTATTTCCTATATTCAGAGTTACAAACTTTGTCTACAGAAGTTGATAATGCTCTCACGGTTATTGCAGATATCCAATCTTTGCTACCTAAGCTAGAGGTTGCTGTTGATACAGTGATCTCACTTGAGACAGCTTTTCAAAGCTTGGCAGGAATAAGTGACCTGCTGACTATATTGCTAGACCCACTTCAGGGAAGTTCATAAAATGAAAATAGATTTTTATACTACTGATTGGTGTGGAGACTGTGTAAGGTCAAAAGCTCTCTTGAAAAAATTAAATGTCGATTTTAATGAGATCAATGTTGATGTAGATCAAGAAGCAAACGAATATATCAAATCTTTACAAGTTAATCAAAGAAGGATACCTACTATTGTTTTTGATGATGGATCGTTTTTGGTTGAACCATCGGATATTGATCTAGAAAATAAGTTAAAAGAATTAAATTACATTTAGTAATCTTTGTTAAATCTTTGTTAATCGGTCGTAAGATATTTTATTTGATATAAAATAACCTTTAATTTAAATAAGTAGTTTGTAGTGATTAATAAATATATTGAATTTGAAAAATTTGTAAATGGAATACTAGATTTATCAGGTGAAATTGCATTAAATAATTTTCGAAAAATTAGAGATTTAACACTTAAAGGAGATTTCAGTCCTGTAACCAAAGCTGACGAGGATATAGAGCAATTTATTAGAGATAAGATTTTTGAAAAGTATCCAAATCATAAAATTATTGGAGAAGAATTAGATGATTTTAAAGGTTCAGAAAATATCACATGGTATATAGATCCAATTGATGGCACAAGAAGCTTTGTTGCCGGAAAGCATGATTTCGGAACTCTTATAGCCCTAGTAATTGATGAAGAATTGATTGGAGGTGTAATAGATTGTCCAGCTTTAGGAGAAAGGTGGACTTCGTTTAGTTCAAATGAAACTAAGGTAAATCAAAAAATTACGAAATGCAAAGCAGTTAACGATTTAAAAGACGCTGTTATGGCAACGACTTCTAGTCATGAATTTGGAATGAAGAAGTGGAGAGCGTATCAATCACTTGAGCAGTCGGTAAAAGTTACAACAACAGGAAGTGATTGTTACAACTATGGCTTGCTTGCTAGTGGGTATATAGATATTGTCGCTGAGAGACTAACTGCACCACATGATTATTTACCGCTAATCAAAGTAGTAGAAGGAGCTGGTGGTATCATGACAGATTGGGAGGGTAAAAAGCTAGATTTTAATCAAAGCAATGTATATGTTTTGGCTTCTGGATCGAAGGAAATTCATGAAATGGCTTTAAAAAAATTAGAAATCATATAATGAAAATACTTATTTGCGATACATTGAATAGCAAAGTTTTAGAAGAACTACAATCACTTGGTGAATGTTCAGATATCTCTGCATCTAAATCAAAGCATGAAGATTTAGTTTCAGAAATTAATGATGCAGAAGTTGTAATTATTAGAAGCTCTACCCAATTGACAAAAGAAATAATTGAAAAAGGAGATAAGCTAAAAATAATTGCTAGGTGTGGTGTAGGTGTTGACAACATTGATATAGAGTATGCAAAGTCTAAGAATATAAAAGTAACAAATTCACCATCAGCTAATTTAACTTCTGTTGTTGAGCTCGCTGTTGCTTTAATTATCAATGCAGCAAGAAAAATTAATCTTTCCGATAGCCATTTAAAAGATGGTAAGTGGGATCGAAAAAAGTTTATTGGAATGGAATTATCTGGAAAACAACTTGGAATTGTAGGTTATGGAAAAGCTGGACGTTTACTGTCTGAGGTGATGAAAAGTTTTGGCATGTCAATTGCTTTTTATGATCCTTATGTCAAAGAATGGGATGGCCCTGAAAAAAGATTAGAGCTGGATGAATTATTAAGCACTTCAGATGTAATTTCAATTCATGTAATTAAAACTGAAGAAACAGAGAATCTAATCTCAAAAGAAAAACTAGATTTACTTAAAGAAAGTGCAATATTGATAAATACCTCAAGAGGTGGTGTTCTAGACGAAGGTTATCTAATTGAACTTCTAAGATCAAATAAGATATTTGGTGCTGGTCTAGATGTTTACTCAGAAGAACCACCTAAAAATATAGATAATTTTGCAGACATTAATTTAATCACTACTCCACATATAGGAGCATCTACAAATGAGGCACAACTAAAAGCTGGTTTAGATACTGTAAAAAATTTACAAAAAATTTTAGCCGGAGATGATTCAGTAGCTCTTTAAATTTTAAAAAAATCTGTTGTATTAATTTTAAAAAAATATAATAATTAGTTAACGAATTAGTTGTTTAGGCTGGCACCAATAACTTTTTCTTACTCATCAAACTTGCTTTTTATTGTTTCGTAAGCAGGCCATCCATATGGGATGCATCCTTCAGTTCCTTTACTTTGCTGCATCATGACAGGTGCTATAGCTCCTTCTTTTGGACAACCCACGTGTCCCCAGCCAAGAATATGTCCCGTTTCATGATTAATCAGGTAGATTCTATATGTTTCCATATCATTTTTGAAATCAACAGCTCCGTTTTCCCATCTAAAAAAGTTAAGTACAATATTTTGCTCATTTCTGCATGAGTAGATACTGTTAGTTTCAATTGGTGCGCATAATTCATCAGTTTTTTCTGGGGACGCAAAAATATAGACATAGTCGCTATCTTCGACACTAGTTAGGTGAAAAGATTTTTCAGCAATATTTGTCCAACCAAGGTCATTATTTAATATAAGAAACAAAAGGTTTTTAATACATAAAGGATCAAGACTAAGTGAAGGCTCTATTTTTATTGCGTAATTAAATTTTTCCTCATCTCTTGGATTTACATTTTCAGGTATTACCCATTCTTCTTCAAAATTTTCTTTAATTTTTGCTGGATCTATACAACCACCTTTTAGATCTGATGTACCAAGGTTTTTAGATTTATTTATTACTGAATCATTTAAAAATATTGCTGTTGTTGTTTCCTCCTGACTATTTTTTATATTTAGTACGCTTGTTACTTCTATTAATTTTTCATTCCAAACAGCAAGGTCTGACTCAATGCTTAAAGAATCTAGTATATTTTCAACATCTTCTTCATTTAAGTTTTGATAATTTGAAATAAAATAACTTTGAGCATAAGCATAATGAGATGCGTAAATTGAACTTTTTTCATCTATATTATTAAGTACAGACAACCATTCATTAAGACAATTTTCAGTTAGGCTGAACCACGACCCAAATTTTATACATTCGTCACTTATTGAAAGTAGTTCACTGTCAATAAATTCTCTCAAGCTTATATCTAATGCATTAAACCTATCAATTTCTATTTGTTTTTGAGTAGTTATTGAAGTTACTGTGGTTTCTACTTGTGTTGTCTCGCTTTGTTGATTAAGAGAATCACTTAAAAAATTAAACGCGAAAAAACTTATACCAAGCAAACTTATTAACAAAATTGAGGATTTAATGGTTTGATTCATACAGCTTATGTTAAAAGGATATTACCTTCTAATAAAGGAAATTATTTTTTGTACCCTTTTTCATCTATGAAATCTTCAGCTTCTAATCCAAGACCATCAGCAACTCTATTTATATAATTAAAGTAAGAAATTATTTGTACTATCTCTGAAACTTCCTTGTCAACATATCCAAATTCTTTGATTTTTTGTACGTCTGATTTATCAATTTTCCCAGGATTAAGTGTTAATTTTTCAGCAAAGTAGCAGATAGCTTTTTGTTGTTCCGTTAAACCACTTTCTTTCCAGTTAATAGCTATCTCATCAACTAATTTTTGATCTTTTGTCTCCGACCGGAGATCGTATAAATGCGCTCTTATTCAGTATTCACATTCATTAGAAATTGAAGTAACTACTGCAAGGAGTTCACGATCAAAGCGTGGAACGTTTGAATTTCCAAACATTGTTGAATTATAGAGACGCATTGAGTCTCTGAGTATTTCTGGAGTTTGTGACTGTATTGTTAATACATTCCAAATTCTCCCAGCTCTTCTTAAGCCTTTTTCGTATTCTTTTTTTAAAAGTCCAGTTGAATTTTTAAAATCAAATAATTTTATGAAAGCCATATTGTCTATTTTTACTTAAAATAATACTGTATGCAACTTTCAAAAGAACTTAAAGAAGCAATTGATAATAATGCTTTCTGTGCAATTTCAACTCATTTGAATGATAATGAAATCCAAACGCATCTTATGTGGGTTGATTATCAAGACAATTGCATACTTATTAATACCGAAAAAGATAGAAAAAAAACAGAGAATATAAGAAACAACTCGAGTATTTCATTGGTAGTTTTTCATCCAACAGCAATGTATTCCAGTTGGGAGATTAGGGGAGAAGTGACAGAAATAATTTCTGAAAAATCAGCTGATGATCATATTGATAAACTCTCTATCAGATATACAGGAAAACCATACAGAAGAGAACTAGATCAAGCTTGGGACTATGAAAAAATTAAAAGTAGAGAACTCTGGAAGATTACGCCAAAAAAAATAAACTCTATGCTCAGACCTCAGGCAAAATCTACTTCTGAGTAAAACTTTAAAAATGGATTATTTTCAAATGCACTCTGGTCTTCACTAAGATATTCTTTAATTAAATTTTCAGCATCTAAAGATATATCTCCACCTCTTGAATCTATATGTCCTGATTTTCTAAATAATTCTTGAGGGATTTTTTTTATAAATCTTTTAAAATTTTCTTCAGATATTCTTAAATACTTAGCTAATGCAAGCTCAACTTTGATTGATTGAGGTAGTACATTACAACTAAACACATATAGAGATGCAAACATAGACCAATCTAAACTAGATGGTCTTCTTCCTTTTTCAAAAACTGTAAAGTCGTAATTTGGAAAGTAGGTATATGGAGAGTAAGCAAGACCTGCTTTATCAGACAAGATTTTATATATATATCGATCTAGCAATTTGATATCAAGGTTTGGTATATGTGATTCTATGCTATTCTTACTTATTTGAAATTCACTTTCCATTGGAGAGATTTCAATCTTATTTATGGCAATTTTCCCAAAATAATTTTCAATTTCCACAATTAACTCAACATTATTTGGGATAAAAACCAACCCGTCATTATCAGTAGAATCAATAGTTACTGATAATTTTTCATTTAACTCAAAGCTATTGTTATTAATTTTCATATTTAAAATATTCCAATTCTCAAGTATAATTTTAGAGCTAATAAAACTGTATGGGGGTGAACTGGCTTCGACTTTGAAGTGAGTCTCTCAGTAGCGAGTCGAGGGTCCTAGGGCCTCGTTAAAAACGTAGGAAAACAATATAACTGCCAAACCTAAGTTGGCTTTAGCAGCATAAGCTGCTCGTCACCTATCGGGGCTCCCACCTCGGATAGCAATGGCGTCGAAATGTGGGATGCTTAGTTAGGATACCGACTAACTACTAAGATTAAGGTAGACCTTTCAGGCCATAGGTTCCGATAACTAGCCTGATCGTATTTTATCGGATGCACTCGGAGAAGCTGTTAGGTAGCTTGGAAGGACCGGGGTTCGACTCCCCGCACCTCCACCAATGAAAAAAATATATACACATGCGGTTATTGGTGCTGGCATTGTAGGCTTATCAGTTGCATTAAAACTTCAAAGTTCAGGAAATAATGTTTTAGTGTTAGATAAAGAAACATCTCCTGGGAAACATCAGTCCGGAAGAAACTCTGGAGTCATACACTCTGGAATTTACTACAATCCAAATTCATTTAAATCTAATTTATGCATAAGAGGCAGGGAGTTGTTACTGGAATTTCTAGATGAAGAAAATATTCCATACAGACTGGAAGGCAAAATTGTTGTAGACACTGATGTCAATAAGTTATCTTCCTTGGAGGAAAGAGCAACTCAATTAAGTATGGAAAATGTTAAAGTTTTGGAAAAATCAGATATATTAACACTTGAGCCATACTGTAAATTTGATAATGCCCTCCATGTTCCACAAGCCGGTGTTGTAGATTATGGGGTGGTTACAAAAAAATTAGCTTCTAAGTTTCAATCTCTAGGTGGAACAATTGAATATTTTCAGAAAATTAAATCAATTAAAACTAACAATGATTTAAAAATTCTTGAAAGTAATAACTCTATTTTTCACTCAGAATTTTTAATTAATTGTGCGGGGTTGTATTCAGATAATATTGCACAATTAGACAATGTTGAACCTGAGTTAAAAATTATCCCTTTCAGAGGTGAGTATTTTACAATTGCTGAAGAGAGGAGTCATCTTGTTAATAATATGATTTATCCTATCTCTGATCCGGATCTTCCTTTTCTAGGCATTCATTTGACCAAAACTGTTGATAACAAAATTGAAGCAGGACCTAATGCGGTTTTAGCTTTTGCTAAAGAGGGATATGATTGGTCAAAAATTAATATTTCAGAGTTCAGTAAAACCATTTTTTACTCCGGAATGTGGAAATTGGGTAGAAGATATTTTTCAACAGGAATATCTGAAATGTATAGGTCGCTTAATAAAGATGTTTTCTTAAAAGAGATTTTAAAATATATTCCTGACATTACTAAAAAAGATTTAACACCAAGAATTGCTGGAGTTAGAGCCCAAGCAGTTGGTAAAGATGGTTCACTAATTGATGATTTTGTATTTGAAAAAAAGGAACAATCTCTTCACGTTCTGAACGCACCAAGCCCTGCGGCAACAGCATCTTTAGCTATTGGAGAACACATCGTAAAGGAGATTGGTTAAATCTTTTCTCCAGTTTGAACTGACCACAGTTTCGAGTAAACACCTTCAATATCTAATAATGAATCATGATTGCCTGACTCAACAACAGAACCATTTTCTAATACATAAATGATGTCAGCATTTCTTACTGTTGAAAGCCTGTGCGCAATAACTATAACAGTTCGATTTTTTTTAAGAATATCAAGTGATCTTTGAATAGCTGCTTCAGTTTCATTATCAACTGATGAAGTAGCCTCATCTAAAATTAAAATTTCAGGGTTTTTTAGAATCGCTCTAGCTATTGATATTCTCTGTCTTTGACCACCAGAAAGTTTCTGACCTCTCTCACCTACAATTGTGTTTTCTTTTTCTGGCAAATTATTTATAAATTCATCAGCTTCTGATTTTTGAGCAGCATTCCATACTTCACTTTCGGAAGCATTCAAATCTCCATAAGCTATGTTCTCAATTACGGTGCCTTCAAACAAAAACACATCTTGACTAACTAGACCAATCTTTTCTCTAAGAGATGAAAGTTCAATTTCCTTTAAACTATTTGAATCGTAAGATATTGAACCGTTATTAATTTCATAGAGCCTTAACAAGAGTTTTATTAAAGTTGATTTACCAGAACCAGTACTTCCAACGATTGCAGTAGTCTGTCCTGCGTTAATAGTTAAATTAACATTATTTAATACATTAAAGTTGTCAACATATGAAAATGAAACATCTCTTAACTCAATGTTTTTCTTAAGTTTTTTGAACTCAATGTTTCCATTACCAATATCTGAGGTTTCATTTTTAAGTGAAAATATTCTATTGAACGACGCCATTGCTCTTTGGTATAAATCAAATGTGTCACCTAATTCTGTCAATGGCCATAAAAGTCTTTGGGTAATAAAAAGTAGTACAGAGTATGTTGCAACTTTAATCTCTCCATCAAGCGCAAGAAAGCCACCAATTAATAAAGTTGCGGTGAACCCAAACAATATTGCAACTCTAATGATTGGAATAAATGCCGCAGATAGTTTTATAGCGTGGTAGTTTGCACTCCTTACTTCATTTGACGAGCTTTCAATTCTATCTAATTCTTTAGTTTCTCTGGTAAAACTTTTAACATTTAGAATGCCTGAAATTGAATTAGAGAGGTTAGAATTCAATGTTTCTATTGATTCTCTGATACTTTCATACCTGCTGGCAATGGTTGAGGTGAACTTAAATGAGCCAAAAATAATAATGGGAATTGGTATAAATGCGAACGTAGCAATTAGTGGTGAAATATATAAAAATGTACCACCAATTACAATTACAGTTGTGGCAGTTTGTAGCAATTTGTTAGCACCAGTATCAAGGAATCTTTCAAGTTGATTTACATCATCATTTAAAATTGCCATTAATCTTCCAGAAGATTTGTTTTCAAAATATTTCATGTCAAGACTTAAAACATTTTCGAATGTTTCAGTTCTCAAGTTGTGTTCTATATCTTGTGAAATCCCTCTCCATGTGACTGCAGACAAGTAATCAAATAAAGATTCAAGACCCCATATTATAAAAGTTAAAATAGCTAAAATTACAAGCTGTCTTCTTCTATCTGGAATTCCAACTGAAGCCAAAAAAGATTCATTCCCTTCAACAACAATATCAATAGCAATTCCAATTAATACTGGAGGAGCGAGATCAAAAAGCTTGTTTAGAATTGAATAAACTATGCCGCGTTTAGTTTTTGTTTTTTGCTGTTGAGAGTAAACAAATAAATGTCTTAGATTACTTTGGCTCATTAAATTATATTACTTTATTACTTACTAATTTTATTTATGCCGTCTCGAATTTCCTTTAATAATTGTACTTCTTTAGACTCTGCTACAGCTTCGGTATCAACTTCTTCATCATCAACCATGTCTTCAAAATGATTGTACGCCTTTATTACTAAAAACATTACAAAAGCAATTATTGTGTAATTAATTACTTCTCCTAAAAAAGCTCCAAAACTTCCCGCTTGGACACCCGAAGAAGGGTCTACATCACCAAAAAGACCTAAATTATCTAAATTAGGTAAATTTATAATTAAGCCAATTAATGGCTCAATGAGTCTTTTAGTAAAGACATCCACAAGTGATTTAAAAGAAGCACCCATAACAAATGCTACTCCTAGTTCAACAACATTCCCTCTATTAATGAAGTTTCTAAATTCTTTAATCAATTTTCCTCCAATTGTTTTTATAAATAATAGAATACCTGTAATCTGAATACCTATGAGAAAATTTTTTGTTACTTTATTAGCATTAATTTTAATTGCATGTGGTTCCGAGTCTTCGTCTGAAAATGTTACTGTTGAACCTACTGAACCGGTAGCTGAGGACATCACAACAACCACTTCGAGTACAACTACAACAATATTCGTTGAAGAACCATTTGCTGTTGATGAGTATGGAATTGAACTTATAGAAATGGGCTCTGAAATGAAAGAACAATTTGACTCATTAGTCAGCTTCGTTGAAAAAAGAACTGGTCTTAAATTTACTGAATATCCAAAATATCAACTGTACACACTTAACGGGTACCAAGAATATAATGCAGCTTCCTACTTAGATGATTTTGATGAAGACTACGAAGAGGGTGAATGGGAAAGGGCAGTTTTATCAGAAAACATGTGGGGTTTAACCGAAGCATCACCAGATCAAATGAAAAATTTGCTAGTTGAATTTCAAAGATGTGCATCTGCAGGTTCATATAATTTATTAGATAAAATTTTAAGAGTACCTATAAATAAAAATCAAAAGAAGTTTAACTTGTGGGAGCAGAGTGTAATTGTTCATGAGCTAACACACTCACTCCAAGGTCAGGTTGTTGACCTATCTGGGTGGTATGAGGAAATGAAGGAGGCTGATGATTTTGCTAACTATCCTGGAAGAAGAGCAATTATGGAAGCACAAGCAGATTTAGTACAAGCTAGGTGGGAATCTTCTCTTGATCAATATGACCGTACTACTTTAAATTCTCAACAACCTAATTTTTCTTGCAGAGTGTCTTTGCCTGAATATTTTTACATACCAAATGATTTGTACTACTCATTTGGTCCACAATTAGTTAAAGAAATTTATAACGATGGCGGGATGGAAGCTATTAATGAAGCATTGTTTGAACTTCCTACTGATGAACAAATTTATAGTAAAGAAAAATATTTTTCTGGAGAGGTATATGAAGAGGTTGTAATTAACACTATAGATATAAATAATTACTCACTTATTGACGAAGGTGATCTGGGTGCATTAGATATGGTTTATATAACGCAAGGAGTTATTGGTCGCCCTAATGCTGTTCAAGCAGCTATAGGAATTGGTGGAGGATCCTGGAAAGATTATGTAAATGAAAATGGAAATCTAGTTATGACAGCAAAAATTAGTGGAGATAACCAGACAGAACTCTCAGAAATTTATCAAGCTTGGGTATTATGGGCGGACAATCAAAGAAGGTTTGAAAGCGTAGAAGAGTTTTACGGTGGATTACTTTACAAAGGGTCTACAAATGTCTGGCTTTCAAATGACGGAAATTTTGTACGAATGATTTTGGTACAAGATTTATCAATAATTAATGAAATTTCCAGTCAGTTAGGTGATTTATAAGAGAGTGGGTACCTTTTATATTTGCCCTACTCCAATTGGAAATTTAGAGGATACATCGAATCGAATAATAGAAACTTTAAAATTCGTTGATTTAATATATTGTGAAGATACACGCAGAGCATCAAAGTTTACAAATAATTTTTCAATAGAAACTCCATTAAAGTCATTTTTTTTGGGTAACGAGTTTAAAAGAAATGAAGAAATTAATAAGCATTTATCAGAAGGTAAAAATGTTGCTTTAATATCTGATGCTGGCACACCACTCATCTCAGATCCTGGTAGTGAATTGCTTAGTTATCTAATTTCAAATGAACATAACATAGTTTCAATTCCAGGACCTTCAAGCGTATTGACAGCGTTAACTGTTTCAGGTTTTGAATTAAATGAATTTCAATTTTTGGGTTTTATTCCAAAAGCAGGAAAAGAGAAGGAACAATTTGTAATAAAATTGATTAATTCAAAAATGCCATCAGTTTGTTTTACATCTCCAAAGAGAATTCTCAAAGATCTTAATTATTTCGAAAAAGAGGGGTTGGATTCAGAAATTGTTATATGTCGAGAGCTTACTAAAAAATTTGAAACTATATATAGAGGGACTATAAGCAGTTTAAAAAATCAAATTTCAGACACCTTAAAAGGTGAAATTACAATTGTCGTAGGTCCTTCAAAAAATGATAAGAAAATAGATTTGGACATTGATGCTGCTGTAAAAATATTATTAAATCAAGGAGTACAAAAAAGAGAAATAGCTAAATCCTTAGCTCTTGTAACAAACATGTCAGTTAATGAATTGTATGAAAATATTAAAGATCTTTGATATTTTCAACACAATCATTACATATAAATTTTTTCCCAATTTGATGTTTTATTTCTTTTGAGCTACACAAAGAACATGATCTGTGGCCTTTTTTAATAACTAAGCTTTCACTCTCAACATACATAGATATTTCGTCATTGTGCTCAATGTTTAATGCTTTTCTTATAGATTTAGGAATTACTACACGGCCTAAATTGTCAATTTTACTTAAGTTGCCTTTACTCATAAATTTATTTAATCCTATCCTTATATAGTAGTGAATAAAATGGAAACATTAGAGGATATAAAGTGGGTAGATACCCATTGTCATATACAGTTGATGGGCGATGAGATAAATGAAGAAGATATATCTAATTTAGAGTACTTTATCATTCCTGGTGTAGATGTACCATCTTCATTAAAAGCCAAAGAGTTATCACTAACTTATCCAGAAAAATCTTATTGGTCAGCAGGACTTCACCCTCATGAAGCTGACTCATTAGAAGACATAAAAAATGAATTACAAGTGTTAATGGAGGAAGCTGATTTAATTGGTGAGACAGGCCTCGATTACTATAGAAATTTGTCATCAAAAGAAAATCAAATAATGAATTTTGAATTCCACATTGATGTTTCCAATGAACTGAATAAGCCTTTAATTGTTCATTGTAGGGATAGCTTTTCAGATGTTTTTGATACTTTAAGTAGTAAAAAAACTTCTAACCCGATTATTTTGCACTCATGGACTGGAGGTAATAGGTGGACTAAAAAATTTATCGAACTTGGTGTCTATTTTTCAATTTCGGGAATTGTAACTTACGATACTGCACATGATTTACAAGCTGCAGTAAAAAACATTCCAATAGACAAGATACTCTTAGAAACAGATGTTCCCTATCTAGCCCCACAACCATTTAAAGGTAAAAGAAATAATCCTACGTATATTAAATATACTGCAGCAAAGCTAGCAGAACTGATTGACTTAACTCCAAGTGAACTTTCCAAGATTACAATTACAAACACAAATAAAGTAATGAAGCGAGAAGTATAATGAGCGAATATTTTTGGATAGAGAAATTAAAAGATAAACCAAAATATAAACTTGGACAAAATTTTTTAATCGATACAAACATATCAAGAAAAATTACAAAATTAGTTCAAGGCCAATTGGCGGATCCAATTTTAGAAGTAGGCCCAGGGACTGGATCGTTAACAAACGAATTGCTTAAAGATAATTATAGAATCAAAGCTGTCGAAGTAGATAAAGCAGCATCTGATGTATTACTCGATAGATTTTCGGGAATACCAAATATAGAAATTTACAATGAGGATGCAATGGAGTTTGATTATAAAACTTTAATTGGACCCTGGTGGATATTTGTCTCAAATTTGCCTTACAACATTGGAACACGTTTATTAGTAAATCTTATTACTGAAGTGCCTGTGATTCATAGATATGTAGTTATGGTCCAAAAAGAAGTTGGCGAGAGAATGGTTGCTAAATCAGGAACAAAAGATTATGGATCGCTATCTGTTTTGTTTCAATTGTTTACTGAAACAAAGATACAATTTGATGTCTCAAAAAATTGCTTCTATCCACAACCAAAAGTCACCTCAACGGTAGTCACTATTCAAAGGGAAAGTCTGTTTGATGAAGAAGTTAGGTTAAAAGCATTTGAAATATCTAAAATTGCATTTCAGCAGAAACGAAAAAAGATTAGAAGTTCATTAAGTTCAATTTTGACTGAAGATCAACTTATCGAACTTAATTTAGACACAAATTTACGAGCATCCGATTTAAGTCCCGAAGATTATTTATTAATTGCTAAGGAATCAAATTGAAATTAAGAACATCTGCAAAAATAAATTTAAATTTGGAAATTTTTTCAGAAAAACAAGACAATTTACATAAACTATCTTCTCTCATGATTCCCGTTGATATATATGACGATATAGAAATTAAAGAATCAGTTAGTGAAACTATCAAATTTAGTGATGAAAATCTCAATTCAATTGAAAGCACGATTCACAAAGCTTTAAAACTAATAAGGAAAAATAACCCATCTTTTGATAAAAGCTTTGATATCTATATAGATAAAAATATTCCTTACAATAGTGGACTCGGTGGTGGAAGTTCTGATGCAGGAGCAGTAATTCGCTATCTTTGTGATAATTATGAATTAGATTTACCTTCAAACCTTGAAATAGTTAGTGAAGTAGGTAGCGATGTACCATTTTTTATTCAAGGAGTTTCTGCAGTAATACAAGGGATTGGTGAGGTTGTAGAGCCATTAGATTTAAATACAGACATAGATTTGTTAATTGCAGTACCCAAAGTTGGACTGAGCACTAGGGACGTATTTAATTCATTTGATACGTTGGATTCAAGGAATAGAGATACAGATACTTGGAACACAATTGAGATTTTTAATGATCTTTGGCCAGCTGCTACCGAGATATATCCTGAACTTGTAACTCTAAGAGAGGCTCTTCAAGAAAAATATCAAAATAAATTTTTTATGTCTGGAAGCGGATCATCGTTCTTTTCTATTATCCAAGAAAGAGAAGTATTAAAATCTGAATATGAAAGTTTAAGTTTTATTCAATATTGTAAAAAAATTGATTGTAGTTTGTATCAGAATGATGATTAATATAAGTTTATAACAAATGGGGGATGGTGTAATTGGCAACACATTGGGTTTTGGTCCCAACGTTGAGGGTTCGAGTCCTTCTCCCCCAGCCAGTATTTTATAAATGAATGTTTCAGTCGTAGTATTAGCAGCAGGTAAAGGGACTAGGATGAAGTCCGACTTACCTAAAGTTTTACACAAAGTTCTTGGCAAATCAATACTTGCACATTCATTGGATTCACTTTCTTTCATTGAAAACCAATATGTAGTTGTAGGCCATGAGTCTGATATGGTTATTGATTCGTTACCTTCTTCAACTAAACATGTATTGCAAAAAGATCAATTAGGCACAGGACATGCAGTTTCCACTGTTGTTAGCGGTGAAATATTTGTTCAAAATAAATCTGAATTTACGTTAGTTGTTCCAGGGGATGTTCCAGCCATTGATACTAAAGATATACAAAATCTTATAAACGAAGTAAAAACCAAATCTTCATCAATAGGATTCCTTACTTCTATAGTGGAAAATCCACATGGGTATGGAAGAATTGTTAGAAATAATGAAGTGATAAGAATTGTGGAAGAAAAAGACTGCAATGATGATGAAAGAAAAATTAATGAAATCAATTCAGGTATTTATTGTTTTAATACAG
>CACHTH010000008.1:0-46636 GCA_902582695.1 uncultured Candidatus Actinomarina sp.
TATTCTATTTATATGGTAAACAAACTATATTTAGTTACTCCTAGAGGTTTCTGTGCTGGTGTTGAAATGGCTATAAAAGCTTTACACTGGTTATTAAAAATCTATGATGAAACGATCTATTGCTATCACGAAATAGTACACAATAAATGGATTGTAAAAGAGTTTGAAAAAAATAATGTTGTTTTTGTAGAGAACCCTGAGGAAATCCCTGAAGGTGCAATTGTTATGTTATCTGCACATGGAACTGCGCCTGCAATTGAACTTAGGTTTAATAATATATCTTCACTAACTATTAATTCGGTATGTCCATTAGTTACAAAAGTTCATCATGAAGCCAAAAAATTTAGTAAAGAAAACACTCAAATTATTTATGTCGGTCATAAAAATCATGATGAAGCAAAAGGTGCAATTGGTGTTTCACCTGACAACATGCACTTAGTTGAGAGTATTGAAGACGTTAAAGGATTGGAAATTGGAAATGATGTTGCTCTTCTTGCACAGACTACTTTAGCTTTATCAGAGTGGGAGCCAATTATGAAATTTTCTCAAGAAAGATTTAATGGTTTAAAAATGCCTAGGAAAAGTGATTTATGTTATGCAACTACCAATAGACAGGAAGCTATATTAGAAATTCTTCCAGAAGTTAATACAGTTCTTGTTGTTGGATCAGAAAATTCAAGTAACACAAAAGCACTGGTTAGTATGGTTAATAATCAAGGTGTTAATGCCTATCGCGTAGACAACGTTAACGATGTAGAAAATCTAAATCTGAATGGTAATATTGCAATTACGGCAGGAGCGTCTGCACCAGATCATCTTGTTTACGAAATTATAGATAAAATAAACCCTTTTAATCTAGAGCAATTTAGATTGAAAGAAGAAGATGAATATTTTCCACTACCTCAACAATTGAGAACTAATATTAAAAATATTTCAGATTTTTTGAGTATTTTAAATATTTCAGAAACTAATCCAAAGTCAGAATATGGAATTAATAATGACAAAAAATGGACTGCTACTGAAGCTTTAAATTCTCTTTAATAATTTCAACTACATCTTCAATACTTTTATTTTCATTGTTTATAACTATTGCATCATCAGGAATAATGAGTGGAGAAATTTTTCTATTTATATCTCTTGAATCCCTAGCTCTTATATCTTCAACTGATTCTTTGTTGCCAGATTGAGCTATTCTTCTCTCGCTTCTTGTTGCTTCACTTGCATCTAAATATATTTTTAAATTAGCATCCTTGAAAACTACACTACCCATATCTCTTCCTTCAACAACTAACCCAGTATTTGAATTATCAAATAAAAATTTGAGTACATTAGACACAAGCATTCTAATTTCACTCAACTGAGCTATTTCAGAACTTCTTCTATTAATTTGTGGGGTATATAGATTTTCTTCTTCGTATACATTTCCGTCAACTTTACAAACTACCGGATCATTAGATACTATTTCAAATTCATTTAGATTAAAAGAATTGGTTTTTTCATTATGTAATGCAATAACTCTGTAAAGAAGGCCTGATGAAAAAAATTCAAAGTTTAATTCTGAAGCTAAACGTTTACCTATTGTAGTTTTACCTACACCAGATGGGCCATCTAAGGTTATTAATGTTTTACTCATAATTCTATTTTAGACAATTGACCTTTAGACATATTACCTAAAGTGTATTTACCAATTTTTTCTCGTTTTAATTCTCTTATATATAAATCGTTAAATCTAAATATTTTACGTATTTCATGATTTTTTCCAGTCAATAATGTCACGTTATACGTATAAGCGTTAATAACTTTTATATTGTGAATTTTTAAAGTTTTACCTTCAAAAGTAATTTTTGTTCGTATTTTTTTATTTTTATTGATTTTATTTTTCAAAGTAACTTTATATTTTTTCTGAACTTTATTCTTTGAGTGAAATATTTCATTTAACCATTCACCATCAGTACTTAATAACATCAAGCCTTCAGAATCTTTATCTAACCTGCCTCCAAATTTAAGATAATTTTTTCCAATTAAATCATATATCGTTGGAGCTTTTCCTTGTTTGTTATGAGAACATACATATCCTTTTGGTTTGTAAAATTTGTAATACTCATGAGTATTGTTATTAGATAAATTTTTGTTGTTTACAGATACAACATCATTTTGTTTAACTATGTACCCAACCTCTGGTACTTTACCATTAACAATAACTTCACCGGATTGAATTAATTCATCTGCTTTTCTTCGAGATGTTGGAAGATTTAAAGCGATAAATTTATTTAATCTCAAAGAGATTTACTCTTCCTCTAGATTTGAGAAATATTCACCTAATACAGGAAGATCATCAATAGAAGATATATCCATCTTTTCTAAGAAGAGATTAGTTGTTATATATAAATGAGGATTTCCTGGAACATCTAGATAGCCAGATTTTTCAATAAGACCTCGAGATTCTAAAGTTTTAAGAGATGACTCTGACTCAACCCCTCTTATCTCGCTTACTTTAAGTTTTGTTACTGGCTGCTCATATGCAACAATAGATAATGTCTCTAATGCTGGAGTAGATAATCCTCTTAAAATTGAAGGTGGTTTGAATTCAGCTAATTCAGTTGAAATTGAACTTAAAGTTACTAAGTCAGAAGATTTACCATCATATTTAATATAAAAGCCATAATCTTTTTCATTTAATTCATCGTTTATTTCGTCAAAAATATTAACCAAGTCTTCATTGGAGATATTAAAATTTTCTAAAAAATATTTATGATTTACTGAACCATCAGAAACTAACAAAATAGCGGTTATAACTTTTTTATAATTCATAATTTTTTTCTATTTTAATACCATCATCATTTTGACTAGCTTTAACAAAACCCCATCTTACAGCTTCTAAAAGTGCAAGGAAAAAAGCTATAGCCTCTTTTTCAGTATTTACTTCATTTAAGATGCTTTCGAAAGATGTATTTAACCTTTTATCAACAACTTGCAATAAATCATCAATTGCTTTCTGTAAATCTGGTAAATCTTTATCTATATGTTTAAAACCTTCAATTGTTTTAAACCTGTCAAATACTTCAATAGCAACTTCATTAAATTTATTTTTATTTATTTCGTACTCAACATCTGGTTTAGGAAACAAATTTTTAGTTTGATAGTATTTAAATGACTTGATTTCATTTTCGTTATATTTTATTTTCGAAGCTAAAGCAATACCAATTTCAGAAAATGCTTTAAATTGCAAAAGCCTAGCAAATGCCAGGTCTTTATCTTTAAGAACTTCCACTTCATCCATCCACTCAATTTCTTCTTCTTGAGGTAGCATTCTTTTAGCTTTTAATTCAAATAGTGAAGAAGCAAGTAATATAAACTCTGCGTAGTTTTCAATTTCATTATTAAGATTTTTTGACTCTAGACTGCTGAATAAGTCATTTAAACTTTCATCAATTTGTGAATTATTTGACGTATAGTTGATTAATAGAGATTTTAATGCGTCTACTAAGAAACTTAATTCCATTAAAAATCAGTCTTATCTAATATTTCATTTTTTTCTGTAAGTAAATTATCAAAATAATATTTACTTATATCCGGATCATCTATATTTTCTTTTAATAGATCGTACCCTATGTCTTCATGGTTCAGATAATCAAATGCTTTTCTGTTTGTTACAAGTTTTAATTCAGCCATTATTCTAAATAACCAGTTATATTCAGATATTGATTTACCTATGTCATGCAACAAAGACAGCTTTAATAAATCTTCATTATTTGAATATTTCATAGTTCTTTCTAAAACTTCTAACGAATGATGTCTATCTGCTTTTGACATTTTCCAGAAAAGTTGCTCTAACTGTTCATTATCGAGAATTTTTGAAATTCTAATTTGATCTACAATACTTATATCTTTGTAAAATAAAAATCTTACAGCTCTTTTTGCTTTTAAAAATAGTTCATTCATGACCTTGGATGACTTTCTGTAAATGCCTCTTCTAAAAATTCTTTCGTAACTTTAGTATATATCTGCGTGGTTGAAACAGAGCTATGGCCTAAAAATTCTTGAACTGTCCTTAAGTCACATCCGCCTTCAAGCATATGCGTAGCTGCACTATGTCTTAATGTATGCGGATGAACATCGGTTTGTAAAGAAATATTCTTAGCAGTTTTTTTTATTATTCTGAACACAGCAGTTCGATCTAATTTATTTTTTGATTTAGATAAAAAGAGTGGTTCTCCCCTGTTTTGTAAAAATGTTTCCCTAACATTTAAATATTGCATAAGGTTTTTATATAACATAGATCCAATTGGTACAATTCTTTGTTTAGAACCTTTGCCCTTCAATTTTAAATATTTCTCATCTAAATCAATATCGGATATATTTATGTCACATAGTTCAGAAACTCTACATCCAGTAGAATAAAGTACATCAATAACAGTTCTGTTCCTAGAATCTAAATAAGTTTCATGATTGTAAAAATTAATCATATTTTCAATATCAGTAATAGAAAGTACTTCAGGAAGCTTTTTAGAAGATTTAAGCTTTATATCTGAAATATCTATTGATTCATAGTCTTCATTTTCATTTATGTATTTAAGAAAATTTTTAATACTGGAGTGCATTCGTTTCTTTGTTGATGATGAATAATTAAATTCTGACATATCTATAAAAAAATTATCTATATTTGTTTTTGACAAGTCTTGGTTTTGTAAATAATTAGATAATTTTGTTAAATCAGATTTGTATGAATCAACTGTGTTTTGAGATAGTCCCTTTTGATATAAAAGATATTCTGAAAATGAACTTATTGATTTATTAATCTTTGACTTTATGTTCATCTTTTACATTTTCATCAAAAAATTTTATTTCTTTTGATGCAGCTATAAATGAATTGAACATAGGTGCTGGGTCCCATGGCCTTGATTTAAATTCAGGATGAAATTGTGAAGCTACAAAGTATGGATGATCTTTAAGTTCAATCATTTCAACTAAATCTTCATCAGGTGATAATCCACTAAATACTAATCCTTTAGATTCCAATTCATTTCTGAACTTATTATTTACTTCGTATCTATGCCTGTGACGTTCATAGATTATTTCATTGTTATATACGTCTTTAGCCATAGTGTCTGGTTGAATTTTACAAGGATAAGTCCCAAGCCTCATGGATGCACCGACATCATCAGCTTCTAAATCTTGATTGGGTAATAAATCTATGACAGGATTTTTTGTAGTTTGAGAAAACTCTGTAGAATTTGCATCTGATATACCACATACATTGCGCGCAAACTCAATTACAGCACACTGTAGGCCTAAGCAAATTCCAAGAAAAGGTATTTTATTTTTTCTTAGAAACTCGATTGCACCTATTTTTCCTTCAATTCCTCTATAGCCAAAACCTCCAGGAACTACTACACCATTTAATTTTTTAAGATCTTCAATTTCATAGTTATCTGCATCTATCCAAACTAAATCTAAATTTACTTTATTTTGAAGACAAGAGTGTTTTAAAGCTTCTACGACTGACATGTAGCTATCGGGTAAGCCAAAATATTTTCCGAGAATTGCTATTTTAACATTTTTGTTAACACCGTTTTTTAATGAAAGCATTTCATTCCACCTTGATAAATCAGGGGAATCAGAATTTAATGCTAAACGTTTATCAACAGCTGCATCTAAACCCTCTTCATACATTTTTATAGGAACATCGTAAATATCATCTAGATCCGGAGCGTTAATAACATTTTCAAAACTCACGTCACAAAATAGTGAAACTTTACTTTTTATTTCATCAGTTAACTCTTGCTCAGATCTCAAAACTATTAAATCTGGACTTATACCATAGCTTCTTAACATTGATACTGAGTGTTGTGTTGGTTTTGTTTTAAGTTCTGTACTTGGAACAATAAAAGGTACGAGGGTAACATGAACGAACATTACATTCTCTTGACCAAACTCTTTTCTAATTTGTCTTGCTGCTTCTAGAAAAGGTAGTATCTCAATATCGCCAACTGTGCCTCCTATTTCAGTAATTTGCACATCTACTTCATTGGATATGCCTTTAATCCTTCTTTTAATTTCATCTGTAATATGAGGAATAACTTGGACAGTTGCACCAAGATAGTCGCCTTTTCGCTCTCTTTCAATTACTTTTCTGTAAATGCTTCCAGTTGTAACATTTGCATCTTTTCTTAAATTAACTCCAGTAAATCTTTCGTAATGTCCTAAATCTAAATCTGTTGTAGCACCATCTTCAGTAACAAAAACTTCTCCATGTTGAAACGGATTCATTGTGTCTGGATCAACATTAATATAAGGATCTAATTTTTGATTTACAATTGATAAACCTCTGGCTTTGAGCAGGTTTCCTAGAGACGCAGAAGTAATCCCTTTGCCAAGACCAGAGACTACACCGCCAGTGACAAATATGTATTTGGTCACTTCAAAATAATAACAGGTTTATCTTTATTGTGAAGAACTATCTAAGTATTTGGTTTAAAAAGTGATCTAGTTTAGGCTTATTGCTTTCTTCTAAAACTTTGAGTGCATTAGCTGATAATTTATAAGTAAAGGACAGATCGTTGGGTTCGTTACATTGTTGTAATTCATTTCCATCAAACTGGACAGAGAAATCTTGATTCTTCTGAATAATAATTTTTACTTCTGAATGTTTATCTAAAACAATTGATCTTGGAAATTTTGTAAATGGAGATATAGGAGTAATTATTAATGAATCAATACTTGTTTGCACTATAGGACCTCCTGCAGAATAATTGTATGCAGTAGAACCCATGGAAGTAGAAATTATAATTCCATCAGCTCTCAACTTTACATCTTGATCATATGTTTCTATTTGAATATCTAACATACGTGTAGGAGAGTTCTTAATTAAAACTATTTCATTAAATGCTGGTTCTTGTTCATCATTATTTTGAATAATAGGAACTCTTTTCTTGAAGTTGTTAAAATCACTTTTTACTAATTCCTGTAAATTAATGGTTTCGAATGAATTTACTAAGTAACCAACTCTGCCAGAACCAAGATTTAAAACAGGTACAGAGTTAGTCCAACCTAGTTTCATAGCTTTAAGAGCTGTTCCATCACCCCCTATACTTATTATTAAATTAAAAGTATCTTTGGATGTATTTTCATAACTCTTGTCTTCAAGTATTAATTTATCATAACTTATATTTTGATTATCTAAATACTGTAGAAAATCAACAGCTTGTTTCGATTTAAGATATTTTTTTGAAGAAACAATTGCCAACTTAACCATAAATACATTATAGGTGACTTATAATGTTCATAAAGTGATACCTATATCAGATATAAATCCTGCAAGAAATACACCTGTTATTACCAGAGTATTTATGATTTCAACAGTTTTAGTTTTTATATTGATACAACCAAAAAACCAAATTGAATTAATAAATTTCTTTTATCAATACTCAGCGATTCCATGTGAACTTGTCAATTTTGCTCCATTATCAGAATCACAATTTTATAATAACAGTTGCTTTTACGATCAATTCAAAGTGATCTTTCCAAGCAAAAATTTATATTTAAGTGTCATTTTTGCAAATTTGTTTCATGCAAGCTTTTTACATATATTAGGAAATTTATGGAGTTTTTGGATTTTTGGAAATAATGTTGAAGACAAGCTTGGTAAAGTAAAATACCTATTCTTTCTTTTATTCATAGGTGTAATAAGTATTTTTTCTCATACTTTTCTCAACCAAGAAAGTTTAGTTCCTATAGTAGGAGCATCTGGAATAGTATCTGGATTGATGGGTGCTTACGTTTATATGTTTCCTAATGCAAGGTTATTAGTTTTAGTCCCATTTGGTTTCTTGTTTCCAACAACAATCAAAGCTAAATTTTTTATGATTTTTTGGTTTATTTCTCAAATATTTATTGCACTAGGTGATCAAAATATTTCCTGGGAAGCACATGTGGGTGGATTTATATTTGGTTATCTTTTATTAAGATTGTTCAGTAAGAAAAGGTACAACATCTGAAAATTTATTAAGTTGTATATCAGCAATATTGACATCTAAATAATTTTTGATACCTGAAGAAACTAAAAATGTTTTTGCATTTAAATTTTTTCCGAAAATAATATCTGTATCAACCCTATCTCCTATTACATAATTTACTGTTATCTTGTTTTGAATAAAATATGAACTGTAGTGATCTCCTGATTTTCCTAAAGTAGGTATGTTAATCGACAATTCATCTTCTATGATCTTTACAACTGCTCCATTCCCAGCCTTTTCACCAAACTCAGTTGGAAATGTAAGATCCTTATTAAGACTCAGTATGTTTTTACCTAAACTTACATTTTTAATAATCTCATTTATTTCTGAAAAATTGTTTTCTTCTTTACGACCTATCAGAACTAATTCTGCATTTTCTAAACTTGTGACATTAATATTCAAATTTTTTATATAATTTTTTAAATTATCTGATCCGTAAATAAAAATACTTGATTTATTATTTGAATACAGATTTTGAAAAATAACTAATGGTGTAATAATTCTTGATATATCTATATTTAATTGGAGTAAATATTCAAGCTTATCTTTTATTTCACTTGGAGTTTGAGAGCTATTATTTGTTGTATAGTATATTTCAATACCTTCATTAATAATTTTCAGTAAACTTTCTTTAACTCCATCAATTAAAGTTTGTCCTTTGAATATAGTTCCATCAAGGTCTGTAGCGATTATGCTCACGTTTTTCTTCCATTAATAAAACTCTGGCTGTAATTCCACTTGCTTCATAAAAATTCTTTGCAACTCTATCGCTTGGAAGTGTAATTGTTCTTAATGAGGATTGAATTGTTTCAACATAATCTCTTATACAATTTAGTAGAAAAGTACCCAATGAAAGTTCTCTAAATTCATCTTTTACAAATATTTCCGTGAGGAGTGAATATTCCTTATCTTGATATAATTTTGCATAACCAATAGGCTCATTTTCGCATAAAAGTAAAAAATTTTTAGATTCATTTAATTCTACATTCGAATAATAATTCAATAAATTTTCGTCAATATTTGACATTCTTTGAAAAAATGATTCAGACAACTGATTAGGAATTTCTATATCAGTTTCAACAGTAAAAGTGAAACCTAAATCATTATGCTTATGCACAATCAGCGCATACTTTTGATCTTGGTTTTGCTAACTGAGTATTTCTTAATACTAAAAAACAAACAGAACATGTGAACTCGTCATCTTTTTTATCATCAGCAATTTCATCTAGTTTTAAATCTGAGCTTTTTACGTTTCTTTTTTCTGCAGCATCAACAGACATAAAAGATCCTTCTGCTTCATCTGCATCATCTACCGATTTTTTTTCAGTTTCTACCCTTGCTTCTAGCGATTCTGTTTCTACTTCCTCTTTTTCTTCTTCTTCTGGTGGAGTTTCAATCTCTTCAATATCTTCTTCTTCAAGGTCTTCTAGCGTAGGTTCTTCTAATTCTTCAGTTTCTTTTTTAGCCATATAACTCCTAACTTGCCTTAAATATTACTAAATTTTGAAACGTATGGCAGAATTTTCAATAAATATATTGGCTGGACCGCTTGCAAAGTAATCACCATCAATCTCTATTGGTTCATTGCTTTTTAATTCAATTTTTGAAGCTTTTCTAACAATTACGTCAGATTCCTTAAGGTGTAAACCCTTTTGAGCTAAGAAAAATATCTTCATTGCTTTAAGTTTTGATACTGCAAATATTTGTACATTGAACTTGCCGTCTTGCAAGCTAGACTTTGGTGAAATATTCCAGCCTCCACCAAAATATTGTGCATTGCATACACATATGTTGAAAGCATTATTGTTAAATTCGAAATTACCTAAATTTATAGATATTTTTTTTGCTTTAGCAAAAAATATTTTAATCCAAAAGCTAATAGGATATCTGAACCTTCGTATTATTTTAGGCATCTTTTCACTTACTTTTACTGAGGAAGCCAAAAATCCAATATTTAAAACATTTATAAAATATTTAGATTTATTTTCAGCTTCTATTCTTCCGACATCTACCTCATAATAAGAATCTGTGGTTAAGTGATTTATAGTTTCTTCAATATTTTGTGGAAGTGCAAATGTTCTAATAAAATCAGATCCGCTGCCAGCAGGTAGGCAAGCAACTTCTGGATTTTTAATACCATTATTCATCAAAGCATTGATCAATGAATTTAAACTTCCATCTCCCCCGATAGCACAATATTGGAATTTATTAGTATCTGAATACTCAACTATGACGTTATTCAGTTCATTGATTGTTGAAGTTGAAAAATATATAAAAGGAATGTTCTTACTTTTAAATAAATCTTCAATGTATTCTTGTGAAAGATGTTTTCCTCTTGAATTAAGGTTATGAATTACAATATATGTTTTCATGACATAGTTTTTTGTATCAAATTATTATCAAAGATTTTATTTATATCTTCAAAGGTATCGTTTTCATAAATAATTGACAATTTTTTTGATATTTCAGATGCTTCTTTTGCTACCTTTATAAAATCACCAATATTCAAATTAAATTTATTTATTACGTATTCAATATTTCCAGATTTCATATATTCATAAAATACACTAAACCAAGATAAATTAATTTGTGTAGGTTTTTTAATACCATGCAAGTATTCAATTTTGTTAACTTTTTCTATAGAAGAGTAAAATTTATTAAATAAATGATTAAATTCATCCTTAAGAGTAAATTCTAGTTTTTCATTACTTATTCCAGATGAAACATACATTAGTTTCATTTCAATATCCTGATTATTAATTGTATGGTACAAATGAATTGCTGGAATTAGATTATCTCTATAAGTTTCCTTTAAAACTTTACCTTTTATTGAGTCAATAAATCCAAGGTCTTTCAAAACATTGTGCTTTCCTTTAAACAGTTCTTCTAACTTCTCAGTTTTAAACATATTTTGATAAGCAAAAAAACTTTTTTCCAATAGTTTGATTGATTCCTCCATACTATAAATATTTAACAAGCTCAATATAGATGAGTAACTAACAGAAAATGCTGAATTTAAATTACTGGATTTGAGTGTAAATAGATTACTATACCAGTCCTTATTTATACTTCTATCATATGATAAGAAGGCATATCCCATATCATCTATACCTCTTCTCCCCGCTCGGCCACTCAGTTGCAAAAATTCTGACTGTGTAATTGGTCTGGTTTTTATTCCATCATATTTATGTAACCTATCAATAAAGATAGCTTTAGCAGGCATATTAATTCCTAAGGCTAATGTTTCAGTGGCAAAAAGAAATTTTATATATTTATTTAAAAATAAATATTCTACAAATTCTTTAACTATTGGTGCTAAACCAGCATGATGATATCCTACAGCTCTTGACCACATCCACATATGTTCATCAAGGTTAAGGAGTGCTAACTCTTCAGCTGTTAGATCACCAAATACTTCATCATATTTGTCCTTAATTTCATCTCTATTTTCAATTAATTTAAAATTATTTGATAATTGTCTTGCGCTTGATTCAACCCTTTCTCTTGAAAAGTAAAAAAATATGACTGGTAATAAATTTCTAGAATTTAAATATAATGCTTGTTCTCTTAAATTAGGTTTGTTATATTGCGAATTTTTCTTCTCGATTTTAAATATATTTTTGTTTTTTCTATCTTTTGTTGATTTAATTATTTTTAAGTCTCTACTCGACTTGGAACTAGCAACTAAAGATATTTCTAAAGGAATAGGTCTTGTACTTGAGTGAATTAATGAGGTTGTTCCCCTTAATGAAACTAACCATTCTAAAAATTCATTTTTATTGTTAATGGTTGCTGAAAGAGAAAGAAATTTTATATCTTTGTTTGCGTGTATTAATATTTCCTCCCACGTTGTTCCTCTTTCTTTGTCAGCAAGATAATGCACTTCATCTAAAATAATTAAACCTGTATCGTTTAACTTACTGTCTTTGCTAAAAATCATATTTCTTAATATTTCTGTAGTTGCTATAACTAATTCTGCATCTTTATCTATACTTCTATCTCCTGTAAGCAGTCCAGTTCTTATTCCTTGCCTATTAAAATCATTGTATTTTTGGTTAGAAAGTGCCTTTATGGGTGTTGTGTAGAAAATATTTTTTTGTTTTGATAAGTAATAATCAATTGATTTTTCGGCAATGTATGTTTTTCCTGAACCTGTAGGTGCAACAACTAATACATTGTTCCCTTTTTTTACATCATTAATTGCATCTATTTGAAATTTGTCAGGAGTAAACATTGTTTTTTAATTATTCTTACTTAGATACAAAACCAACTCAATAAGCATATATAAAGGTATTGTAAATATAAATAGCGTTACTGGATCGCCTGTCGGTGTAATAATTGCAGAAAAAATTAATACGGCTATAAATATTTCTTTTCTATTATCTGTAAAAATGTTCCTACTAATGATGCCTCTTTTAATTAAAAAATAAATTACTAATGGTGTTTGAAATGAAATACCAAATAAAATTGAGATCCTCGAAATCAGTTGAAAATAATTTTGTGTTCTTAAAATGAAATCAGATTCATTAAATGATAATAAAAAATCTATACCTATAGGTAGAGTTTTGTATGCTGAAAAAATACCAAGATAAAATAAAGATATAAAAACAATCAAATACAATATAAAAAGTTTATGCGTTAGTTTTTCAAAAGCAGGTTTGAAAAAATATCCAATTATAAAAATAATTATTGGCAGGGATAAGGCTATTGATACAAAAAATGTATTTAAAATTTTAACTTGGAAACCTTCATATATTGTAAACGAAACGAGTTCGTCCGTTGAGTATCCAGCATTCAATAATGGAGAAGTTAGTATTTCATATATTGAGCCGTAATTTATATAAACAATTGTGAAAAATATTGAAACTATAAATAGTGAAATTAATATTCTATAATTTAATTCTTTAAAGTGTTCAAAAAATTTTTTATTATCCAAATTTATTCCTCTTCTAACCAGACCCATTTTTGTTCTATTGTTTCATCGCCAATTACTTTTCTAACTTGATCAGAAGTAGAACTATTGAATACACCAAATATTTTTCCTATTTTATCTTTATCTAGAATGCCTAGTGATATAAAAATTATTATTGTAAGTTCAATTAAACTCATATCTTTAATTTCTTTTTTAATTTATCGTTTCTATTTTTTAATTCATTTGTTATAAATTGTGGAGAGATAATATCAATATTCTCATAGTTTTTGATGGCAAAATTTATAGCGTTTAATTCTGAATAAAATTTTGCTTCTATGTGCGTATTTTTTAATTGATAATCATCTTTGTTTATATCTGTAAGAACCTTTTCATTTAAATATGTGAACTTCATTACAACCTCCATATTATTAGATTTTTTACTTTCTCTAAAGTCTTCAATAGATAATGAATCAACAATTCTATTAATTAAAAACGTTTTTGATTTTTCTTCGTTTAAATCAACTGCTTCTAAAACAATGCCGTCAGTATTAGTTGTCAATAAGATTGGTTGTATTCTATAGAAAGTTTCTTCTGTTGATCCGAGTTTTATATATGAGATTATATTTTCCTCAAAAAATGTTAAGTTCTCAAAAACACCATCATTACTCTCATCTAATATTTCTAAATTAAAATATGGACTAACTACATTATAAAATTCTTCAATATCACTGTTATTTTTAACCAACTCTTTAAAAATTGAATTTGAAGTTAATAAAAAGACTAAATTAAATAACTCTCCATCGTTTATCTGAATTATATTTTTTAAAGAAGGATTAAAGCTAAACAATAGTTCCTGATTTTTATCATCATATTCATAGTCAATCAATAATTCACCTTGTTGTGAATAAATATCAGTGATTACTGACAATATATAAAATAAATCTTTTTCACTTATATTTAATTTTTGTACAAGTTTGTTTATATTCCATTTTTCTTTATTTTGAATCAAAGAAAGAGCACTCATAACTAGTTGAAGATCAATTTTTTTTGACATCTAATAATTCCTTTAAATTAACTGTAGAGTTTATTTTGATAATTTCGATTTCATCATCTAGCAATAGTAAAAATTTTATAAACCCATAGCTGTCATTTGTGGATATATTGCAGTGTAAAAATTCATCTTTGATTTCTAATTGCGTTTGATTGTGTGAAAAAATATTTTTATTTACGTCATATAAATCTTTCTTTAATTTTATTGTTGCTTCAATAGAGTATTTCTCATCGTCCCATGAAAAAGGAAAATTTTTATTTTCTATTTGAAATAAATCAGCTTTATTACCAATTTTTAAATTATGTATTTGATCTAAATTGAACGTCTTAAGTGATCCATTTTCTTCTCCGGCTAAATACCATTTACTATCAAAATATTTTAATCCTTGAGGTTTTACTTTTCGATATTTATCAAGGTAATCGAACCCAACTCTTCTTTTTTCATTAATAGATTGTAGGGTTTTTGATATTATTTCACTTTTATCATTGTCATAATTACTATTTGATAAATATTTTTTGAGATATAAATAAGTGTTAATTAATTTTTCATTACTAATCTTATCGGACTTAATTATTGATTCATAAATTGAGTATCCTGATAATGAGTAGCCCTTGTCATAGGACCATTTATCATTCTCATACTGTATCAAATAACCAAAGGAGCGTAACAAATTTTTGTCTCTTTCAAATGACCTTCTAAATGCTTGTTGATTTAAATCTCTATAATCAGATATGCTATCTTTAATATTTTCTGTAGTGAGGTTTTCATTGTCACTTAATAAATTTAATAACTCAATTGCTCTTCTTAATACATTTTTCATTAATTAAATCACTTTTCAAACTTTGAAAACATAGTTTAATTTTACAAATTTAAATAAATAAAATTATTGTTAAAAATTTATATATGTCTGGTGTATTGTAATATATACATTATGAAAGTTTGGATTGATCAAGACTTATGCACAGGTGACGGATTGTGTGAGGAAATTGCCCCTGATGTTTTTGTTGGTTTAGATGATGGATTATTTTATGTCAAAGAAGGAGATAAAATTTTCTCAGAAGAACACGGAAATGTTGGCGGCGCAGAAGGTTTAGCTGTTGTTCCTAAAGGACAAGAAGAAGCTGTTGTTGAATCAGCTGAAGAATGTCCTGGGGAATGTATAATGATTGAGCCTTAATATTTTATATATCTAGCAGAAATTAAAAAACCAGTATGTGAAACAAGTTTGTTTGAAGGTCTTACAATCTTTTCATCAACTACCCAATCTCTGAGAATTACTTCTTTTATCTCAATATCTTGAAATTGCTGTTCCTTTAATGCATCATTCATTCTCATTACTTGAGTCATAGAAGGTAAATATGATACCCAGGTAACACTGTTTTTTATTTTGTTATTAATAAAAAATTCCCATGGTTCAGGAACATCAGTGATTATTGCATCTAAATTCTCTTTTAGTGTTTTGTACTCAAAATTAACTAATTCTTGATTAATAAATGTTATATCATTACTTTCGTCAGACAGTGTAGAGATGTATCTAGAAATAGTTTTATCAGCTCTTCTTTGGTTGATTTTTGATGAATCTAAACTGTATAACACGCCAGTGTTTTTTAAAATAGTGTATAAATACAAAGTCAAAGCACCTGAGCCAGAACCAATTTCAAGAACCTTACTTGAATTATGAATATTTGACTCTAATACTATTTGAGCAACATCTTTAGGATAAATAATTTGAGGACCTCTTTTCATTAAAAGAACAAATTCTTTATAGGAAGGTTGATAAATTTTAAAATTATTTCCAGTAGATGTTTCAACTATTGATGGGATATATTTAATTTGAGAAAATTTAAATTTACCTTCATTGGTTGTAAATTCTTTATCTAAATCAATCACAGCTAAAAATTTATTATTTTTAGGCGTTTTTATAACTATAAGTTGATTGTCTATATTCAAATCTATAAAAATGCAAGAAAAGAAGCAACTGTTGTTAATAGCATGCCAACAGATACAACAATTACTATAATTTTTTGAAGTTTTTTATTCATTTAAATTTTTTGAAAATTTTCTTTTTAGTACTATTAAATTTTTCATATAAACGACCAATTATAAGACCTACAAACAAATACCCTATTAATTTACCTTTATCATCATTTAATTGATTTTTAAGGTTTTCATAATCATTAGAAAAATCATTCATCTTAATATTCTCCAAGATATCAATGCAAATATCAAGATACATAATAACGCCATAGAAAAATAAATTAAAGCTTGAATGAAATATTGACCTGTAAATATTTGAGATAAGACAATTGCTAAACCAGTCAATAATAAAAGTGAAGAAATAGCTAAATAATTTCCAGCTTTAAAATTTTTTTTTGCATCCTTTATTGATTTTTCAATAGGCTCTATGGTTTCAGACTCTAAACGTTCAAGCAAACTGTCTAGTGCTTTTATAGCTGATGAAGAAAAGTTAAACACTAAGTATCTTTTCTGTTTTTTAGTATCGTGCCAATAACACCTTGCACTGTTGCAGCTACAGGTAGTGCTAATATAGCTCCTACTCCTCCTAAAGTGTAGGCTCCGAAAAGTGTGGAAAATACAGCTATCGCTGGGTGAATTTCCATTGTAGATTTAGTAACTCGTGGACTTATAAAGTAATTTTCAATAATCTGATATGCAAGTAGTACAACTACTGTAGCTATCATTGCATTAGTTCCAAGTGAAATAGAAGCTATAAATGGAACTAAACCACCTAAAAAGGTACCAACAACTGGTATTAATTGTGACAGAATTCCTGCAGCTACACCTAAAGCAATAGGTGATGGCAAGCCAATTAATAAAAATGAAACAGATAAAACAATGCTTGCTAATACACCTAAAATTACTTTTGCAACAATGAAACCACCTGCTTTTGATACTCCAATTCTCCATACTTGATCAATTGAAGAGGAGACGTTACTAGGTAATGATTCTTTTAACTTAACTCTCCAACCATCGCCCTCACTAATTAAATAATAAGTAAAGAAAAAGATTATGAATATATGACCAAGAGTTCTTAACAATCCTTGACCTGCAAAAACAACACTTGACCCAACAGTACTTCCATAATCTTTGATTAATGAATTAAACTGGTTTTCTAAATCAAGTGACTGACTTGAAACTGCAAAACCCTCAACGTTTAGATAGTTAATAAAATTATCAAAATAAGTTGGCATTTGGGAAGACAAGAAATAAATTTCCTGCACCATTATTGGTATTATGGAAAATAACGTAGCACCAATAACTAAAAGTATTAATGAAACTGCCACCAATGCAGCACTTTGTCGACTTATTTTTTTAGTAAGCCTATAAACAACTGGTTCAGCAAGTGCTGCTAAAACAACTGCTACAAACAAATCAAATATTAGAGATTTTACTCGTAAGAAAATTAATACGGAAAAAGCAATGATTAAAACATATAAAAATGCCCTATTTAATAGCTCCTGTCGAGTTTCACCTTTTGGAAGATTCACAATTATTGGACCCTTGTTTTTGATTTATAGTTACTATTTTGAATCAAAATCAAAATAAAGAGAGCGATTGCTCCTGAAGAAAAGTATATTTCGAAACTTGTTAGGTTTTCATTAATTAAATTACGAGTAAATAAAGATACGATAACAAATAATATTGATCCTCCAAGAATTCTTTTTTTATATTTAAGTCCACGAACTGTAATATTTAAAAGAAGTAATCCAATAAATATTCTCCCTATGCCCTCAAAGGTATTACTTCTTAAAAAATAAAATTCTCTTATCGTAAAAAATCCATCTTGACCAATACCACCTAATGTTAAATGTATTACTCCTAGTAATACAAAAAGTGCAGAAAACCAGGCTAAAACAAAATTATTTATTGAGAATCTTGCTTTAATAGGTGCTGGCCAAGGTTGTAATGGGTTTACTCTCTTTACTAAATTAGAAGAAAGTTTAAACATACTACGTTCATAGTTTCCAAAAATAAAGGCCGTAATTAAAAGTATTAATGGTGCATAGTAAGTTGTTAATCCAAATAAATAAATGCTAAAAAATACAAATAAATGCCAGAGATACATTGTGTAAATATTTGAATGAATGTGAGAAATTAGTAACCATATCTTTTGATTGCTCAATACTTTCTCAATAACATTTTTTAATGACAAAAATAGACAAATCAAACCAATAGAAGCAATGAGGTATATGGTAGTTGGAGGATCTTCGTTGTTAAGTGAAGTAAGTCTATAACTAGCTAATGATAAATAAGATTCAGAAACTGACATTTGGTAAAACAAATAACCATATGTAAAGACTGTTATATATCTGAAAACATTAATATTTACTTTTTGAATTTTTCCATCTGCAAAAAAATATCCAATTTGATGTACTGCTATCCAAAAAAATAAATAATTAAATAATTTTATATAAGAAAGGTTTAATCCAAAATTTATATTGTCAATCAGAATTGTCACAGTAATTAAAGATAACAGAGTTGCATATGGGTACTTTTTATGCAAATAAATTGTAAAAGGCGCAAAAAGAACCATTACGAGATATATTGAAACTAACCACAAAGGCCATAAAATAAATTCTATTGACGACATAACTCCATCTTCAGATGTTGTTAAATAGTTAGGAAAATTTTCTGACCTACTTAAAATATTTAGCACTATTGTGCTTGAAAATATCCAAACAATCACGGGTCCTAAAAGTGTATTAATTCTATCAACCAAATAATTCCACTGGCTTCCGTCCCTGCCTACATTTGAGTACCAAGCAATTAAATTATTAAAACCCATAGAGAAGAAAAATAGCGACATACCAGCAGTAAACCAAGTAACAACCATTAGAGATTGAGAGTTTACAGAAAGGTTTGATACAAAAAGCTCTCCTCCAGAATTTTGTAATCTAAGTAATATAAATGAATTTATCATTAAGAAAAGAATTCCAATTAATTTAGTAAAGTCCATGAAGCGCTCTCTTGAAATTGACGTGTTTGCAACTTCATAAAAAACTGAACGCATGCTTTTAAAATTAGGTAAAAATAAATTTACTATTTGTTTCACATAAATATAATACCTGCATCAAGAGTGTTTAAAACAATATAATTAGATAGTGGAAATAGTCTTATATCAACCTGAAATAGCTGGAAATGTCGGAGCAATAATTAGACTTGCAGCAAACTCTGGCGTTTCTTTAAATCTTATTAAACCTTTTGGTTTTGATCTTCAAGAAAATAAAATAAGAAGAGCTGGTTTGGATTATCATGATTTATCAAATACTAAAACTTATAATTCGTGGGAAGAATTTATAGAAACAAATAATAACAAAAGTATATGCTGTTTATCATCAAAAGGTATAGATTCATATTGGGATACAAATCTTAATCAATATGATTTCTTGTTGTTTGGGCCTGAGTCAATTGGATTGCCAGATGAAATTATTTCAAGTTATAAAACAATTACCATACCTATGAAAGAAAATTCTCGAAGTATAAATCTGGCAAATTCAGTTGGTATAGTTGTTTTTGAATCTTTAAGGCAAGCAAGTGTTCAGTAAATTATTTTTCGTATTTCTTGGTGGTGGTATTGGTTCAATATTAAGATATGGGACAAATTCCATCATTAATCTATTTACAATTGGCCAATTAGGAACTCTTCTTGTGAATGTGCTCGGTTCTTTTCTATTTGGAATTCTGGTTTCAATTGGAGAGCATAGAAGTGATTATTTTAATTTATTTCTTTTAACTGGCTTACTTGGAGGATATACTACATTTTCACAATTTTCTTTTGACGTTTTAACATTACAAAACAATGGAAATTTGTATTCAATAATTTATATACTGTCTTCAGTACTCCTTTCTATATCAATGGCGTTATTGGGTATATATATAGCAAATAGGTATATAAATAGTTAATATTTAAATATGCCAACATTTGACATATCCTCTGAATACAACCAGCAAGAAGTTGTAAACGCAGTTGATCAAGCACATAGAGAAATATCAAATAGGTACGATTTTAGAGACACAGGGACTTTTATTTCATATAGTGAAAACACAATAACATTAAAAAGTAGTACGTCTGAAAGAATGGCAGCAGCAGAGCAGGTATTGAAAGAAAAGTTTGCTAAAAGAAATGTATCAGTTAAGTTTTTGGGGGAATTTAAAGATGAAACAACACCTTCAGAAGTAAAAAGGTTCTTTAATTTAAAATCAGGAATTGATCAAGATTCATCAAAAAAAATCATTGCATTAATTAGAGAAAATAATAAAAAAATACAATGCTCATACCAAAATCAACAAATAAGAGTTACGGGTAAAAAAAGAGATGATTTGCAAGAAGTAATTCAACTTGTTAAAGAATCAAAAATTGAAATTCCTCTAAATTACGGTAATTTTAGAGATTAAATTTAAGTTTTATTTTTTTAAATATAAACCTAGAAAAGACAACACTAATTAATAAGAAAAGAACCGTAAAGTAGATTCCGTCTTCAAATTCTGTTGTAAAGAAATATGAAAAAAATAAGACAAAAAATCCGTAAAAAAATCTAAATATAGAAAAAATAATAAAGGATCTAAAAAGATTATTGTTTTTGATCTTTGTTAATATTTTCAAATTAAATGTCTGTTTTTAGCAAATATATTGTAAACAAAATCTCTTACGCGTTTTGGAAATAACTTTAAAATATAAATTGATTTATAAAAACCACCTAGAGATGCAACTGACATAATCACTGCATCAGAAAAATAATAGACCTTTCCTTCTTTTTTATACACTAAAGTATCAAGCATTATTTCCTTTTCTGATAGATTTTTTTGATCATTTAATTTCAAATTATTATTTTTTTTATTTATCCAATCTCCATATGCTGAGCATACTTTGCAGTCGTTATCTATAAATATTTCATTCATCAGAATTAAAATCCATACTTAAAGAATTAACACAATATCTTTCCCCGGTAGGCAATGGACCATCGTTAAACACATGACCGAGATGAGAATTGCAAGATTTACAATTAATTTCTGTACGAATCATCCCGTGAGAAAAGTCTTTTTTTCTTGTTACCTTATCAGCTATAGAGTCAAAAAAACTTGGCCATCCAGAATTAGAGTCATATTTTGTATCTGAGTTAAATAATACATCTTTACATACAACACATATATATGTACCTTTTCTCTTTTCATTTAAAAGCTCGCCTGAAAAAGGTGGTTCCGTACCACAGTTTTGAGTTATTTCTATCTGTTCATCAGTAAGGTGATGTTTTTCTATTGCCATGTTTTTATTTAAGCAGGAATTAAGTATAAGTGTGAAAACCTAGCATCAGTTGTTTTTACACTTTCTTCAATTTTTTTATTTAAATCTATAATTTCTAAATCTGTAAATGAATCAAGATAATCTACTTTTACAATTCCAAGATATTTATCTGTACCAATAGATACGATCTTGATGCTATTTACGTCTTTGACTCCTTCTTCCATAGATAATGCATTTTCAACAATTTTATAAGCATCTATGTTTACGGTTTCACCTGTAATCAAATGTTTCATTTCGTAACCTAAAAATATTCCTGAAACCATTAAAAGTATTCCAATCGAAATAGAGCTCATAGCATCATAAATTGAATTATTTGTAAAGTAAGTTAATAAAGTACCAATAAGAGCAAAAATCAATCCCAATGTAGCAGCAAAATCTTCAACGACAATTGCGATTAATGGGCCATCATTTGATTCTTTAAGTAATTTTAAAATTGGTTTTTTTTCTTTATTTCCTCTAAGTTTTTTTACAGCTTTAATTAGTACATAAGTTTCTAATACGATGGAGATTGAAAGAATTGATATTGATATATAAAGATTATCTAACTCCTTTGGATGACTTAGAGCTTCTATACCGTGTTCTAAAGAAACTAAACCACCAACTGTAAATATCAATACCGCAACAACTAAGGTCCAAAAGTACTCTTCTCTTCCTCTTCCAAGTGGATAAAGTTTAGGATTACTTTTTTTTGTTTGTTTAATACCAAACCACAGTAAAAATTGATTGAAAGAATCCACAAATGAATGTACTGCTTCTGAAAACATAGCGCTTGAGCTGGTTATAAATGCTACAAAAGACTTAATTAGGCCAATAAAAAAGTTTACAGAAAGAGCTAGAAAAACAGTTTTTGATGAGTCTTGTTTAGCCATTTAACCAAGCTCTCAAGTCCTGATATCCACCAATTCTTATATCATCAATAAAGACTTGGGGTACAGTTTTTACGTTGTCGCCAATATTTTTATAAAATTTAACTCTTTCAGCATCATTGGATAGATCGAATTCTTCAAAATCAATTGAGTGAGCGTTTAATAAACCCTTAGCTCTATCGCACCAAATACATTGATCTTTAGTAAAAATTTCTACTTTCAATTGTTTTCAAATGTAGTAAAAACTTCATTGGTAGTTTGAGTGACTCTAATAAATGTTGTGCATTTTGGAAGGTCTTTAAGAGTTTTTGCACCCACATAAGAGCATGCTGATCGAACTCCCCCAAGAATAGCTTGCACTGTGTTATCAAGTGGTCCTTTAAATTTTAATCTAACTTTCTTTCCTTCTGGAGCTCTGTGTTCTGCTAAATCTCCATAATAAGTTTGCTGAGCTTTTGTAGAGGACATTCCATAAAAATCTTTGTATTTAACACCATCATCATCCTCAACCAACTCACCTCCAGATTCTTCATGTCCAGCAAACATTCCACCTAACATAACAAAGTCTGCTCCAGCGCCAAAAGCTTTTGAAACATCTCCTGGAAATTTACACCCTCCATCAGCCATAACGTGACCACCTAGACCATGTGCGGCATCTGAGCATTCAGAGATAGATGAAAGTTGTGGATATCCCACTCCAGCAACACTTCTAGTTGTGCATACTGAACCTGGACCTATACCAATCTTTACAATATCTGCTCCAGCAAGAATTAAAGCTTCTGTCATTTCTCTTGTAGCAACGTTGCCTGCAATTATTATTTTATCTTTAAAAGTTTCTCTATATCTTTTAACAGCATTTATAAAATCTTCTCTATATCCATTAGCAACGTCTATGCAAAGGAATTTTATATTATCATTTAATTTAAAAATATCTATTGCAAGTTGCATGTCTTCATCGGATTGGCCCACTGTGACTGCTATAAAGTTAGGATCTAATTTGTCAATTGATTGTTTCCAATCTTCAACAGTGTAAAACTTATGGACTGCAGTAATCATTTTATGTTTTTGTAAAGATATAGCAGTTGCAAAAGTTCCTGTTGTGTCCATATTTGCGGAGACTATAGGTACACCGGACCATGTTAAAGATGTATGTCTAAACTTTAAGTCTCTGTCAAGCTGTACTTCAGATCTGGATACTAAGGTACTTCTTTTAGGTCTAATTAAAACATCATCAAATGTTAATTTTATTTCGTCTTCAATTCTCATTATTTACAAAAGTATTTTATGCTATTTAACAGGTAAATGTTAGTTGAATTTCCATTTTTTGCTGCTGGTATAAATTATTTCCCTGGTGAAATTTCAGCGTTAAGAGTTTTTGAACCAAGATATTTATTACTTATTGGTGATTCAATTGTTAATTCAAAAAGCTTTTTGGTTGGAAGAAATATGGAAGAACTTGGCCAAGTTGTATCTGAAGTAGAAATTTTAGAGCATCAAGACATATCTAATGCAGAACAACTTGTAGTGATCGAATGTAAGAATTTATACAAAGTAAAAGAAATCATAATAGAAAATGAATACCCTATTTGCAAGATAAATGATCATAATGATGTGGGTTTACCACCTGGTATAAATGAACTTGATATTTTAGAAAAAAATATTAAAAAAATGACGGCAAAACTTATTGAGCAAGGATTGAATACAACTATTCCGGATTTTTTGGTAGATAGCGAAAATAGGATAAATAAACTTTGGGAATTATGTATTTATACACCAATGGACTTAGAAACGAAAAACTACATATTAAATCAAAATGATATTTTTAAAAGATATGAAATTTTGCTTAATTATGTAGAGACTGTTCTCAATTCTTAAACGCAATCCATTTGTTATAAAAGTTATGCATCGTTTTTTCGAGTTGTTGAGAGTTGTCTTTTAAATAATTTAATTCAGAATGTACGTCATAATTTGCTAGTTCTTCTTTAGACAAATCACTATCATACCAATTTTCAAAAAGATCTAATTTAATCTCAGGGTGAAACTGTAGTGCCAAAGAATTTTTTATACTATAAATTTGTGGATATTCTGTTTTAGCAATCAGAGTTGCTTCTGGGGGAATATTAAAAGTGTCCCTATGCCATGAAAAAACTTTAGTATTTTTAAAATCATCAAATAAGGAATCATCAATAAGGAATTCTAAATTTTTAAAGCCAAACTCAATATTTTTTGATAGAAACGTAGCTCCACCCATTGCGTCAGCAATTAATTGAGAACCTAGACAAATTCCTAAAATTTTTGCATTTGAATTTATTGCATATTTTAACCATTCTTTTTCTTCTTGGAGGTAAGTGAACTTTTGATCATCATACGAACCCATATGACCACCTAGAATTATGTAATTATCGTCTAAAGAAAGATCGTCCCAATTAATATCCCAAGCGTTAATTGAAATTATATTATTTGGGAGAGATCCAGCAGTAACTTCTGAATCATTAATAATTGCTATTGTACTTTTATTCATTGTTTGTGCGCGGAAGAGGACTCGAACCTCCACGGGTTTTACCCCACAGGATCCTTAATCCTGCGCGTCTACCAGTTCCGCCACCCGCGCAAACCTAATCTAAAAACCAGAATAAAGATAAAGTCGTTGCAGCAAATAATAGTGCAACTAATGCAGTGATTCTTCCAAGATTTCTTTCAGCTAAAGTTTGACCTATATTTCCAGATGAACCTGGTCCACCAAGCATATCTGACAAACCACCGCCTTTACCGCTATTCAACAAAACTAAGGCAATAAGAGCTACAGATATAAGAACATGCACACTGATTAAAACTGCTGTAATTGTATCCATATTATTTACACTAACCTTTCTTATCAGTTATCTTAGACTGCATTTCAACTTCTTTAGCAAGATTGTTAATTGCTTCTTCGTCACCTAAATAACCAATTTTTTCAATATTATTATCTGAAATATTATATGCTAGTGGAATTCCAGTCGGAATGTTAACGTCCACTATTTCTTTGTCAGATAAATTGTCGAGCAATTTAACCATAGCTCTTATGCTGTTGCCATGGGCTACAACTAAAACGGAATTTTCTTTAGCAGTTGCTATTATTTGTTCGTAGGTCTTTACAACCCGTAAAACAACATCTTTTAAAGATTCACCTAGTGGAAGCTTTGATTCAATATCATTATATAATTCATGAGTTTTTGGATCATGTTCTGAATTTTTCTCTGCCATGGGAGGTGACGTATCGAAACTTCTTCTCCATATTTGTACTTGTTCTTGTCCATATTTCTTTGCTGTTTCAATTTTATCTAAGCCTTGTAGAGCTCCATAATGTCTTTCATTAAGCTCCCACTTTTTCACATTTTCAAAAGTAATATTCATTTTTTTATAACTTTCAACGATATGGGCAGCAGTATTAATTGATCGTTTTAAATAAGAGGTAAAACAAATTTCTGGATAAAAGTTATTATCAATCAAGGTAACACCAGCAGTTTTTGCTTCAACTTCACCCCTTTCAGACAAATCTATATCAACCCATCCTGTAAATTTATTTTCTAAATTCCAGAGGCTCTGACCGTGTCGTATAAATACAAGATTCATAAATTAACACTTTTGATAATATCAACGAATTTATCTGCATCTAGAGATGCGCCACCAACTAATGCACCGTCTACAATACTAGTGTTTAATATTTCAGAAGAATTATCAGGAGAGACGCTTCCACCATAAATTAATTTTACAGTTTCATCTGAAAAGTAAGACTTATCAGAAACTAAGTCCTTAACAAAATCTAATACTTCAACAATATTTTCTATAGATGCAACTTCACCAGTGCCAATTGCCCAGATAGGTTCATAAGCTAGTACTAACTTATTAACCTTGTCTTTTCTAACACCTTTTAAGCCTTCATTTATTTGATTTTTGATAAATTCTAAATATGAACCTTCTGATCTTTGTTCCAGACTTTCACCAAAACATAAAATTGGAATTATTTCATTTTCTAATAATCTGGTTAATTTAATGTTCACATCATTGTCAGTTTCATTAAAATGAAGTCTTCTTTCAGAATGACCAATAATTGAATAATCTATATTTAATTTTTTAAGCTGAATAGCTGACACTTCGCCAGTAAATGCTCCATCACTATAGGTAGATACATCTTGAGATGAAATTTTAATTTTAAGATTATCTGTAGAAATTACAGTTTGTAAAGATCTCAATGAAGTGTGCGATGGTGATAAGACTATGTCTATTTTTTCTTCTATATCCTTATCTAATGAATAATTTATTTTCTGTAGTAATTGAATACCTTGTAAATGATCAAGATTTAATTTCCAGTTTCCAATTATTATTTTTTTCATTATCAAATTATAAGTGATTTGTATTTGTTTACCCCTGGTAATTTTTTTCCTTCAAGATATTCCAAAGACGCTCCGCCACCAGTTGATATATGATTAAAGTTTTTTTTATCAGAAAATTTATTAATTGCACTTACAGAATCCCCACCACCAATACATGTATATGCAGATGAATTAGAAATAATCTCAGTTATTTCTTTAGTTCCATAACTAAATGCCTCTTTTTCAAAAATACCCATAGGTCCATTCCAAAAAATATTTTTTGATTTTTTTAGTATTTTTCTAAAATTGGAAACGGTTTGAGGACCAATATCAACACCTATATGATTGTTTTTAAAATCATCTAACTTTACATTTTCTCTAACTGAACTATCTATTGAGTCAGTAACACCAAAGTCTATTGGTAATATTATTTTTTTTCCAAATCTTGAATTAAGAAGCTCCCCTGCTTTTGAAATAAATGACTCTTCTAGTAATGATCTTCCAATTTCATGTCCTAAAGCTTTTAATAAAGTAAAGCACATTCCTCCACCAACCATAAGATATTCAACTTTTGGCAGAAGCTTTTCAATCAGATTAAGTTTGTCTGAAATTTTTGCTCCACCAAGTAGGACTGCGTAACCGGATTTACTATTATTTAACAATCTGTCTAATTCATGTATTTCTTTATCCATTAAAGGACCTTGGAACGATTCTAAGTTTTCACCAAAGCTAACAACTGATGCGTGTTCTCTGTGGGCTGCACCAAATGCATCAAATATATATGAATTAAAAGGTTTTGTAATTTGATTAGAGAATTCCTTATCATTTTCGATCTCCCCTTTTTCAAACCTTAAATTTTCTAAAAGAAATATTTTAGATTCTGATTTTTCAATCTGTTCTTCAACTTTTTCACCAAATACTTCTTCAACAAATCGAACCTCTTTACCAAGAAAATCTGACATGCTTTCAGCTACAGGCCGTAAAGATAAATTTAAATCTTTACCGTTAGGTCTGCCCATATGACTTGTAAATGTAATTGTTCTTGACTTGTCTAAAATGCTTTCAAGAATTTCAACTGATTTTAGTATTCTAAAATTATCTGTGATTTCACCATTCTTAATTGGAACATTTAAATCAGATCTAATTAAAACATTGCCTAAATTGTCTAATTTTGACAAATTATGATTCCTTCATGTCTCTATGTATAACTACAGAGTCCTTTCCATCGTTTTTAAGCCATTTACCTATTTCTTCAGTCATAACAACACTTCTATGCTTTCCTCCAGTGCATCCTATGGCTATTCCAACATATGATTTTCCTTCGGAAGTGAATCTTGGAAGTAAAAATTCAATCATATCTTTAACTTTATTTAAAAACACCTGTGCGTCTTCAAATGAGAGTACATAGTTTCTTACCATTGGCGACTGCCCTGTAGAGGCTCTTAGTTCTTCTCTCCAATGTGGGTTTGGTAGAAATCTTACATCAAATACAAGATCAGCATCTCGTGGTGTTCCATTTTTAAACCCAAATGAAGTTACAGAAATTTTTAAGTCCTGATTAGAAGCTTCTCCTTGAAAGCCTTCAATTATTCTTTTCCTCAATTCATGAACATTCATATCTGTAGTGTCGATAACCTGATCAGCAAGTTCTCTGATTGGTTTGAGTAAATCTCTTTCGGATTTTACAGACTGCGAGATAGAATCCATACCCATGGGGTGAGGACGCCTGTTTTCTTCATATCTCTCAATAAGCGTTTCATTATCAGCATCAAGAAAAATTATTCTGGTTAAAACTCCAGATTGGCTTAATTTATCTAAACTGATTTTTAATTCTTCTTGAGCGGTAGAGTCTTTAGCATCAATTGTTAATACAAGTTGCTTGTTTGTTTCAGTAACATCATTTGATTGGACCACAGATTCTACTAGTTCTGCTGGTAAATTTTCAATTACATAATATCCTAAATCTTCAAATACATTTGAGCTTGCTGACCTACCAGCTCCGGACATTCCGACTAACAATAATACTTCTGGTCTTTTAGATGCCATTTAATTCCTTTTCAAGTTCATATTAGTTCCTATATCTAACGATTGGGAAAATAATTTTTGTACCGAGTTATTTGTTGAAGTATTGATAAACTTTTGTTGCTTGTTTTTCGTCAATCAAGCTAGACAACTCTTTATAGCTTGCAGATGAAAGTTTGTTCAAAGTCTTATACTTTTCTAATAGCATATCGATGGAAGATTTTGTAACCCCCTTAATCTCAAATATAGATTCAATATCTAAATCTTTAAGTCTCAATCTTCTGTTTTCTTGTATGGCAAACCTATGTGCTTCATCTCTAATATTTTGAAGAATAAATAGTGCCTCAGAATTAGAATTTAAAACTATTGAAGACTTCTTATTGGGACTAAAAAGCTCTTCTTCTTTTTTAGCAATACCAATTACATCAATGTCTAATTTAAAGTGATCGATTACACTTTTTGCTTTTGATAATTGTCCTTTACCTCCATCGATTAAGATTAGGTCTGGATATCTTCGAAAGCTTTGGTCTTTTTCTTGATTATTAATTAAACGTTTTACACGTCTAAATATAACTTCTTCCATTGATCTAAAATCATCTTGTCCTTTAAAAGACTTGATGTGAAATTTACGATACATTGAAGGTTTGGAAATACCATCTTCCATTACCACCATAGAGCCAACTCTAAACTTATCTCCAAGGTTTGAAATGTCATATGCTTCTATTCTGTAAGGTATTTTTTTTAGATTAAGTTTATGCTGCAGTTGCTCTAGTGAGAGTGATCTAAATTCAAGATCAGATCTACGTTTAAGGTCTGCTACCCTTCTTAATTCTTTTGCATCATCAATTGCAGTATTTAATAAATCTTTTTTCCAACCTCTCTTTGGATTAATGAGAGTTATTTTTTTATCCCATTTATTTTCAAGTTCTTTTTGAATAGTTTCAGATAAAGGAAATTCATGGCTTACTAGTATTTCGTTTGATGGCATATTTTTTTCAAATAAATTTATAATAATTTTTGGAAGATAGTTTTCATAGTCCTGAACATCCATTGGTTCAAAATTATTTTTTACTTCACCTACAATTCTTCCATTTCTAATTAGTAAACATGATAAAACAACATCATACCTTCCTATGTCAATACCTATCACGTCAACATTTTTATCATTTGAAGTCATAAGAGTTTGACTAACTCTTGCATTTTCCAAATGCGATAAAGTAATTTTTACTTTGTTTGCTTCTTCATATTGTTGATTTTTTGAAAGTGTTTGCATCTCTTTAATTTTTTCATTTATGTAAGTATCTGAATTTCCTTTATAAAACTCTCTTAAATTATTTAAAAGATTTTGATACTCATCTTTGCTAACTAAATCCACACAGGGCCCTGAGCATTTATCAATTTCATAGAGCAAGCATGGTTTATTTAATTTTTGATGTCTCTCAAATGTATTTTTTGTACACGTTCTAACAGGAAAAATATTTATTAAATGATCTAAGGATCTTTTTGCAGCTCCTATAAATGGAAAAGGACCAAAGTTTACATTTTGATGATTTATATTTCTTGAAACAAATGCCCTTGGCCATTCTTCATTTGTAATAGTTACATAAGGGTAGGATTTGTCATCTTTAAATTGAATGTTGTATTTGGGTTTAAATTCCTGAATAAATGAATATTCCGCTAATAATGCATTCGCTTCGTTTTGAGAAACTACAAATGAAACTGATTTCGCTTCTGATGTAAGTCGTTTGGTTTTCCAAGAAGTATTTTTATTAAAATATGAGGGTACTCTTTTTCTTAAATTTTTTGCCTTTCCTACATAAATAGGTTCGTCATAATCATCTTTGAAAATATATATACCTGGTTTATTTGGAATTTCATTTAAATTAATTTTTTCCATTTAAAACTTCTTTCAAATGTTTACCTGTAAGTGAAAATTTATTTTTAGAAATACTTTCTGGAGTGCCTTCACCAATAATAGTACCGCCATTTTCACCACCTTCAGGTCCAAGGTCAATAATCCAATCAGAATTTTTTATTACATCTAAATTATGTTCAATGACTATAACTGTGTTGCCTTTATCAACCAACATGTGCAAGACTTCAAGTAATTTTTGGACATCAGCAAAATGAAGACCTGTTGTAGGCTCATCTAATATATAGACTGTCTTACCTGTAGATCTTTTACTCAGTTCTTTTGCTAACTTAACTCTTTGTGCTTCACCACCTGATAATGTTGTAGCAGCCTGGCCTAGCTTAATATAAGATAGTCCGACATCATCTAAAGTTTTAATAATTCTGTAAATTGATGGCTGATTTTCAAATATGTTTAAAGCATTTTCAACTGTTGAATTTAAAATCTCAGCTATGTTGTAACCTTTCCACCTAATAGATAAAGTTTCAGAATTATATCGGGTACCGTTGCACTCATCACATACAACATAAATATCAGGAAGAAAATACATTTCTACTTTGATATTTCCATCTCCTTTGCAAAATTCACACCTACCACCAGGGACATTGAATGAAAACCTACCAGGTTTATAACCTCTTATTTTGGATTCTTCAGTTAAGGAAAATAAATTTCTTATCTGGTCAAATACTCCAGAATACGTGGCAGGGTTTGATCTTGGTGTACGTCCAATTGGTGATTGGTCAATTTCAATGAGCTTATCAATATTTTCTAAACCAGAAACACTTTTGTGGAGTCCTGGCATAATAAAATTCTTTGAAAATTCGTTTTGAATGGACTTTGATAAAATATCTGTTATTAATGTAGACTTTCCTGAACCAGATACTCCTGTAACTGATATAAATTTCCCTAAAGGAAAATTTACAGTTAAGTTTTTTAAATTATTTTCTTTCGCACCTCTAATGACAATATTTTCATTTTTTCCATTTCTGCGAACTGAAGGATAAGGCACGACTTGTTTACCTGATAAATACTGACCAGTAACTGACTTTATATTTGATGAAACTTTTTCCCAAGATCCCTCAGCAACAATCTCACCTCCTTGTTCACCCGCTCCCCAGCCAATATCAATAACATGATCAGAGCTTTTCATCGTTTCCTCATCATGCTCAACTACTAAAACAGTATTGCCTAAATCTCTCAGGCGCAATAGTGTATCTATAAGTTTTATATTATCTGCTTGGTGCAAACCGATTGATGGTTCATCTAATACATAAAGTACCCCAGTAAGTCCTGAACCTATTTGAGTTGCAAGTCTTATACGCTGCGCCTCTCCACCAGAGAGTGTTGCTGCGCCTCTGCTTAATTGAAGATAGCTTAATCCAACTTCATTTAGAAACTTTAATCTTTCCTTAATCTCTCTAATAATTGGAATTGCGATTTCATAGTCACTTCCTGTGAGTTTAAAATTTTCTACTACATTAGAAGCTTCTTTAATTGATAGGTTATTAAATTGACCTAGAGTTAAATTTTCAACTTGAACCAACCTTGATCTAATGTTTAACCTTTCACCATCACAATCTCCACAAGGGAGTTCTCGCATGAACTGCTTGTAGTAGTCTCTTGCAGCATCTGAGGAAGTTTCTTCATAATTTTTTTTGAAAGTTGGAACTATACCACGATATGGTTTGTGCCATATTCTTGAATTTCCAAATCTGTTGACATATCTAATTACAGTTTTTTCACCTTTAGAACCATGTAATAAAATATCTTTTTGTTTTCTTGTTAAATTTTTGTATGGCTCGTCAACAGGTATATCAAAATGCTCACAAACACCATGAATTTGAGCTCTGAAATATTTTCGAGTTGACATATCAGGAAATACATTTTCATTAATAGATAATTCAAAATTTTTAATCAGCAAAGCTTCATCTATTTCGTAACTTACTCCTAACCCGTTACAAGATCCACATGCTCCAAATGGAGAGTTGAAAGAAAAATCTCTTGGTTCAAGTTTGTCAAATGATGTACCACATTTCAAACAACCTAAGTTTTGACTGTAGGTAGTAATTTTGCCATCAACACTTATATCAACTAGTCCAGATGTTAATTCCAGTGCCGTTTCAACCGATTGTGGAAGCCTTCTTCCAGGTGTTTTTTTAATTTTTAATCTATCAATTACAACTGAGATATCATGATTAAAGTATCTATCTAATCTCTTTGCTTCATCTAATCGAATAATTTCACCATCAACAAGAACTCTAGAAAAACCTTGTGCTTGCAAATCCTTAAACAATGTTTCGAATTCTCCTTTACGGGAACGAACTACTGGCGCCAATATATCTAAACTTGTTCCTTCTTTTAAATTCATAATTTGTTTGACTATAAAACTTACAGATTGTTTCTCTATTTTATTGTTGCAACTTGGACAGTAACTGATTCCAATTCGAGCCCACAAAAGCCTTAAATAATCATGTATTTCCGTCACAGTACCAACTGTAGATCTAGGGCTGCGAGATGAAGTTTTTTGATCTATTGCGATAGCAGGAGACAAACCATCAATGCTTTCAACATCTGGTTTTTCCATTTGGCCTAAAAATTGCCTAGCATAAGCGGAAAGACTTTCTACATATCTTCTTTGACCCTCTGCATAAATAGTATCAAAAGCAAGAGAGGATTTTCCTGAGCCAGATAATCCAGTAATAACGACTAGTTTGTTTTTTGGAATATCAACTGAAACATCTTTCAGGTTGTGTTCCTTTGCTCCCCTTACTTTAAGTATTTCTTCTTTCATTCTGAATAATTATTAATTTCTTTTTTAAGTTCTTTCAGCTCGTCTCTCAATCTAGCAGCAAGCTCAAACTCTAATAAATCGGCAGCTAAATTCATTTCTTTTTCAATATTTTTTGATAATTTTATTAAATCACTCTTTGAAGCATCCTTTAAATTAAGTTTTGATTTACTAATACTTATATTGCTACTTCCTCTCGTTTTTTCAACTAACTCTAAAATATCAGTAATTTCTTTTTGAATTGTTTTAGGTGTTATATTATTAACTCGATTGTGTTCCTGTTGGATACCTCGTCTTCTTTCAGTTTCATTAATAGCAAATGTCATTGAATCAGTTATTTTATCTGCATACATTATTACATATCCTTCTTGATTCCTAGCAGCTCGACCTACGGTTTGAATTAAACTAGTTTCAGATCTCAAAAAACCTTCTTTGTCAGCATCTAAAATAGCTACTAGTTGAACTTCAGGTAAATCAAGCCCCTCTCTCAAAAGATTTATACCTACTAATACATCGAATTCACCTTTTCTCAAATCTCTAAGTATTTCTATTCTCTCAAGAGTGTCTATGTCTGAATGAAGATACCTAGTTTTTATACCAGCCTTTAGTAAATAATCACTTAAAGCCTCACTCATTTTTTTAGTTAATGTAGTAACCAAAACACGATTTCCATTATTGACAACTGACTCTATCTCTACAAGTAAATCCTGTATTTGGTTTTCAGTAGGTTTTACTACTATTTTTGGGTCTATTAGTCCTGTTGGCCTTATGACTTGTTCAACGAATTTTTCTGAGTTTTCTTTCTCCCATTTACCGGGTGTAGCGGAAACTAATATTGTTTTATCAACTTTATCTTCCCATTCTTCAAACTTAAGAGGTCTATTGTCTAATGCGGAAGGTAATCTAAAACCATAATCAACAAGTGTTGTTTTTCTTGATTTATCTCCCTCGTACTGTCCTCTAATTTGTGGTATAGCTATGTGGCTTTCATCTACAACCATTAGAAATTCACTTGGGAAAAAATCTAAGAGAGTAAATGGAGCTTGACCAGGCTTTCTCCCATCAAAATATCTTGAATAATTTTCTATTCCCGAGCAAACACCTAACTCAGAGAGCATCTCTAAATCATATTTGGTTCTTTGTTCAATTCTTTGGGCTTCCAAGAGCTTGTTTTCTGATTTAAATTTTTCAACTTGTAATAACATATCTTTCTCAATTTGATTTAAAGCGCTCTTTCTTGATTCGTCTGATATCACATAATGTGATGCAGGAAGAATTGCTAGTTCAGTCAGCTTTTCTAAAATCTCACCAGTAATTGGATCAATTCTTGAGATGTTCTCAATCTCGTCACCAAAAAATTCTATTCTAAAAATAGTTTCTTCGTATACAGGAAATATGTCTAAAGTATCCCCTTTCAATCTAAAAGATCCTCTTTGAACTACCAGATCATTTCTTACATATTGTTGTTTTACTAATTGCAAAAGAAGATTATCAACTTCAAACTCCTCACCTTTAATTATTGGAATTAATTTATTTCTATACTCTGCAGGAGACCCTAGCCCGTAAATACACGAGACAGATGACACAACAATTACATCTTCTCTAAGTAATAATGCGCTTGTTGCAGAATGTCTTAATCTATCTATCTCCTCATTGATATTTGCATCTTTTTCAATAAATGTATCTGTACGAGGAACGTATGCTTCCGGTTGGTAATAGTCATAATAAGAGACAAAATACTCAACCCTATTTTTTGGAAAAAACTGTCTAAATTCATTTGCTAGTTGTGCTGCTAAAGCTTTATTTGGGGCTAATACCAATGAGGGAAGTTGACACTCCTCTATCAACCATGCAATTGTTGCAGATTTACCTGAGCCAGTAATTCCTTTTAAGGTCTGATGGGAAATATTTTTATCCAAACCTTCTTTTAATTCTTTTATAGCGTTTGGCTGGTCACCTTTTGGTTGAAATTCAGAAACTACTTCAAACTTATTCATAACAAATTATAACTCTTTTATAAAATGTCAATAAAATTACTAAGGCTACGAATTTTGATTTATTATATTATCCAAATTGAGATGTAGGTCATTCAAATTGTCATTTTGTATAACAATGCCTAAATTCTTCCACCAATCATCATCTTTTTGATTTGCTATTCTATTTTGGATATCTTCATAATCCATTCCTCTTTCCTGAAGTCTTTTTATTCTGGTTTCAACTTGAGAATAAATTACAATACAATCAAAATCTTTATATATATTTTTAGGTGCTGAAACTTCTACAAATAATTCGTCTTCGGTATTTTGTATTATCTCTTGTAAGGCAAGTAGTACTTTTGGATGTAAATAATTTTCAAGAATGGTTAATTTGTCTTTATTTTTAAAAACTATATCTGCCATAATTGCTCTGTTCACACCATTTTGATTAAGTGTTTCAGGAAATTCTTCTTTTAGAAAAGGAATAGATTGATCAGAATTTAATATATCGTTAGAAACTTTGTCAAGATCAACTGTACTAAAACCTTTATTTTTTAAATACTTAATTGCAGTTGATTTACCACTGCCTATAGGACCAGTGATTACGTAAACTTTTTTTGCCATAATTAAAGATTAAGCATAAAAAGAATAAATTACGAGTTACCTATTCCTCTTTCTTTTAATTCTTGAAGGATATTCTCTAAAGACTCATCAACGCCTTCAACTGTTTGACGTTTTGGAGTCTCTCCATCAGATGATGATGAATGAGTTTTTGGCTTTTCTTTACTTTCTTCTATTTCTTTCCAGTTGGGATCAGCTTTTTTAATTGATAAATTTACTCTTCTTTTCTCAATGTCTAGTTCTGTAATTTTAATTTTTACCTTTTGACCTAAAGCAAGTGCTAACTCGGGTGAATCAACTTTTTCTGATGAAATTTCAGAAACATGTACTAATCCCTCAACACCTTTGCCAATAGTAACAAATGCGCCAAAAGGAACAACTTTTGTAACTTCTCCATCTACAATATCTTCTTCTTTATAGTGAAGCTCAAAATCTAACCAAGGATCTTCATTGACCTGTTTTATAGATAGAGATATTCTTTCTTTATCATTATCTATTTCTAAAACTTTAACTGTGACTGGATCTCCGACTTTTACAATTTCATTTGGGTTTTCAACATGTCTCCATGAAAGTTCAGATACATGTACTAATCCATCCATACCTCCAATATCAACAAAAGCTCCAAAACTGACAATAGATGAAATTTTACCTTCCTTCACATCTCCAACTTGTAAATCATCAAGAAAACCTTGTCTCTCCTCTGACATTTCCTCTTCCAAGTGGGCTTTTCTTGATAGAACAATATTGTTCCTTTGTCGATCAAGTTCAAGAATTTTTGCTTCTATTTCTTCACCTATATAAGAAGTCAATTCTTTAACTCTTCTTACATCAATAAGTGACGCTGGCAAAAATCCCCTAACTCCAATATCTACAATTAATCCACCTTTTACAGATTCAATAACAGTTCCTTTTATAGACCTATTACTATCAGAGAATTCTTGAATATCTCCCCATGCTTTTTCATATACAGCTCTTTTAACAGATAAAATTAATCTTCCTTCATCATCTTCTTTATCTAAGACCAAAGCTTGGATTTTTTCACCCTCATTAACAATTTCTTTGGGGTTTACACCTTTTCTTACTGAAAGCTCTCTTGACGGAATAACTCCTTCTGATTTATATCCAACATCAACCATTACTTCATTACGGTCTACTCTGACAATAGTGCCTTCAATAACGTCTCCATTATTAAAAGTAACTAGAGTTTGTTCAAGAAGTTCAGGAAAATCTTCTGGTTTTATATCTTCAGGTAGTTCGACGACATTTGATGGAGAGGATTTCTCTTCATTATTACTTGTCATATGTATTAATTATTCCAATCATAGTGTTGCGTCAATAAGAATAACATATCTGTGATATTTACAAACTAATTATTAAAATTTGCAAGGGATGTATTTATCTTTGTGTTAACGTACAAAGGAACATCGAGTTTAACTGCATTTTGCATATTTTTAGAAACAACTGATGAAACTTTATCAACGTCTTTTTTCTTAGCTTCAACCACTATTTCATCATGTATTTGAAGTAATAAATTGGCATTATCAAAATTATTAAGTGCAAAACGAACTTTTATCATGGCGATTTTCATAATATCTGATGCTGTACCTTGAATTGGTGCATTCATAGCGATTCGCTTACCCATGGCTTTCAACTGAAAATTTGAAGAGGCTAATTCTCTTATAAATCTTTTCCTTCCAAACAAAGTCTTTGTATATGTATTTTTTTCAGCATTAGATACAACATTTTCTAGAAATCCTTTTACTTTTGGAAATTGATCAAAATAAGAATCAATTAGTTTCTTAGCTTCTTTTTGAGATATATCTAAACTTTTGGAAAGACCGAATGCTTCCATCCCATAAATTAACCCAAAATTAACTTCTTTAGCCTTTCTTCTCATTTCAGAGTTAACATCATTTAGTGGTTGATTAAAAATTCGAGCGGCAGTTTCAGAGTGTATGTCTGAATTTTCTTCATTTAATATTTTTATCATTTCTGAGTCTTGGCTTAGGTGCGCGAGAACCCGAAGCTCAATTTGAGAATAATCTGAAAGGATAAAGTTCATAGATGGTTTAGAAATAAAGAAATCTCTAATTTGCTGTCCTAACTCTGTCTTGTTTGGTATGTTTTGTAAATTTGGCTTTTCTGATGACAATCTGCCTGTTGTGGTGCCAAATAAGTTGTAATGAGTGTGTATTTTTGAATTATTACTTACCTCAGGCAATAAACCATCTACATAAGTAGATCTTATTTTTTCTAACTCTCTATATTTTAAAATATGTTTCGGTAAGTCATAATTCTTAGCTAATTCCTCTAAAACGCTTGCATCAGTAGAAGGAGCTCCTTTAGGTGTTTTTTTCAAAACTGGGTATTTCAGTTCGTTAAAAAATATTTCAGAAAGTTGTTTTGGTGAATTTAAATTGAACTCTTTTTCAGTAATGCTGTAACACTTATTTTGAAGGTTAGTTAATTTAGTAGATAAACTTTTTGAAAGCTTTTTCATTTTTTCTTTTGATACTGTAATTCCTTCATTTTCCATTTCAGATAAAATCTTCAACATTGGAAAATCTACATCTTTATAAAGTTGATGAAGTGTAGCTTCAAATTCGAATTCTTTAATCGATTTATTAACAGAACTAAATTTGGATTGAAAAAAATTTATATATTCATCCACAGCAGACTTTTTGTTTAATTCACTTTGTGGATCTAGGTATTTAACAATGCTTAAAATATTGTCTGGTCTAATACTTGGATCTAATAAAAACAGCATACAGTCGTATGCAATAAATTTATCAGTCTTTTCTATTTGAAACTCGTTAAACAATTTTTGTGATGAAAGAGAAATTATATTGTTGAAATTTAGTAGTGACTCAAATTCACCAAACTCATCATTGTTTACAAAGTAGTTTTTGTTTTCAAAATTAAATACAATACTGGGTACATCAATATTTTTATCTAATAATTTTATTTCTAATTTCTCTTTTTCATTCTCGTTTTTATTTAAGTTAGTTCTTTCACCAAGAAATCTATTAAGTTCATATTTAGAAATTTCATTTCCAGAATCTTCTAGAACCTTGTTGTCAAGAAATATAGTTTCACTTAGATTTGTTGTTGGTATTTCAAGATCTAGGTCTGTTTTTATAGTTGCCAGGTCTTTGCTCATATTTAATAAATCTTTATGTTCTTCAAAATTTGACTTTAATTTTGGTGTCAATTCATCCAAATTTTTATAAATATTTGATATTTTTTTATACTTTAGTAATAACGATATTGCTGTTTTTTCACCAACACCCGGTAAGCCAGGAATATTATCTGATTTGTCACCCTTTAAGGCTAAGTATTCAATATATTGATTCGTATTGATTTGATACTTTTCAGTAAAAACATTGCTATCAAATATTTCAACATCAGATATTCCACGCTTTGTATACATAATATGAGTTTTGGAACTAATTAATTGGAATGAATCTCGATCTCCTGTAACTATTGTTACTTTCTTATTCTTTTTATTAAAGTGTTTTGACAAACTACCTAAAACATCATCAGCCTCGTACCCTTCAAGCGAAACTTGAGGTAAGTTAAATTTAGTAAGCAGACTTTGAAGTTTATTAATTTGAATTTTAAAGTTATCAGGTGATGAACTTCTATTAGCTTTATAGTCTTCGTATATTTCGTTTCTAAAGGTTTTTTTAGAAACATCCCATGTAATAATAATTTTTTCTACATCGTAATTATTCACAAGCTTAGATAGCATCATAAGAAATCCATGAATTACATTTGTAGGAAATCCATCTTTTGTCTCTAACGTTTCAGGTAATGCATAAAAGGCTCTAAATGCAATGCTGTGGCCATCAATTAGGAATATCACACTCTCATTTTAAACTTAATAAAATTTTCTCTCATTCATCTGCATATCAAATATAATCTTATTAAAGCCCGGATGGCGGAATTGGCAGACGCGCTGGATTCAAAATCCAGTATCTTCGGATGTGGGGGTTCGACTCCCCCTCCGGGTACATTTGTTGAATACGTTTATATATAAATTCAAAATTACTTAATAATAGAATATGAATAATAAAACAATTATTGGTGTTACGATTTTTTTCATCATTTCAGTAATTATCTATATAACGTTTTCATCATTAAGCACAGATAATTTTGGTGATAGTTTTGTAGAGCAAATCAGAATTGCTGATAGTGAAGATACTCTAGAAAATTACTCTGATGATACGTTAATACAAGTTGGAAAAGATATTTGTAATAGTTCAAATCAATGGATTGATGAACAAGCATCATTAAATGTTATATTAAATTTACTCAATGATAATGATATTAAAGTTGATATAAATAATAGAATTATTCCAATACTTCGCTTTCAATCTACTTACGAACTATGTCCGGAAAACATCTCAGTCTTAGAAGGCTTGTTCATAGATGCAAAATAAATTAATAATTCAGAGAATTCCTCAACTAATGATTGGACTTTTTTTATGTGGTTTTGGATTGGCTTTTACTATTGAGGCTGGCCTTGGATTAAATTCCTGGGATGTTTTTCACGATGGATTTAGTAAATTAATAGGCGTTAAAATTGGGTTTGCTGGCGTCCTAACAGGTTTTATTTTACTCTTAGGATGGATTCCACTGAGACAAAAACCTTTCATAGGCACTATTTTAAATATCTTAACTATTGGAAACGTTATCGACCTAACTATGTATTATTTGCCAAGTCCAGAAATCTTGTCCGTAAAAGTAATCTTTCTCGTATTTGGAACTGTGGTGTTTGCATTAGGAGTAGGTGTTTATGTTGGTTCTGGGCTTGGACCAGGTCCCAGAGATGGAATTATGGTTGGCATAGCTAAATTAGGTCCAAGTATAAGACTTACAAGAATTGGAATCGACTTTACTGCGTTTGTAGTTGGGGTATTACTGGGTGGTTCTTATGGACTAGGTACAATCTTCATGGTTGTTACAGTAGGGCCTATTGTTCAATATTCATTAAAACGATTTGATAAAGGCGCTATATTTTCACTTTAGATATGAGTGAATTTTGATTAATTTCTTTTTTTTCTTTGGTTAAAAGCAATCCTTTAAAATAAATCAAACGTCTTACAGAAGAAATGAAGTCAAATTTATTTATATCAACTTTTTTATTCAAATCATCAACTGTACTCCACTTAGTACTGTTAACTCTTAAGACAAGAGAATCAACTGTCTCAATATAGGTATTATTTTTAATCAATCTTTTACATTTTTGAGAACAAACGAAATATTTTTCAGAAACTTGTTTATATAAAGTTCTCCCACAGTAATTACATCTGGTGTTGTTTTCAGTCACTATAAATTATTTTTTTACTATTTCTTGAGTAGAGTTTGGTAAAGTTTTTAATATTCTTCTAGGATTACCCCTAAATTTAACTCTTGAGGCCTGTTCTTGTCCCATAAAGCAGCCTTTGTAAAAGTCAACAAAACTTTCTAGCCATTTAATCTCATTAGGTAATAAGCCCAATTCAATGATCTTTAATGAAGGAAGCTCATAGGCCAATTCAACATTAGACCAATCAAGGTGATGTTCAACTTCATTAGTTGGTTTTACACTAAGAGTATCCTCTTTCTCATTAATTTCGAAAAATACATCTTCTTTAACAATATTTAATTCACATTTGATACGAATTTTGTACTTTTCTAATACTTTTTTCAATTCAATCAAATTACTTTCAGATTGATAAATTTTTAATAAATCGTTTTGTCTTGAAAATATAAACCAAAAGTTTACTTTGCCATCTGGACCTAATAAATAGGAGAACTTATATTCGCTTTCATTTATAGAGTTCGATACAAGTGAATCAATGAAAGTGTAAGAATCACTCCCCTCAACATATAAAGAATTTAATGATTTTAAAACTTTCATAATCTAAATAGTACTTAACCAATCTAAATTAAGTATGTAAAGAATTTCTTGAAAAAATGATGCAAGAATATAAACTCTGTCAGTAAATATTAAATAACCTAATGCAATTAATGTAACACCAGAAACATTTGTTGAGTATTTTTGAAAACTTTTAAATACTTTGTTATTGAAATTAATCCGATCTGAAAGGATTGCAATAGTAATAAAAGGAACAGCTAAACCTAATGAAAATAATATTAGGTACATTACTCCCGAATATAATGTTTCAGACTTAGATGAAAGAGTTAACAATGCTCCAAGGACTGGTCCGATACAGGGGGTAAACCCAAAGCCGAATGTAAAACCCATTATAAAGTTTTTAGATTTTGAAAAATTGTTGATATCAACATAGTTTGAACTATAAAAATATCTTTTATTAAGAGATGGTATTAATAAAACCAAACCAAAAATAATTATGATAGCACCGCTGATTTGACCAAGAATTGTAGCGTTTCTACTAAAAAAAGAACCTATCGAACTTGCTAATGCCCCTAGTGAGACAAAAACAATAGAAAATCCTAATGCAAATTGAACTGCGCCATTAATTTTCGATATTTTTGAATTTTTATTTATAGAAAATATGGCAAAATACCCAGGGACCAATGGAAGTACACAAGGTGAAAAAAATGATAAAGCTCCAAAGAAGAAGGCTATAGATGCATTAATTTCCATAAACTAAATATATACCTCAACTTGATATAAAAAAAATTCTACTTAAATCCTTCTTTTCTTCTATATTTTGAACAAATAATACAAAGTTCTAAATTATGTCCTCTAGCAGGACAATATTCACGACCGTAAAAAATAATCTGAAGGTGAAGTTTGTTCCACTTACTTTCTGGAAAAAGTCTTTTTAAATCTTTTTCTGTTTTTTCTACATTTTTTCCTGTCGACAAACCCCATCTCCATGCAAGTCTATGTATGTGTGTGTCAACAGGAAAAGCAGGATATCCAAATGCTTGACTCATAACAACAGATGCAGTCTTATGACCAACACCAGGTAAATTTTCTAGTTCTTTAAAGTTTTGAGGCACTTTAGAGTTGTGCTTATTAACTATTAATTTTGACAAACCACTAATTGCTTTTGATTTTTGAGGCGATAAACCACATGGTCTAATTATCTTTTCAATTTTACCAACTGGTAATCTTGACATCTTTAAAGGTGTATCTGCATTATCAAATAAAATTGGAGTAATCTGATTTACTCTTTCATCTGTGCACTGTGCAGACAAAACAACAGATACCAAAAGAGTAAATGGGTCCTTATGTTTTAGTGGAATAAGGGTTTTTGGATACAGTTTCTCTAAGATATTGACAATATCTTTTACTTTTCTATCTTTACTTATTACCACTATATTATTTTATACAACATATTAAAGTTCTCTCATATGTTCATTAATGAAAAAAACAAATCGCTAATTGCATTATTTGTATCTGCATTATTTTTCGGTTCAACTTTTTTAATTGTAAAAAATTTACTGAGTATTTTTAGTCCAACTTTTGTTGTTTTTTTAAGATATTTAATCGCAGCATTCTTTTTTGCTGTAATTGGTGGTATACCGGAAAAAAGAACTTGGAAACCCGGTTTAATGATGGGACTATTTTTATGGCTAGGATACATAACTCAAACACAAGGTTTGTTAACTACATCCACTATTAATTCAGGTGTTGTAACTGGATTTTATGTAGTACTTACACCTTTTTTATCTAAATTTATTAACAAAACAGACTTAGAAGCAAAAAACTACATATATTCATTTCTCGGGTTCACTGGAATAGCTCTTATATCAATAAATGATATTTCACAAGTGTTTGGAAACTTGTTTACCCTAATTTGTGCTGTAGCTTATGCAATGCATATAGTTCTCGTTGAAAGATATGTAAAAAATCAAAATATTTCACAACTAATGTTTGTTCAGTCATTAACAGGAGCGGTTTTGTGTTTACCATTAATAACCTTTTCGGAGTTTGAATTTTTGTATGAAAATATACTTCCAATAGTATTTTTGGGATTAGTAGTTAATGTTGGAGCATTTTATTTACAACTGTACGGTCAAAAAATAATAAAAGCTTCAACTTCAGCTTTGATATTAAGCATGGAAGCTATATTTGCTTTATTAATTGGAATTTTAATAGCAAATGAGTATCTAAATATTTTGAATTGGTTTGGCGTACTTATGGTCTTATTATCAATCTTTTTAGTTGTTAAAGAATAGATTTTTCTTTATTTAGAGAGTTAATAAATTTCATAATAATTCTTAATAAAAAAACTAGTACAAAAAATGATGCAATAAGAATAATTAATAACCTAGGACCTTCAGTTATAGGAATAACACAGTTGACAAGGTCATTACAAATTCCAAATCCATTTCCACCTCTGGAAATATCATAAATAATTAATAATGGGTAAGCCAAAATAATTAATAAAGAAACAAGTATTAAAAAAACAATTATCCTTAATAAAAACATATTTTTTTTATTTTAATATAGTTACATAAATGAAAGTTAAATTAGTAAGTTATTCTACGCCAACAGAAGAGTTTCTAAATGAAGGAATTGATAATGCTCAAGAATTGGTAGCTTTTTGTGCGCGAGTCTCAAACCCTTCAAATCAATTAAATACCGAAACAAGTGAAAAACTAATAAAGTATCTAATTAAAAACGCACATTGGTCTCCTCTTGAAATGGTCAGTGCATGCCTTGAAATAGAAACAACAAGAGACATTGCAAGGCAAATTTTAAGACATAGATCATTTAGTTTCCAAGAATTTTCTCAAAGATATGCAAATCCTGTTAAAGATCTAGAATTTGTGACTAGAGAAGCCAGGCTTCAAGATCTTAAAAATAGACAAAACTCTATTGAAAATGATGACGAAGAAATTTCAAATATGTGGATTGAAAAACAGGAACATCTTATTAACGAAGCTAGAGAAACATATAATTGGGCAATTGAAAATGGAATTGCTAAAGAACAGGCACGTGCAGTCTTGCCTGAAGGAAATACTGTTAGCAGGATGTATATGAATGGCACACTTAGAAGCTGGATACATTACATTGAATTAAGATCCGGTAATGGAACTCAAAAAGAACATATGGAAATAGCAGTTGCTTGTGCAGAAGTTATTACCAAAATTTTTCCTATGAGTAAAAATCTTGATTAAGAATCTAATTTATACTTAAATACTAAATAGTCTTCCTCAACTGTAAATTCTGAATCTGCAATAATCATATAATCCTGAAAATCAGTTTCTGCTTGTTTGATAAATGCCATGCGATCGTCTCCACCAACAGGTGGAATGGATCTGTTTTTTACAGCTTCTGCTCTTTCTTTATATCTGTTTATAAATTCTTCTACATTAAAACTCATATATTTATCATTTTACTTAACTAGTAAGCAATGTGTTAATCTCATTTTTCAATTGATTAGTTTTTTTAACTTTTATTTCTTTCAATTCAAGTAATTTAGTATTTTGTTTTCCATGAACCTCTAACTCAACATTTGAGAGACCCGGATATTTCTCGAGTAATTCTCTCAATAAAATAAGATTTTTCTTATCTAATTTTTCCTCAGTTACAGATATTCTTAATGGTGAAGTGTCTAAATCTTCAACCATTTTTGATGGCTCTATTACTTCAATGTCTCTTGCTCGAATAGTGTTTTCAGAACCTCCAACATAGGTACCTGAAACCTTAAGATATATTTCTCCATCAATACTGCTATTGTATTTATCTACTAGCTTGTTAAAAATTAATACACCAGCTGAACCAGATGTATCTTGTAAATCAAATTGAATCCACGGGTTTCCTCTTCTTGATACTCTTTTTTGCACATTGGAAATCAAACCAGCAATAACAACATTTACTTCCTCTTCCTCGTCAAATGATTGTAACTCTAATATAGAGTGCGAAGATTCTGATTTAAGCACTTCTCCATACCCATCTAGTGGATCTTCACTAACAAAAAAACCTAACATTTCTCTTTCTCTTTCTAGTTTTTCTTTCTTAGTCCACTCAGTGTCTTTAATAGTTGTTAATTTATCTGATTGATCATCCAAATCAAATAATGAAGTTTGGTTATTTGCTTTTTTATTTTTAAGATCTTTGGCGTCGTCAATTAAATCAGGTATTGCATCATACACGCCTTTTCTTGAGTGTCCAAAAAAATCAAACCCTCCCCCTTGTGCTAAAGCTTCTATGCCTCTTTTGTTTAGTGATCTTGAATCTATTCTTGATAAAAAGTCTTCAATTGATTTATAGGATCCATTTTTATTTCTTTCTAAAACAACTTTTTCCGCAGTTATATCTCCTACATTTCTTACTGCAGATAGCCCAAAGAGTATTTCGTTATCATTAACAGTAAAATCTGATGCACTTCTATTTATATCTGGAGTAGACACTTTGACTCCCATATCTCTAGCTTCAGAAAGATATATTGCTGTCCTATCTTTATCCCTCTTTACCGCAGTCAATGAAGCAGCTATATACTCTGCAGGATAGTTTGCTTTTAAGTAAGCAGTTTGATAAGCAAGTAGTGCATAAGGTACGGAATGGCTTTTATTAAATCCGTAACCAGCAAAATATGCTATTTGATCAAATAGTTCTATTGCGAATTGCTCAGAATATCCACTTTTTACAGATCCTTCAGTAAATTTTTTACGCTGCTCTTCCATAACTTGAGGAATTTTTTTGCCCATTGCTACCCTTAAATTGTCTGCTTCCTGTAAATTAAATCCTGCAATTTTTTCAGCAATCTGCATAACTTGTTCCTGATATAAAATCACGCCGTAAGTCTCACTCAAAACGTCCTCTAAATCTGGATGTAAATATTCAATTTCTTTACGAGAGTTTGCACG
>CACHTH010000009.1:0-43248 GCA_902582695.1 uncultured Candidatus Actinomarina sp.
ATAAAAGAACAACTCATTTACTAATTGAGCTAGAAAGTGTGGGTGAATAATGGGTCAAAAAACACATCCTTACGCATTTAGAATTGGTATTGTAAACGACTGGAAATCTCGTTGGTTCAACAGCAAAGATTACAAAGACCTAGTTAATCAAGATTATCAAATTAGAGATTTTCTATCACAACAGCTTCCTAAGGCTGCTGTATCTCGTATCGATATTGAAAGAAGAGATAAAGGCGGAACGCTTACTGTAGATATACATACAGCAAGACCAGGAGTAGTAATCGGCCGTAAAGGTGTTGAAGCAGATAGATTAAGAAAAGGTATTGAAAAGTTATCTAAGCAACCAGTAAAGCTAAATATTATTGAAATCAGAGAAGCAGAATTAGATGCTCAACTTTTGGCTAGAGGAATAGCAGATCAATTAGAAAACAGAGTAGCTTTTAGAAGGGCTATGAAAAGAGCTGTTACTGCAGCATTAAAAGCTGGTGCCGAAGGTGTCAGAGTTGAATGTTCCGGAAGACTTGGTGGAGCAGAAATGGGAAGAAGAGAATGGTACAGAGAAGGAAGAGTACCTCTCCATACATTACGTGCCGACATAGATTTTGGAAGAGCAGCAGCACACACTACAGTCGGAGCAATTGGTGTCAAAGTTTGGGTTTATAAAGGGGATGTTGTTGGTTCGAACAAGCTAAGACAAGAAAAAATATCTGCGGAAGCAAACCTAGCAAGTGGTGGTCCAGCAGCCGGAAGAGTTAAATCAGTTAAATCAAGAGCGGAAGCTGCTGTTGGAGAAAAGAAAGAATCAAAAATTCTAGAAGCTGGTGGTGGTAAAAAAGCTAATGAGGAACAAGCATCAAAGATAGTTGAAGCTGGTGGTGGTAAAAAAATTACTAAAGAGGACGCTCAAGCAAAGTTTGAAGAAGAAAAATCAATTTTAGAAGAAGAGTAAAAATATGTTAATGCCAAAGAAAACAAAATATAGAAAGTCTTTTCGAGGAAGACGAAAAGGTAATTCAAAAGGCGGCAATGTTGTTTCATTTGGTGACTTTGGTTTACAAGCAGTTGAAACCTCATATGTCACTGCCAGACAGATAGAAGCTGCAAGAATTACTATTACCCGAACCATGAAACGTGGCGGTAAAGTTTGGATTAATATCTTTCCTCACAAACCAATTACAAAAAAACCTGCAGAAGTAAGAATGGGATCTGGTAAAGGAAATGTTGAGTATTATGTGGCAGTGGTTAAGCCGGGTCGTATACTATTTGAAATATCCGGTGTGCCGGAGGATGTTGCTCGTGAAGCAATGAGAAAAGCTGGTCACAAGTTACCTATGAAAACCAAATTTGTTATGAGGGATAACGTATGAGTGTTAATGATTTAAGAGAACTTTCTGTTCAAGAGTTAGAAAATAAAATAGTTGATTTGAAAAAAGAACTTATGGATTCTAGATTTGCACTTGCAACAAGCCAGATAGAAGACACTTCTGTTTTTAGAAAAATTAAAAAAGAGATTGCACAAGCAAACACAGTTTTAACTGAAAAACTAAGCGAACTAAATAATGAGGTAACTGAATAATGGAAAGTATGGAAAGATCATCAAGAAAAGTAAGGACAGGAATAGTTGTTTCTGATGCTCGTGAAAAAACCGTAACAGTTGCAATAGAACTTCAATTTCCTCATCCAAAATACAAAAAAATTGTTAAAAAGACAAGAAAATTACATGCTCATGATGAAAGTTTTGAAGCAAAAGTAGGCGACACAGTCAAAATAATGGAAACTAAACCATTTTCTAAAACAAAAAAATGGCGTGTAACTGAAGTAGTGGAGAGGGCAAGATGATTCAAAAAGAATCTAGACTTAAAGTTGCTGACAACTCTGGTGCAAAAGAGGTACTTTGTATCAAAGTTAAAGGAAGCTCTCGAATTAGATATGCTGGACTCGGTGATACTTTTGTTGCTACAGTAAAAGACGCTATTCCAGGTGGACAAATCAAAAAAGGTGACATCGTTCAAGCCGTTGTTGTTAGAACGAAAAAAGAAACTAGAAGAAAAGATGGAACTTATATACGTTTTGACGAAAATGCATGTGTAATTATTAATGAACAAGAGCAACCTCGGGGAACAAGAATTTTTGGACCAGTAGGTAGAGAATTAAGAGAAAAAAAGTTTATGAGAATAGTGTCCTTAGCTCCGGAGGTTTTGTAATGAAAATCCAAAAAGGAGACATGGTAAAAGTAATATCAGGAAAAGATGCTGGAAAAGAAGGAAAAGTTTTACAAGCATTTCCAAAAAAAGGAACTGTCCTAGTCGAGGGAGTGAATGTTAATAAAAAACATCAAAAACCACAGGGTCAAACAATGCAAGGCGGAGTTATTGATAAAAGTATGCCAATAAACGTCTCCAATGTTGCATTAGTTATAAAAAAGAAATCGGGACGAGTTGGTTATAAGTTTGATAAAAATGGCAAAAAATATAGAATACTAACCCAGACAGGTGATGAAGTATGATTCCTAGATTAAAAGAGCAGTTTAATACCGAGTTAAAGCAAAAGATTATGTCTGATCTTCAATTGAGTAATGTAAATGAAATACCAAGTCTTGAAAAAATAATTATCAACATCGGTGATGGAAAAGCAGCTACAGATGGCAGGGCGCTTGAGTCTATGGTTGATGAATTAACTGCAATTTCTGGACAAAAACCTGTAATCAGGAGAGCAAAAAAATCAATTGCTGGATTTAAAATTAGAGAAGGTATGCCAATTGGTACATCTGTTACTTTAAGAGGTGACAAAATGTGGGAATTTTATGACAGGTTTGTGCAAGTTGTTGTCCCAAGAATCCGTGACTTTAGAGGTTTTAATAAAAAGTCGTTTGATGGAAACGGAAATTACACACTTGGATTAAATGAACAGTTAGTTTTTCCTGAAGTTGAATATGACAAGGTTAGAGACATTAGAGGAATGAACATTACAATTTGTACTTCTGCTAACGATAACGAAAAAGGTTATGTATTATTACAATCGCTAGGATTTCCATTTAGGGAGAATTAATTATGGCAAAAACGAGCAAAATAGTAAAAAACAATCAAAGGAAGAGAGCAATCTCAGTCTACGCTGAAAGACGCCAAGAATTGCTTAAGGTCATTAAAGATCCTAATACCTCATATGATGAGAAACGTGAAGCTCAAAAAAAGATTGCAAAAATGCCGAGAGATGCTTCTGCTACGAGACATCGAAACCGATGCGAAGTAACAGGTAGACCTAGAGGTACCCTCAGAAAATTTGGAATGTCAAGAAATACATTTAGAGATTTAGCATTAAAAGGTGAGTTGCCTGGTATTAAGAAAGCTTCCTGGTAAGAATGAATTCAGATCCAATTTCAGATTTTCTTACAAGAATAAGAAATGCATCAATGGTTAGCAAGCCATCCGTCTCTGTACCTCATTCAAAGTTCAAACTAGAACTTTCAAAACTTTTAAAGGATGAGGGATATATTAGTGACGTTAAAGTTTCTGGAGATGGTTCAGATAAACAGATAGAAATAGATTTAAAATATTCTGAAAATGGTTCACCAGTTTTAGCTGGCTTAAACAGACTCAGCAAACCAGGAAGAAGACTTTACGTAGGTTCTGATACACTCCCAAGAAATAATGGTGGGTTGGGAACTGTTGTAGTTTCAACTTCGAGAGGCTTATTACCAGATTCTGAAGCTCGAAAAAGAAAACTTGGTGGAGAATTGATTTGTGAGGTTTGGTCATGAGTAGGATTGGCAACAAACCAATTGAAATACCTGAAAAAGTAGAATTAAAAATCGAGGGAAATTTAATTTCTGTTAAAGGTCCTAAAGGTGAGCTAACAGTAGAGATAGTTGACGACAGAATAAATTATGAGATTAATGAAAACATTTTAAATTTTTCTAGAAGTTCTGAAGTTGCTGAAGTCAGAAGCCTTCATGGATTATACAGATCTTTAATTGCAAACAATATTCAAGGTGTTCTGGAAGGTTATAAGAAGACTTTACTATTACAAGGTGTTGGACACAGAGCAACTTTGAAGGGCAATGATATTGAGATTCTTTGTGGATTTTCACATCCTGTAATTTTTAAAAAAGTTGAGGGTATTAATTTTGAAGTTCCAGATCAAAATACAGTAATCGTTTCTGGAATAGACAAGGCACTTGTTGGGCAGGTAGCAGCAAATATTAGAGCTATAAAACCACCTGAGCCATACAAGGGTAAAGGTATTAGGTATGAAGATGAGTACGTTAGAAGAAAAGCAGGTAAAGCTGCAGTAACCGCTGGAGCATAAAAAATATTATGAAAGTTAAAGACAAAAGACATCACAGAAAAATAAGAATTAGAAAAAAAATTAACGGGACAGCTTCTGTTCCGCGTATTGCTGTTTTTAAAAGTAACAACAATATATATGTACAGGCTATAGATGATTTAAATCAAGTAACAATAGCATCAGCTAGCACTCTTTCAAAAGAAGTTAAATCCAAAAATCTATCAGTTGATACCTCAAAAGAGGTAGGGGAACTTATGGGTAAAAAGTTAAATGATCTTAAAATTTCAAAAGCAGTTTTTGATAGAGGTGGTTATGTTTATCACGGCAGAGTTAAATCTTTAGCAGATGGAATAAGAGAAAAAGGAATTGAATTTTAATGGCTGAGCTAGAACTTCAAGAAAGTGTAATACACATTAATAGAGTGGCCAAAGTTGTAAAGGGCGGTAGAAATTTTGCATTTACTGCTCTTGTAGCAGTTGGAGATGGGAATGGAAAGGCTGGAATTGGATATGGAAAAGGTTCTGAAGTTCCACTAGCTATTCAAAAAGCCATAGAAAATGCTAAAAAGAATATTCAAGATATTCCAATGGCAGGTTCAACAATTGTTCACTCCATAATTGGAAAGCATGGATCTTCCAGAGTACTTCTAAAACCAGCAGCTCCAGGTACAGGAGTTATTGCTGGAGGTGCAGCAAGGCAGGTACTTGAAGTTGCTGGAGTTAAAGATATACTCGCAAAATCCCTAGGTTCACCCACTCATCTCAATGTTGCTAAAGCAACAATCAATGGCTTGTTAAATCAAAGAACGCCAGACATGGTTGCTGGACTCAGAGGAAAAAAACCATCCGAGGTCGCACCTGCTGGTTTAGTTGAGGCATATGAAAAAACTAAAGCTGAAAAAAAAGTAAAGGTAGCAGATGAAAGTTAAAATTACTTTAAAAAGAAGCTTAATTGGTCAAAAACCAAAAGCTCGAGAGACAGTAAGAAGTTTAGGTCTTAAGAAAATCAATTCTTCAACTGAAAGAGAGCTCAACCCAATGGTTGAAGGAATGCTTCACAAAATTGAACATTTGGTAGAAATAGAAGAGATTAAATAATATGAAAAAACTAAGATTTCATCATTTGAAACCAACACCTGGATCTACAAAGCAAAAATTAAGAAAAGGTAGAGGCGAATCAGGTAAAAGAGGAAAAACTGCTGGTCGAGGAACTAAGGGTACAGGTGCAAGAAAAACCGTCCCAGCATATTTTGAGGGAGGTCAAATACCTTTATATAGGCGTATTCCTAAAGTGAGAGGTATTGGCAATGCTGCAAAAATGTCATATGTTGTTGTCAATGTTAGTGAATTAGAAGAAAAGAATTTAGAAGGTGAAGTTACTCCTGATATCCTAAGAGAGATGGGACTAACTAGAAAAAAAGGTTTGGTAAAAATATTAGGTGATGGTGAAATTACCAAAAAAATAGATTTGAAAATTCATGCTATAAGTGAAGTCGCTAAAAGCAAAATTGAGAGTGCTGGCGGTACTGTTGAAATTATTAACGAGTAATTATGAAACTATCTATTTTTAGATATATATTCAAAATTCCAGATTTAAGAAAAAGAATACTTTTTACCCTTTTCATGTTTGCTGTTTATAGATTGGGAGCTGCTGTACCAGTACCAGGAGTAGATCTTGATGCTGTACAGAGACTTACAGATTCTGGGTCACAGGCTGGTATTTACGGGTTGCTTAATTTATTTTCTGGGGGAGCCTTAGAGACTTTTTCAGTATTTGCTCTTGGAATAATGCCTTACATAACTGCCAGTATTATTCTTCAGCTATTAACTGTCGTAATTCCAAGATTGCAAAAGCTTCAAGAAGAGGGTGAGTCTGGCAGAAAAGTTATTACACAGTGGACAAGATATATAACAGTTGTTTTAGCCCTTTTACAATCCACAGCACTTACTTACTTATTTTCTAGAGGAAGTTTAACTGGAGGAATCTCATTGATTCCAAACTATACACCATCTCGAGTTGGTTTAATAGTCTTAACAATGACTGCTGGTACAGCATTTATTATGTGGATCGGTGAGCTTATTTCTCAAAGGGGTGTTGGAAATGGTATGTCTTTAATAATTTTTGCAAGTATTGTAAGTCAATTGCCATCACAGTTTGGAAGTTCTTATCAGGTAACAGCAGGTCAAGGAAGATTAGGTCAATTCGTGTTTCTTATGGTTATGTTCATACTTATGATTGTTGGAATAATTTATGTAGAACAAGGTCAAAGAAGAATTCCTATACAATTTGCAAAACGAGTTAGAGGAAGAAAAGTTATGGGTGGACAAAGTACATACATTCCATTAAAAGTAAATAGTGCTGGAGTTATTCCAGTTATATTTGCAACTAGTATTTTGTTTTTCCCTGCTTTGGTAGCTACTTCCTTACCCCAAGACAACAATGTTACAGCCGCTATTAGAAATTGGATTGACATTAATTTAGCTAACTCTCAAGGGACAACTTGGTTTTATGTTTTCTTTCTTGGTATATTGATAATTTTCTTTACATATTTTTATACAACAATTCAATTTGATCCTGTTCGTCAGTCAGACATGATTAGAAGACAGGGTGGCTTTATACCTGGAGTAAGACCTGGAATTTCTACTACCAACTATCTTTCACACATTATTAATAGAATAACTCTTCCGGGATCTGTATTTTTAGCGTCAGTTGCGGTCCTTCCTTCAATAGCATCTGTCATATGGGACATACCTCTTGGATTTAGTGGTATTTCAATTCTTATTACAGTTGGTGTAGCTTTGGAAACTATGAAGCAAATTGAGAGCCAATTAAGTATGCGAAATTATGAAGGATTCATTGATTGAGCAATTTAGTAATCTTTCTAGGGCCACCAGGTGCTGGAAAAGGGACTCAAGCAGTAACAATAGCTAAAGAAAAAAATCTTGCTCACATATCAACAGGTGACATGCTTCGTGAGCATGTAAGCAACGAAACAGAACTTGGCAAGATTGCAAAAACTCTTCTTGACGAAGGCAAACTTGTTCCAGATTCTTTGGTTATTGAAATGTTGCAAGAAAGGCTTCTTTCTAATGATTGTGTTAACGGAGCAATACTTGATGGGTTTCCTAGAACAATTGCTCAAGCAAAAAGTCTAGATAAAATCAGTGAAGAATTTAAAATTTCCAAAGTCATCGTTTTTGAAGCTGACCGAGATGAGCTAATAAAAAGAATTTTAAATAGAGGTGAAACTAGTGGCAGGAGTGATGATACAGAAAAATCTGTAAGTGTCAGGCTTGAAGTTTATGAAAATGATACAGCTCCTTTAATTGAATACTATGAACAAAGAAATTTAGTTTCAAAGATAAATGCTGTTGGTGAAGTTGAAAATATTTACAACTTAATACTGAAAGAATTTGAATAGTTAATGCTTACGTATAAAACTTCTGAAGATTTTGAGAAGATGGCAAAAGCAGGTAAAGTTGTTTCAAATATACATTACGAAATTTACAATTCAACTAAACCTGGAATGACTCTCAAAGACCTTGATGGTATTGCTAAAAATATTATAGAAAATTCAAATGTTCAATCAAGTTTTTTTGGTTATGCACCCCCTGGACACGATCCTTATCCTGCTTACATTTGTGCTTCGCCAAATGACGCAATAGTTCATGGGATACCTAACGATAGAATCATACAGGAAGGTGACTTAATATCTATAGATGTTGGAGTATCATTTGAAGGTTTTCATGCTGATGCTGCATTTACTTATGGTGTTGGGGAAATCTCAAGTGAGGATAAGTTTCTAATTGAAACCACCAAGCACGCGTTAAACGAAGCAGTAAAACTAGTCGAAGACGGGCAAAAATTAGGAACAATTGGATATAAAATTGACAAAATAGCAACACGTAAAAACCTTGGTAATGTAAAAAACTATGTTGGACACGGCATTGGTCAAGAAATGCATGAAGAACCACAAGTACCTCATTATGGTAAAAAAAATACAGGCTTTGAGTTAAAAACAGGAATGGCTATTTGTATCGAACCTATGTTTAACTTAGGGTCTGAAGAAACGATGGTAGATGAAGACGGATGGACAGTTAAGACAATAGATGGCCAAAATTCAGCCCATTGGGAGCATACAATAGGATTAACAGAGGAAGGAACACGTGTTTTTACAGAAAACTTATTTTAATTTTGTGTTTGTAATAGTTTCAAATCGCACTAATCTAGTAAATCGGTCACATAATCAAGGCTAATTTTGGTAGAAAAAGAAAAAAACATAATTAAAGTTCAAGGAACAGTTATGGAAACTTTGCCAAACGCCTCTTTTAAGGTACAACTTGAAAGCGGTGCAGAAATTTTAGCTCATGTGTCTGGAAAAATGAGAATGAGGTACATAAGAATTTTACCTGGGGATACTGTTGAAATGGAAGTTTCACCATATGATCCCACAAGAGGTAGGATTATTTGGAGACATAAATGAAAGTTAAATCAAGCGTTAAAAAGAGAGGCCCTAACGATCAAATCGTTAGAAGAAAAGGCAAGCTTTACGTTATAAACAAAAGAAATCCTCGTCACAAGCAGAGGCAAGGTTAAGTTTTAATGGCGCGTATTTCAGGTATAGACATTCCAAGAGAAAAAAGGGTTATTGCATCACTGCGTTATATACATGGTATCGGTGAAAAAAGAGCTGATGATATTTGCACAGACCTCAACATTGATCCAAGTACACGTGTCAGCAATCTTACAAACGATGAAGTTGCACAAATTAGAAAGTACATTGAGGCAAATTTCAGAGTAGAGGGTGACCTCAGAAGAGACGTGTCACAAAATATTAGAAGAAAAACTGAAATCGGTACTTACCAAGGTTTAAGACACAGAAAAGGACTCCCTGTTAGAGGTCAAAGAACCCATACAAATGCAAGGACAAGAAAAGGTCCTAGATTCGCTATAGCTGGTAAGAAGAAAGCATTGAAATAATGGCTGATCAAAAAACTAAAAAGAAAGTCAAAAAAAACGTACCTGCTGGAGTAGCACATATAAAAGCAAGTTTTAATAATACAATTATAAATATATCTAACCCGTCTGGTGAAACTATAGTTTGGACATCCGGTGGCTCAGTTGGCTTTAAAGGTTCTAGAAAGTCTACTCCTTATGCTGCACAAGTAGCAGCTGAGGAAGCTGTTAGAAGAGCTACTGAGTACGGAGTTCAAAAGTTAGACATAATAATTAGTGGTACAGGTGCAGGTAGAGAAACCGCTGTAAGAACTTTACAAAACATGGGTATGGATGTTGGAACAATCAAAGACATAACCCCAACTCCTCATAATGGCTGCAGACCAAAGAAGAGAAGAAGAGGATAATGGCAAGGTATACAGGACCCCGAGTAAGAGTTTCAAGAAGAATAGGCTTTAATGTTTTTGAGAATAGAAAAGGTGATAAAGCTCTTCAGGATAGGCCATATCCACCAGGTGAGAATGGTCGAAAAAGGGTTAGAGAAACAGATTATGGAACTCAATTAAAAGAAAAACAAAAAGTACGATACATGTATGGTGTGCTTGAAAAACAGTTTAGAAATTATTATAAAGAAGCTACAAGAATGCCTGGTATTACTGGTGAAAACCTCCTTATACTTCTTGAATCAAGATTAGATAATGTAATCTACAGAGCTGGATTCGCTTCAACAAGACCTCAAGCAAGGCAGTTAGTTTCTCATAGGCACTTTAAGCTAAACGGTAAATTTGTAGATGTTCCTTCGCATAAAGTAAAACCAGGTGATGTGATTGAAATTAAAGATGCAAGTAAAGATTTAATTATTATCCAACATACTATTGATACTGGACAGGACAATGTAATACCTAGCTGGTTAGATGTAGATAATAAAAAGAAATCTGTAAAAATTAATGCTGAACCTTCTAGGGGTGATGCAAGTTCGCAGATTGAAGAACAATTAATAGTAGAGCTTTATTCGAAGTAAACATTTGAGAGGAGAAACAAAATGTTAATGCTACAAAGACCAGAAATTACCCAAGAAGAGCTTGGTAAAAACAGAACACAGTTTGTAATCGAACCATTAGAACCAGGATTTGGTCTTACTTTAGGCAACACAATGAGAAGGGCGCTGCTTTCCAGAGTTCCAGGAGTAGCTGTAACTGGAATCAAAATTGATGGAGTAAATCATGAATTTACATCAATTCCGGGAGTTGTAGAAGATGTTTTGGACTTACTTCTAAATTTAAAAAGACTAGTACTAAAGGTTGATGATCAAGAAAATCATACACTTACTGTTAAGGCCAAAGGCCCAGGGGATGTTCTTGCAGCACAAATACAATGTCCTGCTGGAGTCGAAGTTGTAAATACTGATCTGAAAGTATGTACATTGTCAGACAGCTCTACTCTTGATATGGAAGTTTCAATAGCACATGGAGTAGGATACAGATTGGCTGATAAAAATAAAACAAGCGACTCAAATTTCATCCCAATTGACTCTATTTTTTCTCCAATTGTAAAAGTAAGCTATGCTGTTTCACCTACACAGGTTGGTCAAGTAACTGACTATGATAAGTTAACTTTAGATGTTGAAACTGATGGTTCAATTGAGCCAAGCGAAGCAATTTCATCAGTAGGGAAAACTCTTGGTGAATTATGGAAGCTTTTTGCAGATATTGATGAAGGGGTTGGATTAGAACTAGGAGAATTAACTATCTCTGAAGGAAGTTCCCCAGATCTTTCATTATCTGTTGATGCATTAGATTTATCTGAAAGACCAAGAAATTGTCTAGGTAGAGAAAATATAACTACAGTTGGACAAATTCTTGAATATACAGAAGATGATTTGCTCAATTTAACAAACTTTGGACAAAAAAGTTTGGATGAGTTAGTTGCAAAGCTTGATGAGCTTGGACTAAGTCTTCCAACAAGTTCTGATTTAGACTCAGGAGATATGGCTGATGCCTAAACCTACTAAAGGTAAAAGGCTTGGAGGTTCTTCTTCACATGAGGATCAAATTATTAGTAATTTGATCAGTGCTTTAATTGAACACGAAAAAATTGAAACAACAGTTACAAAAGCTAAAACTGTAAAGCCTTATGCAGAAAAAGTAATTACAAAAGCAAAAAGCGGTACTCTTCATGATAGAAGACAAGTGTTAAAAATGATTCAAAACAAATCTGTTGTTGCAAAACTTTTTGATGAAATTGGTCCAAAGTATGAAGACAGAAATGGTGGATATACTAGGATTACAAGAACTACATATAGACAAGGTGATGGCACAGAGCTAGCTGTATTAGAACTAGTTTAAATTTGAATTCTTTAAAAGATATCTGGTCACAATTTCAAAAATTCATTAGATTAAATCAAGATGTGTTTATCAGATTCAGTAATGATAGATATGAGTCTGGAAATTCCCTTATAGTAGTGTTGGTTAGCCTTTTAAGTGTTTATATTCCATTTATCCTGAATGCAAGCTCAACCAACATTAGCGATATTGTTTTTTACGGATTAGTAGATGGTGTTTTTGCTTGGTTGTTTGCAACTCTGGCTTCATGGTTTTTATTAACAAGGGCATTTAATACGATAATTGAAATTACTAACTTATTAATTTTTACAGGTTACACCCATGGGATTCTTGGTATTTTTGGAATAATTATTTTTGTTAATAATTACATTTCAATTCCGCAAAATATATTTCAACTTTTGACTTTATTAATATTTGGTTGGATGTATTTTGTATTAGCAAAAGCACTTGCAACGGCCTTCCTTCTTGACAAAAGAACATCAAGTATTGCCTCTGTAACATTTTTAGCTATTTTAATATTTTTTTCTGATCCAATTCGTGTTTTTGTTTAATGAAAAACTACAAGTTAATTATTTCCTATGATGGAACTAATTTCCACGGTTTTCAAATCCAAAAAAATAAAACAACTGTACAAGGAGAATTCCAAAAAGCACTAGAAATATTTACTGAAGATTATGAATTGAATTACTCTGGCAGAACAGATTCAGGGGTTCATGCTAAAGCTCAAGTTATAAATATAAAAACAGAATTAGCTATAAATTACAAAACAATAAATTCTTTAAATAAAATTTTAGGTTCCAAAATCTCTATAAACTCTTTTAAGACAGTAAACGACAGCTTTCACGCTAGGTATGACGCATTTGAGAGAACTTATAAATATTTTGTGTCAGATATAAACCAGCAATATCCTTATCTAAGCAGTCAATCATATATTTATCCAAAGAAATTAGATTTAAAAAAACTAAACTATGTAGCAGAGTTGTTTGTAGGTGAACATAATTTTTCTTCTTTTTCAAAATATGATGTAAATAAAAACCCAAATAGACAAATATACAAGAGCAACTGGGTAAAAAAGCGTGATTATTTTGAGTATACAATTACTGGTAACTCTTTTTTGAGAAACATGGTCCGTAATTTAGTTGGTGTTCAAATAGCTTATTGTGAGGATAAAGTCACGTATGACGAAGTTTCTAAAAATCTTCTTAACCCTAAAGAAGAAAGGCTAAACTTCATAGCTCCTCCAAATGGCTTAGTCCTTTGGAATGTTAAATACTAGTTTTCATAAATATAAATGCACTTTATACTAGTAGTTCGTTACAATTCAAAAAGATTGATAAATGAATACTAAAACAACATTTAATGGCATAGAGGCTTCCGAGCGTGAATGGCACTTAGTTGATGCATCCGGACTACCTATTGGTCGCTTAGCAAGTGAATTAGCTCAAATATTACGTGGTAAGCACAAACCACAGTATGCTCCTCATTTAGATGTCGGTGATCATGTTGTTGTGATAAATGCAGGAAAGATTGCAATTACTTCAAAAAAACCTGAACAAAAAATGTATCATTCTCACTCTGGTTATCCTGGAGGAATTAAGTCCGAAAGTTTTAATTCATTAAGACAAAGAAAGCCTGAAAAAATAATTGAAAGGGCAGTTTGGGGAATGCTTCCTAAAAATCGACTTGGAAGAGCAGTATTAAAAAAGTTGCATATTTATCCAGATGCAAACCACCCTCACCAAAGTCAAAATCCAAAAGAATTAGTTTTTAATATTAAGAAAGTTGAAGAAAATGCCTGATAATTTTTATGGAACAGGAAGAAGAAAATCTTCTGTAGCGAGAGTAACTATTACCGAAGGAAGTGGTAAGTTTACATTCAATGGAAAAGATCTAGAACAATATTTTCCAAGCCCATCAATGAAAATGACAATAGAAAAACCCTTTAAGGTGGTTTCTCTTGAAGGTAAATTTGATATGGTCGTTAATGTAAACGGAAGCGGACTTTCTGCTCAATCAGATGCTGTAGCTCTTGGAATATCCAGAGCATTAATCAAAATGGATCCTGAACTAAGGCCAAAGCTAAAGAAGGCAGGACTTCTTACACGAGATGCTCGTAAGGTCGAACGAAAGAAATACGGTCTTAAAAAAGCTAGAAGAGCTGAACAGTTTACTAAGAGATAAAAAACAAATTGAAGAAATATTTCGGTACCGATGGAATCCGAGGTATTCCAAATAATAATTTAACCAAAGAAATAGTTTCTAATGTTACTTGTTCTGTTGAGGATATATTAAAACCGACTTCTGTTGCCGTAATCTTAGATACTCGTGATTCTTCATTAGAAATTTTAGATTGGATATGTGAAGGATTTTCAGAAAATATTGAAGTAATTAATTATGGAGTATTACCTTCCGGATCTATGCCAGTATTGCTTGAAACTTTTGGACATAATCTTGGTATCATAATTTCAGCTTCACATAATCCAAGTGAGTATAACGGTATTAAATTAATTGATGAAAATGGTTCGAAGCTTCAAGATGAAATTGAAATTGAAATTGAAGCAAACATTGAAAACATTTCTTTACCAATTGCACACACTAGTTATAAAGAATCTGAAGAGGGGTTTAAAGTTTATTTCGAATTTCTTAATCAGATTCTTGATTTTGATTTAACAAACTTTGATTTACTTATTGATAGTGCAAATGGTTCTGCTTACAAAATAATAGACGAGTTATTAAAAGATAATGACTCTAAATTTAAAATGATTGCAAATGAGCCTAATGGAGAAAATATAAACTTAGCCAGTGGAGCTACGCATACTGAAAATTTAATAAAAAATCTAAAAAAAGGAGAGATTGGGGCTGCATTTGATGGAGATGCAGACAGGCTCATTATGGTTGATGAAAACGGCATTACTTGTAATGGAGATGTCTTGATATTGTTAATTGCAAAATATTTATCCTCTACCAATCAACTGAACAATGATGTTGTTGTTTCAACTGTTATGTCTAATTTTGGATTTAAAACTGCAATGGAAAAAAATAATTTTAAAAATATAGAAACAGCTGTTGGAGATAAATATGTTGCGGAAGCAATGTTAGAAAGCAACGCTTCTATTGGTGGTGAGCAATCTGGACATATTATAATTTCAGACAAGCTTCCAGTAGGTGATGGTCTTCTTACTTTAATATATTCTTTAAAAGCTTTATCATTTTTTAAAACCACTTTATCTCAATTTCGTGAGGACAATATTAAAGAATATCCACAAAAGCTAATCAATATAGAATTAAACAGTATGCCGGATATGAAGCAATTAGAAGAGTTAGATAATATTGCAAGGATATTGTCAGAGGAAGAAAGTTTAGACGGTAGATACTTAATAAGAAATTCTGGCACGGAACCGCTTCTTAGAGTGCTTGTCGAGGCTAGTGAGGAAGAATCTGTTGAGAAATTCAGTGAAAATTTAGTCAACAAAATTAAAAACTTCTTACAAACTTAAATAAGTTTCTTATAATTGTAATAACGAGCAATTAGCGCCAGGCCTTGAAAAAGGTGACGAGGAAGTATGTTATCGAAACATTCGGCGGATGCATACTCGGCTCTGCAGTCGTAATAAATTGTTTAAAAACATAGAGAAATCTGTGAACAGAGACAATTTACAGCAGTCTTTATTTTAACCTGCTCGTTGGAATGGAGATATAATGTGTGGAATAGTCGGGTATTCAGGCCCAAAAGAACCATTACCAATTCTAATCAATGGTTTATCACGTTTAGAGTATCGAGGATACGATTCAGCTGGAATTGCAATTTCTGATGGTAACAAAATTACTGTTGAAAAAAAAGAAGGTAAACTCGACGTTTTAAAAAATCATTTAAAAGATAGCAATATTAAAGGCAATATAGGTATTGGTCATACAAGATGGGCAACTCATGGAGTTCCAAATGATGTCAATGCTCATCCACATTCTGACAATAGTGAAGAATTTGCAATCATTCATAATGGAATAATTGAGAACTATGCAGAAATTAAGAAAGATCTTTTAGAAGAAGGTTTTGAATTTAAATCTGATACTGACACAGAGGTTGTTGCAGTTGAATTAAGTAGAAAATGGAATGGTCAATTGTTGGAAACTGTAACTGATGTAGCAAAAACTTTAGAAGGAACATACGCTCTTGTTGTAACTACTACTAAAGAAGAAGGAACAATTGTTGCAGGCCGACTAATGAGCCCCCTTGTCTTAGGTGTTGGAGAAAACGAAGTATTTCTAGCATCTGATTCAGCAGCTATTTTAGAACACACAAATAAAATGATTTTCTTGGAAAATGGAGATTTTGTAGAAATTAAAAATGGTCAATATAAGTTGTTTGATTCAGAATTGAACGAGATTGAAAGAGAAATTCAAGAAATAGACTGGGAGGTTTCCGAAGCTGAAAAGCTTGGGTATGACCACTTTATGTATAAGGAAATACTTGAACAGTCAGAAGTAATAGAACGAACCATTTCTGGAAGACTTGAAACAACTTCTAAAGAGATTCCAATTAAACAAGATGAAGCATCAAAGTATGAAAAAATTTGGATAGTTGCATGCGGTACTGCTTACCATGCTGGTTTATTCGGAAAAGACCTTTTTGAAAAAGTTCTAGGAGTTCCAGTCAGTGTCGAACTTGCTTCAGAATTTAGATATAGAGAACCAATAGTTGGTAAAAACGATTTAGGCATTGTAATTTCACAATCTGGTGAGACTATGGACACCATTGCTGCGACAGAGCTTTTAAAGGAAAATGGTGCTCATGTGCTTGCTTTAGTGAATGTTGTGGGCAGCTCGTTAGCAAGAATGGCTGACAGCGTTTTTTACTTACACGTTGGCCCAGAAATAGGTGTAGCTTCAACTAAAGCTTATCTTGGAATGTTGGTTGCACAATTACTGCTAGCTAAACATTGGGATTCTGCAAATAAATTAGATGTTTCTTTTGATGAGATTGCTGAACTACCAAAATTGATTGAAGAGACTATGGATTGTGAAAAACAAATAAAAGATATATCTGAAAAAATTTATAAAAAGAATGATATTTATTTTATTGGGAGAGGGCTAGATTATGCACTTGCAGCAGAAGGTGCTTTAAAATTAAAAGAGATTTCCTACTTGCATGCAGAAGCGTTAGCAGCTGGAGAACTAAAACACGGTACTTTAGCTTTAATTGAAGACGGAACTCCAATAATTGTAACTGCTAGTCAAAATCACTTATTAGATAAAACAACTAGTAACGTACAAGAGGTTATTGCTCGAGGAGCTTATGTCATAGCAATTGGTGATAATCTATCAGAAAAATTAGAAAATATATCTGACGAATATGTCACCCTTCCAGATAGTAATGAAATTCTAACTACAGTTATATCTATAATTCCACTCCAGTTCATTGCTTATCATGTTGCTAACCTAAATGGTGAGTCAATTGATCAGCCAAGAAATTTAGCTAAATCTGTGACAGTGGAATAAAAATGAATAACAAATCAAGGAACTCTAATAATGCTGGAAATTGGATCGGTGTTGGTACAGCTATAGGAGTAGTAGTTTTTGCTATTACAAACGAACCTACCTGGTTAGCTGTAGGTGTTGCACTAGGAGCAGCACTTAGTTGGAGAAAACCACAAAATAAAAATGAATAACAAATTAACGAATTCTAATAATGCCGGAAATTTGATTGGTATTTTAATAGCAATAGTAGTTGCAGTTTCTGCGTGGCTTTTTGTAAATTTATCTCCTTGGATAGCAGCAGGTTTTGCAATTAGTGCGGCGCTTATTTGGAAATTACCAAAAGGCCAAAAGGATTCAGAATAGAAAAATAAAAATGGATAGAGGGTACATATATCTGAATAAAAAAAGTTTCCTTCATAATTTAGAAGTACTTAAAAATTTATCTAGAAAAGAGCTTTGTTTAGTTGTCAAAGCAAATGCCTATGGCCATGGTCTGGAGTGGGCCGTAAAAAATGCAAAAGAATCTGGTATCAAATGGTTTGCTGTTGCTTCTGTTGATGAAGGAATACAAGTTAAAAAAGTATATGAAGAATCGAGGGTATTGTTACTTGCTGAACCATCAAAAATTCAGTTAGAAAATATAAAGGAAAATGATATTGATCTTACTGTATACAACGAGAGCTTTATTGATACTTTGATTGAGACAGGAGATGAATATAGCGTTCATCTCAAAATTGATACTGGAATGCACAGATTAGGATGTCCTCCAGAAAAGTTTTATAACTTATATAAAAAAATAGTTGACTCAGATTTAAATCTTATAGGAATATGTACTCACTTTCCTATGGCGGATACTGATGAAACCGAGACTAAAAAATCAATTGAATTATTTGAAAAGACTATTTCAGATATAGATTCAACCAACATGCTTTTACATGTAGATAACTCAGCATCAACTTTATACAAACTAGATAATTCTTTTAATATGGCAAGAGTTGGGATTGCTGCATATGGTGTTCAAATTACAGCAGTTGAAAATGAAAACGAACTGATACCAACTATGGAAATCAAGACAAGAATTTCTAATTTACAAGTAAGAAAAAAAGGTGAGGCAGTTTCTTATGGAAAAGCTCAAAGACTATCCAGAGACTCAATTATTGCGACTGCACCTATTGGATATGGTGATGGGTATCCTTGGAATTCATTTCCTGATGGAAAAGTCATTGTAAATAATCAACTTTGTAATTTAATTGGCCGAGTCACAATGGATCAAATATTGTTTGACGTTACAGATGCAAATGTTCAAATTGACGATGAAGTGACTGTTTTAGGCAATTCTATAGACGGAAAATTGAATATTTCCGTATCTGACATAGCTCAGTGGAATAAAACAATTGAGTGGGAAATTTTGACTAATATGTCTAAAAGACTTGAAAGATTTGAAGTTGAGTAATTTAATTAAAGAAGATGATCTAAATAGCTTTCTTGACAGTTATTTAAAAAGTTTAATTCTTCCAAAAATAATTGGATTGTCAGGTCCTCTAGGGGCGGGTAAAACTACTATTGCAAAAAAAATTATAAAATTCTTTGGATGTAATGATGTTGTTACTTCTCCTACTTTTAATATTGTCAAAAATTATGAAGTTGGCAAAATTAAAATATTCCATGTAGATTTGTATCGCCTTGGTAGTTGGTCCGAGTTTATTGATTTAGATTTACCATTAAATGAAGAAAATACTCTGGTAGTAATTGAGTGGGCAAATTTAATGGCTGAAGCAAATATTCCTATAATGGATTTGATTGAAATTAACATAGTCGATGAACACACTAGAGAGATTTTTATAAATGTATAGCTTATCCATATCAACTTCAGGCAAATATATTTCTGTAGCCATTCATGATGATAAATTGATTTCTACCAGCTCAGTTTTATCAGAAAATGGTACTACGAATTTATTGATGAAATCAATCGACGAAATAACAAAGAAGTCGAGAATAGAAAAGTCCGACATTAGTGTAGTGTATCTTGATATTGGTCCTGGTTATTACACAAGCCTAAGAATTGGTTTAGCAGTAGCACAGGGAGTATGTGGCAGCCTAGGAATCCCATTAGTACCTGTAAATGGACTAGACGCGTTAGCTTTTGCAGCACACACTGGTCATAGAAAAATTTGTACAATTATTGACATTAAGAGAGAGGAATACGCTTTTTGTTTATATAAGCCAGTACCGGGTGGAGTTGTGAGAGATTCTGAACCAGAGGTTCTAAATGCTGAAAACTTAAAGATTAAATTAGAAGAAGATAATGATAAAAAACTTGTAGTAGGTGATTGGCACAGTTTAAATGAGAATTTATTCGGTGAAAATTCATATATTAAATTTGGGTCTCCAGAACATGTCTCGTCTGAAAATATTTTTAATATTGGAAAAGAATTATTTAAAAATAATGATTTTCCAAATTTTAACGAAGTCAGGCTTGAATATATGCGAGAACCTGACGTATCCTTTTCAACAAAAAGTTTAGAAGGTAAGGTTAACTTCCATGATTAAGAAAATTGAAAGATCAACAATTGAATTAGCAGATAAGTTAGCAAAATTAGAAAAAAGTTTATTTAAGACTGCTTGGGATAGTGTTTTGATTAACAACAAAATTAATAATGGAGAGTTTGTATATTGGGTTTTTGAACAAGACAATCAAATTGTTGGGTATCTTGCAATTCAAAAAACGTTTTTTGATATTCATATTTTAGGAATTGGAGTTTTGGAAAGTCATAGAAATAATTCAATTGCAAAAAAACTTACTCAGGAACTAATTTCTTATTTTGAGGTATCTGATTTTAACAAAATATTATTGGAAGTCAGGCAGTCGAATGATATAGCTATGAGTTTGTATAAGTCTTTTGGATTCAAACAGTATGGTGTTAGAAAAAATTATTATGTAAATGAAGATGCTAACTTATTTCACTTGGAGAAAATTTATGCTTGATGACCAAATAATTCTTGGATTTGAAACATCATGTGATGAAACAGCTATTGCGATATTAAAAGGTGACGAATTGTTAGTAAATACAATTTCATCACAAGTAGATATACATGAAAAATTTGGAGGAGTAGTTCCTGAAGTTGCATCAAGAGCACATGCTGAAATGATAAGAAATATATTTCACGTGTCATTAAATAGTGCAAATTTACAAATTTCAGATATTGATATAGTTTCAACTACAGATGGCCCCGGTCTCGTTGGAAGTCTTGTAGTAGGATATAATTTTGCTAAGTCAGTAGCTTGGTCCATAGATAAACCATTTCTAACTGTTGACCATATGGTAGGACATTTGGCAGCACCATTAATTGAAAATAGAACAATGAAACCACCATTTATGACTCTTTTAGTTTCAGGTGGCCATACACAAATTGTACTAGTTGAAGAGTGGGGTAATTACCAATTATTAGGTACAACGATAGATGATGCAGCGGGTGAAGCCTTTGATAAATTATCTAGGTTTTGTGGATTCGGTTTTCCAGGAGGTCCTGCTATTCAAAAAATAGGTGAAGGTGGAGATCCAAACAAAATAGAGCTTCCCCGACCAAAAACAAAGCATGAGTATAACTATTCATTTTCAGGCTTAAAAACTGCCGCAACAAATTTTTTGAACAATCTAGATCCAAATGACAAAGTAACAAAAGCTGACTTTGCTGCATCTTATCAAGAGGCTATTGTTGATTCATTATTATCAAATTTTGTCAAAGCAGTTAATGAAACGGGTGTTAAAAATATTTCTGGTGGTGGTGGAGTGATGGCTAATTCAAGACTCAGAGAAAAAATGAATATTTTTGCAGAAAATAATGACCTTAATATTTACTTACCAACACCAAAATTATCCACTGATAATGCTGCAATGATTTGTGTAGCTGCTCAAAATAATTTAATAACAAACGACATAAATATTGATGATGTCCGTTTAAGCTCAATAATTACTTAATTTTTTAAATAATTTATTTACATATATAAACAAGACAGTATTAAATTCACAATGTGGATATTTATTTAGGAGGTAAATATATATGAATCTTCAACCACTAGGAGACAGAGTTGTTGTAAAACCTTTGTCAGAAGAAGACAGTAAGACCCCATCAGGGATCTATATACCTGATACTGCGAAAGAAAAACCACAAGAGGGTGAAGTAGTAGCAGTTGGTCCAGGAGAGCCAAATGATAGTGGCGAAAAAATTAAACCAGATGTTGAAAAAGGCGACAAAGTCGTTTACTCAAAATATGGTGGTACAGAAATTAAAGTTGAAGGCACAGAGTATCTTATTCTTTCAAGTAGAGATATTCTTGCAAAAGTAAGTAAGTAAGAGGAGAAGTTCATGGCTAAAAAGACATTAGTTTTTAATGAAGTAGCAAGAAAAGGACTTGAAGCTGGTGTGAATAAACTAGCTGATGTTGTAAAAGTAACACTCGGTCCAAAAGGTAGAAACGTAGTTTTAGAAAAAAAATGGGGTGCTCCAACAATCACAAACGATGGAGTAACAATTGCAAAAGAAGTTGACCTAGAAGACCCATATGAAAACATGGGTGCTCAGTTAGCAAAAGAAGTTGCATCTAAAACAAATGATGTAGCTGGTGATGGTACAACAACTGCTACAGTACTTGCTCAAGCAATGGTAAATGAAGGCATGAAAGCTGTTGCAACAGGTGTAAATCCTATGGAAGTCAAAAGAGGCATGCTTGAGGCATCAAAAGCTGTTACAGACTACATTGCAGGATTTTCAAAGTCAATAGGTGGAAAAGATGAAATCGCTCAAGTAGCATCAATTTCTGCAGCTGACACTGAAATTGGTGAAACAATTGCTGAAGCCATGGATAAAGTTGGTAAAGATGGTGTTATCACTGTTGAAGAAGGACAGACTTTTGGTATGGAACTTGAATTCACAGATGGAATGCAGTTTGATAAAGGATTTATATCTCCTTATTTTGTTACAGATGCTGATAGGCAAGAAGCTGTTTTAGAAAATCCATATATCTTGATCGTAAATTCAAAAATCACTGCTGTAAATGATTTACTGCCATTACTTGAAAAAGTAATGAACTCAGGAAAACCACTTTTAATTCTTGCTGAAGATGTTGAAGGTGAAGCACTTGCGACTCTAGTAGTTAATAAACTTAGAGGAACATTTACCTCTGTTGCAGTTAAAGCTCCTGGATTTGGTGAAAGAAGAAAAGCAATGTTGCAAGATATTGCTATTTTGACTGGTGGAGAAGTCATTTCAGAGGAACTTGGTTTAAAGACTGAAAACACAACTGTAGATATGCTTGGGGAAGCTGCAAGAGTTGTTGTGAAAAAAGACGCTACAACAATTGTTGATGGTAAAGGTAAGAAAGCCGATGTCGATGGAAGAGTTAAGCAGATACAAGCTGAAATTGATGAATCAGACTCTGACTGGGATAAAGAAAAACTTCAAGAAAGATTAGCTAAATTATCAGGTGGAGTGGCTGTTGTTAAAGTTGGTGCTGCAACTGAAGTTGAGCTTAAAGAGAAAAAGATGAGAATTGAAGATGCTTTAGCTGCTACCCGAGCTGCTGTAGAAGAAGGAATAGTTGCTGGTGGAGGTGTGACGTTAATAAGAGCACAAGAGTCAGTAGAAAAAATATCTGGCGGAACAGAGGGAGAGATAGTTGGAAGAAACATTGTTCAAAAAGCTCTTGAAGCTCCGTTAAGACAAATAGCAGTAAACGCTGGTTACGAAGGTGGCGTGATGGTTGAAAAAGTTAAGTCTGAAAAAGGTAATGTCGGACTTAATGCAGCAACTGGTGAAACTACTGATCTGGTTAAAGAGGGTGTAATTGATCCTGCAAAAGTAACAAGATCAACTGTTCAAAATGCAACTTCAATAGCTTCATTGGTATTAACTACCGAAGCATTAGTTGCAGAAGAGCCAGAAGATGAACCACCAATGCCTCCAGGCGGAATGGGCGGCATGGAAGGTATGATGTAATTAATTTACATCTAAGATTTAAAAAAGAGTGGACATCAGTCCACTCTTTTTATATAGTAAACAAATATTATGAAAAGCATACGTGGAGCAATTGCAGTTGTTGAAAATAATGAGGAAAGCATTATTTCCTCTTCAAAAAAACTAATTAACGAAATTCTAATTAAGAATGCAATAACTGAAAATGACATTGAATTTGCTATTTTTACAGTAACTTCGGACATTTCTGAAGCTTTTCCTGCAAAAGCATTTCGAGAGCTTGAAATGACATCTGTTGCCGCTATAGACACTCTTGCACCAAATATAGATGGTGATCTTTCAGGATGTATTCGCTTATTAATCTATCTAAATAAAGATTTAATAGAAGTTAATCATGTTTATTTAGATGATGCTAAAAAATTGAGACCCGACAGATAAAAATTTATTTGCAAAGAAAAATACTCTGCTAACATACTTGTTAATGAAATTAAATAACACATACTTTTACTTTAGAGAGCACATATAGGTTGCCCTAAAGTACGTTGTGTGAAATCGGGCAAAAGCCCGATTTTTTTATTTTGAGGAGGAAAAAATTGATAGTAGTAATGAAGCAGTCTCATACAGATGAAGATATTGAGAAAGTTAAAGAAAAAGCAATACAGCAAGGACACGAGCCACTAGTTATTAACGGTGTTGAAAGAAGTGTTGTAGCTGTTAGTGGAAAAGTAAATGACGATCATAGAGCCGTTATGAAGCTTTTACCAAATGTAAGTCGAGTTATTCCAGTAGGAAAACCATATAAACTTGCAAGCAAAAACTACAAAAAGGAAAATTCCATAATTCAAATACAAAATTTAACTATTGGTGGTGATGAAATCGCAATTATTGCTGGTCCAGATAGTGCAGAGACACAGGAACAAACAATTGAAACTGCAATGGCTGCAAAGGATGCAGGATCAAATGGTTTGAGAGGTGGTGCATTTAAACCAAGAACTTCACCATATAGTTTCCAGGGATTGGGCGAAGATGGATTAAAAATGCTAAAGGAGGCCTCCGAAATTACTTCATTACCTCTTTTTAGTGAAATTATGGATGCTCAAAATTTATCAATGATGGAAAAATATGTAGACGTTCTACAAATTGGTGCAAGAAACATGCAAAATTTTAAACTCCTCGAAGCTGTTGGTGAATCAGAGTTGCCTGTTTTGTTAAAACGAGGAATGTCTGCAACATTGGATGAGTTATTACTTGCAAGTGAATACATCTTATCCAGAGGAAATGAGAATGTTATGTTGTGTGAAAGAGGCATTAGAACATACGAGACAGCCACAAGGAATACATTTGATATAAATGCTATTCCTTTTTTGAAGCAAAACAGTCATTTACCTGTAATTGCTGATCCTAGTCATGCAACAGGTGACAATACTTTAGTTGAACCAGTTGCGTTAGCAGCTATAGCTGCCGGGGCTGATGGATTATTAATTGAAATTCACCCAAGGCCGGATGAGGCTTTATGTGATGGTCCACAAGCATTACTACCTAGCGAATTAGAAACATTGATAAGCAAAGCATCGATTGTTGCAAAGGCGGTCGGAAGGTCACTTTAATGCTAGAAAAAATTCATATTATTGGTCTTGGTTTAATGGGAACCAATTTGGGAATCAAGTTGGTTAATAGTGGCATTAAAGTCAGCGGATCTGATATTTCAGAAAAAAATGTAGGACGCGCAAAAGATCTTGGTGCTATTTCTTTGGATCATAAAGAATCAATAGATTATGATCTTACCGTTCTTGCTACACCTATAAATGAAATTATCAACTATTTTGATTCTCAATTATCTCTGAAAACAAAAGCTATTGTTGACCTGGGAGGTACAAAAGAGCTTATATGTAAAAAAATGGATACATCTACGATTCCTTCAATAGGTGGACATCCATTATGTGGTATTGCTGATAATAGTACGTGGGTACCAACTCCTGAAATGTATGAAGGTGCACCATTTTTGCTATGTGAAACAAAATCAACAGATGAACAAAGTAAAGCACTAGTTTCTGAATTTGTACGAGCTATTGAATCTAAAGAGATATGGATTGATCAATCTAAACATGACGAGTTAATTTCTTTGACAAGTCACTTGCCACATATTCTAAGTTCCGCCTTAGTTTCGCTTGCAATGAAAGAGCAGGATTTAAACGAATTGATAAATCTAGCTTCCGGGGGTTTTGATGGAGCTACTCGTCTATCCAGGACTTCACCAAATATGATTTCTGATATGTACTTAACAAATGTTGACAATGTCAAAGATTTAATAGATAAATTAATATCAGAACTTGAAAAAATTCAAAAAATTAATGACGAAAAAATTATGTTAGATTATTTGTCAGACACTGTTGATTGGCGTAGGGCGTTAGCAGACAAATTTGGAGAAAGAGATCTCACATAGTGAAAATCCAAGGCTCTTTAAGTATTATTGGTGACAAATCGCTTTCTCATCGTGCAGTGATTCTTTGCTCTTTAGCAACTGGAGTTTCAAGAATCAAAAATATTTTATTGTCAGGAGATACTAAAGCTACGATACAGATTTTTAGACAATTAGGTGTAGAAATAAATGAAACAAACAACAATGAAGTTGAGATTCACGGAGTAGGGTTACGTGGCTTAAAACAACCTAATAATTCACTTGATGCAGTAAATTCTGGTACAACTGCAAGGCTTCTTATAGGTCTACTGTCAAAACAAAATTTCAGCACTGAATTAACCGGTAGTTCTCAATTAATCAAACGACCAATGAAGAGAGTAGTTAAGCCGCTCAATGAAAAGGGTGCTGATATAAAAGATACCAATGGTAAATTACCAATTAATTTTGAACCAAAAGATTATAAATTTGAAAGTATTCATTCAGATAAACCAAGTGCACAAGTTAAAAGTGGATTTCTTCTTGCATCACTATATCATGATGAATTTCCAACGACTGTTACTGAAGAGTTGCCAACAAGAGATCACACTGAACGAATGTTAAATTTAATGGGAGTAAATACCGTAAGACTTGGCAATTCTATAACAATAGAGCCTGTACAAAGCCTTAGAAGTATGGATTATATTGTACCTGGAGATCCTTCTTCAGCAGCTTTTTTGATAGCACTTGGGCTAATGAAAAGTAAAAAATTAATCATCAAAAATGTTTTACTTAATGAGAGAAGAATTGGTTTCCTCAAGATATTAAAGAGAATGAACGCAAAAATATCAATCGAAAATTTAGAAGTCAAAAATAATGAATCAGTAGGAGATATACATGTTTCAAAATCTAATCTCTCTGCTATCAAGGTTAGTAAAGAAGACGTATCTGACATGGTAGATGAATTTCCAATATTTACCCTTTTGGCAACTCAAGCAAAGGGAATAACTACCGTTAGTGGTGCAGGTGAGTTGAGACTAAAAGAATCAGACCGTATAGAATCTATGGAAAAATTTATTAAAACTCTTGATGGAGAAATAGAGGTTAACCCTGATGGGTTTAAAGTTAAAGGTCCTCAAAAACTCAAATCAGGACAAATTAAAACTTTTGAGGACCATAGAATAGCTATGACTGGTGTAATTGCAAACCTAGCAATTAATGAAGGAATTAAACCAGATAACATAAATTGTATTTCAGATTCATACCCTAGTTTTTTTTCAGATCTTGAAAAAATTGGAGCAAATTATGACAATTAGATTAGGGATAATAGGTTGGCCATTAATAAAGACATTTTCTCCAAATATACATCAAACTCTCTCGGAGATTTCTAATGTTGATATTACTTATAAAAAATTACCAATTGAAAATTTTACTTTAGATATCTTTGAAAGTTTAAATAATAATTTTGATGGTTATAACATAACAATTCCTCATAAAGAAAACATTTATAACTTATCTAAAGATTTAAAAAATGTTTCGAGGTCATTAGCAGTTGATAATATTAAAGCTGTAAATACCGTAAAAGTAGATGACAATATTGTTTCATTATCAAACACAGATGTGGATGGTATTAATCAAACTTTTGAATTTTTAAATTTTGATATTAATGACAAACATGTTCTTATTCTTGGCAGTGGAGGAAGTGCTCAGACTGCACAGTATACGTTATCAGAAAATAATAAGGTTTACATAGTGTCTAGAAATAAAAAGGATGGAGACTTAACTTATTCAGATCTCAATGAGATTGCTGGTGATATTGAGGTCATTATAAATACTACGCCACTGGGAATGCCACCATATGAAAACGAAAAACTTCCAATGAGTCTTCTAAATTTCTCAAATTTAGAATTGTTCTATAACTTTGGATATGGCGTATCAAAGAAATTAACAAGCGAACTTCCTAAAAATGTAACATCCATTGATGGAACAATAATGTTAATTGCTCAAGCAATTTCATCGTTTAACATATGGACAGGACAAAGTATTAAATTTAACGAAGCTTACAAGGAAATTTTAGAAAGGATAGATCATGAAAATTAAATATTTGACTGCTGGTGAGAGTCATGGACCAGAATTAACAGCAATTATAGAAGGCATTCCATCAAATTTTGAAGTAAGTAAAAATTATATCGACGAGTTTCTAGCAAGAAGGCAAAAATCTTTAGGTTCTGGCGGAAGAATGAATATTGAAAAAGATGAGGTTTTAATTACATCTGGTGTCATTAATAATTTATCAACAGGTGGTCCGATAGCAATAAAGATAATCAATAAAGACTGGAAAAATTGGAAGGATAAAGAAATAGAACCTTTCGTAGTTCCTCGTCCAGGACATGCTGACTTAGTCGGGACATTTAAGTATCAACATGATGATATAAGGCTTTCACTTGAAAGAGCAAGTGCTCGTGAAACTGCAATTAGATGTGCAATTGGAGCTATCTGTCATCAAATTTTAAATCAACTTGGAGTTGAAGTTGTTGGCTATGTTTCGTCTATTGGTGAGCAAAAGTTAGAAAATATTAATTTAGAAGACATAGATCAAATTAAAAAACTTGTTGATGAATCTGAAGTGTCCTGTCCAGATAAGGAAACAAGTGAATTAATGATAGATGAAATTTTAAAGGCAAGAAAGAAAAAAGACACTTTAGGTGGCTCTATAACATTAGTTGCAAAAAATTTTCCTGCAGGTTGCGGTAGCTATGTACATTTTGATAGAAAGCTAGATGCAAAACTTGCCTCATCAATGATGTCTGTACAGAGCGTTAAAGCAGTTGAGGTTGGCAGTGGTATAGAGGCATCTAAAGATTTTGGTACTGCCGTACAAGATCAAATAGTTTTAAACGAACAAAATGTTGAACGAATTACAAATAATCTAGGTGGATTTGAGGGAGGCATGTCAACAGGAGAGCCTATTATGATAACTTCTTATTTAAAACCTATAAGTACAACTTTGACTCCTATAAAGAGTGTTGATCTGGCATCACAGAAAGAGACAGAAACTACCTATGAAAGGTCTGACACCTGTGCTGTCCCTAGAGCTGTGCCTATTTTTGAAAGTGTAATATCTATAGATCTTTTAAATTCCCTGATTGAAAATACAGGCGGAGATAATAAAGAAGTAATTTTTAAACGAATTAATGAAATAAAAGATATAACTCTTGATAGTTTTAATTTGGCAAATAAAACATGGTCCATGAAATATGAAAATGAATAATTCATTTTATTTATGCGGGTTTATGGGTGTTGGTAAAACTACGATTTTAAACAACATTAAAAGACAAACTAAATATAGGTGTATTGATTTAGATGAAAGTATTGAGAATAAGTATGGGCAAATAGAAAATATTTTTGAAGAAAAAGGAGAGACTTTTTTTAGGGAAATTGAAGAAAAAGAATTTTTTGCAAATCAAAACAAATTTGATTTAATTTCTTTAGGTGGAGGTGTGATAGAAAATGACAATATTTATGAGAATTTACTTAAAAGTCACCAAACCATTTATTTAAGCTTTGACTTTGAAAGCCTTTGGGAAAGAATTAAAAATAGTAACAGGCCACTAGTTAGTAACGGAAGAGAAGTTCTTGAAAGTAGATATAAAAATAGAATAAAAAGATACGAAATGATGGAATATAAAATTTTCAATGAAAATGTAAAAGTTACTACGAGTAAAGTATTAGAAATAATGGAAACTCAAAATGTCTAAAAATACTTACTTAAACAGCACTGAAGAATTAATCAAACATATCAATGGAGATTTACCAAATGAGAGCTTAATTATTTTGGATTCTGCTCTTGAGCAATTTCAATTACATAGCAACTTTAATGCAAGCCATGTTTATCTTGAAGTTTCTGAAGAAACAAAAAATTTAGAAACAATTGAAAAAATTTGGGAAATAATGTTTTCATCAAATTTAAATAGATCAGATGAAGTAGTAATTATTGGAGGTGGGGTTATGCTCGATCTCTGCTCTTTTGCTGCAAGTACATATAAAAGGGGTGTTGCCTTCACATTAGTTCCATCTACTTTATTAGCTATGGTTGATGCATCTCATGGAGGGAAAAACGGTTTTAATAATGTTCATGGAAAAAACCAGATTGGAACTTTTACTTTGCCAAAGAGTGTTGTTGTGTGTTTTGAACTTCTCAACACATTGAAAGACAATGATTATAAAGATGGATTAATTGAGCTTGTAAAACACGGACTAATTGGAAGTAAAGAAATATTTAATACATTGGTTTCTACAGAAAATTTCAAAATAGATACTAAGACAATTAAAAAAGGAATACAAATCAAAGAAGATATTGTAAAAGAAGATTACTTAGAAACCGGAAAAAGGAAATATTTAAATTTCGGACATACAATAGGCCACTTAATTGAGCAAGATTCAAAGTTCAATTTATCACACGGTGAAGCAGTCGCTATAGGAATGATTTATGAACTCGAACTATCAAAGAAATATTTTGGATTACCACAAGAGGTTATTGATTTATATTTATCGTATCTAGAAAAACTTGATTTTAGGAAATCATATGAGTTTGAAAACAGTAACGATTATTTATTAGAAATATTAAAAGATGATAAAAAAAGTAAATCTGATTCTGTAGACATTGTTTTATTGTCAGGCATATCACAACCTAATTTAATTAGTATAAGTTTTGATGAATTGATCGAGGTGATTCAAAATTAAAAATATTTACATTATCAATGGTCCCAATCTAAATTTTTTAGGTATAAGAGAAATTACACAATATGGCTCCACAAGTTTTGATGAATTAAAAAATTTAGTAGAATCTGAAGCTAAAAAGTTAGAAATCAAAACTGATTTTTTTCAATCAAATATTGAAGGTGAAATTGTAAATTATATACAAAATCTAGTTAATAATGAAAATACATGGATTGTGATTAACCCCGGTGCATATACACATACAAGTATTGCAATAAGAGACGCTTTGCAGACTTACTCACAAAACAATGAAATAGTTGAAGTTCATATTTCAGACATAAATCAAAGAGAACAATTTAGAAAAATAAATTTAATTTCTGATATTTGTAATAAATCAATTATTGGAAGGGGTGTGCAGGGATATATTGAAGCACTGGAGTATATTAATGAACAGTAAAAAAATAATTGCTTACCAAGGTTCATCTGGCTCATATTCAGAAGAACTTTTAAAAAAAGAATATCCAGATTATCTATATCATCCAACTGAGACATTTACTGAGTTAATTTCTTATGTAAAATCTGATTCTGGCATTGGGTTATTACCTGTCGAAAATTCAATTGCAGGTACTGTGAATGAAGCATATGAAGAGCTTATAGACAGTGGTTTAAAAATATTTGCTGAGTATGTACATAGAATTAACCATAGTTTAATTGGCTTAGTTGGTTCAGATATGTCAAATATTACAAATGTTATTTCCCACCCACAGGCATTACAGCAGTGCAGCAAGTTTATACAAAAGCATAAGTTCAGAATCACTCCAGTCTTTGATACAGCAGGAAGTGTATTTGAAATTTTAGAAGAAAATGAAATCAGTACAGCTGCGATAGCCGGTGAACATTTTGAAAGCGATGATAGATTTTTGATATTAGAAAAAAATATATCAAATCATGAAGAAAATTATACAAGATTTCTTTTAATTGGAGATATAGATTTAGATCAGAAACAAATTAAAAATAAGATTTCATCAGTACTCATATCTGATGATAAGCCAGGTTCGTTATTGCAGTCTTTGAATATTTTTAGTGAACTTGATATAAATCTTACAAAACTTGAATCACGACCAATACTTGGAAGACCTTGGGAGTACAAATTTTATATAGATTATGAATTAGAAAACTTGGAAAAACAATCTGAGCTTGAGGAAAAAATAAGTAAAGTCTCTAAAGAATTTAAGTTATTGGGGCATTATCCAAAAGCTATTCAGTAACTTTCCATTGAATGCCTTGTTCAGAATCTTCTATTTGTAAACCAGAAGATTCTAATATATCTCTAACTTGATCAGATAGCTCATAATTTTTTTCATTTCTTAACTTTGATCTAAGTAATATTAGATTTTCAACTAACATTTCAAAACGTTCATTATTTTTTTTATTAGACTCTATTTGAATTTCTAAATTAGCAATTTCTTTTAAAGTAGCTTTATCTAGAGAATTTACTTCAGTTGCCTTACTATCTATTATTTCGTCAGAGCTTTTTTTGTCAGAAATCAGAAGTTTTTGTAATTTACTCAAACTTTCTTCAGAATCTTTTTCAAAAACATGACTTCCTTCATTGTTTAAAACAGTTACATTACCTAATCCAACAACTTTGAATGTTTCTTTTTTTCCAGAAATTATTAGCGCAGTATGTTCATCGATACCGAGAATGTTTGAGTAAGAGTTATCTAAAAGAGTTTTCATTCTATTTTCACCAACATAACTAAAGCTTGTATCATGATTTCCACCCTCTGCATTATTAAAGTGAGGAACTACCGTACAGGACAAACCATAAACATCTAAAATATTCAACCCCTTTTCCCAATAAGGGTCTTGACCTACTTTATAAATTTCGTAGACAGGCAAGGTATACTCTCCGAGAGTAGAGGCTGCTGCACTTGCAAATAAACTGTTGTTACCATTTATAAGATGATTTTTTAAAGTTTGTTGAAATTCATTACCGTACCAAAGCTTGCTTGCATAGCTAGGGCTTCCCGGTCCAGCAAAAATAAATGAAGCATTTTCTAATAATTGAATTGATTTAAAGAATGATTTTGAATGCAATTCTTCAATTTTTCTGTAAGTAGCTAATTTCATATCAACGTTTAAACTAACTTTGTAAAAATCTATAATTTTTTCGACCAATTGGTTAGCATTTTCTTGAAATCCAAAGGGTGAATCAATCATAAAAATATCTGAAGAATCATCTAGTCCATTGAGAAGTTCTCTATGTACACTAACTAAATTGGGACTTGTTTCACCGGACCCTAAGATAGCTAGTGAACCTGTAGCGTTTTTCATGAATCTATTATATATTTTTTTTGTACACAACTAAAGGTGTATAATTTAATCATGGCAAGTTTTTTAGCTTTAGTTCTTGAAAAATTTACAATTGAGATAATTCCGAAGCTCCCTATATTTATAAGAACGCCAATATATGTAAACATATTAAAACTTAGAAAAGTTCGTGATCGAATTAGGCTTGATGTAACGAAAAAAAATCCTACTTTTCAAGATCGCTTAAATTATGCTATTGATTCAAGAGCAAATCTAAATAATTCAGGTGAAAGAATTTTATCTTTTAATGATGAAGTTCTAATGGAGGAACTAGAAGACTCTCCAGTAAAAATTTATAAATTTACTCCAAAAAATGCGGAGACTGGAAAGTATGGTGTTTATTTTCATGGAGGAGGTTATTTTGCAGGAAGTATTAAATCCCATAAAAATTTTGTTTCAATCGTTTCTCAAAAATCTAATTTAGTAATTTATTTTTTTGAATATAGGCTCAGTCCAGAACATAATTTTCCTGCTGCCCATGAAGATGCAAAGATAGCTATAGAATTTATTGACAACCTACACAAAGACGAACAATCCATTTGGATGGGCGAGTCAGCTGGGGGAGGCCTAGCTACTGGTCTTGTGGTTGATGATGGGTTTGTATACAATCCTGACAATCTCATTTTGCTCTCACCTTGGCTTGATTTGTCAGATGGGTTTCAAGACAAGAGATTTCTTAAAAATAGAGACGTAACAATAATTATTGAGGGAATGTTTGAGGTTGGAGAGTTTTATGCGGGAGAGTATGGTACTACTAATCCAATACTGTCACCAGTTTATGCAGATATTAATAATTTTCCAGATACTTTAATTCAAGTCTGTTCCGATGAATTGCTTTACAATGATGCAATTGAATTTGTGAAAAAATTAAGAGATAAGAATACAAATGTACAACTTCAAACATGGGATAAGCTTTGGCATGCATGGCACTTTTTTCCAATTAAGGAAGCATTTGAGGCTATTGATAATATAGCTGAATATATTAAGTCGTCAGAATTTCAATCTTCTAAATGATGAAGGGCAAATCCAAAAGGTAATTCCAACCTGTTGTCTGACATAATTTTTTCGTTTTTAAGAATTTTATAAGTGTCATCATCTGCAGTAATTTTACCGTTGTTTAAAATTACACTTCTATTACAAATTTCCAACGCCATTGGTAAATCATGGGTAACAAGGATAATTGATACATCTAAATTTTTAAGTATATCTATTAGTTCTCTCCTAGAAGCAGGATCTAAATTTGAACTAGGTTCATCTAAAACTAGTAATTCAGGCTCTGAAGCCAGAACACTTGCTATTGCCACTTTTCTTTTTTGACCAAAGCTTAAATGGTGTGGTGGTTTATCTTTAAACTGCAACATCTTAACTTGCTCAAGTGCGTTGATTGAATTTTTCTTTACTAACTCATCACTAAATCCAAAATTTTTTGGTCCAAACATGACATCTTCTAACACGGTTGGCATAAATAGTTGATCATCAGGATCCTGGAAAACTAAACCTACAGATTTTCTAATTTTTGAAATATTTTCTTCTGAAAAATCTTTATTATTTAATGAAATTTTTCCGTTTAAATCACCTAGAATCCCGTTCAGATGAAGAATAAGAGTAGTTTTACCTGCTCCATTAGGGCCTAGTACAGCAAGCCTTTCACCTTTTGATAAACTTAGATTTATATTTTCAAGAGCTTTAAATCCATCTGGATATTCAAAACTTAAGTTATCTACATTGAGGTATTCCTGATTCATAAAACGAACCTATCTACAATACAAATTACAATTGAAAATATGGAAATTAGAAGAATTAAATTAGATGAATTAAACTCTCGTGCCTCTAGTTCTAACGTTCCTTTAAAGCCCCTAGAAATCATAGAATTATAAACCCTTTCTCCTCTTTCATACCCCCTAATCAATAAGGCACCAGATGCAAAAGCAAGGGGTTTAAGTGTTTTTATTCCTTTTTCAGAATAACCTCTTGAGCGCATTGATATTTTTACTCTTTTTACTTCGTCGATGAACACGTCAATATATCTAATTGCAAAAGAAAATATAGAAATTAACAAAGGTGAAACTTTAAGCTTTTGTAAACCATATATTATTTCGATATTAGACGTTGTCGCAGTAAGAACAATTGCTAATGTGACACAAAGAGTTATTTTTATGAGAATTGACATCATTTCATCAACTCCAGTTTTATATATACTGAAATTAAGAAAGTTTGTTAAAATTTCTCCGTTGCCTTTACTAACAAACGGCAAAAATAAGGCAAACAGTATAAAGGGTATATCTATTGAGAGTCGTTTTAAGTATGTTTTAAGTTGTAATTTTGAAACAATTAATAATCCTGCAACTATTAATGCTTGCAAAACAATAGAAACATTGTTTTCTAAACTCAAAAAAGCAATAGAAAGAATAATTGTAAAAAAGGAAATTAATTTTATTTCCGGTTTGATTTTTACTAAATACGAATCACTATGTGTTTCTAAATGATGTGAATGGGATGTTTGCATATTTGTATATCTTAATGCAAACTATTTGCAATAAAAGATTTATTTACAATTTTTACAAATTCCCGAATAAACAAAGTGATTTGTTATCTCTCTAAAATTTGTTTTACTTGTTATTAAATCGTTTATTTGTTCAGAGGTTTTTACATCAAGATCTGAAATATCTCCACAAGGTTCACAGACTATATGTATATTTGAGTGCACATCTTTAACAAAATATAATCCTGAACCATGTACTTGGTTAGAATGCTCAATTAAGTTTATACTCTCTAAAAGTTCTAGAGTTCTGTAGACAGTAGCTAAATCTATATTTTTATCTTTTTTTAATGATAGTTTATGCAGTTCTTCAACAGTAAAGTGTTTGTGGCCAGATGTTTCAAGAATTTTGCAAACAACTTCTCTTGCATAGGTTATTCTTTTTCCTCTTTTTTGTAATTCATTAACGAAATCCATATTCAAGTATATTATATGTCTGACAAGCAAAATTATGAAAAAAAAGTTTCTAAGAATATTAAATAGATATAGTTTGCTTTACTTACCTACAGTATGGGTTGTCGGACTTGCTATCATTTTTATTGCATATGAGCCTATAACTGTACTTTACTTTCTAAGTTTATTTGTAATTGGTATATTTGGATTTCTAATTCTTTATACATCAAATCGAAGCATGGTTGATGATTCTTATAATATATCAGATTACCAATATTCAATAATTGAGTTTTACTCAGATTATTGACTAGGTTGCACTGCTTCAAAATTCATAGTTGATGAATTTAAAAAGAAAAATCCAGATGTTTATTTTGTTTCTATAAATGCAAGTAAGCAAAAAGATCACGAGTTTATTGAAAGATATAAATTAAACAACACTCCAACGTATGTATTGATCAATAATGAAGGTGAAAAACTTGGAAGAAGAGTTGGTACATTTTATCCTAAGTATTTCGAAAATAAGATAGGTTAGGAGACCTTATCTCCAAGCTCTGCTTTATCAGATGGCTGAAGTAATAGTACATCTCCATTTTCAGCAATTGATCCTAAAACTAAGCACTCACTCATAAATGGTCCTATTTGTTTATTTCCAAGATTTATAACTGCTATACAAGGCTTTTCTTTAAGATCATCTAATTTATAGTTTGTTATTTGAGCACTGGTTTTTTTAGTGCCAATTAAATCACCAAAATCAATTATCAGTTTGTATGCTGGTTTTTTAGCCTCTTCGAAAATTTCTGCTTTAATTATTTTTCCAACACGAATATCTAATTCAAAAAAATTAGTTGATTTATCACTTTCCATATAACAAACATAATTACATACTTAATTCATGTCAAAGTTAATAATTCTTAGCGCAGGAGTTAGTGAAGATTCAAACAATACCAAATTAGCAAAAAAGCTAAACAAATTTCTTGATGAAAAGGCTATACCTAATGAAATTCATGAAAATCTTTATGAAAATATTCCATTTTTGCTGAACAATCAAAAAGATGTTCCTAACAAGATATTGGAAATGAGAAAATCTCTAGAAAGTGCAGATAAAATTATTATTTTTAGTCCAGTTTACAATGGAGGATTTTTGGCACATCTAAAAAATACTCTTGATTGGCTATCTCTTGCTTACGATGAAAATAAATATAATTCACTGTTTAAAGATAAAACAGTAGGTGTCATTACATCAGTCAGAGGTGGTGGTGGAAATGCCCAAAATGCTTTTAATATTCTAAGTGCGCAATTAGTGAATTATGGATTAAGAGTTTTTGAAGAATTTCATTTGATTACAAATAAGGAACACCAAAAAGATATCTCAATTGAAGAAAATCAAAAAGTTTTTGAAAATATTACAGATTATGTAAATAGATTTTTAGAATTTTAGTTTCTCATCAATTAAGTTATAAATTTTTGTTGTCAATTCTTCTACAGAAATTTCGTTGGTATTATAAATTGGGTCTAATATCTCAATAGTTATTTCACCACTTCTCAACCAAACCTCTCCTTTCCTCATAAGATTATGTGCATTGTGAGTAACTACCGGAACAATGGGTAGATGAAAATCTTTTGAAATATAAGCAGCTCCTTTCTTAAAGGGGAGAAGATCTTTTTGGTTACTTCTTTTTCCTTCAGGGAAAATCATGATAGAGTTCTTGTTTTTAATTACTTTTGATATAGAGTCATTAATTTTTTCGAAATTTGCGCTGGCATTTTTTCTATCTATTCGAGGTAGTCCTAAAACTTTTAATACTCTTCCGAACACTGGTATCCTAAATAGCTCAGTTTTTGTAAGAAACCTTATTGATACAGGTAAAGCGGTTATATGCGTAAAAATATCTAAAGTAGAGGGATGATTTGAAACTACAACATAGCTTTTATTTAAATCTATTTTTTCTGCACCCTTAACAATAAGTTTTATACCTACAAATTTAAGCCCGACCCAACCAAAAAATTCATATAGCTTTGTTGCTATTAATTTCCCATAAGGCAAAAAAGAAGCAATGATAATTAGAATCATTATCGGAATTAATACAAATATCATAAAAATTGGGAATAGGAAAAATGTTCTGATGAAAATAGGAATTGTAACTTTAGTGTACATATTTGTATTTTAAAAAAAGAATTGCCTTGATATCAAATAATTGACATAAATATCATTAAAATTAGTACAATGAAAAAATATTTTATTGTTTTATTCCTACTTTTTGCTTTTTGTGGTGATAATTCTGAACAAACACCTCAACCTGAAGCTATTAGTACCGATACAACAGAAGCAACAATTACTGCAGAAGAGGAATCTACAACTACTACTGAAATTGTACAATTAGATTCTTTTGAGGGTACAGTATATGAAATTCTAAAAGACAAAAGCAAAGTGGGTTATTTAGCTCCAAAGCAATTTTTGAACTCTGGCCTTGAAACTGTAGAAGGTGTTACAAGTGAGATTATTGGAGAATTCACTCTTGAACTATCTGAATGCGACCAATCAGATTCTTGTCTATACATAACAAATTTGTTGATTCGCGTTGATATCTCTACTCTAAAAAGTAATAACTCAATTAGGGATTCAGCAATTAAATCTCAGTGGCTTGAATCAAAATTATTTCCAGAGGCTGTATTTAAGATAGATGAATTGGTCATTCCAAATAAAAATTTTGATTCTAAAGTTGAAGATACAATAGTTGGTAAATTGTCCATTAGAGAAATAGAGTTAGACACACCGTTTTCTATTACAGCAACACTAGTGGGTGATGAAATACGTATTCAAGGATTCTCAGAAATCGACACAACTTGGTTTGGTTTTGATGCTCCAACAAAATTTAATGCATGGGAAGTTTTGAATCCAATAGGTTTAACAGTAGATTTGGTCGCAAAGCAAAAATAAATTGGTAAAAAATAAATTAGTTTATAAAAAATTAGATAGCTCTGTTGAAAACACAAAAAATAATTATGCTTCGGTAGCTGTTTTATTTTTTGATGAAGTTGAAATTCTATTTATAAAGCGATCAGAAAACATGCCTACACACAAGGGACACATAGCGTTTCCAGGTGGAAAAAAAGAAAAAAATGACACAAGTATTATTCATACCGCAGTTCGTGAAGCCACAGAGGAATTATTGATATCTGATAATTTAATTACTCCATTTGGCTACATAGACTCTGTTGACACAGTAGAGTACAAATTTGAAGTTTACCCCATACTCTGCCTGTTAGAAAACAAACCAAAAAAGTTCAACAAAGATGAAGTTCAAAAAGTTTTATACGCATCAATTGATGATTTAAAGTTAGAAAAAAATTGGGTATACAGAGGTCTATATCCAAATGATTGGATTTTTCATATTGATAACGAAATTTTATGGGGTGCAACGGCAAAAATGATTAGAAATATATTAAATCTCGATTTAGATTTTAATCAAGACTCCGAGCTTCATCCTTAACTGCTAAGTAAAGTGAAATAAATATTAAAAATAATGTTACAAAAAAGATATTATTAATTACTTCATCCAGGAAAATATAGCCAACATAAATTCCAACTATTGGCACAACATAATCAACCAGAGTTGTAAACGTAGCTGAAAGCCTTTTAATTGTATAAAAGAAAAGAGAGTAGTTAAAGATGTCTATAAAAACTAAGCCAGATAACCTTAGGGCCTGAGAACGATTTAAAAGTTCAACTTCCCCTCCAAGAATAAAAAACAAAATTAAAGAAAAAGCTGTGCTTGCTATCCATTGAGCTAATAGATAAGTTCTAGCAGGAATGTATTGAGAGTCTTTTTTATTTGTAATATTGCTTAATGCAAGTCCCTGTACACCAATTAATGCTAGTAATCCTCCAGTTACGAGATCTCCATCATTTGATAAACCAGTAGCTCCAGAGGCAAAAAGTAAAATTAGTCCACTAAGACCTATAAATACTGAAATAACTTTAAGTCGTGTAATTTTTTCTTCTTTATAAACAAGAAAAACCCAAAAGACTGTAAACATAGGAATTGTAGAAATAAAAATACTTTGAAGACCCGATGAGATACTTTTTAAAGCATAGATAAAAGTCCACCCGGGAATAGTAATTGCTAAAAACCCAGTTAAAGTTCCTTTCAAAAAGTACTTTTTATTAATTTTAGAAAAGAACTCTTTAGCACAATAAATAGTAAGTAAAAAAGTGACTAGCGATATTCTTGCAGTAACAACAAAAATTTCATTTACACCATCTACTAACAAACTTCTATTTAGCAAACCATGAAATCCAAATAAAATTCCAATTATTACTATATTTATTAATCCTGCGTTTGCTGATAATTTATATTCGGATTTTATAAAAACTCTCCAATTTGATTTAGTTTATTAGAATAGCAGATATGAAAACAGTTTTTTCTGGTATACAACCAAGTGGCTTAGTGCATCTAGGCAATTTACTTGGTGCAATTAATAATTGGGTTAAGCTATCAAATGAAAACAGTAAAAATTACTTTTGTATAGTTGACCTACATTCATTAACAGGACTACCAAATAAGAATGATCTTAAAAAAAGTATAAATGATACTTTAAAGGTACTTGTAGCTTCCGGAATTAATACTAAAACTTCGGTCATATATACACAAAGTAATCTTCAGGAACACGCTTATCTTTCTTGGATACTGTCTAATTTCTGCCAAGTAGGAGAGCTACAACGAATGACTCAGTTTAAGGAAAAGGCTTCTTCTTTTGGTACTCATTCAGGTTTATTGACATATCCTATCTTGATGGCTTCTGATATTTTAATTCACAAAGCTAATGAAGTTCCCGTAGGAGATGATCAAACTCAACATCTTGAATTGACTAGAAATATAGCAGAGCGTTTTAATACAAATTATGGTGAAATATTTCCAATACCTGAAAAAACAAGTGGAAAATCAGGTGCTCGTTTGATGTCTCTAAGGCATCCAGAAAATAAAATGTCTAAAAGCTCTGATGATATAAATGGAACTATTTACTTTAACGACGAAAAAGACAACATATTAAAAAAATTTAAATCTTCAGTTACTGATTCTGAAAACATTGTTAGGTACGATCCTAAAAATAAACCAGGTATTAGTAATTTGATTGAAATTTATGCTGCAGTTAATGATAAAGAAATATCTGAAACAGAAAAAGAATTTGAAAATTCTCAATATGGAGAATTTAAAATAGCTGTTGCTGAAACAGTAATTGACTATCTGGACCCAATAAAAAAGAATTTTGATGACTTAAGCAGTGATAATTTAGAGGATATTGTTGTATCAAATTTAAAATTAGCAAAAGATTCTGCTCAAAAAACAATTATTGAAGTTGAAGAAGCTTTAGGTATAAGTTGAAAATATTTCCATTCATACAAGTAGTGTCTTTTCTTTAATGTCGTCAGATCCTCAAATTCCTGAAACCTGGAAAAATATTTTAAATGAAAGTCAGATTGAAGCTGTAACTACTATCAATGGTCCAGTCTTAATTATGGCTGGAGCAGGATCTGGTAAAACAAGAGTATTAACACATAGATATGCTCATTTGGTTGAACAACACAAAGTTGATATAGAGCAGATTTTAGCCATTACATTTACTAACAAAGCCGCTGAGGAAATGAAATTACGTATTGGTAATTTATTAAACTTAAAAATATCTCCTAAATGGATATCTACTTTTCATAGCTTGTGTGTAAAAATTCTTAGAATTCATGGTGATAAAATTGGTTATAGAAATAATTTTTCAATTTATGATCAATCAGATTCAAACAAAGTAGTAAGAAACTGTATGTCAGAAAATAATGTTGATTTAAAACAGTACTCACCAAAAAGATTTCAAGCTCATATTTCAAATTTAAAAAATAATATGATTTCACCAGGAGAGGCATTGCAAAACGCAGAATCATTTTTTGAGGTTAAAATTGCAGAAATATATTCGAGCTATGAAAAGAAATTAATTTTGTCTAACTCCATGGATTTTGATGATTTATTGATAAAAACTGTAGAACTTTTACAAACAAATGATCAAATACTACATTATTGGTCAAATAAATTTCAATTTGTCATGGTAGATGAATATCAAGATACAAATTATGTTCAATATAAGCTTGTTGAGTTATTGAGTTCAAACAACCAAAATGTATGTGTTGTTGGTGATTCTGATCAAAGTATTTATGCTTTTAGAGGTGCGGATATAAGGAATATTATTGAGTTTGAAAAAGATTTTAAAAATGCCAAGATAATTCAACTCGATAAAAATTACAGATCTACAAAAAAAATATTAAATTTAGCAAACACAATCATTTCAAATAATCCAAGAAAAATAAATAAAAATCTTTGGACTGATAATGAAGATGGTCTTGAAATAAGTTCTTTGAGATTTAGATCTGAAAAGGATGAATCCAGGTGGGTAGCTGAAGAAGTTAAGGAAATTATTAAAAATGATAAAGAAGCAGAAGTTGCAATTTTCTATAGAACAAATAGTCAATCGAGATTATTTGAAGAAGAATTAAGAAAATTAAATATAAATCACAAGCTAATTGGAAGCGTTAGGTTTTATGACAGAAAAGAGATAAAAGATATAATTTCTTATTTGAAATTTCTAGTAAATGAAAATGATGTAGTTTCTTTTGAAAGGATTGTCAATGTTCCAAAAAGAGGGATTGGCGAGTCAAGCGTCAAGAAGCTGCGAGATCATATCGACAAAAATGAAATGTCGATATTCGAATTGTTGCAAAACATTGAACAGGTTGAGAATATATCTCCAAGAATAAAAAATAAATTGATTGAATTCAAAAATTTAATTTTAGATTTAAAAACTTTTTCATTAGAAGGACCATCAAAATCTATAGAAAAAATTATCGACTTAACTGGCTATAAAATGAATCTCATTAAAGAAGGAACAATGGAATCACAAATGAGACTTGAAAATATAGAGGAGCTATTAAATTCTGCATATAATTTTGAAAATCTTTATGAAGATGAGATTGATGAACCCTATGCAAAGTTGAGAGATTATCTTGAATCCATTGCGCTTTTTTCAGAAACTGATGAACTTAAAGATTCAGATAAGGTTTTATTAATGACTTTACACAATGCCAAAGGTTTAGAATTTCCTTACGTATTTATGACTGGAATGGAAGAAAATTTATTTCCACACGAGAGAAGCTCACAGGGTGATCAATCTGAAATTGAAGAAGAGAGAAGACTTTGTTATGTTGGTGTAACTAGAGCAGAAAAGAAGCTTTACTTATCCCATGCTTGGTCTAGAACTCTATGGGGTGGTACAACATACAATTTACCGAGTAGATTTTTAGATGAAGGATCAGAACATTTTGAAACTAAAGATTTTTCTCCAAAATTTCAAGAGTCAAACGAAAAAAATAATTCTTCATCAGTTGGACAAAAAATTCTTCATGAAAAATACGGAGAAGGGGTAATAAAGGAAGTTCAAGGAAATGAAATTACTGTTGAATTTTCAGACGATATAGGGACTAAATATTTGGACATTGAATGGGCTCCAATAAAATTTCTATAAACACACAGCATAAATCTTATTTTTTTGTAATCTATATTCTTGTTATAACATTATGAATCTTTTTGAATACCAAGGTAAAAGACTTTATCAAGACTTTTCTATTCCAACACCCAAATCTTTTTTTGTATCTAGCATATCTGAAATTACTGATAATCATGGACTAACATATCCCGTTGTAGTTAAGGCTCAAGTTCAAGTAGGAGGAAGAGGTAAAGCTGGAGGTATCAAAGTCGCAA
>CACHTH010000010.1:0-38915 GCA_902582695.1 uncultured Candidatus Actinomarina sp.
TATTAATTACAGACTCAATGAACTTAAGCTTTTACAAAAAGATATCAGAAGTTATCAGAGTGTGTCTACAGTTTTAGAAAATTTGTGTGTCTTTTGTGTGTCCTCAAGTTGAAATAATTTATTTTAATAAGTTGTAAGCTTCAGATTTTGTTTGCGCATTATATATATAGTCTGAATAATGTATTTTTATAGCGGACTCATCAAGTTCTGTATAAGTTGTTCTGACATCACAAAAGCCCGCTGTCATTACAGTATCCCCATAAATATCTTTACTGCCATTTCCTTGAGAAAACATTGCATTTAAAGTAAGAGCTCTTCTTAAATGAAATACATGACAAATATTAGCTTCTTCAAGATTATCTATTCCCACCCAAGGAAATCCTTGTCTTGAATAATAACTTGACGGAATCATACAAATGTTATTTTTCGTTACACGATTTCCACTATAAGTTCTCCAGTTACTATAAAAAATATTTTCAGGATTACAACTTTCATAAAAAGATTTCCAATTACTTTGATCACCAAAATATATTTTTATGTCTGCATCGCTAGGTTCTAAACTAAGACTAAAGTTAATCCCGGTTAACCTAGATAAATCTGGCAGGATATATTGGGATAAAGATGATTCACTAAGTCCAGAATAATCACCATATAAACCAACTGTGACTTGGTCCTGTTTCCATCTTGCGTATTTTGTAACATCGTTTAATGAATTTAGCCAATAACTTAATTCTTTATTAGTAAAATTTGGCTTGGTCACTCCTGTAGTTACTGTAGTTGTAACTTTTGGTTTTGTTGTAGTTGTAACTTTTGGTTTTGTTGTAGTTGTTGTACTTATTAGACGAAAATCAGCATTACTTCCATCTAAACTAACAGAGGCTTCAAAATCAGATTTCTCATCTATATCGTAACCTTTAAATTTAATTGCGGCACTTTCTCCTCTAGTTTGAATTGCACTACAGTAAACATCCATAGTACTTTCTGCGGTGATATCCAAACCATTTATATGTGTTATTAATTCACCACCATCAAACCCCGCCTTATCAAAAGGAGAGTTTGGCTCAGTTGAGTAAATATACATTCCAAAATCTAAAAATTGTTCACCATTTGCACCAAGAGTCTTATTAAATGTATTGTCTAATATTTGATTAATAGTATTTTTTACTACCGTAGATGGAATCCCAAACTCTTGCCTATCAGAATTGCCTGCATAAGCAACGCCTACAACTTTGCCTGCTTCATTAATTATTGGTCCACCAGATGAACCTGGCAATATTTCAGCAGTGTGCTCAAAGGCATAGTCTATAGAAGACCATTGGTTACTTCCTTCAGCCTTCTCTTTTGAAACTATTCCATTAAGGTAAGTAATTTGTTCATCACCACGAGGAAAACCTATTGCTAAAATATCCTCACCTAATACAGGATTTATTTCATCAAACTCAAAATAAAAAGCTCCTCCAACAGGTAGATTGATTTTTAATATTGCTATATCATCACATTCAGAAGTTCCAATAATTTTTGCTTTATAAGAATTTCTTTCTTCACCTATATATACATCTATTGTTACCGCCCCTCCAACCACATGATTGTTAGTAACAATGAATCCATCTGTTGAAATAAAAAAACCTGAACCAGAACTATCACCTTGAGTTTTTACCAGTTGATTATCGCTCGATTCTTCAATTTTTACCCCTTTAGTTACAATTCTTACGACACCTTTTTTTCCATCCTTAATATTTTTTATAAGCAACTGTGCTTCAATAGGAACTGTTGAAGTAGTAGTTGAGGATTCGGGGCTAGATTCGTTATTTTCCTCATTTGATAAGGTACTGGAACAGGAAATTAAAAATACTAATAGAATTAATTTTGTTTTCATTAAGACTATTATTCCATAATTATTTCCACAAATGTGTGTCTTTTGTGTGTCTTTTTACTATATATATGTAAAGATTTCTGAAAAACCCTTGTGGGCGCTACAGGATTTGAACCTGTGACTTCTTCCTTGTAAGGGAAGCGCTCTGCCAGACTGAGCTAAGCGCCCTGAGTTTATTAGTATATTTAGTTTTTTGAATTATTTAAGGTATTTTTAGCTACACCCTAGAGAATTGCCACAGTTTAAACATTTATAACAAGAGCCATTTCTAATTGTGATATGTCCACAATCAGGACAGGCTGGTGCATCACCCATCATATCACCAAGTACTTCTTGTACAGTAGCAACTGAGTTTTCTGTTTGTTCAACAGCTACAGGTTCTGTTTGTTGTACAGGTGTTGTTGGCTGAGGTTTCTCCTCAACAGCTACAGGTTCTGTTTGTTGCTTTTCTTTTGGTGGAACCTGAACAATGTCTGTCCTATCTAAATACTCAAGACCAAGAGCCCTAAACACATAGTCTATGATTGAGTTACTCATTTTAATATTTTCATGTCCCTCAACCATACCTCTTGGTTCAAATGTCTGGAATGTAAATGTATCAACAAACTCTTCTAGTGGAACTCCATATTGAAGTCCTTTTGAAACAGCTATTGCAAAACACCCAAGCACACCTTTAAGGGTTGCTCCTTCTTTAGCGATGTCAATAAAAACTTCTCCTAATGTTCCATCAGGATATTCACCGGTTCTCAAATACACCTTATGTCCAGCAACTCTAGCTTCTTGTGTCCATCCTTCTCTTCTCTCAGGAAGTAAGAATCTTGGTCTGTTGACTCCTGCGTAAGCTCTTGTTGGGCTTGTACCAGGTGCAAAGTTGCCCTGAACAAGCATTGCTTCTTCCTCAAGAATTTTATTTACTTCAGGATCACTTTCATCAGAATCTCCTTCATCTGAAGATGCTGAAAGTGGTTGTGATGCTTTAGACCCATCTCGATAAATAGCTATGGCTTTTACTCCGATTTTTGCAGATTCAAAATAACAATCTTCAATATCTTGAACAGTAGCCTCGTTTGGCATATTAACTGTTTTAGAAATTGCTCCAGAAATGAATGGTTGAGCTGCAGCCATCATTCTCACATGGCCCATGTAATGAATAAATCTCTCGCCATCTTTACCACACTTGTTAGCACAATCAAACACTTCAAGATGTTCTTCTTTAAGATGTGGAGCTCCTTCTATTTTCTGTGTTCCACAAATATCTAGATTTGCTTGCGATATCTCATTTCTTGAAAATCCTAATTTCTCCAAAAGGTTGAAGTCAAAAGATGTATATTCCTCTTCATCAATTCCGAGATTTTTCAAAGTATCTTCACCAAGTACAAATACATTGAAAGCATGTTGAATCTCAAAAGCTCCTGGTAGAGCGTTTTCAATTTTTTCAATATCATTTACAGAAAGCCCTTTGTTCATAAGCGATTCTTTGTTTACATAAGGAGAGTCCTCTAGAGACATGGAACCAATGACATATTGAATTATCTCACTAACTTGACTTTCTTCATATCCGAGTGCTTGTAGTGCAGGACCTATAGACTGGTTTGCGATCTTCATGTAACCACCACCAGCAAGTTTTTTAAACTTCATTAAAGCAAAGTCTGGCTCAACTCCTGTAGTATCACAGTCCATTAAGAGTCCAATAGTACCGGTTGGAGCTAGAACTGTTGCTTGAGCATTTCTATAACCATTTTTGGTTCCAAGTTCTACAGCTTCATCCCAAGATAGCTGTGCTGCTTCCAATAGGTCTTCAGGACACAATTCCTGGTTTATTGCAATTAGGTCGTGGCTTAAACCTTCATAATCGTTTGTATCATATGCAGCTTTTCTGTGATTGTTCATAACCCTGAGCATATTTTCACTGTTTTCTTCATATTTAGGAAATGGTCCAACAATTCCTGCCATTTCAGCAGAAGCTTTGTAAGCTTCTCCAGTAAGCATTGCTGTTAACGCCCCTGCAATTGCTCTTCCAAGATCAGAGTCATAGGCAATACCTTTTCTCATTAATAATGATCCGAGGTTTGCATAACCAAGTCCAAGCGTTCTGTAGTCATATGATCCTTGCGCAATTTCTTTTGATGGGAACTGAGCCATTTCAACTGAAATTTCAAGAACAATTGTCCAAATTCTTAGTGCATGCTTATATGAAGCAATATCAAAAACCTGTGTCTCATCATTGTAAAATTTAACAAGGTTGAGGCTTGCTAAGTTACAAGCAGTGTTGTCTAAGAATAGGTACTCAGAACAAGGATTTGATGCACGAATACGCCCACCCTCTGGTGATGTGTGCCATTCGTTTATAGTGGTGTCGTATTGGACACCAGGATCTGCACATTTCCAGGCTGCATCTGCAATTTTATTCCAAAGGTCTCTTGCTTTTACGCTTCTAATTACAGAACCATCTGTTCTTGCAATTAGATCCCACTCTCCATCTTCTTCGACAGCTTTAACAAATTCAGCAGGGACTCGTACAGAGTTGTTAGAGTTTTGACCAGACACAGTAGCGTATGCTTCACCATTAAAATCAGCAGGATAACCAGCTGCAATTAGTGCTCTTGCTTTATCTTCTTCAATAGCTTTCCATTCAATGAAATCTTCAATATCTGGGTGATCAAGATCTAGAATGACCATTTTTGCAGCTCTTCTTGTTGTACCGCCAGACTTTATTGCACCAGCAGCTCTATCACCAATTTTGAGGAATGACATTACTCCAGAAGATACTCCACCACCTGACAATTGCTCACCTTCGCCTCTTAGGTTAGAGAAGTTAGTTCCAGTACCTGATCCAAATTTAAATAAACGTGCTTCCTTGACCCAAAGGTCCATGATTCCACCTTCATTGACAAGATCGTCATCAATAGATTGAATAAAACAAGCATGTGGTTGCGGTCTTGAGTACGAGTCTTCACCTTCAGTTAGCTTTCCTGTTTTTGGGTCAACATACCAAAAACCTTGAGCTGGTCCTGTAAGGTCATATTTATAATTTAAACCAGTGTTAAACCACTGAGGGCTGTTAGGAGCAGCCATCTGAGTTGCAAGCATGTATTTGAGCTCGTCTTCAAAGGCTTCTGCGTCATCTGAGGATGCAAAATAACCAGTTGTTTCACCCCAGTGTCTCCAGGTCTCAGCTAATCGATCAAAAACTTGCCTTGAGGAAGATTCAGGTCCAAGAACTGTCTCACCGTTTTCATCTTTTATTTCATTACCATCGTTATCTAGTTGAGGTACGCCAGCTTTTCTAAAATATTTTGAAACCATGATGTCAGTTGCCACTTGTGACCATGTAGAAGGAATCTCTACATCATTCATTTCAAACACAACGGAGCCATCCGGGTTAGTAATTTTTGAACTTCGTTTTTCCCATGCGATGTTGTTGTATGGGTTGCCCGGTGTTGTATATTTTCTATCTACTTTTAGCCCTGATTTTTTTGCCACTTTTTCTCCTTTTATAACTAAATATTGTATAGGGGATACAAAATAACACTAAATATAGTGTTTTATAACTATATTATAAAGTGCTTACAATTTCAAGCTTTTCCAAGTAAAATTTTCGCGAGGATGTTTCAAATTCAATTACGTTATTTTCAATATATTCTATCTTTTGCAATCTTTGTAGGCGTTATAATTTCGAGTAAAGCATTGATCACCTCTTGTTTTGTAGGCCTAACATTAGTTTGGCTTACAGAGATGCTCGTAGCGCAGTTTGATATTAAGTCTCAGCAATATCTTGTAGTTCTTACGGTTTTATTGCTGTCTTTTTCTTCTGTTGCAATTCAAAGCATCTACTCAAATATAGAAACAGTCATCTTGTTGCTCGCATGTTTATTGCTCTCTATAACTTACTTCTTATTTCAAAAAGATATAAATATGTATAAAGTCGGCAATGTGTTCGTAGCTTTATTCCTTTCCTTTCTAGTAAATCGATTTATCATAACTGAAAGTTTTCAAGAAAATATCTACTACGTTTCTTATCTATATCTATTGCTACTATTTTTAAAAACTCTTGCAACCTATTTTGCAGTGCAATTTAGCAACTTCCAGTTCTTTTTTAACTTTTTTATTGTCTCCATTGTGTTTATTGGAGTCAGTAGTTTTTATTCATTTAACACTTTGTACATATTTTTAGCAGGTCTAACAACAGCATTGTTTACAACATTAATAACTTTCATGTTTGTAAAAATTCGCTTGGAGTACGAATTGACAACAAGACTTACTAGTCAGATTTATATATTTGATTTCATGCTTGCCTTCATAGCATCGCTATACATTGTTGATTCACTAAATGTTGTAAATGGTTTATTCTAAGTTTTGTGGAAAAACAAGTTTTAGAATCACCATTTGTTAAAAAAGAATTTTTAAACCTAGTAAAACAATTTAATGATAATGAAGTTACTGTCTTTGAAGATTTTGCAATTTCAGATAAAACACTTGTAAATATTGGTAATAGAGATTTTGTTGATTACAGACCCACTAGTGAAATAAGTAAGAATATTTTAGAGAATAATTCTATTTCAAATGTTAATTTTGACTCATTACATTATTTTCAAATTCAAAAAATATTACAGTCAGAGGTTTATAAATCAATCAGGATAAAAAAATCAGACATTTCTGTGAATTTATTATTACCAGAACAATACGATGACTATCTGCAAAATTTAACAAAAAAGAATCGTCATGAACTTAACAGAAAAAAAAGAAAATTCTCAGATCAAGTAAATTCATTTGAACTTCTAGAGTCCCGTGAAAATGAGATATTTAGAATTTTTGTTTCACAACATAAAAAATCTAAAGGCGAAAAAGGACAATTTATGACAGAGAATATTGAAGCTTATTTTGAAGAACTTCTCAATCTAGAAGGTTGGAAAATTTACTATTTAAGTACCGACAAAGGAGTAGTCTCAACTGCATTTTGCTATGAAAACACGAATGGTTGCTACCTTTACAACTCAAGTAGAGATAATGATTTTAATTCAATAAATCCTGGAATTGTCTTAAATGACCTTATAATTCAAGGTTTAATACATAATGGCAAGTCTTTTTTTGATTTTCTAAAAGGTACTGAAAGATACAAGTTTGATTTAGGTGGAAAATCAGTTCAACTGTATGACTTGAATGTAAGTTTATGAAAATATTACAAATTAGCTTTCATACAGCACCTTTTGGCAGCGCTGGCAAGTATGATTCTGGAGGTTTGAATATTTATGTTGAGAAAATTTCAGATCAATTATCCAAAAATAACCACGTCACTGTTGTAACTGGTGAAAAGGCAGAGAGTTTTGTAAAGAGCAATCTTGAGTTTAAGTCATTAAATTTATTTGATAAAGATTTGTCTGTTGAAGATAAAGAAATCTATTTGCAGGAATTTATAAATAAATTATATGAATCAGTTGATCCAGAAAGTTTTGATGTAATACATGCTCACTATTGGCTGTCTGGTTTAGTTGGAAAAGAGGTTGCAAATAAATATAACAAACCACTTGTTTACACATCGCATAGTTTGGGAATTTTTCTTGATGGGTACAACAAAGAAAGAGTTGATTGTGAAAAAATAATTATGACCTCTTCAGATATTATTACAACATCTTCATTGTTTGAGGAAGATATGATTTTAAAAAATTATAATGTTGACTCTAACAAGATGAAACTAATTATCCCAGGAGTTGATGTAGAGATATTTTCACTTGACCAAACAGTTAAAAGAGAAAATATATTCTTATCGATAGGAAGAATTCAGGAACAAAAAGGACAAATTGAAACGATCAAGTTTTTGGATAATTTTAAAAAAGTTGAAAATAATTTTACTTGTTATTTTGTCGGTGGACCAAGTGGAAAATCCGGTAATGAATATTTAGTAGAACTAAAACAAACTGTTGTAGATCTTAACCTTGAGTCTCATATAGAATTTCTTGACAACCTTCCACAAACAGAAATAAGAGATTTATTAAATAAGTCAAAACTATTAATACATACATCTAAATTTGAAACCTTCGGACTCGTAGCAGCTGAAGCTAATGCAATGGGTGTGCCAGTTCTAACAACTAATAGTGGTTCCGTGTTAGAGATTGTTGAAAGCAATGAGAATGGTTATTATTCAGAAAGTTTGATTGACGGAAATGTAAATAATTTTGTAAAAGAGTTATTGAATAACAATGACAAGTTTCACGAAATTATGTTGAACTGTCTAGACAAATCAAAAGCTTATAGCTGGGCTAATACAGCCAGAGAAATAGAGATTCTTTATAAGGATTTTGCTTAATCTAAATTAGATAAGAAAGTATCTAGTTGATAAAAATAATTATCAGGATCTGCATTCCAAGAAGTTACGTGTCCAACATTTTCATAACGAATATAGGTAAAATTGGTATCGCGAGATTCTGCAATCAAATCCGACATTTCTACTGGAACCCACTCATCATCATCACCATGGAATAATAATGTAGGAATTGTAGAGCCTATCACAGCTTCTCTGAAGTCCATCGAATCAAAGTCGACTCCGTATCTTAGTTCCGTGACTATTTTGAAATAACTAAAGAGCACTTCAGGCAACCAAGGAAATCTTGCTGCACCATTTACTTCAACACTTTCCCAAAAGCTAATTACAGGAGCTTCATAAATGATTCCACTAACTTTACTTAAATCATCGGTATTTTCTATCCAGGAAGACACCGGTCCACCACCACCACTAATTCCAAATAAGATAATGTTTTCGTTTGATTTTCTAGCTTCATCTACTGCAGCATCTATATCTGCCCATTCAGTAACGCCATATTGATAAATTCCTGAAGGGTCTTTAGGAAGGCCACGATCATTTCTATAGGAAATAATCATGGATCTATAGCCAAGCTCTTCAAGGTCTTTAGTTCTCATTAAAGAAAATACTTCTCTTGCATAATTTCCTCTAAAACCATGAACAAAAATTACAATACCCTTATCACCCTTAGATGTAAGATATGCTGGAAAGCTACCAACATCAGATTCATAAAATATGTCTTCATATTCAACTTCTGATACTGACTTAGGTGTGTAAACACCATCGGTGGCTTGTCCTGACCAACCGCTTGATCCTAAAATTTTATAAGTGCCATCATTATCTTGTCTAATTAACCCTGAAGCACTAATTCTGTCACCAGAAACTAATGTACCGGTTACTTGGAGTAGCTCTCTTTCTATGACGTTTCCATTACTCGATAAAATCTTGCCAACAATTGCTTCACCATTTTGCCCAATAATTCCGTATATTCCATTTTCAAGAAGAGGTCCCCATTGTTCTTCCTCGACATTTAGTTTTATTGTATCTTTAGCTATTGAATCAATTAAGACCCTATCTTCTGCGGTTCCAACGTTTTCAGAATCAGTAAATTCTGGATTTAAACCAGTTTCATATATAAGGCCTGAAAAATACCAACCAACAGCTAATAAGATAATTACAAAAAATATTCCAAGTGAATATAAAAGTTTTTTCAAAATACTCCCTAAGGATTTAGGTTAACAAATATTTACTATTTATACTCATTTCATGGCAAAAAAAATAATTTCATTTGCTTCAGACTTCGGTTTACAAGACGGCTCAGTTGGGGTTGTAAAAGGAGTAATAAGTCGAATAGATAAAGATATTTTAGTAAATGATATATCTCATCAAATTCCACCTCAAGACATTAAATATGGAAGCCTTTTGTTAATGAGGGCAATTCAATACATACCACAGGGAGTCCTCCTTGCAGTTGTAGATCCAGGTGTCGGTACCGACAGAAAAGCTATTGCAATAACTACCGATTGGGGAGTAATGATTGGACCTGATAATGGTTTGCTTAATTTGGCTTGTGCGACAGTTGGAGGTGCACAAAAAGCTTATGCTTTAGAAAATGAAAATTGGATTATTCCGCACGAAGGAAACACTTTTCATGCAAGAGACATTTTTGCTCCCTTTGCTGCAGGATATGCATCAGGAGAACTAAAACTAGAAGAGTTTGGACCGGAACTTGATCTTGAAGATTTAAAACAGTATTTGATTCCCCTCACAGATATTACAGATGATGAAATTAAAGGTGAGGTGTTGTATGTTGATGAGTTTGGTAACTGTCAAACCAATATATCTCCACAAGAATTAACTGACAAAGATTATAAAGTCGGCGACGTCATTCCCATAAAAATTGATAATCAAGAACTTAGTGCTAAGTGGTGCGAAACCTACAAAAACGAAACAATTGGCGGGATAGGAATAGTTATTGATTCTTGGGGCATGGCTTCGTTATTTTTAAGCAATGGGAATGCTCAAAAATTGTTAAATTGTAAAGACAATTCGAAAGTAATTATTAAAGTCTCAAATTAGATATGGCAATAGAACCAGAGATAAAAATAATTAACACTAGCAAAATTATAAAAACTAAAGTCCACGGCCTCATGAGTACATAATACATGTCAGAATTAATTTTTGTAACAACAGACAACTGTGAGTTATGTAAAAAAGCAGAAAACAAAATTAAATTTCTTAAACCTTTTTATCAAATTAGAGAGGTAAATGTTCAGGAAGATCATAAAGACTTTTTGCTTCGAGTACCAGTACTGCTTAAAAATAACAAAGTTATCGAAGAGGGAATTTTCTCAAGACTTAGGGTGTTAAAAAATTTATTTTTTTAAATATCTATTGGTTTAGACTTATCTCTGTTGGTATGTTCATCCTCTAAATATTCGATAATCTTATCAGCAACATCAACACCACTAGCTTTTTCAATTCCTTCTAATCCAGGCGAGGAATTCACTTCTAAAACCAAAGGACCTCTATTTGATTGAATTAAATCAACACCAGCAACAGAAAGACCAAGTACTTTTGCAGCTTTAATAGCACTTTCTTCTTCTTGTTCGTTTAATTCATGATTTTCAACAGTTCCTCCAAGATGAACATTTGAACGAAACTCTCCAGGCTTGGCTTTGCGTTTCATCGAAGCTACAACTTTATCCCCAACAACTATTGCCCTAATGTCTTCTCCTCTAGATTCGCTTATAAACTCTTGAATTAATATGTTTGCATCAATTTTTTTCATAGTCTCTATAGCACTTATTGCAGCTTCCATAGTTTCGGTTAAAACAACACCTCTTCCTTGAGTTCCTTCAAGCAACTTAATGACGTATGGAGGTTCACCAACAGTTTTTAATACCGACTCAATATCTCTTGAAAGATGAACATAGCCTGTAACAGGCATCTCAACACCACTATTTCCAATTAATTGTAATGCTCTTAATTTATCTCTCGATCTACTAATTGAAGCCGAAGAGTTTGCAGACAAAGCACCCATTAATTCAAACTGTCTAACAACCGCAGCTCCATAAAACGTCCATGTTGCAGCAATTCTTGGAATCACCACATCAAAATTCATTTGCCTACCTTGAAAGAAGATTCGAGGTTTAGCCTTAGCTATGTTCATATAACAGCGTAAATAACTGACCACCTCTGTGTCATGACCTCTGTTTTTAGCTGATTCATAAAGCCTACTTGTTGAATAAAGCCGTATATCCTGCGAAAGTATTCCAAGTTTCATATTTAATCTCTATTAGGTTTTGTTAGAAAACTTATGGATGGATTAACTACCCATCTTCTACCTAATGCTTTTCTTCCAATAAGCATTGTGTAATCCATTGGGCCTCTGTCAGTTAAAGTGAGTTCTATTTTTTTAGATATCCCATCCATTAATAGAGTTGTTTTGATATACGGTCTTCTCTCCACATCACCATTAGAACTTTTTATTCTTTTATATCCTTCCAGGGGAGCAGATGTTTTACGTACCGTATTATTTCTTTTCATTACTTTGAACTTTACGTATTTAACTTTATCTCTTGTAACAATTTTTATATCAGCAGCATCAATCGAAGCTAAAGTTGCTCCAGTATCTATTTTTGCAATAACACTTTTAACATTTAGATCAGGCAAAGCCGCATGCTCTTTCCACCCTACGACTCTTTTCTCTCTTTTTTGTTTAACCATTATTAAAGGATTACGTAAAACAAAAGCGCACTGATAGCAACTAGAGCTATGTGAAAGTAAATTACAGGTAGCATAAAAAAATTTTAATTAAGTTTTGGAAAGAAACAAACCTGTTTTTTTGTAACAAATTAAATTGAATTGAGTTCCTCTGAGGTTGTGTTACCTTCTTTTTTAAAATATAAAACAAAGGTTGTCGTCACAACAATTACATGATGGATAATTATGAGGTTTAGTAAAGACCTGATAATTGTTGCTTCTCCCCACATAAATAGGTAACTAACTGTAGTAAAAACTCTTAGAAAATTTGAGAGTAAAATTCCCCTCCTGTTTTTAGTTAGAGCAAAAAACATTAAAAGTACGTTTATCGCCACTCCAGGTAGTAGAACAAATTTAAGCCAAACTAAATCGTTGCCTTGAAAATTTGCTCCAAATATATCAGAAAATAATTTTGGAAAGAAAAATCCAAATAGTGAACTTGAGGCAACAGATAATCCATCAAGGAAAACAAATATATATAGAAGTGAGAACTTTTTCATTAAGGAGTTGAGCTAACAGCCTCTGTTGTTACGTCTTCCTCTTCAGTTTCTAAAAGCCCACAGTCACTAAGTACTTCTTCAGTGTTTCCGCCTCCAAAAACTACTCTTTCAAAAACAACAACAGCATATAATTCATCTTCTGTTAGCTTTCCTTGAAATCCTGGCATTCCACCAATAGATACTGTATCTTCAGCACCATAAGTAGGTCCTACTTCAGCCTGCCAACCTGCAGAACCAAGTTGAATCCATTTAGTGTGGTCTGCACATGTTGGGAAAGTGGTATATAAAGCACCACCAGTAAATGCTGGACCAACTCCACCGCCACCGCCACCTCCGTGACAGCCAGCACATGCAGCAGCACCAGCATAAACTTCTTGACCGAGTGCAATATAATTTATTGTGTTTGTTGCAGCAACACCTCTACCTTCATATGGAGAGCCATCACAATTTACAGCCTCTTGAGATTTTCTATCAACATTAAGCATGCCTCTCTCGCCACACTCTTGTGTATTAGAAGAGCTAATAAGTCCAATGAGGATAAATAATGGAATAATAATAAAGCTAAAGTTGAGCCACTTTGGAAGAAGGTTTTCTGAATTAATTTTTATACCCATTGTTTCGTTTGCAAAGGAAACAGATTTAGTTACCTGTTTAGTTACAGCCGCCGCAACAGGAACCTCTTCTTTTGGCGCTTCTACAACAGGAGCTTCCTCCTCAACTACTTCCTCAACTACTTCTTCTTTTGGAGCCTCTTCAACAGGAGCTTCCTCTTTTGGAGCAGATGCAGCTACACTTTCACCACCAGCCCAAGAACTTAAAACGTCATCAACTGAAACTCCAGAAGCAGCAGCCCTAGCTTCTGCTGAACGCTGTACCAAATCAACTGGTGCATTTAATAACTCTGCTACTTTATTAACTAAATCACTCATTTATTTCACAACAGCTTTCACTATTACCTATTGTTGACAAAACTTTAGCTTCGGGATAATAACCCTCTGGGTATGTAGGACAGACAGCTTGTATTGATCCATCGTTTAGTTCTAGCACCATTCCCTCAAAATTCTTTGCTTGCATATACTCTTCAGCGTCCTCTTTACAACAAAATGGCTTAGAACATCTAGATATGTCCCAATCGTTATTTTCTATTAAGTTACTCATTAGATTCTCCTAATGATAGTAAATAAGTTACGAGATATTCCAAATCGTCATCATCGAGAAAGTCATAGCTTGGATGAGGTATATCCCTATTGACAGATGTTGAGTCTGATAGGTATCGAGTTAGCCATTGACTATTGTTTGTAGGTTCACGTGTTGCGCTGGTGGAAAGATCTGGCCCAAGTCTTATATTTCCAACATTGTTAATTAACGTTTCATTCGCAAATTTATTTTTTAGAATTTTACCATTTTGAGTGTCTGGAATTAGAGTTCTAACATTCTGTGTATGGCAAGATTGACAATTCAACTCCGCGTATACTTCAGCCCCCTTAATAACTTCATTTGATGCGCTAACGCTGTTATTTAGAGAGTCATTAACGATTTCTGTTGCTTGGTTTTTTGGAATCACAAAAGCGAATAGAAATGTAAATAGACCAACTAAAAGAACTCCTGAAATAAAACTTAAAGAACTTTCATTTTTTAGCTCAACAATTTCTTCAACTACTTCCTCAACAACCTCTTGGGTTTCGCTTTCTTCAACAGCTTCTTCAACCACTTCCTCAACAGTCTCCTCTGCAACCTCTGCAGCTGGAGCTTCTTCTTTTGGAGTCTCTTCAACGGTAGCCTCTTCTTTTGGAGCTGGCGCAGAGCTTGCTGCAACACTTTCTCCACCAGCCCATGAACTTAATACCTCTTCAACAGATTTTCCAGACGCCTGCGCTCTTGCCTCTGCAGATCTCTGAACTAGATCAACTGGAGCGTTTAATAATTCAGCTACTTTATTAACTAAATCACTCATTTGAGTTCTCCTCATTAGTTTCCACGGGTTTCTTTTTTCGTTTTGTGTACCAGCTTCCAGCTATGAATTCAAAAATTTCTGCTAATACTTCAATCATTGCTATAAACCATTTCTTCAACAGTTGTTATTGAACCAGATGAGATTGCTCGTAAAACAGAAATTAAATATAGAAAACCACTACCAAGTAAAAGTAGAGAGATGAAAGTATTTACAGAAAAATTAAAACTTATAAGATTCCAGACAACACCATACCCTTCTCCGTAAATTGTTGGGCTTCCTGCATTTGCTCCCGCATTCCATGAATAACCTGAGTTAACGCCCAATACAGTATTGTTAATCAACAATAAAAGATATGATATTTTGAAACCAAAAAAGACAATGTCTTCAAGTCTAGAGTAATTAACTTCTCTTCCATATAACTTAGGTATTAAATAATAACTTAAGGATATTGTTGCTAGTACAAGAGATCCAATGAGCCCATAGGTAATAACATTTACAAAATTTGTAATCCCTAAAATTGGAAGAAGGTTTTCAAAACTTGAAATCATATGAAAAATTGTTGTTATAGAAAAAAGGATTACTGAAAAGTTCAGCAGATTTAGTGATCTTGCCCCATCAACTTCCTTAGATTGTATTGTTTTGATGTAATTAACTAGGAAAGCTAACAAAGGAACAACAAGACTCATTGAGAGATAGATAGATATATTTTCAATCCAATTTGGAAGTACCGAGCCGTAATAATATTTAAAATTTGTCCAAGGCAATAGGAATAAAAACCCCCAAAACGTAATAGATGATAGAGTTTTATTGAATAATACTGCTTGGAGTGGTCTAGTCATTAAAAAATGAACTATTGCCATATATATGAAAGCAACACCAACATATATATGTGTACCTGTATATAAAGAGTTAACCAAAAATATGTCAGAAAACACATTTAATTCTGCTCTTACAATAAAAAGAGAAATTAAGTAAAAGACTACCGCACCATATATAAATTGTGCACTTGCAAAAATTGAAGCTTCTTTTTTAGCAAGTAGGTTTAGTGTTGCAAGCCCAAATAATCCAAATACAACCAGAATTTTTAAAAGAATGAGAAGGGAACTATTGCCTAAATCGTAAGCTGAGTTTTGGAAGAAGAAATTTACTAGCAAGTCTAAAAATTCAGTGCCAACAACACCAAGTAAAGTTAAAAATACAATTGGGAATAGCACCATTGACCTACCTAGTGATTTTGAAAATAAATATGAAAAGCTCAAACAAAGTGACGCACCGAAAACTAAACCCATTGCTGCCTGTGTGTCGAGCCTGTCTAGGAATCCGTAGTTAAAAACAGAGTTGCTTGGTAGAAGATTTGCAAAAGTAAAGTATGCATTTTTTAAAAATGAAATAGTAAGTGATAGCAACAAGGTAAGTGGAAAAATCAAAACAAAAAGTTTTGAAAGTTCTTGTTCGTTTTTTGGAAACAACTTTATTCTCATTAATTTAGCCAATATTCAATATGACTTTACTATTATATTGGAAAAATGTTGCTTGGTGTTAACGAAAATTTTTTAAAAAAAGATAATAATTCAATTTATATTTTTCTCACAACTTGCGATATTATATATAGGTAAGGTTTGAGGTAATTTGATTTATACAATTTATAAATTTAGATACAGAATAGGTTTAGTTTCAATTGTTTCAGGGCTCGGTGGTATGACGATCGGAGTAATCGTTGCACACATTGCTGGTCGTCCTGAAGGTGATGTAGTAAATTATTTAAACTGGATTCCTAGAGGGTGGTTGCCTCAATCGATTGGTCAACTTTTAGCATTTGGTGCTAGCCAGCTACTTTTGCTTGGAATGGTATTAGTGGTTTGGAATCAGAAAGAATTAACTTGGGCAAAAGCTACTTATTTTGCATTTCTAACATGGATCGAAATGTCAATTCTTTTAGGAATTGTGCCATCAGAGTGGCTAAACCTAGCACAAGGACCTTTAGAGTGGACCGGTCAAAGAGAGTTTATACAGTTTCCACCAATACTATTTTTAAATAATGAAATTGGCCTAAGCCTTGCTGCATTAAAAGACATTATACAGTTAGGTATTTCAACTAACTTTTTAATAGCGGGACTAGTTGTTGCCTATTTAATCCAAGATGTAAATAATAAAATTGAAAGTTCTAAATCAAGAATTTCTGATTACGGCAAAGAAGTCGTAAGGGTGGAGCAAGATGCCTAAATCAGAAGTCTTAATAGAGATGCCAGAGTTTGAAAAGAAGTACAACCTTGCAATGGTTGATACTGAAAAAGTAACTTCGCGTGTCCGACCAAAACAATTTTTACATATAGATGAAGCGGAGTGTATTTTATGTGAAGGGTGTGTTGATATATGTCCTTGGAAATGCATTCATTATCTATCTGTTGATGCAATTGACGACTCAATAAACGTTGAAGCTCCAGATGAATCTGAGGCACCAGGTTTTTTTGTTGTTGATGAGGAAGCTTGTACTAGATGTGCATTGTGTGTAGATAGATGCCCAACAGGGGTGATTTCTCTCGGAAAGTTTGCCGGCTCATTAGCAGATCAAGCTGTTCAAAATGGTGTTTATACAGCACCTTGGGATGAAGACTCTGGTGAGAGGAACGACAGACACGGATATATATATGGAAGGCTTTAGAATTATATAATGCAAAAATTATCTCTTCGAGACAGAATTAAAGAAGCAAGAGTAACTGCTAGCGATAGCTTCAGAGGTGGAAAATTAATGTCCAGTATTTTCCGTCCGGGTTCTCCTTTTAGAAAAGGCTACGTAGACAGTCCTAGAAACAGATCTTATGTTGTTATGAATAACGTTTTGTACCACCTGCATCCAGTCAAAGTTAAAAGACACGGAGTTAGGCTCTCATATACTTTGTGCTTGGGTGGATTAAGCTTCTTTCTTTTCATAGTTTTAACAATTACTGGAATTTGGCTCATGTTTTATTTCCGCCCAACCGAACTTGCGTATGTTGATATTCAAACCTTACAAACAAGTATCGCATTTGGTTCGTTAGTCAGAAATATGCATAGGTGGGGTGCACACCTTATGGTTCTAGTTGTATTCCTTCATATGTCTAGAGTCTTTTATCACGGAGCATATAAAGCACCGAGAGAGTTTAACTGGGTCATAGGAGTAATTTTGCTTTTACTAACCTTATTGTTGTCATTCACAGGCTATCTTCTTCCTTGGGACCAGCTAGCCATATGGGCCGTCACTGTTGGAGGTAACATGGCTGGCTATACACCAGTTATTGGAGCTCAGGCCAAATTCGGATTGTTCGCCGGACTTGAAGCAACAACGGCTACGTTATTAAGATTTTATGTTCTTCATGTACTTTTCTTACCATTTATCATTGTTATCTTTATGGCTGTCCACTTCTGGAGAGTAAGAAAAGATGGCGGAATTTCAGGACCTTTGTAGAGGCTTATGGTAGATATTCCAGAACATTTATTGCAAAGATCTGCGGAAGCAAGAGCAAAAGCTTTGGGCATTAGTGTTGAACAAGCTTTAGCTGAAATGAAAGGTGAGTCAGACCCAACAGTTATCTCAAAAGAGCCAGAGGTAAAGACTATTGACGAGACGCCAGCTCCAGCAGCAGAGACGCCAGCTCCAGCAGCAGAGACTCCAGCTCCAGCAGCAGAAACTCCAGCTCCAGCAGTAAAAGCTGAGGAAAAGCCTGCAGCAAAAGCTCCAAAAGCTGATACTCCCGAAGAAGTTGATTTTGCACCTGAAGTAAAGGTAACTCAACGATTGTTAACTGTTGTAAAAGCAAAACCAATTCAAAAATCAGTTTCTGAGCCAGTTGATAAAGTCAACACTTGGCCACATTTGATGCTTCCAGAATTCGTTTCATTGATGGCAATGACAGCTTTTTTAATTTTTCTTTCAGCAATATTGCAAGCTCCTCTTCTTGAAGAAGCAAATCCGAACGTAACACCTAACCCTGCAAAAGCACCTTGGTATTTTTTGGGATTACAAGAATTATTGTCATATTGGGATCCTCAAATTGCTGGAGTTATGATTCCTTTAGTTTTAGGTGTAGTTCTATGGATGGCTTTTCCATACATAGATAGAAACCCAGAAACACATCCTTCTAAAAGAAAATTTGCAATTATGTTTTATACGTTTTTCTTAGCTGGAGCTGGTGTGCTTACTATTATTGGAGTTCTTTTCAGAGGTCCTGGCTGGAACTGGACTTATCCTTGGATTGATGGAATATGGTTTGACGATTTGCTTGATTGGATTCATTTCGAATGAGCATAGTTGAATTATCTTTCGCTGCCTTTGCTCTTGTTGGGTTTTTAGGCATTGTTGGTATCGTAGTTATTGTCACCGGTAGAGGGCCAAAAAGTTTCAACTGGAAGAAAAATCTTGATAAAAAAGCCCTTAAAGAGGATAAATCTCAAACTAACTTTTTAGAACCAGAGATGCCAAAAGGCGAAACTGAAGCAACTGTTGAGGAAATTGACGAACCAGTTGTTGAATCAGATGGCGCAGTAAAACTTGAAGAAAAAGTCATTTATGAAGAGATCTCTGAAGAAGAAGCAGGAATAACTAGAAGACAATTTTTAACAAAAGCTCTTAGAATTTCATTTGGTGCTTTTGCAGGTATTCAAGCAATTTCATGGCTAGGGTTTTTCTGGCCAAAAGTTTCAGGTGGTTTTGGTTCAAAAGTTGATGCAGGTCCAATTGAAGAAATAAAGAGTCAAATATTCCAAGCTGATGGTTCCGTTATTCCAGCTTTTATTCCAGCAGCAAGAGCTTATGTGCTTCCATTGGATGCAGCTGCGGCGGCCAACTCTCAGTTTGCAACTGGCTCCACAATTACTGATGGTCTAGTAGCTGTTTATCAAAGATGTGTTCACCTAGGATGTAGGGTTCCATGGTGTAACTCATCACAAGGATTTGAATGTCCTTGCCATGGTTCAAAATATAATATGGTTGGTGAATATTTCGCAGGCCCAGCTCCAAGAAATCTTGATAGGTTTAATGTCGCTAATGTAAATGGAAGACTTGTTATTGACACTGGAACAATTATTGAATCACCTCGAGCACCAGGTATGTCTGTGAAGTATCCCCAAGGTTTATCTTGTATAGCTCTAACTACAGAGGAATAGTATGACAAGTTCACTTTCAATTACATTAATTGCTTTAGGAATAATTGCTGCTCTAGCATTTTTTACTGCTGCAGGTTTTAGAGGTTCAGGTAAAGTTTCTGACTATGCACCAAACTTGTCAAAATACCGAAATGATGATGATTTAGAAACAAAAACACTTGATAGAACTCTAACTGTTGCAGTTTTAATTGCTTCACTTTTAACTATCATGATTCCTCTTTACTACCTAGGAGAACAAGACAGACAAGAAGGTTTTGTAGAAGAATTTGATGAGGTATCTGTAGAAAGAGGAGAACATCTATATGAAGAATTTGGATGTGGTAACTGCCATGGTGTTGATGGGTCTGGTGGTGCAGCTTCATATGTCGAAAAGAGAAGTGGAATAAACGTTACATGGACTGCTCCTGCAATAAATAATGTTTTCTATAGATATGATGACGAAGAAGTTCGTTATTGGTTAATTTATGGACGTGCAAACTCACCTATGCCTGCATGGGGATTAGAAGGTGGTGGTCCAATGAATGACGGACAATTAGATGACTTGATCGAGTACATGCATCACTTTCAAATATCACAATCAGAAGAGCTACAGACTATTGAAATGAATATCAATAGTTCACTATCGAGGCTCGATACATCTGAGCTATTAGTTGAGAACGAAATAGCTAGACAAAAAGAATTAATTCAAAGCGTAGAAGACGCACCTGGAAAATTACCTGTTATTCAAAAAGCTGTAGAAGATGTTTCAGCACTACTTTCCAAAGAAGGTGGAATTGATACAGATGAAGACGGATTAAGTGACTCTACTGAAACAGAATTGTCAGCTTACAGCAGTTCCGTGTCTGAAGTTTTAGGAACTTCTATATTAAATTTAGACCCAGATAACGAAGAATCTATTCCTGGAAGAAAAGACAAATCTGTTGCAAGCGGTTACTTATCACAACTTGAATCTGAACTAATCAACATAACAATTGTTGCAGAGGGATATGACAAATTTATGAAAGAGGCTGAAACTGGTTTAGCATTTCTTGAAAAAGCGCTGGAAGAAAAACTTTGGGAAGTTTCATTCGATGAAATCGCTGATTCAACTTTTGATGGAGATCTAGAAAAAGCTAAAAGAGCAGTTGGATTATTTAATGCTTACTGTGCAAGATGTCATACTGCAGGTTATTCTGCTGGTGTAGCATATACTAAAGAGATAGCATCTGGTGGATTGGGACCTGCACTAAGAGCAGGTAGAGCCAATATCCAGTTTAAGCAGAGGGAAGACTTGATAGATTTTATTGTTAAAGGTTCTGTAAATGGTAAAGCGTATGGAGTCAATGGTGTTGGTGGAGGAAAAATGCCTGGTTTTGGTGCAGTTCTGCCGCAATCTGACATAGAACTTATTATTGATTACTTGAGAGGAATGACACCTGATGCGTGAAATAATGAGATCACTTTTATCCTCTAACTTATTAGTTACTGGAATACTTATGTTTATAGGCTCTATAATTACGTTTGCCGGATCTACATTTCTACTTAATGCAACAAATGTTGGAAAGAGACTAGGTTTTTTAATTACTGGTGCTGCAATATTTGGCTGGGGAGTAATTAATTCAATTTTCTTTATCCTTTATGCCCCAAGAGGTCCAGCTCCAGCAAATATTGATGGTTTGAATGCATTCGAGATAAGAATTATTCCATTAACTTTTTTAGTTGGTTCCGGAATTCTTTTTGTAATGTTTTTATTAGCACTTAACAGGTTCGAACAAGAACAACTTGAAAAGGAAGATCAAGATAATTAGATTGTCATTATGACACAAATCTGGTTCATTGCAGCAGCCGTTCTATTATTGGCAGAACTTTTAGTTCCAACTTTTTTTATACTACCTTTTGCAATAGGATCTTTTTTTGCTGGAGTAGCTTCTCTTTTCACAGACAATCAAAATATTCAGCTTTCAACATTTATTGTGTTTAGCCTTGTTGGAGTGTATTTATCAGTCAAAGTTTTTGGACCTAGAAACAAGGATAAGAAAACAAGTACTAGCTTTACTGAAGGAGCTAATAAATATATTGGCATGACTTTTGTTACAACAGAAGAGTTAGATATGTATGAATCAACCTTACAGCATGTTTATGGAGATGACTGGCAAGTAGTTTCACTAGATAAAAGAATTCCAGCAGGATCTGAGGTAAAAGTTACAAGTGTAAATGGAACTAAATTAGAAGTACAAACGAAGGAAGGTTAAACTTAAATTATGGAAATTATATTTGGAATAGTTAGATGGGTAGTAATAATTGCACTACTCGGAGTTGTATTATTTAGAATATTCAGAATTATTAGACCTTTCGAGACGGGACTTGTTGAGAGATTAGGTAAATACAATAGAGAGGCAAAGTCTGGTCTAAACATTGTCATACCTGGCTTAGAGAGAATAATCATTGTGGATATGAGAGAGCAAGTGATTGATGTTCCCCCTCAAGAAGTTATTACAAAAGACAATGTGACTATCACAGTTGATGCAATCATCTACTATGAACCAACTGATCCAAAAAAGCTTGTTTATAATGTAGGAGACTTTATTCAAGCTGCTACAAAGTTGGCACAAACAAACCTTAGAAATGTAGTCGGTGACCTTGAGTTAGATGCTGCGTTAACTTCAAGAGAGACTATTAACACCCAGCTCAAGCTTATTCTTGATGAAGCAACTGATAAATGGGGAACAAGAGTAGTCAGAGTTGAGATTCAGAGAATTGACCCACCACAAGACGTTCAAGACGCTATGAACAAAGTCATGAAAGCTGAAAGAGACAGAAGAGCAGCGGTCACTGAAGCTGAAGGTGAGAAGAGAGCAGCAATTCTTACCGCAGAGGGTAGAAAAGAATCCCAAGTTTTGGATGCAACTGGTGAAGCAGAAGCTTTGAAGCAAGTTGCTGACGCACAAAAATATGAAAAAATTGCAATTGCTGAAGGTGAAGCTGAAGCAATAGAAAAAGTTTTTGCAGCAATACATAAAGGTGATCCAACAAATGATCTAATTGCAATTAAGTACCTAGAGTCACTTGAAAAAGTTGCCGACGGTAATGCTACAAAAGTTTTCTTACCAGCAGATTTATCAGCTACTCTTGGAAGTATTGGTGCAATTTCAGAACTCTTTAAGGATGACAAATCTGATGATTCACCGAAATCTTCTGACGATTCAGATAAATCTACTGAAGAATAAATAGATACCAATACCAATTAAACAAAGACCGCTAATTATATTTATGTACCTTTTTACTTTTGTTGTTGAATTATTGAATAAATAACTACTCACAAAAGCATATGAGATATCAGCAAAAAGATTAATAAATATTGTCACAATTCCAAGATAAATAAGGGAAGAAAAAATATTAGATTCATCTGTTATAAATAAAGGCAGTACAGATAAATAGAAAACCCACATCTTTGGATTAGCAAGGTTAATCTTAAATCCTGACAAAAAAGATGCTGACCCAAGGACTTTAGGACTATCTCCTTTGTCTTGTATGGTTTTGATTCCTTTATAAACAATATAAATTATTCCAAAAATATAAATAAAAGTGAGTATCTCAGGAATTAATGAAAAGATGTAAGTAATGACGGCAGCACTGATTATGGTTATTCCGATAGCACCAGATGCTGCACCATAAGCAACTTGAAGAGCATTTCTTCTTCCTTTTTGGACTGCTTCATTAACAACCAAAGCAATAATTAGTCCTGGGCTAAAAGCGACACTAACTTGGAGAAGAATAAATTCGATAGTTAGTGATTGAAGTTGCACTATTGAGATTTAATTTTATTAATTTCTGGAACACCTTGTTTGATTGAAACTTCACAATCTTTATATTCACCTGCAATTTGATTACCCACGATAACTAACAACTCCATTACAGATTCTTTTTTTCCTGAAGAGGAACCAAAAGTATTAGGTGAGTTTTCATATTCTTTTTTAATCTTATTGAAAACCTCTATTGCTTGTTCTTTATTTAATTTATCTGATAAGGCAGTTTTTGTAATAACTTCAAAACTTTTTCTCTGACGTCTAGGTAAATCAAATTGCATAGATTTATTCTAACTATTTATTATGAGCTTTTGTAATGAGACCTCATAATCTTCAGAATATTTAACAGTTTGTATTTCATTAAATCCAAAAGACTTGTGAAATTTGAATGAAGCCTCGTTTATGGAAGGAAGAAGATTTATCTCAGCGGTTAAATGTTTGATAAAATTTTCTTTCGCAAAATTAAGAGTGTTTTCATAAAGAGATGTGCCTAGTTTATTTTTTCTATGTTCATTATCAACAGCAACTCTATCAATATATAAAAAATTACTTACTCGGTTTTCAATCTCATTAAAGTTTCTATGTTTTATCTGATGCATGTAGTTAATAGTGTTTTCATTATCTTGAAAACAAACTACATATCCTACAACTTCATTGTTTTTTAGTATGCATTCGTTGTAATCAGAGTTTTCTACGAGATTAATAAATCCATCTAAGGATTTTGTTCCAACGTTAGGAACATTTTTCTCGTTTAATTCATGGCATTGTGCCACAAAGTCACTATTAATTGGGGAAAACAAATAATCTTTCATATCTAGGAATATACATTTAATGTATAAAAATGTAAACTATCAGCATGAGTCAAAAACAAGTTCTCATGAGTTCTCCCGATTTTTTCAAAGTAGAGTACTCCATTAATCCCTGGATGGTTGCTGGTGTAACTGTTGATTTAGATTTGGCAAAAGATCAGTGGAATAATTTAAAATCTACAATTGAAAAAGCAGGAGCAGAAGTAAAAGTAGTACCTCCATCTGAGGAATATCCGGACCTAGTATTTACAGCAAATTCAGGAATAATAAATGATAAAAATGTTCTTATCGCAAATTTTAAATATGAAGAAAGACGTGGTGAAGAAGATTTATATATGAACTGGTTCAGCGATAATGGCTATAGTGTTGGACGAATTCCTTCAGAGTTTAAATTCGAGGGTAGAGGCGATGCTTTTGTTTATGGCGATTACTTAGTTGGGTCATACGGCATTCGAAGTGACAAAGAAGCTCTGCTTTTTATTGCAGAAGAATTTCAACTAGAACCAATCATTGTTGAGCTAGCTCAAGAAAAGTTTTATCATTTAGATACTTGTTTTCAACAATTTCCAACTGGAGATGCCATATTTTATCCAGAGGCATTTAAAGACCAATCATTAAGTACATTTGAAACTTTATTTAACCTTATTCCAGTTTCCGAGCACGATGCAAATCAGTTGGCTTGTAATGCAGTTGTAATAAATAACACAGTCATATTTCCTTCAGAAGATATTGAGGCAATTAAAACTGTAGAGGAACTTGGTCTTAATGCTGAGGTAGCTAATGTATCTGAGTTTCTAAAATCTGGTGGTGCATGCCAGTGTCTCGTAATAGCATTAAACTAAAAACTACATGATTAAAAGACTATTTAAATTTGTACTATGGCCTGTGAAAAAAATTGTTTTACTGCCGTTTAAATTTTTACTTTATACATTACTAATTTTTGTAATTCTTATTTTGTTTTTTCAATATAGGGCAGATTATGACGTAGACACAAGCCCACTTTCTAAAATAGAGTATGAAAACTGTATTGAAGTAATTGATAGTTATGAAATAACTCTCAATCTGTTATCAGAGTATGTTGATGAACTAGATAGTGTACAACGAGAGTTCTTAGAAGAACGTTTACCAGATAATCTTCAAGTGTTGCTTGAACCACAAAAGCTAGACCCGGATGAATTTGAAAACATAAAAGGAAGTTTAAAAACCTATCTTCAAGGCGGCAGGCTTCCTGGATTTAATGGTAAAGCTTTACTTCCTCAAGCTGCAAGTTTATGTCGAACTGGTCTAGGTTAAATCTAGTACCGTAGCACTAGATAGCTGGATTAAAGTTTCTGGCGAAAGAAAAAATTTTGAGACTCTATTCCCAGCTCCAATAAAGAGTTTTTCTCGATCAGTTACATTTTTATCCATGTAAACCTTGATATTTTCAGGTAATCCAAGTGGACTAATTCCACCATATATTTGACCAGTCACTGTTTCAGCTTCTTCTCTTGAAGCAAAACTAACTCTCTTTGCTCCCATGGCCTCTTTAGCCTTATGGTTTACATCCAATCTGTTTGCACCCAAAACACAAAACATGGCGTAAAACTCTTCTGGTTTCTTTGCTTTAATTAAAATTGCATTACAGGAATCTTCAATATCAAAACCATAATGATCACAAAAATTTTGAGTATCAGAAAATTCATCTAAGCATTCAAATATTTCAAGAGTATCTTTATTCTCTTCATAGACTTTTGCAACAGAATTATGAATTTCAACCATAGACTTTATGATATCTGAAAAATGATTAGTTACAATTTGTCTATGGAGTTTAAAACAATCATTGAGCCTTTTAAGATAAAATCTGTTGAATCTCTACCCATTACAACTGAACAAGAGAGAAGAGGATTTCTTGAAAGAGAACATTGGAATGTTTTTGGGTTGAAATCACAAGAGGTAACCATAGACTTACTCACCGATTCGGGTACAGGGTCTATGTCATCAGAGCAGTGGGCAGCAATAATGCGTGGAGACGAATCCTATGCAGGGTCACATTCATGGCAGAGATTTCACGAAGTGCTTTCTGATCTTACTGGGTACAAACACATTATTCCAACACATCAAGGAAGAGCAAGTGAAAAAATTCTTGCAACAATAAGCGTTAAGGAAGGCGACATCATTCCAAGCAATAGCCACTTTGATACTACAAGAGCGAACTTTGAATTTGCACAGTCAAATCCTATAGATCTTCTTTGTGAGGAGGGCTTAGACCTTTTATCTCCTGCACCCTTTAAAGGAAATGTTCATTTAGAGAAATTAGAACAACTTTTAAAAGGACCTGAGAGTAACAAAATTCCATTTGTACTGATGACAATTACAAATAATACAGGTGGTGGCCAACCTGTCTCAATGGATAACTTAAAAAAAGTTAAGGAGCTTTGTACTAAATATAACAAGATGTTTTTATTAGATGCATGTAGATTTGCAGAAAATGCTTGGTTTGTCTCACAACGAGAAGAAGAGTATAAAGATGTTGAGATAAGAGAAATAGCAAAAGAAGCTTTTCGACTTGCTGATGGTTGCACAATTAGTTTAAAAAAAGATGGATTTGGTAATATCGGTGGAGTTCTTGCATTCAATGATGATGCTATGGCTGAAGCTGCAAGAAATTTATTAATTCTGACTGAGGGGTTTCCAACATACGGGGGGTTGGCAGGAAGAGATTTAGATGCTTTAGCACAAGGTCTTAAAGAAATTACAGATAAAAATTATCTTGAATACAGAGCAAAGTCAATCTCATATTTGGGTGAAAAAGCTTTGAGTTATGATATTCCAATTGTCCAGCCTGCAGGAGGCCATGCGTTGTACATTGATGCAAAAACTTTTGTTCCACACATACCTTCCCATCAATATCCTGGCCATTCAGTTGCGTGTGAAATATATTTAATTGGTGGTGTGAGAGCTGTTGAATTAGGTACTTTGGCATTTGGAGTTGCTGGTGTAAATGGTGAACCTGATACACCGGCAACACATGAACTCGTTAGGCTTGCTGCTCCAAGAAGGACATATACACAAAGTCATTTTGATTATGTAGCTGAAGTTCTCAAAAAACTCGCTGAAAGTAAAGAAAAACTTAAAGGCTACGAAATTATTGAGCAACCATCACAGTTAAGACACTTTACTGCTAAATTGAGACCACTGACATAATGCCTTTTAAGAAAATATCAATTATATTTTTAATACTTTTTGTAGCTTGTGGTGCAAGTGAAGGGGATGTTGAAGTTACGGAAAATATAAGTAGTAACTCAAGTGAACCCACTACATCTATTGAACAAGAAAAAGAAAATGATGATTCTTCGACTACATCAAATGAAGAAGCTAATGAAGAAAGCGAAGATTATAGTTCTGAAATTGTAATGTCCATTGGTGAGATAGTTACCGATACAACATTTAGAGATTATCAAAAATATGTTGATGTTGCGGGATTTAGAATTTTTGCTCTTCCAGAAGTTTCTGATGAATATATGTATAAAGTTGCAGAAACATATTTTCAAATGTTGCAACAAGGAGAGAATGTAGACAACGTTCTCAGGTCAAGATATTTAAATACTGTTAATAATGAAAAAGTTTTTCAAAGAATTGGTTTTGAAGGCCCAGAATATTACAATTTTGATTCCCCAAACCCATCTGTAGACTGTTGTCCAGGTAATGGATATGAGGATAATCACACAGATTTTATTTGGGAATATAAAGATGCAAATACAATTGGTACAGTTGGAGAAGTAGTCGAGCATTTACTACATACAATTACAGGTGCAGGATTGCTTCTTGAGTTTCCTGAATGGAGCTGGGAAAATACGAACTCTAAAATCCATAAAGCAATGAACGAAGCAGTTGAAAAAAATATCTATGACATTTCTAGTTATGAGGAAATAAAAAATAATGGTGACATGGAGGGATATAATAGAGTTACTGTTCAAGAATTTTCTTTCTGGGTAATAGTTACATCTTGGGGTTATGGTGATATATTTGATTTACCTAATGGGGAATTTGAAGTCAGCTCCATAAACGAAGTTAGATCAGAACTACCCTTAGCTTATGAATTGTATGTTGATACTATTGAAAAAATCTTCACAATTCCAGACAAAGAATTGATTAAATCTTTATTCTCTTAAATAATTATTTTATAATTGCCAAGTGAAAAAATATTCAATATTGTTAGTTCTCTTTTTTATTTTTTGTTCTCAAACTTCAAGTAATGAATCAGTAGAAGAAGTTATTTCCCCGACACCGGAGTTAATCATTGAAGAAACAAAAGATACTCCAGAGTTATATGTAATGTTAATGTGGCATCAACACCAACCTTATTACACAAAAAATAGTGACGGTTACTACACGAGGCCATGGGTAAGAGTTCACGCAACTAAAGATTATCTAGATATGGTTGAGTTAGTTGCAGATTATCCAGACTTAAAAGCTACTTTCAACTTGACCCCAGTACTTCTGAGGCAGCTAGAAGATTTTTCAAATGGAGCAAAGGATTTGTATTGGTTTTATACAGAGATTGATTCAGATAAATTATCTGATGATGACAAAGAATTTATTGTTTCGAGATTTTTTGATACAAATCCAAAAGTCATTGCAAGATTTCCTAGGTATGTTGAGCTAAGGAATAAAAATCAGAATTGGTCTTCTTGGACGTCACAAGATTTTCTTGATTTACAAATCATGTTCAATTTAGCGTGGACAGATCCAAAATATTTAGCTCAAGAACCTTTAAAAGGGTTAGTAAGTAAAGGAAGAAATTATTCGGAAGAAGATAAAGCTGTTCTTCTAAATGAGCATTCAAAATTAATAGATAAGGTTATTCCAACTCATGCTGAGCTGTGGAAAACTGGACAGATTGAAATAACAACCACACCTTACGCTCACCCAATCCTTCCATTAATTTTCGATACAAACTTGGCAGCAGTTGGTGATATTGGAGCAGAGCTTCCAACAAATAGATTTAATAAACCAACAGATGCTGCGATTCAGGTTGAGAAAGGTTTGGATTTAGCTGAAAAACTTTTAGGACAGAGACCAACTGGAATGTGGCCAGCAGAAGGTGCAGTATCCCAAGAAGTATTAGGTATGTTTGCAAAAGAAGGTGTTAAGTGGATTGCTACTGGTGAACATGTATTGTCAAAATCTTTAGATATTCCAACTTTTAAAAGAAACACAGATGGCATAGTAACTAACCCTGAAGTACTTTATACACCTTGGTATGGACAATTAAATAGACAAGATGATGTAGCCATTTTCTTTAGAGATTTATCTATTTCTGATCAAGTTGGCTTTACTTATAGTGGAATGTCACCTGAGATGGCAGTTGCAGATATGATGAAAGCACTTGAAGCTGCTAGAGAAGTTAGTACAACTATGGATAGACCACTTGTGGTATCAATTGTTCTAGATGGTGAAAACGCATGGGAGCATTATCAAAATGACGGTATAGATTTCCTAAGCCTAATGTACGAAACACTAACTACAACAGATTGGCTTAAAACAACGACTCCAACTGAATATATTGAAAAATATGGACCTCAAATTGAAAAATTAGACAGAGTATTTCCTGCCTCATGGTTCCAACCAAATTTTGCTACCTGGATTGGTGAGACAGAAGAGACCTACGCATGGGATTACTTACAAAAAACAAGAGCCTTCTATGACAGAGCAAATGCATCTGATAACTATACAGAAAAACAACTTGAGCAAGCATTTGATTTTATGTTACTTGCCGAAGGGTCGGACTGGTTTTGGTGGTACGGTAGTGATCAATCTAGTGGAAATGATGATTATTTTGGTTCAGCATTTAGAAACCTTCTAAAAAATGTTTATTCGTCACTTGGAGAAGAGCCACCAGCTTATCTTGATATTCCAATCATCTCACCTTCAGCTCAATTGTTTGATAAACAATCAGACTCCATTTTGACTTCGAACCAAGCTTTACTTGTTAACGGAACAACAAACTCTAATATTTGGAATGATGCTGGAGTCATCGAGACTTCAGATATAATTTCTAAAATTCAATATAGATTCTCAGACGAGCATTTGTATGTTGCTATCCAAAAATCTTCTTCCGCAATGCAAGAAGCAGAACCTTGGAAGAACATTGATTTAGATATTTATTTAGAAAGCCCATCAAGAACAAAGATTAGAAGATCCTCTGTACCGTTTAAAGATGGAGAACCTTCGAATCAGGAGTTTTTAGGAATTGAAACAACTCAGGCAATATTTCATAGGGGTGAAAAACTTAAAAATAGTTCATACTTTACATGTACCAAAAGAGATTTACCCAATGAGGGAAGTGTTAAAGAGGCAACTTTCTCAACAGCGTGCTTAACAAAAGAAACTACTGAGGTGTCTGCATCAGGTAATGAACTTTACTTAAAGATACCATTAGGTGAACTCGGTTCTCTTAGCTTTGGCGATAAAATTAAACTTAGACTTTACTCAGATATATTCGATAGTTTTGTCGAACCTTCAAGACCTTTGGCACTTTTTGTACCTGAAGTGTCAAATGTTGAACTCTTTATAGATATAAAAGATCCAATTAAAGATGACTATGGAGAAGGTTCATACACATATCCAACAGATGGTGTGTTTATACCTGGAAGTTATGATTTTGAAGGCTTTTCAGCAGGCATTGCGGATGGAAGTCTAGTCATGAATTTTGATATTTTAAGTGCTGTAAAAAACCCGTGGGGATCTCCAAGAAGTCTATCTGTTCAAACTATTGACGTGTATATTGATAAAGACTTTGGATCTGACACTGGAGTAAAACATTTAGGTAACTATAGGTTTGGAAAAATGCCAGATAGGTCTGGTTGGGAATATCATATTGTGATTGAAGGTTGGGAACCACAGATTTGGAAGTCACTACCAAGCGGAGAGTCAGAATTAGTGACTAGTCAATTTGATATTGTCGTTGTACCAGACAAAGGTGTAATAGTTGTAAAACTTGATATTGACAACCAGCTTGGTGGTGGAAATCCTGAAGAATGGCACTATGGAGTAGTTATGATGTCTCAAGATGGCTATGGTCCAAATGGATCAAGAATTAGAGAAATCAATCCGTCAGCGGAACAGTACAGAGGTGGTGGAGCTCCAAATGTTGTAAATCATCCAAATATTTTTGATGTCATTTTCCCCGATGAAGGAGTTCAGGAAGACTTCTTAAGCTCATATGGAGAGTATGAAGGTTCTGTAGATGATATTCCAACTGATCTGCTTGCAAGCATTCCATTGGTGAGTAAAGATTCGTAGTAGAGTAATTTATATGAAAATTAGAGGTATACAAAAAAAAGAAAAATGAACTTTGAGTTTGAGCTAAGTAAAGGTAAGCAAAATTCTCTTGGAGAAACTTTAAAAGTTGTAGATTTTATTAAAAAAAATCCTAAAAAAGTAGAACATTTATTTCAATGCTTTTATTCCGAAAATTCACTTGTTGCAATGAGGGCAATGAATGGAGTAAAGAGAATTATTAAAGACGACAAAAAAGTTTTTCTAAAAAATAAAGATAGATTTTTAAATCAATTTTCGAATTCAAAACACAATGTTGTAAAACTAGGACTCATAACTATTTATTTTGATTTTCTGAATCATTTTGAAGAAAAGGAAGTAAGTAAAATTAAAACAATTGTTTTGAACTGGACAAACAACAGTAGCGATTGGATGATTCTTGCTCAAGGCATGAAGCTTCTAGAAAAGCTTGCAAAGTCAGACAAGTCTCTTAAATTAAAGCTGATAGAAGTTGCTAAGAGATTGAAAAATGATGAAAGAAAAGTTGTTAGAACAAAGGCTCAAAAAATTTTAGAAGATAACTAGCCTTGTTTGTTTTGTAGCTTTTGCTTTTTTATTGGACTGGATCCGGTTTCTAAAATTTCTTTATAGGCCTTATCAAAAGCCTCTAACTGCCAACCTGACATTCTTGATCTGCTTATTTCAATTACTTGTTTTTTCTCTTCGTCTGTAAATTTTGACCACTTAGCTATTTCAGGCGTAGTCCTTGCACATCCGTAACATAAGTCACTACCAGGATCTGTTACACAAACACTTATACATGGTGAAGGAATTGTCATAATGAGATATTAATGCTTTTGTATTTCTTTAATTAATCCATTTGTAGCAATCTCTAATGAGCTTTTTGGATCACTGACACCTTCAGGTCCACATTGGAAATAGCTTGTAAAAATATCTTCATTTTTTGCTGTATACTGCCCACCCAAAAAATACCTACGTCCTTTAAAATTTTTCAGCAACTCTCCAATTATTTTTCCTTCTAATGATGATTCATCAAATTTTCCTTCACAAAAGATACCAATGTCATAATTTCCTAATTGATTGATTAAATTTGTTTCCTTTAAAAAGTATTTTGCACCGTTTTCAATTTCACAGCCAAGAATTTGATTTAATGCAAATGTTAAACCACCTGCTGCTCCTGAGTTAATTTCAGTTGGATTTAAACCCAAAACAAGCTCTTTATCAATTAGCGTTATCAATCTCTCAACCTCTAATTTGTGTTTGTGAATATCATTCTCAGATAAACCTTTTTGAGGTCCAAAAACATCAAAAGCTGAATTCTCACCAAGCAAAGAAATATTGGTATCACTTAAAATTCTATTTTCTAAATTAGATTTAAAATTTGTTGCTTTAATTTGATCTATATAAGAAAAGTCTTTGGGAACAGGATTTACTATAGTTTCACCATTAGAGATGAATTCCATACCCAACTTACTTAAGAGTCCTATTCCAAAATCAATAGTTTTTGAGCCACCTGTTCCAAGAACTTCTGTTTTTTGAACTGCCTCAAGCAAACATCCTGTATTTATCGACATGGATTCATTTTCTGAATCAACACCAATTAATTTAGCTGATTCAAAAAAAACACTCCCATTTATGTTTAATGATTCAACTACTGAGAGAGAATTATCACAATTCAAAGCTTCAAAACTTTCATGAGTTTGAAAATTGTGACTTTTAAAAATTTCTGTACTTTCTTGCCCACCATCAGTAACGCTGAAAAAGTCTGCATTAATATTTGAATCCAAAAACTTACTTTGAACAATATCAAGCACTTCTAAGGCGCTTAATGTACCAGAAAACTTATCACTAAAGACAGCAATATTCATGTATGTATTTTATTTAATTCTTAGTAAGTTGCCAGCATATTTAAACTAGGAAAGTATGAAAATAGGATTTTTAACAGATGTTGATGGATACAGGGCCCCAATACACCCTGAATCTATTGAGAAATATTCATTCGATGTTCATTTGGAGAAAAATATATTTGATTATCTAAATTATGCAGATTCTTCCCTAGACAATGTAAAAACTATATCTAACTTAGGTGATTTAGACATTGTTGCCTGTGTAGAAAATATTCAGGATAAAACAATAAAGGAACTTAAAGAAGGAGCAGTTCTTATTGGTATATTTGATTTTGATAAGATCGAAGAGATAAAAAGTTTAAGACCTGATCTAAAAGTACTAAGTTTTTTTAAACTTCCTAGGATCTCAAGAGCACAAAACCTAGACGCACTTTCTTCTCAGGCAAACTTGCTTGGATACGCCTCAGTCTTACGAGCAGCAAAAGAGACATCAGACGTTGTACCAATGATGACAACTGCAGCAGGAAATATACAGCCGTCAAAAGTATTAATTCTTGGAGTAGGAGTTGCAGGCCTTCAAGCAATTGCCACTGCAAAAAGACTTGGGGCTAGAGTGTGGGCTTTTGATATTAGAAAAGAGGCTAAGGACCAAGTGGAGTCTTTAGGTGCTAAATTTGTTGAAGCAAGCACTGAAGCTCAAGATAGCGTATACGCACAAGAAGTCTCAGAAGAAGAGAATCAGAAAATTCAAGAGGCATTGAAAAAACAAGTAATTGACAGTGATATTGTTTTAACATTTGCTCAAATACCAGGAAAGAAAGCACCTGTCTTGATTGAAAAGTCAACTGTTGAAAACATGAAAGAGAACTCAGTAATTATTGACCTAGCTGCTGGTACTGGTGGAAACTGTGAAGGCACAGAGGTTGACAAAGTTGTTGAGATTAATGGGGTAAAGATAGTTGGTGAAACAGACATTTTAAACACTGTTAAACATGCAGCTACAAAGCTGTATTCAGAGAATGTAAGAAATTTAATTGAACTGTATATAGAAAATAGTGACGATGAGATTTTTGTGGAGATGAGTTCATAATGGAAGCAACATTCTTACTTACATTGTTGATAACGTTTTTAGCAAGCTTTATTGGATATGAACTTATATCTAAAATTCCACAGACATTACACACTCCGTTGATGTCTGGTTCCAATGCTATTTCTGGAATCACATTGATTGCAGCAATTCTTATATACCCAGAAGTAGGAGAGTCTCAATTACTTAAAATTATTGTTTTAATTGCAATAGCATTTGCAACTCTTAATATTGTTGGCGGATTTTCAGTGACTGGTCGAATACTAGAAATGTTTAAGAAAAATGATTGAAATAATACTACTTGTCTCATCTGTACTCTTTATATTTGCTTTGAAACTCTTTGGAAGACCTTCAACAGCACATAGAGCAAATACATTTGCAATGTTGGCTATGGCACTAGCTGTCTTTAGTGCTTTTAATTTTGATTTTTCAAAATATGATTCTGCTTTTTACATCACAATTGTTGTTTCAGGACTTCTTGGAGTTTTAATATCAAAAAGAGTTCAGATGACACAAATGCCAGAACTAGTTGGTTTATTTAATGGTTTTGGTGGTGGTGCTTCTGGTGCAATTGCTTATGTTGAGCTTTCCGGTAGTTCCTTACCAATTTCTGATGTTTTTGTAGCTATCTTTTCAATGGTTATCGGAATGTTTACTTTTTCGGGAAGCCTAGTTGCTGTAATGAAACTACGTGGCAAACTAAATAACTTTAGTAAAAAATTAGCAGATATATTTTCAGTATTTTTACCTACGATCATATTAATTCCAGCAGTTTTAGAAATGGATGACCTATTAATTGAATTTATTATATTAGTTGCATTAATTGCTGGAGTTATAAGAGTTGCCGTAATTGGTGGAGCAGATATGCCAGTAGTCATAGCATTCTTAAATTCACTATCTGGAATTGCTGCAATGTCAGCTGGGTTTATTGTAAATAGTATTATTTTGATCGTAGCTGGCGCCTTAGTGGGCGCATCAGGAATAATTCTTACACTACTCATGTGTGCTGCAATGAATCGTACGCTTCTTGACGTTCTTAAAGGTGGTTTTGGAACTACGAATATTAACAATGAATATGAAAAAGATCCAATCAGCACCTCACCAGAAGATGTTGCAATTCAATTAAGCTACGCAGAATCTGTAGTTATTGTTCCAGGATATGGAATGGCAGTAGCTCAAGCACAGGCAGCAGTTAAAGAATTAACAAACACCTTAAAAGATAAAAATATTGAAGTAAAGTTTGCTATACATCCAGTTGCTGGAAGAATGCCTGGACATATGAATGTACTTTTAGCAGAAGTAGATATTGATTATGAAGATATGTTCACTTTAGAGGATATCAATTCTGAGTTTTCCTCAACAGATGTTGTAATAGTTCTCGGAGCAAACGATGTTGTTAATCCATTAGCTAGAACTGATGAAGATTCACCAATTTATGGAATGCCAATATTAGATGTTGACCTAGCAAAACAAGTTATTGTGATAAAAAGATCTATGTCACCTGGTTATGCAGGTATTGCAAACCCACTATTTATTAATGACAATGCAAAAATGCTTTTTGCAGATGCAAAAGATGGTTTAGAGAATATAATTAAATCTTTTGAATTAGTTTAAGGATAAAGTAAAAATTATGTCTTTAATTGATGGTGTATACACAGATTTAGAAAAACCGCTATTATATATTCATATTTTGGCTGGGTTTGTGTCTTTGGGAACAGCTAATTTACTATTATTTCTAAAAAAAGGCGACAAGCGTCATAAAAAGTATGGAATGTATTACGTCTATGGTATGTCAACTATTTTTGTAACTGCTCTACCACTCAGCATGATGGGTGTTGTGCAACCATTTTTGTTTGCTATAGCAATTTTCTCATTTTATTTTGCTTTTGCTGGATATAGACAAGCAAAAGTCCGAACTGGCGCTAGGGAGAATGTGGATAAAGCTCTCACATTGCTAATGTTTATTGCCGGAGTATTGTTGTTTCTGAACGCAGCAGGACTAATTAATTATGGTTTTTATGGTCAGTTTGAAGGAATGAATACTATATCAATAGTTTTTGGAATTGGATGTATGTATATCACAGCATATGACCTCAACAGATATAGAAAAACAGATAAACCGAATTTTTATGACAGAACCAACACTCATTTAAATCTTATGCTCGCTGGAACAATCGCTGCTACTACTGCATTTGTAAGTACTATTGAATTGTTTCCACAGGAGTGGATGAACTGGGCAATGCCTAACGTATTTTTAGTTCCAGTTATTGTGTATTTTTCTAGAAGAGAGTTAGCTAAAAAAGCTACTTAATTGCTTTTGCTAAGTTAAGTACATCTCTCATTGTTTTGACAATCTCATCAGGTTTGTAATACTTTCTAAATAAGACTTTTCTCGAATTTACAAATGCATCCTCTACCCTTAGTCTTCTTAGATTCTTCTTTGATGTTTCTATAAGTTCTTCATTTCGTTTTATAAATAGGTCTGTCAGATACTCATCATCTCCATCAAACTCACCTCGCCAATTAATCTTCAATCCCATATCAAAGCCCTCTGGAAAAAAAGCAAAGAAGGAGACGTATGTAGTTGAGGAACGTCCATGACTTCTTGTGTACACTTCTACCTCGCATTTGAATCCATCTAGCTCACCAAATATTCTTTTTTTTCGAAATATGTTTTTAGAGGGTATATAAGTAAACCCTAAAGTTTTCGAAGCAGTTGAAAGGGCGTTATTTATCCTTTTATTTGACGCAACGATTAGCCATATAATTCCAACTATAAATAAAGCTGGTGTTGCAACTGCAATAACTTTCTCCATAATTGAATTCTAGAGTTATATATTTTTGAAAATGTAGCGATTGAAAATCTCCATCTTCTCTTTCCAATCATCTTTGTAGTAATGCTGTACAGTCCCAGCTACAGAGGATAGTAAGGCATTTCCATCTTGAGGAGTAAAACAGTATCCAGTAAGTGTATTTTCTTTAACATGTAAAGACTGTTCGGCAACAACACCGTGTGATAAAAGTCTTCCGTGATATCCATGATCTCTACCAAAAGAAAAAACTTTGTTTGAAGACATTTTCTCAGTTGCCATCAAAAACTCACTATCATGAAGGTTTTCCATGATGTCTTCATATTTGACAACATCTTTAAAAGTAAGTGAAAACCATAGAGTATGCATATATTGTGTAGGTAGCTTGATAGCTGAGGAAAAGAGGTTTAACCTTTTCCCTTCTTGAGCAAATAATTCATGTACGTCGCGAGCATGATGAGTGCCAAATTCCTGATTGCTGTGTTTTGTAATTGTTGGTGAAGGAGAGAAAGAATCATTTTGAGACACATCATTAGCTCTTCTGAGACACACAAACTTTCCTTCTACTAGTTCTCTCTGTTCATCAAGCGCAAAGCTCTTGACTATTGAGGCAATGTTATGGGTATTACATGAAGCAATAAGATATTTGTTTGAATCTTTTTTTAATATTTCGTTATTAATTCCCCATGCAAAAAAGGGACCAAATCCATGTTCAGATCCTTGTGCCATGAATCTCTTATTCTGATCAAGAGACGAGTAAACATTATCCCAATTATCATTTCCACTTGGTGTGCAGTCGATAATGACACCTGAGTCAGCATAAGCTTGCTCAACATCAGAAGTTTCATTAAACCCTAGTTGATGAAATTCGCTGAGTGCATCACCAGTAGAAACAATTTTTGCTCCTTTTCTTATTAGGGATTCAACTTTTCCTCTCTCATCTGACAGTGGTGTTCTTTTAAAAAATATTACATCATCTAATCCAAGTGAATCTTTGTGATCTGCGAGTAACCCTATTAGTGGTTCGCCGATTGTTCCCGTGCCAATTACTAGTACGTTCTTAGACATATAGTTTCCCCCCTATATAATTAGAGAATAGAGGGGGAAATTTTTTAAATCCAATTATGGACAACAAACTTATTTACGAATTCTCTAGTCAGAAAACTGATGGTGATGCATCATTAAGTAACCTTCTTGGTGGTAAGGGTGCAAATCTTGCAGAAATGTCCAAACTTGGAATTCAAGTTCCTCCAGGTTTTACTATCACAACGGAAGCCTGTAATTATTTTTCAAAGAACAAAAAATTACCTGATGGATTGAAAGAGGAAATAATTAACTATGTTTCAAATTTAGAAAGCCTATCTCAAAAAAGTTTTGGCAATAGTGAATCACCACTTTTATTATCAGTGAGGTCAGGTGGCATGATTTCTATGCCAGGAATGATGGATTCAATTTTGAACATAGGTCTTAATGACAACAATGTTCAAAGCCTTGCTAAAGCTTTTAATGATCAACGCTTTGCCCTTGATTCATATAGAAGGTTGATTCAAATGTATTCCAATGTTGTGCTTGGTATTGAGGTGGATAGGTTTGAAGCAGTTATTGCAAATAAAAAACGCATGGATAACGTTACGTCTGATGCTGATTTTAATGTTGACCAGCTTGAATGGATAATTAATGCATATAAAAATACTGTGGAGAGATTTACAAATTCTCCATTTCCTCAAGATCCACATGAGCAATTGTTAGGAGCAATAGAAG
>CACHTH010000011.1:0-23709 GCA_902582695.1 uncultured Candidatus Actinomarina sp.
TATCAAAAATTTCATCTGGAATTGCAGATGATTTACTGACGTCAACAATATTAATGTTTTCTAAACCTATATATATATGCCCAGCAATGCACGAGGAGATGTATGTGAATTCCCAAATTCAATCTAATGTTTTAAATTTATCAAAAAATCATTATATTGTAGGCCCAAGATATGGAAACTTAGATATTGGCGACAAGGGATTAGGCAGGCTTATAGAGCCGGATGAATTATTGGGAGTCCTAAATAAACAAAAAGGTAAAATCATAGTTACTTCAGGACCTACGTATGAAGAAATTGATGATGTAAAAGTTGTAACAAACAAATCATCAGGAAAACAAGGAAAAGCATTAGCAATAGAACTAAGTGCAAGGGGTTATGAAATAATTTATATACATTCTGCCTCTATTGATCATATACCTGGATTAGATAATGTATCATTTCATAGTTCTGATGATTTAAAAAATAAAATTTTAGAAAATATTAATAACACTGATGCAATATTTATGACTGCTGCTGTATCTGATTTTACTGTAAAAAAATCATCTGGAAAAATAAGTAGAAGCAACGGTAATATAACAATTGAATTTATACCTAACGAAGACATCGTTGCTTCTATCAAAACTTCATACCCAGAAATTAAATGTATAGCATTTTCAGCACAAGTGGATGATGAATTAAATTTCAATAAAATCAATACAAAGAATGTAGATTATTTAGTAATCAACAATATATTAAAAAATAAATTTGGAAGTGATACTAACAAAGTGTCAATAATCGATCAACAACATCTTATATTTGAATCTGAAGAATTAGATAAAAATGAAATATCTAGAGATATCCTCAATGCATTAGAGTATTGAAATGTATGTTGATGTAGAGTTAATTTCGAATAATACGTATCAAAATAGAACATTTACATACCTAGTCCCAAATAAACTAAAAGATAAAATAAATGTTGGATCTATAGTTATTGTGCCATTTAGAAATAGAGACTACAAAGCAATAATTGTGTCAACTTCGAACGTATCGTTAATTAAAAATCCAAAACCATTAAAAAAATATTTAGACCTTACTCTAAATAGTAATCAAATTAAATATCTTCAACAATTAGCAATATCGTATCGATTAAATACAGGTATTTTGTTATATAATTTTGTTGATATCTCTACTTTAAAGAAGCAAAAAGTTATAAATAAAAAACAGATAAAAAATATCGTAATAAATGACTTCAATGATTTTGATAACAAAAAAAACAACGTGTTCTACGTCCCATCCTTAAAAATTAGTAAAGAACTTTACAATTATTTGTCTGATTACTTACATATTGATTTTTATCAACGATATGGAGGTAAAGAGGAAATTGATTTATTCAAGAATAATAAATTAAAGAATGTTATCTTACTAAATACAAATTTTGATAAATTAATTATTGATAACAATACGAACTATTACTTTTATGATTCAAACAACGCTGCATGGAAATTACCAAAACTGAACAATTTTAATGTTGTAGAAGCAGCGTATATAAAAAATAAAATTTTCGGCGGTAACTTTAGTTTTGTTAATTACTTTCCAAATTTAGAGTTTCATAATGAAAAAGTTGAACTAAACAACAATTTCTCATATGAAATTGAATACTTCTACGGGAATAGCATTCAAGATTGTATTGATTTATACACCATTAAACATAAAGGAGAGCAAAAACATTTTTATTCCAACAACAAACTACCAGGTGTTCAACAATTAACTTTTGCTGAAAAATTAACAGAAAAAGAAGTGGAAGGGATACTTATAGTTAATCCAACATTACTAACTAACAATATATTAAATTCATATAAGGTAATTTATTTACTGTCTCTTTTAAATTACGCTCAACAAAATAATATCAATATTGTAGTATTCTCAACATCTGAAATCGACGTTAATAAAGTACTCAACAGTAAAAGTATGACTAAATGGATTATAAAAGAACAAGATACAAGATTAAAATTTGGACCAAGTTTGTTAAACAAAGTATTTACCTTCAACACATCAAAAAAGATTAGCGTTGATAATAATGAATATATTCGTGGCCCTATTGAATTAAACGATGACTTTTTATATGAAATCAACATAGATTTAAATAAAAGTTATGATTATTTAAAAATTATGAAAATGTTTAGAAATCTTAAAGATTACGAAATAAGTAGAGCAAGGTTTATTTAATGTCTGAAATAGTGATATTTGGACACCCATCATTAACAACAAAATCTGTAAATGTTGAAAATATTGATGACTACATTATTTCGCTAACAAAAAAAATGATTCAGATAATGTATGACGCACCAGGCGTAGGTTTAGCAGCCCCACAAATAGGAATTAATAAAAATATATTTGTATTTGATGCTGGTGATGGTCCTAAAGTAGCAATCAATCCAAAACTTGAAGATTTACAGGGGAGTGTTGTCTTTATGGAAGGTTGTCTATCTTTACCAGGTTATTACTGGGATATTGAAAGATATGAATATGCGAAACTGACATGTTTAAATCAAAATGGTGAAGAAGTAACCTATGAAGGTGAAGATTTACTGGGTAGAGTACTGCAGCATGAATATGATCACCTACAAGGCCAGTTATTGCTAAAACAACTAAAAAGAAAAGTAAGAAAAGAAGCATTAAAAGAAATCTCTATAAAAGGTTTTCCAGGTGACAAAATATAAATATTTTTTTGGTTCAGATTTTAGGAGCATTCCTTATCTAACTACTATCAATAACTCTGAAGAAGATATTACTGTAGTAACAACTAAGCCTGTTAGGAGTGGACGAGGAAAAAAACTTGTTGTAAATCCTGTAGAAGAGTTTTGTAAATCAAACAATATTGAATTTAAATACTTTTCACAAGATGCGGTCTATAGCAATATGGATATAGGTATAAGTGCAAGTTTCGCAAAAATATTTTCTACAAAGTTTCTTAAATCAAACAATAGTATTTTTAATATACATTTAAGTTTGTTACCTGAACTAAGAGGTCCTTCACCAGTTGAAACTGCAATATTAAATAATTACACTACAACGGGATTTACTGTTTTTCATATCGATGAAGAAATAGACACTGGGAGAATTATATTTCAAAAAGCTATATCTATATCGGATGACGATTATGCATCAAATATATATGAAAAGTTATCAAAATGTTTTAATGATAATTATAAAAAAATAGACTTTCTCACCACAGGACAACAACAGCCTAAAAATAGTTCTAAAACATCTAAATTTTCAAAAAGCGATTTCAATATAAGTGAAGATTCTCTTTTAAAAGCTAAAACAAAAATCAGAGCATTTAACATAATGGGGCCATCTTTTACTTCGCATAAAAATAAGATTCTGAAGATCCATAGTTATACAGAAGAGAGTAATTCAGAAGGTATAATGTATAAAGAAGGTGTTCTATATCCAGAATATGTAACTCCTGAGGGAAAAAATAAAATGTTATTTCCTGATTATTTAAGAGGCTTAAAATGAAAATTTCAGCAAGTATTCAGGCGGCTAATCAATTAGATCTTTTGAATCATATAGATAGCAATAATACAAAATTTGACCAGTTACATATTGATATTACGGATGGACATTTTGCCGAGAATATAAGCATGTCATTTAAAGTCATTGAGATGCTTAAAAACAATACAGATTATTATTTAGATGTTCATTTGATGATTAATGACAATCTAAAATATGGAGAAATAGCATTCGACTGTGGTGCAGACTTAGTAACAGTTCATAAAGAGTCAACAGAGTTAAAAGACTTTATTAAGCTTTCTGAATTTAATAAAAATATTGGTATAGGTCTTTTACCTGGTACATCAAATTCAGAACTTGATGAATATTTAGAATATGCACACTCTGTGTTGTTATTAGGTGTGAATCCTGGGTTTTCTAATCAAAGTCAGTCTATTGATTTACCTAGAAAAGTTAGTGACTTTAATACAAGTTTTCCTAATTATTCTGGTGAAGTCATTGTGGATGGTGGTGTTAAAAACGAAGATTTAGAAGTATTTGAGAAAATTGGTGTTGAAGTAGTAGTACAAGGTGGTGCAATTTTTGGATAATCCTCTGTCGTATTTAAACTATTCAAAATTTATGCAGGAAGCAATAATTGCAGCATTAAACACAAAAGCATTTCCAAATCCGAAAGTTGCTGCTGTTCTTACTGACAACAAAGGAAATATAAAGTCTACGGGTGTTCATCATGGCCCAGGCACAAATCATGCTGAAATAGATTTATTAACCAAAACTACTATTGATACGGATGATGTATTATACGTCACTCTTGAACCATGTTTTCATGCTGATAGTTCGCCTTCGTGTGCAGTTGAATTACTCAATACATCATTAAAAAATATTGTTATAGGCGATAAAGATGTTGATCCACGAACTAATGGAAAAAGTATTGAACTATTTAAAAATAATGGTCTTAATATTCAATTTGAATACAATGCAAATAATTTAATTAATCCTCACTACTTAAACCAAAAAATAAATAAGAATTCAAACACAATAATTGGAAAGATTGCAAGTTCACAAAATAATTATATCTACAATGATCAAACAGAAGATAAATATATATCTAATGATATATCGTTAGCTCTTACACACATACTACGTGCGAGTGTTGATGGGATAGCAATAGGGAAAAATACACTTTTAATTGACAGTCCAAAACTTGATGTAAGAAATGTAAATATTAAAGATAGCAATCCAATAAAAATGGTTTTTTGGGGAGCTGATCCAAATATTGACTCACACATATCAAAACATTCAGACATCTATTTTTTAACATCTTTTACACATAAGGCAGATAATGTTATTCCAATAATTGATGTGAATTTTGATTTGAATAAGTTATTTAAAAATTTAAACATCAATTCATTGTTAATTGAAGGTGGTAACTACATACACAAATACTTCACAGCTAATGCACTATATGATAAGTTTTATTGGTTTAAAAGTACAGACAATATACATAGTGGAGTTAAATTGAGCGATGAAGTTATTGAGTCATTAAAATATAGATATAAACCAATTAATAAATTTCTTCTTAAAGATAATCAATTAACAACATATACTTGTATGTAATGTTTACTGGGATTATTAACGATATAGGTACAGTTGTAGATCTAAATGAAGATATTTTAACTGTTAGTTTTAATAACAACAATTACACAAATTTAGATCCAGGTACAAGCATTGCTATTGACGGGTGCTGCTTGACTCTGAAAGAATATAGAGATGGAAATTTAGTTTTTCAAGTGTCAAATGAAACATTTACCAGAACAGCTTTGAACAATAATCATTGTGGATTTGTTAATTTAGAGCTTCCAGCAACACTAGATAGTTTTTTAAGCGGTCATATAGTCCAGGGACATGTAGATTCAACAATAAATATTCATGAAATTAATGAACTTGAAAATAACATGTGGAACTTCAAATTTAAAGATGCAAGTAGTAAATATATTGTTGATAAAGGATCCATAACGATTAATGGTATTTCATTGACTATAGTTAACCCTGTCAAAGATATGTTTGAAGTTGCTGTAATAGATGAAACATATAATAGAACAAACTTAAAGCATTTAAATATTGGTAGTGCAGTTAACGTTGAATACGACATAATAATAAAATATTTAGAGAAAATTAATCATGATAACTGATATAAAAAATATTATTAAATCATTTAAAGATGGCGAGATGATCATCCTTGTTGATGATGAAGATAGAGAAAATGAAGGTGATTTAATAATTTCAGCTGCACATTTAACTGCTGAACATATAAATTTTATGATTACATTTGGTAAGGGTTTAGTTTGTGCGCCAATATCATCCAAAATTGCTAAAAAATTAGAACTGCCATTAATGCAAGGTGTAAATAATGAAATGCAGACTGCATACACTGCTTCAGTGGATTTAAAAGGTAACGGAGTAACAACTGGAATATCAGCTGATGATCGTCATAAAACTATAAAAGGTTTACTAAATGAAAACTCTACAAGAGATGACTTTAATGTTCCCGGTCACATATTTCCTTTACAAGCAATGGATGGTGGAGTATTAAGGCGTGCTGGACACACAGAAGCCGCAATAGACCTTTGTAAACTTTCGGGACACAAAGAAGTTGCTGTTATTTGTGAAATAATAAATAAAGATGGTTCTATGGCAAGAATGGATGATCTAATTGAGTTTTCAAAAGTTCACAATATTAAAATTGGTACAATCAAAGATCTTATTCAACACAGATTAGATAGTTCAAACCCTGTTGAATTTGTATCGAAATCAAAAATCCCTACTCAATATGGAGAATTTACAGGTCATGTCTATAAAGATACTGTAGACAATACTGAACATATTGCATTAACATTTGGAGATTATCTCGATAACGAAGACACAATGGTTAGAGTTCACTCCGAGTGTTTAACTGGAGATACTTTATTTTCTTCAAAATGTGATTGTGGTTCTCAGCTATCTAATGCTTTAAACACTATTTCCAAAAATGGAAGTGGTGTTCTCTTGTACATGAGAGGTCATGAAGGAAGAGGTATTGGATTAGGCAACAAAATAAAAGCATACTCACTTCAAGATGAGGGGGATGATACTGTAGATGCAAATCTTAAACTTGGTTTCAAAAACGATCAACGAGATTATGGAACCGGTGCATTAATTTTAAGATCACTTGGAATTGAGAAAATGAACTTATTAACTAACAATCCATCTAAGAGAGCTGGACTTGAAGGTTATGGCCTAAGTATTACAAAAAGAACCCCTTTACTTGGGCAAACAACACCAGAAAATGAAAAATATCTTGAAACTAAAGAATCAAAAATGGGACACGTATTCAATGAAGAATAAGGTAGCCATAGTTGCAGCAAACTATTACGAAAATATAACTAATGATTTAGTTGATGGTGTTAAAAATAATCTTAATGAAAGTTTTGATACGAGTACATACTTTGTAGATGGTGCATGGGAGATAATCTATAAAATTAACAATCTTTCAGAGAATGACTCTATAGATAAATTTGTTGCTATTGGTGTAATTATAAAAGGTGACACAGATCACTATGAATATATATCAAAAGGTGTGGTTGATGGATTAATTAATCTAACTATTAAAAATAATATTTACATTGCAAACTGTGTATTAAATGTTTTGAACATGGATCAAGCAATAGCAAGAACAAAAGGCGATAAAAATAAAGGAATTGAAGCCGCTTCAGCTTTAAATAATCTTTTTGTATAAATAAATTAATAATCAGCTATAATTATCTCAAGCGAACAATGTTCCACCCACTGTGAACAATAGTGAGGTAGTAAAACAGCTTCGTGCTGTTTTTTTTATTGGAAGGAGAAAATATACCTGAATTAAAGATAAACGAAGGAATTCGTGCAAAGAAATTACTTGTTATTGCACCAGATGGTGTTCAAATTGGTGAATTAGAACTTAAAAAAGCACTAATTGTAGCTGAACAACTAGATCTAGATTTAGTAGAAGTATCGCCTGAGAGCAAACCACCAGTCGCAAGACTAATGGATTACGGAAAATACAAATATGAACTTGCTCAGAAAGCAAAAGAATCAAAGAAAAAACAAGTAAAAATTTCAGTTAAGGAAATTCAACTTAAACCTAAAATTGATACAAATGATTTCAAAATTAAGTTAAATAAGTCACGAAAATTTCTTGATTCGGGGGATAAGGTTAAATTCACTATGAGATTTAGAGGAAGAGAAGCAGAACATCCAGAGTTTGGCCAGAAAGTTTTAGATAATTATATTGAAGAACTAAGTGATATAGCAATGGTTGAGTCTACATCAAGCCCTGATGGAAAGTCTTTATCAATGGTGCTTGCACCTTTAGGAGGAAAAAAATGAAACAAAAAACTCATAAAAGTATGAAAAAAAGAGTAAAAGTTACTGGAACTGGTAAATACATGAGGCGTAGATCCCACAGATCTCACTATAAGTTAGCTAAAAGTTCTGGTACTTGGAAAAGACTAAAACGAGATGTGGAAACATCTAGTGGTGATAGTAAGAAAATCAGAAAGTTGTTAGGTTAACATGGTACGTATTAAAAGTTCAGTTCAAAGTAAAAAATCTAAGAAAAAAGTATTAAAGAAAGCTAAAGGTTATACGGGAGCTAGAAGTAAAAGACTAAGAGCTGCAAAAGAACAGGTTATGCACGCAGGTGCTGATTCTTTTACGCACAGAAAAGACAAGAAATCCGATTATAGAAAACTATGGATTTCAAGAATAAATGCAGCTTCAAGACAACATGATCTTGCGTATTCTAAATTTATTAATGGTTTAAACAACGCAGGTATTAAAGTTGATAGAAAAATACTCGCAGACTTAGCTGTAAATGATCCTAAAGGTTTTAAAAAACTTGTCGATCTTGCTAAGAAAAATTTAAATGCCTGAACTAAATTTCGATAAAGTACTAGCATCTCTCAAACTAAGATTAGACGAAGTTCTTGATGAATCTGAGTTTGATGAGATTTTAAAAGATTATGCAGGAAAAGAATCACTCCTGTCTGCTGAAAGAAAAAATTTATCTAATCTTTCTAATGAAGACAAAAAGATTTACGGTGAAACTTTAAATAGTGTTAATAAATCAATCGTTACAAATATAAAAAAAGCTAAAGAAGAATTTATTAATAATAAATATGCTTCATTAGAAGATGAAGAAAATGAAGATATAACAATAGATTGGATCACTAATACTGGAACTCATAGACATATTCTTTCACAAGTTATGGACGAGGTTGTAAACATTTTTGCTTCCATAGGATATAAAGTAGCTTATGGACCAGAAGTTGAAACATCTTGGCACAACTTCGATGCATTAAACACCCCAGACTGGCATCCTGCACGCTATGAATCTGACACTCTTTATACAGATAATGATTTGGAAACTTTACTGAGAACTCAAACTAGCACTGTGCAGATAAGACATATGGAAGAAAATGACCCACCTGTTTATATAGTTGCACCAGGTAGAGTTTTTAGATCAGACCAACTTGATGCCACTCATTCGCCTGTCTTTCATCAACTTGAAGGTCTAGCAGTTGATAAAAACTTGAAATTTACAGACCTTAAAGGCACATTGGAATACTTTGTTAAGCAATTTTTTGGTGAGGATATTGAAACAAAATTCATACCACATTTTTTTCCTTTCACTGAACCTTCTGCTGAAGTTCTAGTCAAGTGGAAGAATGGTGAGTGGTTAGAAATATTAGGATGTGGAATGGTAGATCCAAATGTATTAAATCATGTCGGTTACACAGATGAATATCAAGGATTTGCCTGGGGAGTAGGTATAGAAAGACTAGCTATGCTTAAGTACCAAGTTGACCACATTAAAAACTTTTATGATAATGATTTAAGATTTTTGGAGCAATTTTAATGAAAATTTTAAAATCTTGGTTAAATGATTGGATAGACATTGAAACTATCAGTACAGATGATATATCTGAAGCATTAGAATCACTAGGATTTGAAATTGAGACTAGGACAGATAAAACTCCGAACTACAAAAATATAACAGTTGGAAAAGTATTAGAAATATTCGAACACCCAAATGCAGATAAAGTTCGAGTTACTAAAGTTGATGTAGGTTCAAAAACATATGAAATAGTTTGTGGCGCTTGGAACTTTGATGTTGGTGCAGTTGTACCTGTAGCGTTACCTAAAAGTGAAATTAAAGATGGATTTAAAATTGATAAACGAGATATACGTGGTGTTGAATCTAATGGGATGATATGTTCAGCTTCTGAACTTGATTTATGGGATGATCATTCAGGGATTTTAATACTTTCAGATGAAACAAAATTAGGTTCTGATTTTTCAAAAATATACAACTCTACTGATACCTTATGGGAAATTGGTGTTACTCCAAATAGGGGGGACTGTATGTCACATTTAGGAATCGCTAGAGAACTTTCTAATTATTTCAACCTGACACTTAAAGAAAATTCACAAGCACTTAAATCTAACATTGAAAGTGTAATAAAAGTTAACAGTGGCAAAATAAAAGCATGTAATTCATACCAATCAATTGAAATTGAAAATTTTACTTTAAGTGATTCAAATTTAAATATAAGGTACAGACTTTCATCTATTGGTGTCCGCGTTATTAATAATGTTGTAGATTACACCAATTACGTACTTCACGATATTGGTCAACCCTTGCATGCATTTGATAGAGATAAATTATTTGGAACCATTTCTGTCAGATTCGCAAAAGATAATGAAAATCTGAAAACATTAGATGAACAAGAGAGAAAGTTAACCTCTGAAGATTTAATTATTACAGATAATGATAAGCCAATTGCACTTGCAGGAGTTATGGGAGGATACGATACCGAAGTCACTGATACAACTATTAATCTTTTAATAGAGAGCGCTTATTTTGATAAAGTATCGATTATGAAAACTTCGAGAAGATTAAATCTAATATCAGATGCATCAATCAGATTTGAAAGAGGTATTGATTTCAATTTGCAAAAACAGGGGCTACAGAGATTCGTTAATCTTTTTGAAGACGATCAGGAAATAAATTATTCAAGCATAATAGATAGCAGTAAAAATGGAATTTCTTATAATTCAATATCATTCGATAAAAATGAGATAGAACAAATATTAGGAGTAGAGCTAGATGATAATTTTATTAGAAATACTTTGATAAAACTGCAAATTGAATCAGAAGTTTCTGATAATAAAATCAAGTTTAAATCTCCTTCATGGAGATACGATTTGGAAAGACCAATAGATCTCATCGAAGAACTTGCAAAACATTATGGGTTTAACAATTTTGAATCAACACTTCCGATAGGTAATAACCTAAACTCAACGGGGGACTACTGGGATAAACGTATTTATTTATCTGAAAAATTATCATCTACAAATTTTTATGAAATTCAAACACTTTCATTCACTGATTCATTATCAAACGAATTATTCACACCTGAAAAAAATTCTGTAAGCGTGATAAACCCCATAGATCAAACACAAGAAAATTTAAGAACAAATTTACTTACATCATTAATAAATACATATAAATTTAACATTGAAAGCAATGGTAAGTCACATAGGTATTACGAAATTAATAATGTATACGATGATTCAAAACATAATAAATTTAAGATGATACCAAATCAAGAATACTCTCTTGGTTTACTCATACCTGAAAATGAAACAGTAGATGATCGTAAAGGAAAAACAAAATCAAATAACATAAATACTCTAGCCAATGCTATTAAAAACCTTTTTCCCTCTTCTGAATTAGAATACCTTTCTCGACCAGGGTTTCATAAGAATTATTCATATTTAATAAAACTTGATAATAAAATTTTAGGATTTATGGGTAAACTTTCTTACAAAATTCAATCTGAGTTAGAACTACATGATTCTCTTTATATTGCACAAATTAACACAGAGAAATTTAATTTTGACCAATTAAAAGTTTTTACTTATAAGCCATTGTCTGCTTATCCATTCATTAAATTTGATCTATCTTTTTCTGTCCCTAATGATTTTCAAGCTTCTGATTTAATTAATTGCATTGAATCTATTCTTAGTGACAACGAAAACAATATATCTATTTTTGACAATTTTACAAATGAGAAAACAAGGAATTTAGGAATTAGAATAGTAACAAGAAGTTATGAGAAAACTTATACAGAAACAGAAAGTACTGAAATTTTAGAAATGATAGTTAAGGAAGCTGAGTCTAAATTTAAAATTAAACTTAACAAAAAGGATGAGAATGCAACCTAACGGATTAAATAATAGGGTTTTAAAAACTCTTTCACAGTCAGCTCCTAAAGCTGCTGTAGATTTGCTTGGGATGAGAATTTCTACATCTATTAATGATAAATTTGTTGAAATTATGATTACTGAAACTGAGGCTTATGGTCGTAAATCTACAGACAAAATGGCACTTTTAAACACTTATAAAAATGTTCCAACATCAATCACGCTTGGTCCACCACACGTTGCAGTTTTAAAATCTTATGGTTCGAACAGAGGACTCTTCCTTCTTTGTGGGAAAAAAGGTTCAGCAGAAGCTGTTCTTATAAGATCTTCACTAATACTACTTGGTAAAAAACATATTGAAAAAAGAAGAAAAACAAAAATGAAATTTGATAAATTAAATGGTCCAGGGAACATTACAAAAAGTTTAGGTATTGATCAAAAGCTTGACGGAGAAAATATTTTATCTGGAATTATAAATTTATCTCCTCGAATACATCCTTTAGATAAAGCAGTTGCAAAGCAAAGAAAAAATGCAAAAAGGAACGACAAACATCTTTGGCGTTATTCACTGATATTAAAATGAAATATTTACAGGACCGTGCGAGTGTCATAAGTCCAAAGGAAGACTTTGAAAATTTACTAAATTCAAAAAAATCTTTACGTATCAAGCTAGGAGTCGATCCGACAGCACCTGATGTAACATTAGGATGGTATGCCATTCTAAGAGCATTAAGAAAATTTCAAGAGTATGGACATACTGCTGTTCTAATTTTAGGTGAATTTACAGCGCAGGTAGGAGATCCTTCTGGAAAGTCGGAAACTAGATCAAAATTAGAATCAGAAGAAATAAATAAGAATTCAGAAGGGGTGCTACCAATTATTGAAAACATATTACACAAAGAAAATCTCGAAATAGTATCTAATAGTGACTGGCTTTCAAAACTTACAACCTCTGATTTAGTTAATCTAGCTTCTTCAACCACATTAGCCCAGATGCTTGAGAGGGAAGATTTCTCATCTAGGTATAAAAACAATTCACCAATATCTTTAATGGAATTCTTCTACCCACTTTTTCAAGGTTATGATTCAGTTGCGGTTAAAGCAGATATAGAGATTGGAGGGCATGATCAACTTTGGAATCTTATGCTCGGCAGAGAAGTTCAAAAATTTTATTCTATGAATCCACAAGTCGCTATGACTTTCCCTCTTTTAGTTGGTACTGATGGTAAAAAGAAGATGTCACAATCTTTAAATAACTATGTTTCAATAACTGATACACCTGAAAATATTTACGGAAAAATTATGAGTATTCCCGATGATATTATGTGGGAGTACTTTACAATGCTCACTGATCTTGAAGTTGCAGAAATCGACGAATTAAAAAACTCAATTGATAAAGATAAAGAAAACCCATTTGAAATAAAAAAAATACTAGGAAAATTTATAGTCACTGAATTATACGATGATAAATTAGCGGATACTGCTCAGATTTCTTTTGAAAATGTCACGATAAATAAAAATACACCAGATATAATAGACTCATACAAAGCTCCAGATGAAAAAACTTTACATTTACCAAAAATATTAACTGAATTAGGCATTACAAAATCAAATTCAGAAGCACGCAGGTTAATCAATGCAGGTAGTTTTAAGATAAATGAGAAAAAATTTACAGAACTTGATGTAGAAACTGATAAATTATTGAACAAAACACTTCAATTAGGTAAAAGAACTTTTTTTACATTTATTTAATTTTTTTTACACACTTAAACAAGGTTCTGTTACTGTATATATTACGAAAAAAATTGGCTTTTTGACAACTGAGTAATGTATGAACGCCGGTAGTGCAGATAGAAATATCTAGCACTCTTTTTTTGTCAACTTTTAACTAAGTTGATTCAGCTTTTTTAAGTTGAAATGGGTAAAACCCATGTTGATTCTTTGGTCAGATTTAAATTATTCAAAGATTATGTTGGAGAGTTTGATCCTGGCTCAGGACGAACGCTGGCGGTGCGCCTTATGCATGCAAGTCGAGCGAAGCTTTTCAGTAGTTTACTACAGAAAATGACTGAGCGGCGAACGGGTGAGTAACGCGTGAGCAATCTACCTTAGTTACAGGAATAGCCCGAGGAAACTCGGATTAATACCTGATATTCTTTAAATTTCGCATGAAATTAAAAGGAAAGGTCAGCCGAACTAAGATGAGCTCGCGTTCTATCAGCTAGTTGGTGAGGTAAAAGCTCACCAAGGCTACGACGGATAGCTGGTCTGAGAGGACGATCAGCCACACTGGGACTGAGACACGGCCCAGACTCCTACGGGAGGCTGCAGCAGGGAATATTGCGCAATGAGCGAAAGCTTGACGCAGCGACACCGCGTGTGGGATGACGGATCTAGGTTTGTAAACCACTTTCAGGAGGGAAGAAAATGACGGTACCTCCACAAGAAGCCCCGGCCAACTACGTGCCAGCAGCCGCGGTAATACGTAGGGGGCGAGCGTTGTCCGGATTTATTGGGCGTAAAGAGCTCGTAGGCGGTTCAACAAGTCGGTCGTGAAAGTTCAGGGCTCAACCCTGAAATGTCGATCGATACTGTTGTGACTAGGATACGGTAGAGGTGAGTGGAATTCCGAGTGTAGCGGTGAAATGCGTAGATATTCGGAGGAACACCAATTGCGAAGGCAGCTCACTGGGCCGCTATCGACGCTGAGGAGCGAAAGCTAGGGGAGCAAACAGGATTAGATACCCTGGTAGTCCTAGCTGTAAACGATGGATACTAGACGTAGGAACTGGATTGACGGTTTCTGTGTCGCAGCTAACGCGTTAAGTATCCCGCCTGGGGAGTACGGTCGCAAGACTAAAACTCAAAGGAATTGACGGGACCCCGCACAAGCGGCGGAGCATGCGGCTTAATTCGATGATACCCGTAGAACCTTACCTGGACTTGACATATAGGGTCTAGCTATAGAGATATAGTGTGCATTAGCGCCCTATACAGGTGGTGCATGGCTGTCGTCAGCTCGTGTCGTGAGATGTTGGGTTAAGTCCCGCAACGAGCGCAACCCCTGTCCTATGTTGCCAGCATTTAGTTGGGGACTCATAGGAGACTGCCGGTGATAAACCGGAGGAAGGTGGGGACGACGTCAAGTCATCATGCCCCTTATGTCCAGGGCTGCACGCATGCTACAATGGCAAGTACAACGAGTCGCAATACCGCGAGGTGGAGCAAATCTCTTAAAGCTTGTCTCAGTTCGGATAGGAGTCTGCAACTCGACTCCTTGAAGTTGGAGTCGCTAGTAATCGCAAATCAGCAAAGTTGCGGTGAATACGTTCTCGGGGTTTGTACACACCGCCCGTCAAGTCACGGAAGTCGGCAATACCCGAAGCCAGTGGTCCAACCCTTTTGGGAGGAAGCTGTCGAAGGTAGGGTCGGTAACTGGGACTAAGTCGTAACAAGGTAGCCGTACGGGAACGTGCGGCTGGATCACCTCCTTTCTAAGGAGCATAGAACTTCGGTTCTAAGGTCAATCGTCGGTTGTCTACAAGACTGATACATTACTCAGCTGTGAAAAAGTCAAATTGGCTTTTTGAAAATTGTATAGCAAGCGCAATTGCAAAGTATTCATATAGTTCAAGCTACTAAGGGCTATTGGTGGATGCCTTGGCGCTGGAAGCCGATGAAGGACGTGGAAGACTGCGAAAAGCTACGGGAAGCTGTCAAACAAGCTCTGATCCGTAGATGTCCGAATGGGGAAACCCAATTTATTTTAATAAATTACTCCTACCTGAATATATAGGGTAGGTAGAGGGAACTAGGGGAAGTGAAACATCTCAGTACCTAGAGGAAAGGAAAGCAAAAGCGACTCCCTGAGTAGCGGCGAGCGAAACGGGAAGAGCCTAAACCAAATTAATGTCAAGACTGATGTCGTTGTTTTTTTGGTGTTGTGGGGTCCTTTAGAAAGAGCATCAGATCTTTCAATAAGTTACAAATATTTAGATTAGAAAAATTATCTGGAAAGTTAAACCATAGAGTGTAATAGTCACGTATTCGAAAATCTATTTACTTATTAAGGCCACCCCGAGTATCAAGGAGGATATTCCTTGTGAATCTGCGAGGACCACCTCGTAAGGCTAAGTACGACCAGCGACCGATAGTGAACAAGTACCGTGAGGGAAAGGTGAAAAGTACCCCGGCGAGGGGAGTGAAATAGTACCTGAAACCAATAGCTTACAAGCAGTAGGAGGGATTTTATATCCTGACTGCCTGCCTTTTGAAGAATGAGCCTACGAGTTATCCGTATGTGGCAAGGTTAAGGAGTAATTCCGTAGCCGCAGCGAAAGCGAGTTTTAATAGAGCGTCTAGTCGCATGCGATAGACCCGAAGCCAAGTGATCTATCCATGGGCAGGGTGAAACGGAAGTAAGATTTCGTGAAGGCCCGAACCCACTGATGTTGCAAAATCAGGGGATGACCTGTGGATAGGGGTGAAAGGCCAATCAAACTTGGTGATAGCTGGTTCTCTCCGAAATGTCTTTAGGGACAGCGTTATATGTTGCGCTTTGGAGGTAGAGCACTGATTGGGCTAGGGGGCCAACAAGCTTACTGAACTCAGTCAAACTCCGAATGCCAAAGTGTATAAATATAGCAGTGAGCCTATGGGGGATAAGCTCCATAGACGAGAGGGAAACAACCCAGATCATCAGCTAAGGCCCCTAAATGTATGTTAAGTGTGAAACGATGTGAGAGTGTTCAGACAGCCAGGAGGTTGGCTTAGAAGCAGCCATTCCTTTAAAGAGTGCGTAACAGCTCACTGGTCGAATGTTCTCGCGCGGAAAATGTAACGGGGCTAAACATACTGCCGAAGCTATGGGATCTTACTAATCTTGATATTTATATCCAGGAGGTAAGATCGGTAGGAGAGCGTTGTATGGACAGCGAAGCAACAACGAAAGTTAGTTGTGGAGACCATACAAGTGAGAATGTAGGCATGAGTAGCGAAGGAAGAGTGAGAATCTCTTCCGCCGAATGTCCAAGGGTTCCTGGGGAAGGTTCGTCCGCCCAGGGTTAGTCGGGACCTAAGGCGAGGTCGAGAGACGTAGTCGATGGATAACAGATTGATATTTCTGTACCACTAATAACACGCCCAAATCGAATATATGTTGCTAAGGAAAGCCCTTCGGGGCCTACCGACCCACATATTACTAGATTAGCGATGGAGCAACGGAGAAGGATAGATGATCCCAGGCGATGGTTGTCCTGGGGTAAGTGAGTAGGGTTGTTAATAGGCAAATCCGTTAACTATAAACCTGAGACACGATGCCGAGCCGCTTTTAGGCGAAGTCATTGATTCCATACTTCCAAGAAAAACTTCTAGTTAGTTTTATTAGTGCCCGTACCCCAAACCGACACAGGTGGACAAGTAGAGAATACTAAGGCGAGCGAGAGAACTCTGGTTAAGGAACTCGGCAAAATAGTTCCGTAACTTCGGGAGAAGGAACGCCCAAGTAAAGTGATTAATTAACTTTATAAGCTTGAAAGGGCCGCAGTGATCAGACTCAAGCGACTGTTTATCAAAAACACAGGAGGATGCAAAGTTCTAATACAACGTATATCCTCTGACACCTGCCCGGTGCTGGAAGGTTAAGTGGAGAGGTTAGCTTTGGCGAAGCTTTGAAATTAAGCCCCAGTAAACGGCGGCCGTAACTATAACGGTCCTAAGGTAGCGAAATTCCTTGTCGGGTAAGTTCCGACCTGCACGAATGGTGTAACGATTTGAGTACTGTCTCAACCAGAGACTCGGCGAAATTGCAATGTGAGTAAAGATGCTCACTATGCGCGACAGGACGGAAAGACCCCGGAACCTTTACTGCAACTTGATATTGAATGTTGGTATGCAGTATGCAGGATAAGTGGGAGACTTTGAAACAATGGCGCTAGTCATTGTGGAGTCATCCTTGAGATACCACTTTCTTCATATTGACCTTCTAACCTAGATCCGTTATCCGGATCAGGGACATTGTCTGGTAGGCAGTTTCACTGGGGCGGTGGCCTCCAAAAAAGTAACGGAGGCGCTCTAAGGTCACCTCAGCGTGGACGGCAATCACGCATTGAGTGTAAGTGCAAAAGGTGGCTTGACTGTGACACATACAAGTGAAGCAGGTACGAAAGTAGGAACTAGTGATCCCATGGTTGCATGTGGGTGCGCCATGGCTCATCGGCTAAAAGGTACTCCGGGGATAACAGGCTTATACCCCCCAAGAGTCCATATCGACGGGGGTGTTTGGCACCTCGATGTCGGCTCTTCTCATCCTGGGGCTGGAGCAGGTCCCAAGGGTTAGGCTGTTCGCCTATTAAAGAGGAACGCGAGCTGGGTTCAGAACGTCGTGAGACAGTTCGGTCCCTATCCGTCGCGCACGTAAGAAATTTGAAGAAAGTTGTCCCTAGTACGAGAGGACCGGGATGAACGATCCGCTGGTGTGCCAGTTGTTCTGCCAAGAGCACGGCTGGTTAGCTACGATCGGAAAGGATAAGCGCTGAAAGCATCTAAGTGCGAAGCCTCTTCTAAGATAAGATTTCTCATCGGGTTAACCGATTAAGACTCCTTATAGAACATGAGGTTGATAGGTCAGAAGTGTAAGTACAGTAATGTATGTAGCTGACTGATACTAATAAGTCGAGGGCTTGAGCTGAATACCGAGCTTGAGCGCTTGCTATAGAATTTTTAAGAAGTAGATTTGCGGTGGTGATAGCAATGGGGATACACCCGTTCCCATTCCGAACACGGAAGTTAAGCCCATTAGCGCCGATGGTACTTGGGGGGCAACCCCTTGGGAGAGTAGGACACTGCCGACTTTTAATGAAGAGCCCCTAGGAAACTAGGGGTTTTTCTTTTATAATTTCTTAATATGAATTACAAAAAACTTTTAAATTTATTTTTGTCTTTTTTGCTAATTAATAGCTCATTGTTGGTAATTTATTCAGTTTTTTTTCCTGATTCAACTTTTCTATTTTTTCAACAAACATATCTTGAAGTTTTAGCAATCGCTGGTACTGGAGGTAATGGACATTTAAATTTATTAACATATCCATTAAGTTTATATTTAATGTGTACATTTGGTTGTATTAAATATTTACGTACTCAAAATATTTTTTACCTTAATTTTTTAACAGTATTGTGGACTATTGTTCTTATTTCAAGGATCATTTCTTTACTAATAATACGAAATGTTGAGATTGACCTATATTTCTTTTTTGGAATACTTACAGAATTTTTTATTGCTCCAATACATATTTACTTCCGAAGTAAGATAATTAAATTAAGTTAAGTATTTTTTAAAAAATTTTTAATTCCCTGAATTTGCATTTGTAAATTTCCATTATCTAAATAATTTTTTATAGTTACTTCATCTACACCAAGAATTCTATAATTGCCACTTAACCATGTTTGTAGGGTTTCAGCGGCTACATCAATTGATAAATTTGGCAATTTTGCTACAAAGTCAATCCAGAGTTCAATACTTTGTTTAGCATTGTCTATTAACTCATAAGGATTTTTATGTATTCCAAAATGAGCAAGAGCTAAATATTCAAGGTCTAGTGTATATAACTTATCTAAAGTGTTGAATAGTAATTCTTTATTAAAATCCGGTGGGGGAAGGTTAGGCTGAACAAAGTCTCCATGAGGATAAATTAATCCTAGTGTATCTCCCATAAATAATGTTTTAGAATATGCATCATAGAATGTATAGTGATGTTTTGCATGACCGGGACCATAGATTGCTTCTAATTTTCTACCATTACCTAAATCGATCAACTCTTTATCTTTAAGTGAATGTATATTATTTAATGGTGTTGGTTTTATTTCACCCCAATTAGCAGACAGCCAATCTTCTGTATATACTTCAGAAACTGCTTTCCATAATTTCTCTGGGTTAGGTAAATGTTTTAGTCCCAATTCATGAATGTATAGAAAATGATCTTTATACTTTTCAACAAGATGTCCGATTCCACCTACATGATCTAGATGTAAATGTGTCATAGCAGATCTGTTAACTTCATTTATACCTAAACTTTCTAAACTTGAAATCAAATAAGGAAAAGACTTCGATGGACCTACTTCAATTAATATAGGATTAGATGAATCTATATAGTAACAAGACATCCTGCCAGGTTTGTCTTCCATGAAAACATCTATTTGATATATGTTATTTGAAAATTTTTTTATGTCTTGTTTCATTTACATATACATTTTTGCATAACAAACTTATAAACTACAATGTTTAAATGAAAGTTTCTTTAGCAAGTACTTCTGAATATAGCTCAAAAGCAGCAGAATCTATAAGTGATTTGAACCCAAATGCTGCAGATGTACTTATAACAAGTGTCTTAACTTCAATGGTAACTGATTTAGGTGTTGTATCACCAACTGCATCAGGTTTGTTGTCATATTATGATTCAAACACTGATTCAACTAATACTATCGATGGATACTTTGTAGCTCCTGAATTATTTAACGGAAATGATCATGATGAACATAGGATTTCTATGACATATGGAGGGTATGTTGAAACATGTAAAGGAGGTAATACCTTTGCAATACCTGGAATTTATAAAATTTTAGATTATGTATACAGGAATTTTGCTTCATTACCGTTAAATGAATTGATGGAATATCCAATTAATATCGCAAAAGAAGGGTTCACCTTAACACAGCCGACGAAAGATTATTTCATACATTCATTAGAACCCATGTTTATGTGGCATGAAAATTCTAAAATCGTGTTGTCGGAAATAGCAAAAGATCTAGATAGTGGGATAGTAAAGCTTGAAAAATTGAGTGATACATATGAACATATTTCTATTGAGGGTTTTAATGATTTTTATGTTGGAGATGTATCAAAGTCTATACTTCAAACTGTTCAAATAGAAGGTGGTCATGCAACCGCTGCTGATTTTACTAACTATGAACTTATTGAAAATAATAAATTTAATATTAAATATAACGATTTAAAACTTACAGGTCATTCAGGTCCTTCTATTGGAGGCCTAATGGTGTTGAAATACTTAGATGCTTTATCATCAAATTCTGAAAATATGATGAAATTACTTCAAAATGTATACATTGAGAGAGAAAATAATTATGAATTTTTTGGAAATAGGAAAGAATATATAAGTAATGAAATAAAAAAAGTTACTCAATCACCATCTACTATTCAAGTAAACACCTCAGATGACTCCAACAACCATTATTCAATTACATTTTCTAGTGGGTATGGTTCAGGAGTTTTATGTCCTAATACAGGAATGTATTTTAATAATTCACTTGGAGAAATAGAATTAAACCCTCAAGGTTTTTTAGGGGACACTAAAGGAGATAGATTAATTTCAAATATGAGTCCATTAATTATTGAAACTAGAGAAGGTATAACAACTATAGGCTCACCAGGAGCTGATAGGATAAGTTCAGCAATTGCTCAAGTTCTTATTAATTTTTCAAAAAACAATAACTGGAAAGAATCAATTGATAAACCACGGTTTCATGTAAATGGAGATGGATCCGTGCGTGCAGAACCTGAGTCTTTGGCAAATCATCACGATATTACTTTAACTGATGAATATGACATGTATTTTGGTGGTGTTTGTGTTTCTGGACTATATAATGATGTTTTTTCTATAGGTGATAAGAGAAGAGGAAATGTATCTTGGAAAAATTAAGTAATCTGGAACATAAATTATTATTTTACTTTGGTTTTTTAGTTGCTATTTTATTTATAAGTCTCTCTTATTGGCAGTTCAATAGCTATTTACAAGATAAGGATATAATTCAAAAAATTGTAAATACTGAAAAACCAGTACCAGTTACTTTATCTGACCTTTACGCTAACAACCAGGAAATCAATTTTGAATATAATAATGTTGAAATTATCGATGGAGATGGATTAGAAATAGTTAAGTCTTGGTATTTACGATCTAGAGTACATAATGGAGTAAATGGATATCATTTAGTGACTTTATATAGACATAATATTACAGAACGTAATATTTTAGTGAAAAATGGATGGGTGCCATTAGATAAAAATATTGATAGAACATTTCTTAATGAAAAAACTATATTTATTGGTCGTTTAATTAATTATGATAGGCAAACGTTTGGTCAAGATGATATTCCTAATTCTGCATATTTATTTAGAGTTGATAAAGAATTTATAGAAAATGAAACTCAAACAAATTTACCTAATTTTTATATTACATTGACTAAGTCATGTGGAAGTGGGGTAGAGTGTATTAATTTAACAGACCCTTATGATGCACCTCATCTTAGTTACTCTTTTCAGTGGTTATTTTTCGCATTATGTTTAATTATTGTTATCTTGAGGAAAAATAAAATAATATGATTAAAGAACTTCAATTAGATGGTTTTAAATTATCTTATACATCTGAAGGTGAGGGGAGTGATGTTCTTTTGTTGCATGGCTTTCCTTCAAATATGTTCTTTTGGAATAATATTAAGAATGATTTATTGAGTAACTATAGAGTGACAGTTGTTGAACAAAGAGGTTATCCATTATCTTTGCTTGATAATGCAAAAAACACCGACTTTAATATCGAATTCTTATCCAAAGATATTGAATACTTAATTGATGTACTAAATTTAAATAGAAATTTAATTATTGTAGGACATGATTGGGGTTCTATTGTTGCGTGGGCGATTGTCTCAAGAGGATATGTTGCCATCGATAAAATGATATCCATATCAGGTGGTACAGAATTTCCACCTTCAGAATTATATAGAAAATTAATATACAAAAAAGGAGATCACTATATAACTAGCTTCCAAGAACCATATTCGTCAAATATTGCAATAACTAAAAATCTAGATTTGTTCTTTAGATCTGCCTACCGTGTAACACCTAATTTAGATAGTGAACTATTAGATTTATCATTAAATAATTTATTTAATTCATATAATTCACCTACTAAGGTGCATGATATAAATATTGAAGGATTAGCTACACACTTTAAAAAAGGATTAGTTCAACCAATATCATGGTATTCAAATATAGATCTAAATATATCCTTAGCTAGTAAGTGGCGCAAGAATGTAAAGACAAGAGTATCGTTTTTATTTGGTGAAAATGATGCAGCAGTAAAACTTAATAAGAAAATGAAAGAAAGATTACAATCTTCCGGTACAGATATAAGCATAAAAGAGATTCCTAATGCAGATCATTGGCTACCATTAACACATAAGGAGAGTGTACTTGATGAAATATACAATTTCTGACATTTGTCCTATAATATATATTATGTTGCGCTATGTATAAACAAGTATTACATGATCATTTAGATGGTGGTTTAAGGCCTTCTACTGCTAAAGAGCTAGCAAAACATATAAATTATAAACCTATTAAAGAAATCGACGATGTTGCAAATTTTTTTGATAGATCCTCTTCAACTTCTCTTGAAGATTATTTAGAAGCTTTTACTCATACTATTGCATTGATGCAATCTTACAGTAATTTAGAGCAAATAGCTTATGAAGCAGCTGTTGACATGTATCAAAATGATATTAATTTTTATGAATCAAGATATGCTCCCTTCTATTCAGTAAATGATGACTTGTCCCCTAAAGATGTCCTAACAGCGATTAATTCGGGTTTTAAACAGGCTGAAAACGAATTTGGCATAGTTTCTGGCTTAATTCTCTGTGGTATGCGTCATGATCCAGATAACGTAAAAGCTGTTGCTGAATTGGCTGTTGAATACAAAGAATTAATTATTGGTTTTGATATTGCAGGCCCTGAATTAAATTATTTACCTTCAATGTATAAAGATAGTTTTTTAAAAGTTAAAAATGAGGGAATTAATATAACCATACATGCAGGTGAAGGTGACGGAGTACACTCAATTCAAGAAGCCCTTGATAGCG
>CACHTH010000012.1:0-23540 GCA_902582695.1 uncultured Candidatus Actinomarina sp.
CCCAAGGAGCTCTCCTTCATCGACACTTTCAGTGCTAATCATTTTATAAATGACATAGATTACAAGAATTAGTAAAACTGCTCCAAGTAAAAAAGGAAACTCATTGGTAAGCACATAAGTAGAAACAAAAACTGTTGTGAGTATTGCCATCCATACTGGACTGATTTGATTTAATTTTATTTTTTGCGAAAAATCTTTAGGTAATGCTAAATATAACACAGCTACTACAAGTAAAGAATTAGCAATATTGGAACCTACTATATTACCAATACCAAGATCCAGGTCACCCTTCAGCGCAGCCCCAGTACTTGCAAAAAGTTCCGGAGCAGAAGTGCCAAATCCATAATTTGGGTTAGCGTACCATTGAGCTGGAATTGTAAAAAATCTAGCACCTAGGATTGCACCAAAAATAGCCCAAGTAAGTGCTTCGGAAAATAATTCACTGTCAGCACCATCCTCTTCTGACAATTTTAAGGCATGATTTGCACCAAAATAAAAACCTACAGCAGCAAAAACTCCATGCAAAGAAAGTGAAATTGGACCAACTTGAGTTATTGGTATTGGAGGATAAGTAATCGAAAATAAAAGTTCTTGCATATTTAGATACTACTCAAAGTTATAAATATATCTGCGACCATAGATAGAAAAATTACGGCAAGGTATGTATTTGAAAATACAAAATAAGAAATTGCTTTAATTTGTTTTCTATAAAGCTGGTATGACTTATACATCAAATACATACCAAAAATAAGTGACAGCATGAGATATACCATTCCTAATTGAAGAATTGGAGCAAGTAATAGTGAAGTCAATACCGTTGCGCATGAATATATTCCAATAAATATTGATGTTCTTTTGTATGATTCTTGAGTTGGCAACATGGGAAAGTTTGCATCTTTATAATCATTTAACATATCAATTGATAAAGCCCAAAAATGAGCTGGAGTCCAAAGAAAAACTAATAAAAACAAAAGCCACGAACCAGTATCTAAATTTGTACCAGTAGCAGACCACCCTATTAGAACTGGGGCTGCGCCCGCAGCTCCTCCTATGACTATATTTTGATTTGTTCTTGGCTTTAAAACAAGAGTGTAAATAAATGAGTAAAAAATATTTGCGGAAAGAGCAATAAATGCAGCAAGTTCTGTTGTTTGGGTGTACAAAACTAGAAATCCTACAAACCCAAGGGAAATCGAATAAACATAGGCACTTTTTTTATTAATCTCTCCAGTTACAAGTGGTCTGTTTGCTGTTCTCTCCATAAGTCTGTCAGTTTCGATTTCAAATATTTGGTTTAGAACATTTGCACTGACAGCTAATAAGGTACCACCTAGTAGAGTGAACACTATTAATTCGAGAGGTGGAAAGCCATATATTGATACAATCATTGATGGAACTGTTGTAATTAATAAAAGCTCAACAATTCTTAATTTTGAAAGCCTTATATATTTTGATATGTTTTTTTTGGTAACAGTTTCCATAACGACATAGTACTTATGATTACACTATATATAGTTTCAACGCTATTCTTAATAATTGTTGATAATATAAATATGCTTGTGAAAAACATTTTTAAGTTAAAGAATTTAAAATTTTCGGCTTTGATACTCTTATCTGCTTGTATCGAAAATGCCCCTTTAGATTCTTTAAGTCCTGAGGGCCCCTATGCAAGATCAATAGATGAATTATTTTGGTTAACTTTTTGGATAGCTGTAGTAATTTTTGTAATTGTCCAAGGTGCTTTACTTCTGTCTGTTTTTGTTTTTAAAGAAAAACCAGATAGCCCTGAACCGAAACAGATACATGGAAACACTAAACTAGAAATTCTATGGACAGTCATTCCAGTAATTATTTTGGCAGTTATTGCAGTACCCACCGTTAGAACAATTTTTGATCTAGCAAACGAACCGGAAGACGCTCTAAAAATTGAGGTAATTGGTCACCAATGGTGGTTCGAATACAAATACCCGGATTATGATATAACGACTGCAAACGTATTAGTCATTCCAGCTGACAAACCAATAAGGCTTGAAATGTGGTCTAATGATGTACTCCACAATTACTGGGTTCCTAAATTAAATGGAAAAAGATATCTTGTTCCAGGACAAACTACATATTTAAATTTACACGCTGATTCACCAAATGAGTTCTGGGCACAGTGTGGTGAATACTGTGGTTTAAGCCACTCTAAAATGCGTGGTCGTGTGCTTTCGCTTTCAGAATCTGATTTTGATGCATGGGTAAAAAATCAACAGCAAAATGCTAATAAACTCGAAGGAAATTCATTAGCTGCTGAAGGTCAACAGGTTTACCTAAATGCTGGATGTACACAGTGTCATGTTATTGATGGAGTTTGGGATGTACAGGGTGACAGAATAGCTCCGAATTTAACTCACTTTGCTAATAGAAATGTTTTTGCTGGAGCAGCACTTTACAACAATGAAGAAAATCTTAGCAAATGGCTTGCAAATCCTGCTGAAATAAAACCGGGTACATTTATGCCTAACCTAGAATTGACTGAAGCAGAAATAAATGCTTTAATTGCGTATTTAGGAACACTTAAATGACAAAAATAATAGAACCGAGTAAACAAAGCAGTATTTTCAGAAGGCCTTCTTCTGAAACTGGTATATGGAGTTGGATAACTACTGTAGATCATAAAAGAATTGGAATAATGTATGGTTATGCAGCGTTTTTCTTTCTTTTGATTGGTGGGCTTGAAGCGCTCATTCTTAGGATTCAGCTTTCACAACCAGATAACAATTTCTTAACAGCGGCAGAGTACAATGCAATGTTTACAATGCACGGAACCACGATGATTTTCTTGGCAATTATGCCAATTAGTGCTGCCTTCTTTAATTATCTTCTTCCGCTACAAATTGGAGCGCGTGATGTTGCTTTTCCAAGGCTAAATGCTCTTTCCTTCTGGATATTTATTTTCGGAGGAGCATTTTTATATTCTACATTTATATTTGGTACTGCAGGAGCACCAGAGGGCGGATACTTAGCTGAGGAAGTTGGTTGGCTAGGCTCAGCACCTAACGGGGGTTGGTTTGGATATCAACCAAATGCAGGTATGAAATACTCCCCAGGGACTGCCATGGATTATTGGGCTATAGGGTTACAGATACTTGGAATAGCTTCTTTAATTTCTGCATTCAATTTTATTACAACCATTATCAACATGAGAACAGAAGGCATGCGGTTTATGAGAATGCCAGTATTTACTTGGATGACTTTTGCTGTCTCTTTTTTGCTTGCATTTTCTTTACCAATAATTGCAATAGCACTCTTCTATGTAACATTTGATAGAAAATTTGGAACTACGTTTTTCTTAACAGAAGGCGGAGGTGATCCAATTTTATGGCAGCATCTTTTCTGGCTATTTGGACATCCAGAAGTTTATATTCTAATCCTGCCTGCATTTGGAATTGTCTCGGAAGTTCTTCCAACTTTTTCAAGAAAGCCACTTTTTGGTTATGCTGCAATAGTTTTTGCAGGATTTGGAATTGCGTTTATAGGTTTTGGAGTGTGGGCTCACCACATGTTTGCTTCTGCGATTAGCCCAGTTGCTCAAGCTGGTTTTGGTTTATCAACAATGGTTATTGCTGTCCCAACAGGTGTAAAAATATTTAATTGGCTTGGCACAATATGGGGAGGAAAGCTAAAGCTGAATACCCCAATGCTGTTTTCATTAGGTTTTATAGGTATGTTTGTAATTGGTGGTTTGAGTGGTGTAACTCACTCAATAGTTCCAGCTGATACACAGCAAACAGATACCTACTATGTTGTAGCTCACTTTCACTACGTTTTATTTGGTGGAGCTTTGTTTGGAATTTTTTCTGGACTTTATTATTGGTTTCCAAAAGTTTGGGGCAAAATGTATAACGAGTCGCTTGGAAAGATACACTTTTGGCTAATGATGATTGGTTTTAATCTTACTTTTGGACCAATGCATTGGTTAGGGCTTCAAGGTCAGGTAAGACGTACCTGGGTATATGCAGAAGAAACAAACTTACAATTCTGGAATATTGTTGTAACAGTCGGGGCTTTTATCATCGCTTTGTCAATTATTGTTTTCATGATCAATTGGATTTTCTCAAAAAGAAACGGAGAAAAAGCTCCATTTGACCCTTGGGATGCAAGGACGTTAGAATGGGCCATTCCATCACCTACACCTGTTTGGAATTTTTCAACAGCACCTATTGTTAAATCACTTGATGACTTCTGGCACACTAAATATTCTGAAGATGAAGAAGGCAGAGCAGTTAGACGTGAAGAAGCTGATCAGATACTTCTTGAATTAGAAGAAGATGGCCTAAACCCTAGTGAACATATCGCTTTACCTAATCCTTCATATTTCCCGATTGTCCTGGCATCTGGTCTCCCATTTTTAGGGTATGCAGTTATTTATAAATCTATTCCATTAGCTTTAATTGGTACAGTGTTGTTACTCATAGGGGGATTTGGTTGGGGAACAGAACCACTTGAAGAAGAAATCCATATAGACTCAGATGAGTAGCTCTCACTCCTATCCACATGAACCCACAGGTGTAGAAACCAGAAAACTTGGTATGTGGGTATTTTTATCCACTGAAATATTGTTTTTTGGCACATTAATTACCACCTTTATGATATTTAAAGGAAGCGACTTTCCTGGAATGAAATTAACAGATGTGTATGATATTCCATTTACATCCATTAGCTCATTTATTTTGTTAATGAGTTCATTAACTATGGTGTTGGCTCACAATGCATTAGAAGCAAATGATCAAGAAAAAACAAGAGTATGGCTTCTAGCAACAGCAATGTTAGGCGCAGTATTTTTAGCAGGACAAATATACGAATTTACAGAGTTTTATCATAAAGGTTTTGAGCTAACAACAAATATCTTTAGTTCATCCTTTTACGTATTAACTGGCTTTCATGGATTGCATGTTTTTATTGGTGTAGTCTTACTTTTAGCATTATGGGGAATTGGTCAAAGACAAAAAGGGTTAACACTTGAAGGTGGAATGAATCTTGAATTTGTTGCGCTTTATTGGCACTTTGTTGACATTGTCTGGATAGTATTGTTTACAGTAGTTTACTTAATTTGATATGTCCGATAATCACATAGAACACCCGACTCCAAAAAAATATGTTCAAATAGCAATCGTACTTGGTGTTTTAACTGCAATTGAGATAGCTCTTTATTACACAGAAGACATTGTTGGTGTTTTCACTGATCCACTTTTGATATTTTTAGCAGTAGGAAAATTCATAATTGTGGTGGGTTGGTTTATGCATCTGCGTTACGAAAATAAGACAATTAATAGGTTCTTTGTTGGCGGTATGATCTTAGCTTTGATACTTTTTACTATCGTCATGGTCGAAAGAGCTTCAGCGAATTATTTTTAGGTTTTAAATGCAGAACTTACCTTGGCATCCTCACTATGACGTATGGGCTTTGATTGTAACTCTTGTAGTATTTTTTGAATTTACTACTAATAAAGAGCATCTAAAAAAACCTAAAAGAAAAACATGGTACTCGGGCCTAATAGCACTCTGGATATTCACTGATTACCCAATACATGATATTGGAGAAAAATACTTGTTTTGGGTTCATTCTGTAGAACACCTTGTTTTGGCTTTAGTTTCCCCTCCTCTTTTATTAATGGGTATGCATAGGGACATGAAAGAGCTTATTTCAGTTAAACCATTTATTAAAACTTTAAAAATAACGTCTAAACCTGTAGTTGCTTTTTTTATGTTTAATTTTGTAATGGTGGGAATGCATTGGTCCTCTGTTGTGAATCTAATGGTAACAAACACTATTGCACATTTTTTTATACACTCGATAATGCTTTTGGTCTCATTAAACATGTGGGTGCCAGTAATAGGGTTTAATGATGAAATTAGGCCAATAAACTCGGCTGCAAAAATAGGATACTTATTTTTACAATCATTATTGCCAACAATACCAGCAAGTTTTCTAGCTTTTGGCACAGAACCACTTTATTCAGCATACGTAATGAGTGAAAACATATTCAGCATTTCAGTAATTAATGACCAGACATTGGCAGGTTTGATATTAAAACTTGGTGGAGGAATTATTTTGTGGATTTCAATCCTAGTTATTTGGATGAGATGGTACCAAGATGAAAAAACGTTTGATGATGTAGTGAGAAACAACTCAAATGACTAGAATTATATAGATTTTATTATGGATGAAAAATTAGTAGATCAAATTAGCTCAAGCAGTGGTATTCCTCAAATGTTGGTATCACGGTCTGCACAAGCAAGGGCTGAAGCATCTGGGGTTTCTGTAAATGATGTTCTAAACAGCTGGACTGGTGGTGAGGCTATCCAAGCAGCGCCAGCTAATGAAACAGTATCAGAATCACAGGTAGTAGTCGAAGACACTCCTACTCCAGTAGAAGAGCAAGTAGATGAACCCGTTGAAGTAGAAGAACCTGAAAATCTTGTTGAACAAATTCAAACAGCAGTTTTAATAAAAGAAGACTTGCCACCTCCTGTAAGTATTAGTCAGAAATTATTAAGGTCTTTAAAATTTGGATTGGGTTTTGGAGTTATAGCTGGATTTGTCCAGGGGCTTCTTTCAAGCTCTTATCTCTACGATGGACTAATACTCGAAGCTGAAACACAGAAGTTAATAGCAGAATATGATGCTGTGTCATTTGTTATAATCATCTCACTATCTACTAGCTTTCTTGGAATACTTAATTCATTGAATGTTAAAAAGTTTTTGGATTCAAATTTTGATGGTTTTGGCATACTTACTTCTGATAGAGAATCTGTATTTACTGGTGGGGGGCTAGGTTTAGTCTTAGGTTCCTCAACAGCATTTTTTATAATTAATAGCGTTGGGCAAACAATAGAACCTGTTCTTCCTGATGATCCGGTAATAAATTTAATCACAGTTGGTAGCGCTTTTTGGAGGGTTGTAATCTTATCAACTTTTGTTCAAGCTGCAATCTCTACCTTGACAATGCTACTTGGTGTTCCTAAAGGGCTTGAAGATTTTGAGGATTCTGAAGCTCAAAAAATTCGCCAGAGAATTGTTGGCTCAATCGTGATTCCATTGGGATCAATAGTTGTTGGTGGTCTAATTGCGGTTGCTATTGCGCAAGTATTTTTAAACTTTCATGAATATGCACCACTATTTGCATTAATTATTTCAGCTGCAATTTTACTTTTTGCAAGTGTAATGAGTGCAGCTCCTAAGATAAAAATTACAAGAAGTGAAGTTCTTATTGCGTCTGCTGGAGTGTTGACTCTTATTGTTATAATTGCTAGTGTGGCTGCAAGCCAACACTAAATTTATGAATCAAACTTTTAACCAAATTGAAACTGTAGAAGAGTACTTATCATCTAAGAGATGGTTTGGCATAAAAAGAGATTACTCTGTCAATGATATCTGTTCTTTGAGACCTTCGTATAAAGTAGAACACACTTTATCTGAGATTGGGTCTGGACTACTTTTGGATCTTCTTAGTAGGGAAGATTTATGGGTATCTGGATTGGGGGCTGCAACAGCACAACAAGCTCTCCAAATGTACCATCTTGATTATGAAATAATTTATGTAAGTGGTTGGCAAGTAGCGGCAGAGAGCAACATGGGAGTTAATACTTACCCAGACTTATCACTTTATCCATCAAACAGTACTCCAAATTTTGTGAAAAAAATTAATAATACACTCCTGAGAAGGATGGCAGAACTAGATAAAAAAAAGTTACCTCCAATTATTGCTGATGGCGAGTCTGGTTTTGGTGGAATTTATAATGTATACGAACTTACAAATCAATTTATAGATTCTGGAGTATCCGGAATTCATTTTGAAGACCAACTTGCTTCTGAAAAAAAATGTGGGCATGTTGGTGGGAAAGTTGTAATCCCTACACATGAATATATTAAAAAACTTAATGCTGCAAGATTATCATCTGATGTTTCAGGAGTTCCAATAATCATCATTGCTAGAACAGATGCAATGAACGCAAAGCTAATGACATCAGATTTTGATGATAGAGACAGTAAATATCTCAGTAAAAATAGAACTTCTGATGGTTACTTTTTAATTGAAAACAACCATGAAATGGCGATAACGAAATCACTTCACTACGCTGAGTATGCAGATGTTGTGTGGTGTGAAACCAACACTCCAGATTTAGGCTTTGCAAAAGAATTCGCTGATGAAATAAGAAAGTCTCATCCAAATAAATTTCTTGCATATAATTGCTCTCCATCATTTAATTGGTTAGACAAATTTACTAATAAAGAAATTGAAAACTTTCAAAGTGAGCTTAACTCATATGGATATAAACTACAATTTGTCTCTCTTGCTGGTTTTCATTCACTAGCAAGTTCCATGTTTGACTTAGCATCAAAATACAAAGGTGGAAATATGGGTGCAGTCTTAGAACTTCAACAGTTTGAAAAAGATTTATCAAAAGATGGCTATACAGGAATCAAGCATCAACAAGAAGTTGGTGGGAATTACTATGAGAAAATTGGCGAAGCCTTGCTGGGAGATGAATCAGAACTACTTTCCAAAAAAGACTCTACAGAGAATACACAATTTTAATAGAATATAAAAATGACATATTTTAAAGACAAAACTGTAATTATGAGTGGAGGCTCGCGTGGAGTGGGTCTCGAAATAGCAAAAGCTCTTGGAAAAGACGGTGCAAATATTGCAATCTTAGCTAAAACAACAGAGCCCCATCCAACTCTGCCAGGAACAATCTTCACTGCCGCAGAAGAGATTGAGCAGGTTGGAGGCACTGCTCTACCAATAGTTTGTGATATTAGATATGAAGAGCAAGTTGAGGCTGCTGTAGAGGAAACCTCAAGCAAGTTTGGTGGCATTGATATTTGTATCAATAATGCAAGTGCTATACACCTAACTGATACTGTTAACACCCCAATGAAAAGATACGACTTAATGCACAATATTAATGTACGCGGAACTTTTATGTTAAGTCAAAAATGTATACCCCATCTTAAAAATGGAGACAATCCACATATTTTGACTCTCTCTCCACCACTTGATATAGATCGTAAGTGGTTTGGCATGACTCTTGCTTACACTACAGCAAAATATGGAATGTCTTTAGTAGCTCATGGTCTAGCTGAAGAACTTGGAAAACATAATGTGGCATCTAATTGCCTTTGGCCAAGAACTTCACTTGACACAGCAGCTGTAAGAAACGTTATTGGAGCTGAGTTAGTTAAGGGGTCTAGAAAACCTTCTATTTATGCAGATGCTGCTTATGCAGTTTTAAAAAGAGACTCCTCTACTTGTACTGGTAATTTCTTTTTAGATCAAGATGTTCTTGAAGAAGAAGGTGTTTCTGATTTTGATCAATACGCCATAGATCCAGACGCAAAGCTTGTCTCAGATTTTTTTGTTGATGATAACCCTGAAGATTGGATTCAGGCTTAAATCTTTTTAATTTCCCAAAAAATCTATTACGCTTTCCCAGCCTTTAGATTTACCTTTATAAAACTCTGTATAATTGCATTCAGAGCATGAAATCGCAGTAAACTTTCTATTTTGGATGTTCATAAACCTAGACCAACTTTTTCCAGTCATAGTGACTACGTCTTCAGAGAAATTGGAAATATCACATTTTTCTTCATTGCAAAACATAGGTTTTTTAAAAGAAGGTGTATTTCCCTCGTGTTTATTATTTATCGATTCGTTTTGTTTAGGATACCTATCTTCACTCATATATTTATATTAACTTATTTTTAATCAGTTGGAATCTGAAATAATGCGGAGGTAAAATTTAATATGGACAAATTGTTCAAAGTACTTTTACTTTCATCTTTTTTATTATTATTTGCTTGTGGTTCCGAAGAAGCTACAGACCTTACACCACAAGTCGTGAAGGTTGTAGACGATGAGTTTTCGCCAAGAGTTTTACGTGTTGAGCCAGGCACAACAGTAATTTGGGAATCAGGAGGAGCCAATAATCATAATGTAATTGCTAGCGATGGCTCTTGGCAGGCTATATCATCGGATTATTTTGAATATGGAATCATTACTAAAGGCGATCAATATGAACACACCTTCAATGAGCCTGGGGTTTATGAATACTACTGTCCGTATCATGGAACAAATAATAAAGGGATGGTTGGAACAATTGTTGTTGGCGACGTAGATTATACAGAAACTGTTGAGGCCGTCTCTGTTACTTTGACTGACAATGTGCTTAAAGTTGGAAAAAATGAACAGTACACAACAATTCAAGATGCTGTAGATAGCGCAAACACCGGTGACTTAGTTTTAATTAGTCCCGGGGTGTATAACGAAAGTGTCACAGTTACCACCTCATATTTAACCCTAAGAGGTACCGACAGAAATAAAGTCATAATTGATGGAGAGTTTATGAGGGAGAATGGTATTCAAATCTATGAAACAGATGGGGTAACGGTTGAAAATCTCTCTGTCAGAAATTTTTCATTAAATGGTGTCTATTGGAATACTTCAAAAGGTTTTAAAGGTTCTTACCTCACTGTTTATAACAATGGTGATTATGGAGTCTATGCATTTAATTCAACAGATGGTGTGTTTGATAATGTATATGCATCAGGACATCCTGATAGTGGAATTTATATTGGACAATGTTATCCATGTAACTCATTAATTTTTGATAATGTCGTCGAAGGAAATGCTTTAGGTTACTCGGGAACTAATGCAGGAGGTCACTTGTATCTTTATAACAATATATGGAGAGACAATATGTCAGGGATAGTACCAAATACTCTTGACTCCGAGCTAAATCCACCAGGGCGAGAAACAACAATTGTAGGCAATTTAGTCATAGATAATAACAACTATGAAGCTCCAACAAATCGATTTGGTGTTGTTGCAAAAGGAATGGGAATAGTTGTGCCTGGAAGAGTAGGTGACATAATAGAAAAAAATTTGGTTGTTAACCACGACAGGTATGGCATCGTCGCAAGTCCAATGTTGGATGCTAATTTATATTTTTCACAACATGTGAGTGTAAAAGACAACATTGTTTTAGATTCTGGATACACTGACTTGGCTCTTGCTGGACCATGGGGTCCAGGAAATTGTTTTGAGGATAATGTTTATCAAACAAGTACCCCACCACTTTTAGAGCAACTTCATAACTGTTCATCAATAGACTCTTCAAACTTGATTGCAAGGTTTCCTTTACAGGGTGATCCTTCGGGTTTAATGATGCTTGCTGGGTTTTTTGCTGATGCCCAAACAACGGAACTTGATAAAAACAGATATAAAGAGTACCCATGGCCAAAGGAACAAGAAAACATGCAATTTGCAGATATCAATAAGCCTTCCCCTGCAATAAATTTATTTTATGTACCTGATTTAGACTCTATTCAGGTGCCAACAAACTTACTGAATGAAGACTTAGAAAATTACTACAATTCTGAAAAGGAGATAATTATGAGCGGAGTGCCTATTTCTAGCCCTACAATATGGCAGTTATTGTTTCAACTTTACGGTTACTTGATGCCGTTTGTGTTGTATGCTGCTTGGGCTGCTTTAGCAATAAAAGATATTGACTCTAACGAAAGGGTTAATGGGAGTATGAAGTATGTTTGGTTGGGTGTTGTTTACCTGGTTCCATTCTTTGGAGTTTTGGTTTATCACCTTGCCGGACCTAGTGCAATTTCTCGTAGTATGAAACTTGCTGCCATAGTCGGTGGTTTGTTTAGCTACATCGCGATCCTGGTTGCAGGAGCGGTAATTAGTGGACTTGTATAATTAAAGATTCTTAATTCATGTCGTTTAAGAATATTCTTTGCTTTGGAACTTTAAATCCTGATTTAATTTACTTTGTTGATGAGTTGCCTAATAAAGGTGGCGACATTCGCAGTTTAAACTCTTCTATTAGGCCAGGAGGGACTGCTATAAATTGTTCGGAATTAATTTCTCTTTGGGACAAATCCGTTCATGTTAGAGGAAATAGTATTGGTAGTGACCCTATGGGTAAATACTTAGTTGACTATCTAAAAGAAAATAACATAAATTTTGATGGTTTAATAATCAATCAGTCATTAACTCCAACATGTTCTATTTTTGTAGATTCTTCTGGTGAAAGAACAATAGTCTCATCAGGATATGAAGGTCTTGAGTGGAGTAATTTTGAAAATTTAAACAACTTTGATTCATTGATTATAGATAGGTACTCTATTAAGTTCATTAAAGATAAACTAAAAGATCTCAAAAAACAAAATAATTTGTTTGTTTGCCAAGCAGGTTATGAATATGAAATTAATTACAAATTAGACTTTCTAATAGTCAGCAAAGATGAAATAAGTGTTGATGAAGCTAATAATCTTATAGATTCAAAAACTGTAAAGTATATACTTTTAACATCCTCAAACTTACCAGCAAGACTATTGAGTGCAGAAGGGGCTATAGAAATAGTTCCTCCAGACTTTAAAACTATAAATTCAAATGGTGCTGGCGATGCAACTGCAGCATATATTGCAGCTTTTGGTGTAAACGACTTAATTCCAAATATAAAAAAAGCCTGTGCAGCAGGTGCTATCGTAGCTGGAACAAATGATAAACCTACGGTTGAAAAAATTGAGGAAATATCACAGCTTGTAGACGTAAACCCTCGTTAGCAATTTATACTTTTTAGAAATATCTACTAAAATAATTACTTATGGCAGTTCCCTATAAAGCTCCAGTTAAAGATATAGTTTTTGGTTATGAAGTTATAGATTCTTATAATGTTTTAAATAAAATTTCAGCATTTAGTGATTTTTCAGAAGATATTGTTATTCCAACAATGGAAGAGTGTGCTAAATTCTCTGAAGAAGTCCTTGCACCAATAAATGCCATTGGAGATCAACAAGGAGCAACGATTAAGGATGGGGTTGTAACCATGCCTGAAGAGTTTGTTGATGCTTATCAAAAATTTGCAGAAGCCGGATGGGCCTCAATATCTCTGCCTTCTGATATTGGTGGTGGTGGAATGCCTATAACTTTGTCTGGTGGAACTTTAGAAATTCTTAGTACAGCCAATTTAGCTTTTGGCTTGGCACCGGGTTTAAGTGCTGGCGCAATTTCTGCTATAAATTTTCACGGCAGCCAAGAACAAAAAGATAAATTTTTACCAAAACTTGTCTCAGGTGAATGGACAGGAACAATGAATTTGAGTGAGCCTCAATCAGGGTCAGATCTTGGAACGATTACTACAAAGGCTGAGCCTCAAGAGGATGGTTCATATAAAATAACTGGTACAAAAGTTTGGATTACATTTGGTGAACATAATATGACAGAGAATATAATTCACCTTGTTTTGGCTAAAGTTCCTGGATCTCCTGAGGGAACTAAAGGTATCTCTATGTTTATAGTGCCAAAATATACAGTAAATGATGACGGATCTGTAGGTGAGTCAAACAATGTAAGTTGCATATCTATTGAAGAAAAGTTAGGAATTCATGCAAGTCCAACTTGTGTCATGGAATACGATGGCTCTGTTGGTTATTTAGTTGGAGAAGAAAACCGAGGTCTTAACTATATGTTTACGATGATGAACGAAGCTCGTGTATGGGTAGGTGGACAAGGATTAGCATGTGCTTCAGGTTCATTGCAAGGTGCTGCTCAATATGCTAGAGACCGAGTACAAGGAAGACCTGTAGGGATGTCTAAGGAAGACGCTAAAAATTCAACAATTATTGATCATGCAGATGTAAGAAGAATGCTTATGACAATTAAAGCATATGTCGATGCAATGAGATACCTCATGTATGATAACCAGTTAATGCTTGATGTTGAGTACTTTGGAGAAGACGAAGAAATGAAAGCATTTGGTGAAGAAAGGTGTGGAATATTGACACCTATAACTAAAGCTTGGATATCTGATCTTGGAGTTGAATTGTCTAATATTGCAATCCAAGTCTATGGAGGTATGGGCTATGTTGAAGAAACAGGAGTAGCTCAGTACTTACGTGATGCAAGAATAGCTCCAATTTATGAAGGAACAAATGGAATTCAAGCATTAGATTTAATGTTTAGAAAGCTACCTCTTGATAATGGTCAAGCAATGCAAAGGCTTCTATCAGATGTCAATAAAGTTATCGATGAAATGAAACAAGACGATGAAGAGCTTGTATCAATGGCTGAAAAGCTTGAAAAAGAAGTAAATACATTATCTGAAATAACTTTATGGCTTGGTTCTAAAATGCTTGAGGGAGAGTTGGTTGATGCAAGTGCTGGTGCTACACCATATTTGAAAATGTTTGGTCAAGTTTTAGGTGGATACTATATGGGTAAAGCTGCAATTCTTGCAAACAAAAAGTTTAAAGAAACTGGTGATGAATTTTACAAAGACAAACTAACATTATCGAAATTTTATATAGAACAACTATTACCTTTAGCTTCAGGATACGCATCATCTATAACAGCAGGTAAAGATGATTTGTACGCAATGAAGGCTGAAAACTTCTAATTGATTGATTCATTAAAAAACAAAAATAACCTAATTGCTCTCATAGGAGCAAGTAATGATAAAAATAAATATGGAAATAAGATTTTATTAGACTTAGTATCAAAAGGTCATAATGTTGTTCCTGTAAACCCTAAAGAAACATTCATCGCTGGTTTAAAGTCATACAACAATGTTTCTGAACTGAGTGAAAATCCATCAATAATTAATTTTGTAGTGCCACCCAGTATTGGTTTTGAATTAACTAAAGACCTAGTTGAATCAGGTTATGATAATTTCTGGTATCAGCCTGGTGCAGAGAGTTCAGAAATTTCTTCGTATTTAGAATCTAATAACAAAAATTATATAGATGACAAATGCATAATGGTTGTCACAAAACTAGCCGATAATTACTAATCCTCTAGCTCCTTATTTACGCTATCTAATTCTTCAAATGATTTCTCAAGTTTATTTACTCTAGTAGTTTTTAATGCCTCAAAAGATTTTACAGTTTGATCTAGCCTCTTAGTTACATCGTCAAAAGATTCAATAAACTTTCTAATTTCCACTTTAATTTTTTCATGAGTGGCCAAAATATTTTTTGTATCAGTTTGTAAACTGAATAGTTTCATTGAGTGCCTTATAGTCTCGAGGTAAGCCATTAGTGTCTGAGGACTTACTAGTATAACTTTTTTAGAGAAAGCATACTGAATAACAGGTGTTCTGTTTGCACCGATTTCTGAAGTTAATAAAAAGTGATACAAATTTTCAAGTGGTATGTACATTAAGACAAAATCAACAGTGCCTTCTTCAGCTGATATGTACCCTTCCCTTGAAGATGTATCATCAATTTTGGTTTTAATTGCTTTATCTAAAAACTCTTTATTTTTACTTCTAATAGATTCAGTTATTTCTTTTCGTGCTAACTCGTCAAGAGTTTCATCTTCAAGATCTCTGTTTAATTTGGCTATCTCCATATAGTTCGTTAATGGAAATTTTGAATCCATATTTATTGTTTTATTTTCAGGAAGATAAAATGTGAAATCAGGAATTGTACCACTAGACATTCTTTTTTGGGTTTGGTAATGGAGGCCCTCTTTATACTCCATAATTTCTAGCAAGTCTTCGACCTGAAACTCTGCCCACTGGCCTCTACTTTGGTTATTATTTAATACAGATATTAAATTTCTAGTTTGCTGATCCACTCCAGTTATAGAGGACTTAATTTCACCAGTCTTCTCTAAAAAATCTTTTACTGTCTGATCAGACCTATTTAGTAATTTGTATATTTGGGATTCTTCATTTTCAATTATTTCACTTACAATTCCTTTAATTAAATACTCGTCATCTTTATTGTCTTCTTCAGTTTCTTTTCTTGTTACAAAATAAAGATTGGCAAGTAAGAGGATAACTATTAAACCATAAAATATATTTTCCATAATTTAAGAATAGCAATATAGCAAGACAGTTTATGTTGTAAGTATTATTTAGTTAAACAGTATCAAATATTTTTTGAAAACTAAATTTAAAATTATCTGAGGAATAATTAGATAAAATGAATTCTTTTGCATTTATCCCAACAGAAGTTGCTTCATTATAATTTTGAATCACATGATTTATTTTTTTTATCATGGAATCTAAATTATTACTCTCAAATACATAACCTGTTTGTCCGTCTATGACTATGTCTTGCATTCCAGGGGCGTCTGTAACAAGCACGGGGCATGCTGTTACTTGGGACTCAAATATTACTCTCGCTAGGCCCTCTGATACCGAAGGAAGAATCATTAAGTTATTTTCAGAGTAAAACTTTTTCACTTCATCTCTATTTTTATTTCCATGAATAAAAACTCTATCTTCAACATTTTTAGATTTTATTTTTTCTTTTAGACTTTCAAGATAGTTTTGATTGGGTGTTGGGCCTACTATGTTCAGCTCAACCTGGTCACTAATTAACTCGGGCAAGGCATCAATAATCATATGAGGTTTTTTTCTATCAGTCACACTTCCAATAAAGAGTATTTTAAATTTTCCACTACCATCTCTCATAGGGTCGATGTTGCTAAATATTTCAAAATCTATCCATGCTGGAAATCTTACAACACGTTTTGATGGATTAAAAGACAGTGCTTGCTCCTCTGTAGAAGAAGAAACTGCTCTCAACATATCAGCGCAATTTATTGTGTAAGATGCCATCCTGGAAAATAAATTTTTATATAAATTTGGAAATGTTAGATTTTTTTCTAACTCCAAAGTATTTATAAAATCTCCATGTGATTCGATGACTATTTTTACATCTTTATACTTTTTTTTGATTTTATAAACACCTAGAAAACTTGTTACCGGATCTTGAAATGTAACTATTTCAATTTCATATTGGGATATTAATTTAGGTATTTGAAAATAAGATACAAAAAATATTTTCAAATAGTTAAAAATTCTTGATTTGTTTTTTTTATTTAAATAAAAAGTTGTCTTTGATTCAGAATGTATTTTTTTTTGGCTCGAAAATGCAAGAACTGTAACATTTGCGACTTCACTTAAATTATCGTACTTTTTTTTTATATTTTCATTTAAAGGTAAGTCATAAAAAGTTGGTGAGAAAAATAGTACATTTTTTTTCATAAATTAAAAAATTCTCTAAGTTCTGTTAATAGATCTTCTTCATGTGTCCATGGAACTGAATGGCCAGCATCAGGAAAAGTTTTTACTTTTACTTCGTTTAATCTCTTAACAACATCATTTGAAGTTTCTTCTGGTACAAGTTTATCTCTACCCCCAGTAATTACTAGGGTCTCAGCTTCAATTTCTTGTATCCAAGACCTTGCATCATAAGGAACAACAAATCTTCCCCCATCTGCGTAAATAAAGTCATCTTTTGATTTATGCAGATTGTTCCATGCCCACTCTGTATACTCATCGTTAATAGAGTTTGATTTTTTTAAAAATGAAAACTTAGATTTTGGATTGAAATTAGGGAATAATCTTTCTCTTATTCTTACAAAACTAACAAATATTTTAAATGCTACTTTATCGCTATACACAGCACCACCAAGCCAGCTAAAAGGTGTAATTAAAACTAATTTATTTACTAATGGCTTATTTTTTTTAGCAATTGACATTGCAACTGCACTTCCCATTGACCAACCAACAATATTGCAACTTGAAATGCCAAGCTCTTTTAGAATGCTAATAACAACATCGGCATTTTCATCTACGTCCCACCTGTCCCAACTAGCATCAGACTTTCCATGATTACGCATATCTATAGCAACAAAAGAGGTTTCATTTTTAATTTTAGGCAATATTTTAAACCAGCTTCCTAGGGAGTCTGACCCCCAGCTGTGGAGAAATATTATAGGAGTTGTGCCGTCTATAATATTTTCTCTAATAAAGTATTCTTTTTCTCTTATGAATACAGTCCTGCCTGGAATTTTACTTGGGTGAATTTGTGTAGTTCCTGCAGATTGGCTTTTTTTGGTCTCGAGTAGGCTTTTTGTTACTGCAGTAAAAGCAAAAATTTTAGTTAGTGTTTTAATCATCAACTACTAATAATATTTATTTTTTGATTATATCTATCAGTTATATTTCCAATTTCTTTTAGAAAAACTCCATATATTTTTTCAATTTCTATCAAATCTATATCTGTTTCAGCAGGTGCAGAAATTAATAATCCTCCACTGGTTTGAGCATCTGCTAATAAAAGTGCCTCGTCTTGATCCTCGAATGAAATAATGTCTTTTACTGAGTCAAAATTTCTTTGGCTTCCTGATGGATAAATGCCACTATGAAAATAATTTTTTGCAAACTCAATGATTGGGACTTTATCGAATATCAAATTTGCTGATAATTTTTCATCAATCAACATCTCACTGAGGTGGCCAAGAAGTCCAAAACCAGTAACGTCTGTAATTGCATTTGCATTGAGGTGCTTTGCGACTTCAAGGCCTGCATCATTTAGGGTTGTCATTACATTTGTTACCTGATTTATTGCTTCTTCATCGGCAACGCCTTTTTTTATTGCGGTTGCAATAATTCCAGAACCGAGAGGCTTGGTTAGAAAAAGTTTATCTCCATTTTTAATATTCGTTTTTGTATAGATTTTTTCATTAACGATACCTGTTACGGCAAAACCATATTTTGGTTCTTTGTCATCAATACTGTGCCCTCCAACAATATTGCAATTGGCAGACTTCATTACATCTGAGCCTCCCCTAATAACATCTGATAAGACATCAAAACCTATATCTTCTCTTGGCCAACTTACTAACTGTAAAGATGAAATAGGTGTACCACCCATGGCATATATATCAGATAAGGCATTTGTTGCAGCAACTCTACCCCAATCGTAAGGGTTATCTAATATAGGCGTAAAAAAATCAACTGTTTGTACAATTTTAGTTTTATTGCCTAGATCAATAACCGCGCCATCATCTGGATTTTCTAACCCCACTAAAACTTCAGAATTGTTTAAATTATTTTGTTTTGATTGCTTCAGAACCTGAGCAAGCTCTCCTTGGGAGAGTTTACATGCTCAACCTGAGCCATGAGAATACTCTGTGAGTCTCACTTTACCCTCCTTAACTTTCTTGCTTTTCCTTAAGAACTTCTTTCGCAAATAAATCTTGTATCGTAACTAATAAAGGTGACTGCTCAAAAACTTGATTATCAATCTTTGAAACAAATACTCCATGTTTAGCTGTAGACATTACAAAAACTGTATCAACTTTATAGAGTTCATCTATTGTCACTCTAGAAACAGATACTTGAATCTTGTCTTCCTCACCAAACTTCAATAAATACTGTCGAGTTATTGAGTCTAAAATTCCCAAATCAAGATCTGGTACATAAACAACTTCATCCTGAATCCAACCAACACAAAAAGTTGGGCCTTCTAAAACTATGCCCTTATTATTGATGAGCAAGGCATCTGTAAAACCATCTCTAACTGCTTCTCTGGTTTGCTTTATGTTATAAGCATAGGAAGTAGATTTTGAACCGACTATATTTTTACTATCAACTTCATAATCTCCACCGGCATGCCATGGAGCGGGTTGAGATTGCAATGTAAATTTTTCGGGTAAATTTAATAATGGTTGATAAAAAGAATAAATTGTAAAATCGTCGTCTGATTCATTTCTTAATATTAATACTCTCACATAGCCACTTTTATGGATTGATGCTATTTTTAAAATATTGTTTTTGACCAAATTAAAATCTACATTGTCAAATAGTTGTTTTTTGCAAGACTGTTTTAACCTGTCTATATGTTTCTCTAACCCAAAGGGATAGTGGTCATGAATCTTCAAAGCTTCAAAGACCCCATCTCCTCTCCATACCGCTAAATTTTCAACAGGCAAAGTAAATTCGTCTTTTGTAACTTCCAAATCATTGATCAAATACAAAACGATTATCCTCTTTCTCGAATATAGGTATTTGTAATTGGCATTCTTCTGTCTTTGCCAAATGCCTTTTCTGTTAATTTTACTCCTGGTGCAACTTGTTTTCTCTTATATTCGTTTCTATCGACTTTAGACAAAACATCATATACAATATTCTCATCAATTCCCTTAGAAATAATCTTCTCTGAAGAACTGTCTTCTTCAATATACATACGTAAAATTTCATCAAGAAGTTCGTATTCGGGTAAAGAATCCTTATCAAATTGATCTGGTCTTAATTCTGCACTTGGTTCTTTATCGATTGTATTTTGAGGAATTACGCTTGAAATTGAATTTCTGAAATTTGCCAAGTTATAAACTTCAGTTTTATATAAATCTTTCAATAATGCAAAACCTCCTGCTAAATCACCATAAAGAGTTGAATAACCTACAGCCATTTCAGACTTATTACCTGTAGAAACAACCATAGCTCCAGTTTGGTTGGATAAAGCCATCAAAACATTACCTCTTACGCGTGATTGGATGTTTTCATCTGTTATTTGTCCAAGTTCATCATTAACACTTTCCTTTAACGTATTTCTAAAAATATTTACTATTTCTTCAATTTCAATAACTTTAAATTCTATATCAAGATTTTCTGCGAGTAACCTTGCATCGACTAGAGACTCCTCTGTGTTGTATTTAGAGGGCAACGCTACACCTACAACATTATTGGAACCAAGAGCATCAACGGCAATAGTTGCAGTCAAAGCAGAGTCTATTCCTCCAGAGAGCCCTACTAGAACTTTTTCAAAGTTGTTTTTACTAACGTAATCGAATAAACCTAATTTTAATGCTGAGTACAGAGATTCATTTTTTGATAAAAGTTGAGCAGACTGTAGAGGATTTAATTCAGAACCTTTCTGTCTAATCTCCAGTATTGGCCCTTTAGGTTGTTCTTTTACTTCCAAATCTAGGTCAATATAAAATATCTCCTCTTCAAACTGTTGTGCTTGATAAAGTATTTCCCCTTTACCATCTACAACAAATGACCCTCCATCAAAAACTAATTCGTCTTGACCACCAACCATGTTTAGGTAAATAATTGGTACGCCTAATTTTTTAGCCTGGTCGACAACGAGCTCTTTTCTCAAGTCACTTTTATTTTGATCATAAGGAGAAGCATTTATGTTAATTATTAAAGATGCTCCATTCTCTACTTGTTGTGATGAAGGACCATCTTCAATCCATATATCTTCGCAAATACTTATTCCAATCCCAACATCTTCATACCAAAATACATTTCCTGGATTATTGCCTTTGGCAAAATACCTAGCTTCATCAAATACTGAGTAGTTTGGAAGAAAACACTTATGATAGATTCCTTTTACATCTCCGTTCTGAATTATTGCTGCCGCATTAGCAATGTCTCTTTTTTGTTTGTCTGTATGGTTATCGTCAAGGTTTCTGTCAACAAAACCAACAACACCACTTGTTGAGCTAGAAAATTCAGCTAATTCTTCCAAAACAGCGAAGTTTTTTCCAACAAAACTCTCTCTTAGAAGTAAATCTTCAGGTGGATATCCTGTAAGTGCTAATTCAGGGAAAATCAGGATATCTGCTTCTTTTTCTTCAGCTACCTCAAAACAATCTAAAATAGTTTGCTTGTTTTTCTGTATAGCTCCTACTGGAAATGACTTTTGGGCACCAGCTATTCGAATTGTTTTTTTATTCACAATTTAATGATAGATGGGAAACTTGGTTATGAAGAAACCTTAATTTCTATATCTTTAGAGTCTTCGATCCAATTAGTAACTCTCTTTAGAGAGGGCATTCTGTCTACTATATTTCTCTTTAAATTAATTTTTGCCATTACTTCATGAAGTGATTCTGGATTTCTTCTCTTTAATTCAGACACACTTTCTACTCCAGCGGCTTCAAGTAGGTCTGCATAGTCTCTTCCTAGGTTTTTAATTTTCATTAGTTCAGCACGTCTAGCCCAGTGCAGTAATTTAGGTGAACTTATTCCTGTTTCTTTTGTTAAGAGAGCCCTACCTGACCTGGAAGAGGCGATTTGTAAAAAAGTTGTTGTTGTTCTGACTCTAGCTCTTCTTAGTTTTGTAGCTTCGGTATGTGTCATACCATTTATAGAGTCAATTGAATTCATGTTTTAAATTTTACAAAATAAATTACATAAAGAAACGATTTTTTTTAAGAGTTTTTCCCACTCTCAAAAATCTTTTTCCTCGTCATAATCAATAGGTTCTAAAAAATTGAAATTTATTTTTTTGATTTCAATTTCTGACGAGATAAGAAAATCAACTAAATCAAAATCTTGAAATACTGATTTTTCTTCATCAACTTCATCGTCTTCCGTTATCAGTTCTAATTTCGTCCAAAATATTCTCGGAATTAAAATTGGAAATCCTAGTTTGTATCTATATTGAGGAACCAAAACCTTACTTCCGTCATGGTCATCGTTGTTGAGACCATCTATTACTTCAACTTCGACTTCTGGTTGGTCCCCGAGGAAAAAAATTATATTATTAATCTCTTTTTGATTTTGATAGAAAAATAAAGCTGTCCTAATTGATGATGTGATACCCTCTGGCCAATTTTCATTAATAAGGATATTTGAATTTTTAAAATCTATTTTTTCAGAAATTATTTCATTTTCAGACCCCAGCACTACAGAAGAGTTATCAAAATTAATGTTAACTTTATCAATTATTGCTTGGAGTAATGGTTTATCCTTAACTTCAGCTAACTGTTTAGGAAATCCCATCCTACTTGAGCTACCTGCGGCTAAAATTACTGCAGCATTCAAAACTAAGCTGACCCTAAAATTGAACTACCGAATGTTAGTGCAATGACAACAAGGACAACTTCAATATTTCTTAATAAATAAACCTGCTTTATGCCAGAGCCAAATGCAATTAGTGCGTAGATCGAAGTTATAAAAACTAATAATGCTTGTAGAAGTGGGTCTTGTATAAACAACACAGGAAATACAAGTAGTCCTGGAACACTTGAAAAGAATGAAATTATAAGTATATCAATTGGTTTTGGATCTTTTCTAAACAGAAATTTAAGAATCAAAAAACATATAACGAGTCCAACTACTGTCGTAACACTGGTTGATACGATTGATGAAATCAATACTGATGTAGTCGAGTCTTGCTGAATAAAAATAACAGATAACTCATCGATCAGAGACCTGAACATCTGAAACTCTTCTTCTGACATTTCACCTTGAAAAAGAACAAGGTTGCTTTCAAGGAATTCAATCATGCCATTAAAAAATCTGAAAGCACTCAAAGTAGTTAAGGTTGTGACTGCTAAATAAATAGCAATTCCCTTTTGCAGTGCACCATTTAGATTAAGAAGCTCATTATAAATATATTTATCAAGACGTAAAATTTTTGAGAATATTTGTCTTTCACTCATTTTTAATTATTCCTTATTTAAAATCTATCATATGACTATAACAAAAATTATTTCATACTTTATAACTCTTTCTATGGCTGTGGTAATCTTTTGGGCGCAAGGAGAGGTTACAATTTTTGATTCACCAATTCCTGATTTACCTTGGGGTATTGTTTCACTAGTTGATCTTTATTCTGGCTTTGTTTTATTTAGTCTTTGGGTTTTTTACAAAGAAAATATAATGCCAGCCGTAGTCTGGACATTTTTTGTGATGACTTTGGGAAGTTTTAC
>CACHTH010000013.1:0-21531 GCA_902582695.1 uncultured Candidatus Actinomarina sp.
CTTCTGCTCTTTTCTCATTAAGGAAAGGAGAACCCTCCCTTGCCTGCGACATCCATTCTTTAGCAAATGCTCCTGATTGAATCTCTTCGAGTACTTTTTTCATCTCTTTTTTTGTTTCAGAAGTTATTATTCTCGAACCTCTTGAAAAGTCTCCATACTCTGCAGTATCAGAAATAGAATGTCTCATCCATTCAAATCCACCTTCGTACATTAAATCTACAATCAATTTAACTTCATGAAGTGTTTCAAAGTAAGCACTTTCTGGCTGGTAACCAGCCTCTACTAAAGTTTCAAATCCATTTCTAATAAGCTCTGTTAACCCTCCACACAAAACAACTTGCTCACCAAATAAATCAGTTTCAGTTTCTTCTTTAAAAGAAGTTCTTAAAATTCCAGCCCTTCCACCACCAATTGCTGATGCATAAGACATAGCTAAATTTTCAGTAGTTCCTGAAGCATCTTTATGCACAGCAACAAGACAGGGCATACCGCTTCCTTCAGAGTAAGTTCTTCTTAAAAGATGTCCAGGTCCCTTTGGAGCAACCATTGCAACAGATAAATCTTCTCTTGGTACAATTTCATTAAAATGGATATTAAAGCCATGAGCAAATAAAAGAGTTGCACCTTCTTTAATATGAGATGCGATTTGATCATTATACACATCTGCCATAATTTGGTCTGGCAACAACAACATGACTACATCAGCATGCTTGGTTGCATCTTCAAGATTTGCTACCTGGAGACCCATATCTTGAGCTCTTTTAAACGATTCTGAATCTTCTCTAAGGCCAACAGTAATGTCAACACCAGATTCATGTAGATTAAGAGAGTGAGCGTGTCCTTGGCTGCCAAAACCAATTACTGCTACTTTCATAGACTTTATCAATCCTTGATCTATTGATGAGTCATAAATTATTTTATTTTCCATATCTTGTCTCCTTATAGATTAGATTGTAATGCTATTCTTCCACCTCTGACCATTTCAATTATTCCAAATGGTTTCATTAAAGCTTCAAATTTATCCAATTCTTTTGATGAACCTGTTAATTCAAAGATAGCGAAATCTTGCCCTACATCTACTGAAGTTGCATTTGATAGTGACGCTTTCTCAATCACAGATGTTTGAGATTCTTTATTTATCGAAACCTTTAATAATAGAACTTCAGTTTCTATTGTCATGTTTGGATCAAGTTCAACTATTTTTATAACATTTACTAATTTGTTTAATTGCTTTTTTACTTGTTCAACAGCATCTAATTCAGTAACTATTGTCATTTTTGATCTACCTTCAATATTTGTTGGTCCAACAGATAGAGAATTTATATTGAAGCCTCTTCTTGATATAGTGGATGATACTCTAGCTAAAACACCGGGTTTATCTTCTACTAATACTGACAGAATTCTCTCACTCATAGGTTTTTAAGATCCTCTTCATTCATAATGATTTGATCGTTGCTTCCACCAGCAGGCACCATAGGAAATACCATATCATCTGGATCTACAACACAATCAACTAAAACTGGTCTATCATTGATTTCTAACATTTTGTTAAAAACTTTTTCTATATCAGACTTTTCCATCATTCTTAAGCCAACTGCACCCATAGATTCGGCTAGTTTAAGATAATCTGGTGTGTCATGAGTTAGTTCAGAAGCAGAAAACTTACTATTGTAGAAAATCTTTTGCCACTGACGAACCATACCATGGTTCCCATTGTTAAAGACAACAATTTTAATAGGTATATTTTCTGTTGAGGCAGTGATTAATTCTTGACATGTCATCTGAAAACATCCATCCCCATCTAATGCTAAAACTAGTTTGTCAGGATAAGCTGTTTTTGCACCGATAGCAGCTGGTAATGCGTAACCCATAGTACCTAGTCCTCCTGAATTTAACCAGGTATTTGGTTCAGTAAAGTTCCAATGCTGGGATACCCACATTTGATGTTGACCTACACCAGCAACAACAATTGCTTCTTCTTTTGTTAACTTTTGAAGTTCTTCTAAAACATATGGAACCTTAAGAGGGCCCTTGTCCTCTTGCTTATAAGACAAAGGAAATTCAGTTTTCATTTCTTTTAGTTCTGAAACCCAATTTTCAGTTTCTAGTTTTTCATCCCCCAAAGCTTCAATAAGTCCTTTAATTACACTTTTTGCATCACCTACAATAGGAACTTGTGCATCACGTACTTTTCCAATTTCCGCTGGATCAATATCAGCATGAATAACTTTTGCATTCTGAGCAAAAAATGACGGATTTGCAGTAACTCTATCATCAAACCTTACGCCTATTGCAATTAACAGGTCAGCGTTTTGAATTGAAGTGGTAGCTGTATAATTGCCGTGCATACCTGGCATTTCAAGACACAATTCATGACCATCAGGGAAAGCACCTCTTCCCATAAGTGTTGTAACAACTGGAATATTAAATTTAGTAGCTAGTTCAAAGAGTTCATTATTAGCTTTCGAATGAATAATTCCTCCACCAACATAAAGAATTGGCTTCTTTGACTTTTTGATTAAAGAAGAAGCTTGCTGAACCATTTTTGGATTTGGCTCTGTTGTAGGCTTGTATCCTGGTAAGTCAAGATCGCCTGGCTCAACCCAAGCAGCTACTTGGTTTAGTATATCCTTTGGTATATCAACCAAAACTGGACCTGGTCTACCAGTAGTAGCAATAAATTTTGCTTCCTTTAAAACTTGAGGAATTTCTGAAGCATCTGTGATTAAGTAATTGTGTTTAGTAGCTGCCATCGAAAGTCCTACAGTATAAGCTTCCTGAAACGCATCATTACCTATTGCAGTAGAGGCAACTTGACCAGTAATAGCTAGAAGAGGAGTAGAGTCCATCAACGCATTAGCTAGCGGGGTTATCAAGTTTGTTGCTCCAGGTCCAGAAGTAGCTATTACAACACCAAGTTCTCCAGTAGCTTGAGCATAACCCTCTGCCATGTGCCCAGCACCTTGTTCATGTCTAGCTAATATATGCCTAATAGGACTATCGTATAAAGGATCATACGCAGGTAAAATTGCACCACCTGGCACTCCAAAAACAGTTGAAACATTGAGGTATTCAAGGCCTCTTATTACGAGCTCTGCACCAGTTAATTGTTCTTTTGTCATTTTTCTGTTTTATATCTCCAAAAAAAAGCCCCCCTTTTTGGGAGGCGCTCATCAAAGCAAAATGAGCGCTAATTAAGTAAAAGCACTAATTCTGAAATGACTACAATTAAATTTTTCATTTAGAATAACTATAGTAAAACCTTAAAAAAATGAAAGATATAAATGTTATAAATTTTTTTGAAGAAAATAATATAAATTTTTCTTCAAATTTTAATTTAGGAGTCACTAATTTACCTTCAAAATTAGATTTTGGAAAAGAAATTAACAATATAAAAAATAATCAACTTCATGCAAATATGAAGTTTACTTTTTCAAATCCCGAATATTCAGGATTGGGTGATAAATTTGACTGGGCAAAATCTGCAATTTTGATTACTTACAACTACAAAAACAAAACACAACCATCCATGCTAACCTCTCCCGGCTATGGTTTAATTGCTAGGTTTGCAGAAAAAGATTATTACTTACCTTTAAAAAACAAAATCAACGAAATTGAACATGTTTTTGAAAAATTAAATATTAAATTTAAATCATTTATTGATAATCCTAATCATTACGACAGAACTTTTTTTGTATCATCTGGCTTGGGGTGGCAAGGCAAAAGCACAATGATGTTAACACCAGGCTCAGGACCTTGGCAATTATTAGCTACTATTTATGTAGACCATACATTTGAAGAAAGCAAAAATACAAACTATTCCTGTGGTGAGTGCAATTTATGTCAGATATCATGTCCAACTGGAGCATTAAATAGTGAATACAAACTTGATTCAAACAAGTGTATATCTTACTGGCTTCAGTCACCAGAATTGATTCCATATAAAATGCGCGATGCAATAGGAAATAAGTTTTATGGATGTGACGACTGCCTTACCTCTTGTCCGCCTGGGCAAGAAAATAATAATGTAGTTATATTTAATAAAAACCAACAAGTTAACCTTGAAGCAATTATTAAAGAAGATAACGAGAAACTGAATGAAATGTTCTATTGGTTTTATATCCCAAAAAGAAATGCCGAATATCTTAAAAGAAACGCCATTATTGCACTTGGTAACAATCCTGATCAAAATACTTCGAGTTTTTTAGAAAAGATTTATCCAAAAAGTTCATCACACTTAAAAATATATATCATATGGGCGCTCTTTAAAATTGGTAATAATGATGTATGTCAAAACTTGATTTATTCTTATGACTCAGAAGAAAACAGTATTAAAGAAGAATATGAAAAATTAAAAAAAATGATTTCATTAGCTAAATAATCTATTCTTATTCTATGGCAAAAATATCTGATGACGTAACACAAGGTGTAAGTAAATCAGCTGCTCGTGCAATGCTTCGTGCGGTAGGTTTAAAGGATGATGATTTTAATAAATTTCAAGTAGGAATAGTCTCTGCAGGTAATGAAGTAACACCCTGTAATTTAACTGGACCAGAGTTATCTGAACATGCAAAAGTCGGTGTTAACGGTCCCGATTCTGCTGGATTAATTTTTTCAACTATTGCAGTTTCGGATGGAATATCTATGGGGCACGAGGGCATGAGAGCATCTCTTGTCTCGAGAGAAGTTATTGCGGATTCAGTAGAGCTTGTAATGCATGCAGAACGTTTTGATGGGATGGTAACAATAGCTGGTTGTGATAAGTCTTTACCTGGAATGCTGATGGCAGCTGGAAGAATAAATAGACCTGCAATATTTCTATATGGTGGAAGTAGCTTACCGGGCGTCTATAAAGGAAAAGATATATCAATTGTTGATGTTTTCGAAGGTATTGGGGCATATGAAAAAGGAATGATTACAAAAGAAGATTTATATGAAATAGAGTGTGCTGCATGTCCTGGTGTTGGATCATGTGCCGGGATGTTCACCGCTAACACAATGGCATCCGTTGGTGAGGCGATTGGAATGAGCTTACCTGGTACTGCTTCAATACCAGCCGAGGACAGCAGGCTTCGAGTTGCAGCTGAAGAATCAGGAAAACAACTAAATTATTTACTAAAAAATGACATCAAACCAAGAGACATTATGACAAAAGAGGCTTTCATCAATGCAATTACTACTGTATTAGCTTTAGGAGGAAGCACAAATGCTGTTCTTCATCTGCTTGCTATTGCACATGAATCAAAAATGTCACTAAGTTTGGAGACATTTGACGAACTAAGTAGAAATGTACCTCATCTTGCTGATATGAAACCGTTTGGGAAATTTCATATGGTTGACTTAGATAAAATCGGTGGAGTACCTGTTGTTTCAAAAATTTTATTAGAAAACGAACTTATAAATCCAGAATGCATGACTGTTACTGGTAAAACTGTTGGTGAAAATTTAGAAAATGTTGAAATTCCAAAAAATCAAGATGTAATAAGTTTTCCGGATAATCCTATTTCTAATGAAGGAGGAATAGCAGTTTTAAAAGGGAGTCTTTCCACAAAAGGCTCAGTCGTAAAGACTGCTGGAATAGAAATAAATAATTTCACGGGTCCTGCAAATGTATTTGACAGTGAACAAGACGCTCTGGATGCACTTTTTAATGGTGATATAGAAAAAGGACAAGTTGTTGTTATACGTAATGAGGGTCCTAAAGGAGGTCCTGGCATGAGGGAGATGCTACAAATAACAGCTGCTATAAAAGGTGCCGGTCTAGGCAAGGACGTATTGTTAATTACAGATGGAAGGTTTTCAGGGGGAACAACAGGTTTGTGTATTGGACATGTCGCTCCAGAGAGTTTTGATAGAGGCCCGATATCAATTTGTAAAGATGGAGATATTATTAGCCTTGATATTTCCAACAGAACCCTAAACCTTGACATAAGTGAAGAAGAATTGAATAAACGCTTTGGTTTATTAACCCTTCCTGAACCTCGTTATAAATCAGGAGTACTTCATAAATACTCTAAGCTAGTCAGTGGTTCAGACGCTGGAGCAGTTACAAATTAGATGAAATGATATTCATATCGGATGTCCACTATCAGATAGAGTATCTTAATTCTTTACCAGAGAATAAGGGACCTATTGTCATATTAGGGGATTTAATCAACTGGATTGATTACAGAGATGGTCAAGGAATTGCTATGGATGTTTTTGGAAAAGATAATGTTAAAAAATTGATCAATTTAAGAAAAGAACACAAATTTGATGAAAGAAAATCACTATGGAGAGAATTGTATAAAACTGATCCGGATAAAGTAGCAAAAAGAATGCAGAGTGCAATATATAAACAATACGAGGATGTATTTGATGTACTTAAAAAATATGAAGTTTGGTTTATTCCTGGAAATGTAGACGATGTCGATATTATGAATACTTACTTAAGTAGTTCGGTGAAGAACGTAGATGGTTTAATAGTTGAATATGATAATAAAAAAATTGGATTTGCTGGTGGTGGAGTCCCAACACCTATAAACGCAAGAGGAGAAATTGACGAAGACACGTTTTCAAAAAAACTGTCAAAGTTAAAAGATTCAAATATAATCTGCACGCATGCGCCTCCACTAGTTCGTGAGCTTGTAACTGACGTTGTTACAAATAAAATCGAACAAGGATGGACTAGTTTAAAAGATTTTATTGAGATATATCAACCAGAATATTCATTATTTGGAGATGTACATCAACCCCAAGCTTCATATTGGAGTTTAAATTCTACTCGTTGCATCAATGTAGGTTATTTTCGAGCAACTAATCAGTATTTAGAATTATCATCAATTTATATATGAATTGTTTATCTTTTGATGTGGGTGGTACAACTGTAAAATACGGTGTCATAGATGAGTCATATAAAATTTTAAAGAAAGATAAGATACCAACCCCAGAGAATGAAAATGATTTTATATATTCTTTATCTAATATTATTCAAGAAAATCTTTCCATTATTTCCAAAGTTTCAGTAGCAATGCCAGGATATGTAAATTCAGCTAACAATAAATACTTATATGGTCCACATTTAAAATATGATATTGATTTTTCAAAGTTATCAAATTTTACAGACTACAAATTTCATCTAGACAATGATGGAAATGTGGCTGCTTATTGTGAGTATTTTTTAAATTACAAAACCAAATATTCAAATTTAATAATGCTTACCTTTGGCACTGGAGTTGGTGGTGGAATAATATCTGAAGGTAGGTTATTAAGAGGAAGAGGAAACGCTGGAGAGATAGGACATATGCTTACATCAAATGACAGAGAAATTGAGGGAGATAGTGGAAAAAAAGGTAGTTTCGAGTCATCAGTTGCTGCATCTGTATGGACAAAAAAGTGTGAGGAGCTAACTCAGGAAAATCAAGATTCAGAACTTGCAAAAATATTTGCTACTAAAAATGTTGGTTCAGTACTATTTGACAATACACTTAACTTAACAAATTCTGAACAAGCTGCTCGAGATGAAATAATTCAAAATATATCAAATGGATTGTTAAGTTTATTTGAAATATTTGATAATGAAGCCTTTATTCTTGGCGGAACTATGTCGTCTGAACCTTTTGATTTAATTGAGCTTTTAGAGGGTGATATAAAGAGCAGATATAAATTTCCATCTAGAAATTTTCCTGAAATATTTATTGCTTCGCAACGAGAAGATTCTGGCATAATTGGTGCTGCAGCACTTGCATTTAATGAAGAAAATTAACTCTGTTTTACTTCCTGGAGAATTTTTTAAAACTAGTTTTTTAGAAAAAATAGAAAAGTTAAAGTCCATAGAAGTCGATACGTTATATTTATTTGATCATGGAAAAAATCCTGCTGGAAACGATTTAGATGTTTACAAATTAATTGATGGAATTTACAAATTATATGATGTTATTAATGATCAAATTAGCTTGGGCGTATGTGTTTTAAACATTAATGCGAGACCATTTCAGGAATTGTTTGACAAATATATACACAAATTACTTGAAATTAAAAATCTTAAATTGGGTATTGGTACAGGCGATGATAAATTTGAAAAAAGACCTAACTTCTCAAATGATATTGAAAAAATTATAGATGAAATACTAGATTCAAATAAGTTTAGACAAAACAATATCAGTCTATTTATTGGAGGAGACTCAGAAAAAAAACTTAAATTAATTAAAAAATATTCAATTGGAATTAACCAATGGATGGGCACTAAAAAATCATTTGAAGAAAAAGAATCAATATTTACTCAAATTGAGAATCCGAAAGGAAATTTGAGTTTATGTCAAAGAGCTGATAAGCCAAGTTTTTTTAATAGTGAATTAAACTACGAATACATATATGTATTAAAAGATTCAAATCGAGAGATTTTTTTTGAAACTATAGATAATATTTTTAGATGAATAAATACAGCAATGAATTAATAAATAATTTTCCTGAATATTTATTTAATGAAATTAATCAAAAAAAGATTGCTGCGCGTCATTCGGGAAAAGACATCATAGATCTGGGATATGGTAATCCTGATTTACCAACGCATGATAAAGTCGTAGAAAAATTGATTGAAACAGCTAAGCTCAAAAAAAATCATAAATATTCTGTATCAAAAGGAATATTTGGTTTAAGAGAAGCTATTGCTATTAAATATGAAAAAAATTATCAAGTTAATCTTGATGCGAATTCTAACGTTGTAAATACTATTGGTAGTAAAGAGGGGTTAACACACCTCTTAATGTCAGTCTTAAACCCTAGTGACAAGGTTGTAGTTCAAGATCCAAGCTACCCAATTCATCACTTTGCTCCGTTAATTGCAAGGGCTGAAACAATTAAAGTAAATTGTCTTGAAAAGTCAGCCTTTTTGACAGAATTAAATGACATCCTAAAGAAAACAAAAATTAAATTGTTATTAATATCTTTTCCTCATAATCCAACAACCCTTACAGTTGACCAAATTTTTTACGACAGTCTTGTTGAATTGGCAGAAAAATATAACTTTTTAATAGTTAATGATTTTGCTTACTCAGATATATATTTTGAGGGAAATAAACCTCCCTCACTTTTATCATCAGACAAGAATTTACAACATAGCGTTGAGTTATATTCTCTTACTAAGGGATATTCCATGGCTGGATGGAGAGTAGGATTTGCAGTGGGCAATGCAGATGCAGTTGCAGCAGTTACAAAGTTAAAATCTTACATAGATTATGGAACTTTTCAACCAATACAAATTGCATCTACCGTTGCTTTAAATGAATTAGACGAATATCCATTTGAATTATCAACTGTTTACAAAGAAAGAAGAGAATTAGTTGTTGAGCATTTAAAAGATTTAGAATTCATTGTTCAGGAATCTGACGCGACTATGTTTGTCTGGGCAAAACTTCCAGAAAAATTTCATAAAGATTCATTAAAATTTTCATTAGACATTTTAGAAAAATCAAATGTAGCACTTTCACCAGGAGTTGGTTTCGGAAAATTTGGTGAGGGCTATATTAGGATTGCTTTAGTAGAAAATAAACAAAGAATTAGACAAGCAATGAAAAATATTAAGGCAGCTCTCTAATGTATGACTTAAGATCAGATACTGTAACCAAACCATCAAAGAAGGTTTTAGAGAGTGCTTTAAATGCAGAGCTTGGTGATGATGAGTATATTGAAGATCCTACTGTAAATAATTTAGAGGATGAGTGCGCTAATCTTTTAGGTTTCGAGAAAGGATTATTTGTTACTTCTGGTCTAATGGGAAATCAGATTTCACTACTAATTCACAATGACCCCGGTACGGAAGTAATTACACCTCATGACTCACACATTAAAAATTACGAACATGGAGCTGCAGCTTTCTTATCTCGTGTACAATTTCGTGATGCTGAACATACAGATGGAGAGTTGAATTTAGAATATGTAGAAAAACTTATATTAAAGTCAAAAGTTCACAAACCAATAATTAAAACTGTTTCGATTGAAAACACTCATCTAGCATCTGGAGGTTCGATTGTACCTTTTGATTCAATAGAATCTTTAAGCAAGATTGTGAGGGAACATGGCCTGAAGCTCCATGTAGATGGTGCGAGAATATGGCATGCAATAGAAGAGGATAAAAATAATATGAATTACGGGGATTTCTGTGATAGTTTAACATTCTGCTTCTCAAAAGCTCTAGGAGCACCTATCGGATCTATGCTGCTTGGCTCTATGGAATTTATAACGGAGGCAAGGGAATATAGAAAAAAACTTGGAGGAGGAATGAGACAGGTTGGTGTAATTGCTTCAATGGCAAAAACCGCTTTGCAAGGTAGAGAAAGTATTCTTGAAGATCATGCAAAAGCAAAAAAAGTTTACGACTTCCTTAATGTAAATCTAAACAACGAAAAAATACAAAGCATTGTTTACAAAGGAACAAATATGATATTTTTGAATATTAAAAACCAAGAAGATCCGAATAAATTATTAGATATTTTTTATAACGAATCAATTAATGCAGGACTCATTGGAGAGAAATCAATTAGATTAGTGTTTCATAAAGATATACTACAAAATGACATTGATAAAATTTGTGAGAAATTGGTTCACTCTTCTTCCAAATTTTGATTCCATTCTGTTATTGATTTTTCAGATAAATTAACCAATATAAAAACACCAATTAAATTAAATACATTAATTACACCAACATAAGTTAAAACACTTGTTAAACAACTCCCTTCATCAGAGATAATGCAAAATGTATTTCCAAGAAGATAGCCGATATAACTAGATAATAAAATTACGGAAGTGTATATAAAAATCCGAGTCTTGTTGCTAAATCTCATAATTATATTAACTTTACCTTATTATGAATTTTCCTAACCCTTGGATTACGATTTTAAGTTTTGTATATATTTTTTTCAATGGGTTTATTTCTTTTCAACTTAGCAGAAAGATAGTTGATATATACTTAGAAAACTTTAATTCAAAATTTTTTAAATCATTAGAACCCATAGTCGGTAGTTTGGGATTCATTGGGTCTTTTGGTGGAGGACTACTTATTTTATATTATTTTATTATAAGCATTACATAATATACTAACATCGACATACCTAGTATGTAGTAATTAATTTATTTTCTATAGATTGTAATTCACAATGAACAGGTCTTTTTTTTGTAAAATCTTTTTCTTCTAAGTAATAATAAGTAAAAGCTCGTATGGTGTCTTGATGAGAAACAAATAGAGTATTTTCATATTTCTCATAATCTAATTTAAATCTATCATGAACGTTTTTTAAGCTTTCTAATGTATTTTTTAAATTTAAAGGATTGTTGTTGTAATTGTTAAAACTATCTGTAAGTTTTATCTCTTCTATTGTTTTACCAATCCATTCATATGGTCCGGACCATTCAATAATATTGTAAGACACATCTATATCTGTCTTAAGTTCTTCATTTACAATACTGGCTGTCTGTCTGGCTCTTAAAAGAGGGGATGTGATAATTTTTTCAATATTGAATAACTTTTTAATTTTTTTTGCTGCATCTTTGGCTTGCTTCTCACCCTTACTGCTTAGATAAAATCCTGGAAGGTTTGCATAAAATACATCTTTTTCATTTTGAACCTCACCATGTCTAAGAAATAAATTACCCATTAATTTAGACTAACTCATTTTTATATTAAGATTTAGATATGGGTTTGAATAAAGAAGAAGAAGAAATTTTAAAACAAATTGAACAAGAGTTAATGAAGGACGATCCTGGTTTAGCAAAAACAGTTGAAGACTCTACTCTTTCTAAATTTACAAGAAACAGAGCAGTTATTTCTTTTTTTGTGTTTGTTTTAGGACTATTGACAATGTTTAGTACTTATATAATTCAACCCGCAATAGCTATATTTGGATTTTCTGTAATGGCAGTTGCTGGATATGTATTTGTTGCAAATACAAGATCACTTTTAAAAGCTGAAAACGTAAAAGAGTGGAACATAAAACAAGTAATTAAAATTTTAAGAAACCAAGATAGCTCTAGACAAAAATAAAAAATTTAATTAAATTAAATATACATCATTTTTTTAGGAGTAAGGTTTGAAGAAAAATGCTTTTACATCGAAGCAAGCATGCTATCTTTCTGGATGCACATCTCATCAATTAAGATACTGGGACAAAGTAAATTTAGTATCTCCATCAGTACAATCTTCTGATGGAAAACCCGGAGTTCCTAAATTTTATTCGTTTAGAGACATTGTTGCTTTGAGGGTTATAAAGACATTACTTGATAATGGTATGAGTATTCAAAGAGTTAGAAGGGCTTGGAAATATTTAACTAAAAATGGTGACCTTACAAAACATTTATCAGAAGTAAAACTTAAGTCTGATGGTCAGACAATTTACTCTGTTGAAGACAATGAAGTTTTTGACGCTTTGAAAAATGGACAACTTACATTTTTTGAAACAATTGATACTGTAACTCAAGAAGTTAAAGAAGATGTTTCCAAATTTGAGTTAGATAAAGAAAGATTTTTAAATTTATTGACTAAAGTGGAAGATGATGTACTTAGTCAAGAACTTCAAGCATAGAAATCAAAACAGCTTAGATTTACCATGAACCTATCAAGTCATAGGACGTTAATTTTAAATTCTACATTCCAACCTCTTTCTGTTGTTTCGTTTAAAAGGGCAATTTCGTTAATGCATAATAAGAAAATAAATGCTATAAAAAATTCTGAAATTATTTTACATTCTGAAAAAGAAGAATTTTTTGTTCCAAAAGTTGGAATTTTAACTTATTTTGTAAAAGCTCCTTTTGCTAGGAGAGTAGCTCTAAATCGTGAAAATATATTTATTAGAGATTTTTTTACATGTCAATATTGTGGTAAATCTGCAGAGTCGGTTGATCATATTATTCCTCGTTCCAAAGGTGGTCTACATGAGTGGTCAAATGTTGTTGCATGTTGCAAAAAGTGTAATTTAATAAAAGCCGATAAGCTTCTACATCAAACACATTTAAATCTTAAAAATCCTCCATCTAATCCAAAAGACAATTTTTGGATTAAGACTATTGTTGGTAGCAATCCAGATCCTTCTTGGGAAGAATACCTTATTTCAGCATAAAAAATTTTTTTCAAAAAGTGTTGCAGAGTGTCATAAAGTGTCATATAATGTGTAAAAGTGGTTCAAGGCACGAAAGGCGGATAAAGTGTTCCTTGGTGAGTTTCAACATACAATGGACTCTAAAGGTAGAGTAGTTATACCTTCAAAGTTCAGAGAAGAGCTTCAACAGGGCTGTGTAATCACCAAGGGACAAGATAATTGTCTTCAAATATTAACAAAAGACAATTGGGAAAATGAAGCCTCAAAAATGGCATCGCTCCCTTCTACAGATCGAACATCTAGACAATTAAGAAGAGCTTTGTTTAGTGGCGCTGTAGATGTAAAAATTGATTCTGCTGGAAGAGTGCAGGTACCTGAAAATCTACGTGCATATAGCGGTATAGACATCAACGAAGAAGTGACCGTTACTGGATCAGGCCCAGTAGTTGAAGTTTGGTCAACAAGAAGTTGGAAGAAAATCCAAAATGAAGCAGACCAAGCATTTGCAAATATTAATGAAGTGAAAGGATAGGTTCATAGCCAGCTCTCTAGACAACTAAATTGGAACACCCTTACTCCGCCCAACTTTCCAATTGGTGCCAGTTCTAGAGAGCTGGGTATGAATACAAACAGGGCAGAGTATTTGACACACGTTGGGGTAATGACTTCAGAAATATCTGATTTGCTCATTGATGTACCAGATGGAATATTTATAGATGCAACATATGGATACGGATCCCATTTTAAGTACTTCCAAAAAAATCATAATAATCTAGATTTTTTAGCACTGGATCGAGATTTAGAAGCGGTTAACAATTCTCCAGACTCACATGATGTTCAACATTACAGTTTTTCGAAAATTAAAAAATATTTAGAAAATAATAATATTGAGTCAATAAGTGGTGTTTTTTACGACTTTGGACTTTCATCACATCAAATTGACTCTCCGCATCGTGGGTTTTCATTCCAACATGATTCAATTCTTGATATGAGAATGGATGTTTCTCAAGAGCTATCTGCTAAAGAAGTTATAAACGATTATGGTTATGAAGAATTATTAAAAATATTTTATGAATATGCAGAAGAGAGTAATTCAAAAAAAATAGCTGAAACAATTGTTAATAATAGACCTATTCAAACAACAAATGAGTTAGTAAGTGTCATTGAGTCATCTCTGCCACGGCAAAATCCAAAATTTACTAAAAGCACTGTAAGAAAAATATTTCAAGCTGTAAGGATTGAAGTAAATAATGAAATTAGTGAAATAATTGAATCTCTAGACACTGTAAAAAATTTTATTAAATCAAACGGCATTATGGTTTTTCTTTCGTATCACTCAATTGAAGATCGAACAATAAAGCAATTTATAGAAAAAGAGACAAAAGGGTGTACATGCGATCCTAAACTTGCAATATGTATCTGTGAAAATGTTCCACTATTCAAACTAGGTAAATATAAAAAAAGAAAGCCTTCAAATAATGAAATTAAAAAAAACCCTAGATCAAAGTCTGCGGTTCTTAGATTCATGGTGAAAATATGAAGCTTAAAAATTTTCTATTAATAATTGTAATTTCAATTTTCTCTTCACTTATTTGGAATTTGTATACAAACATAAAAATAAATGAATTGTCAACCAACTTGTCAATAGTAAATCAAGACATTATTGAATTGGAAATTCTTAAAGACCAAACTTTTAATTTATATCAAGAGAAATATTCTATTGAAAATATTGAAAAAATTTCAGACTCACTAAATTTTAAAAAACTCGATATTTACATTGTTAACAAGGATCTTTCATCACCTTACAAAATTGATTCAGAGTTAGTTGAAATTGAAATTCTTGGGACTTTAAGAAAATGAATTACAACCAAATTAAGAACTGGAGTTTATTTATTGTTATTTTCAGCAGTTTTACAATTTTTAGTGGTTTATTTCTAAAAAATGTTTACGATTTACAATTTACAAACTCCGAATATTTTCAAGAGCAAGCATTGTCTTACCGTATAAAGTCAGAAACTCTTAAAGCTAAGAGGGGGAGTATATATGATAAAAACCTTCAACCAATAGCAACAAGCACACAATCATTCAACATAGGAATATATCCAGATAAAGTAGAAAACATCAAAGAGGTTTCCACACTTTTGTCTCCATTGCTTGAAAAAGATAGCACTGAAATTGCTAATAAAATACTGAATTCCTCTAGGTTTTTTTATCTTGATAGAAATATTGAATATAAAAAAGGTGAGGAAATAAAAAGTTGGAGTCTAAATGGTGTAATGGTAGAACCATCAAGTAAAAGGATTATCCATACTCCATCTATAAGAAAAATTGTTGGATTTGTTGATACAGACAATTATGGGATTGAGGGTTTAGAGCTTTATTTTAATAGCACACTAGAAGGTACTGATGGAAAAATTAGTTATGAAGCAGCGCCAAATGGAAGCATTATTCCACAAGCAAATATTCAAACTACTCAACCAATTCATGGTGAAGACCTGATATTAACTCTTGACTCTGAACTTCAATATTTAGCTACAAACTTATGTAAAGAAGCACTAATAAACACAGAAGCGTTCAATTGTTCGGTTGTTTTTGCAAATGCTAATACTGGAGAAGTATTAATTTCTGCTGAAGAGAAAGGAGATAAAGAATCAATAAATATTGACTTAATTAGCACAAGGGCACAATATGAACCAGGATCATCATTAAAAATATTTTCTATAGGACTGGCTTTAGAACAAGGTTTATTAGACGAAAAAACAGAATACTATGTTGATGACACTATTGAGTTAATTGAAAACTCATGTCAAGAAGATTTCAAAGGTTATAAAGGGTGCTACAAAGACTTTCTTAAACATGAACCCTACAACCTTTCAGTAAAAGAAATAATTGAAAGATCTTCAAATGTTGGAACAATTATTGCCACAAAAGATTTAAATATTAATGACCTAGAAGGGTTTCTTTCAAAATTTGGATTTTCAAAAAGAACTGGGATAGAGCTGTCTGGTGAGTCTAAAGGAAGTTTTGATCCAAATAAAACATGTACAACATGCCTTAGTTCATTGTCTATAGGATATTCAATAAATGTTACTCAAATGCAAATGGTAAAAGCCTACAGCATTATTGCAAATGGCGGTAAAAATGTTGATTTAACATTAATTAAAACTCCGTATTCTAATTATTCGCCAAACCAAGTAATTGACTCTAACTCATCAGAGAGATTAAAAAATTTACTAATAAATGTAGTAGAAGGAGAAAATGGAACTGGACGCTCAATCTTTATGGAAAATTATACAATTGGTGGTAAAACTGGAACAAGCAGATCACATATAGAGGGAGTGGGATATTCAGATTATAGATTCAATACTTCTTTTACAGGTTTTATAGAAACAAATGAAGGACCAATTGTTGGATCTGTTATCTTATGGGGAGCTTCGGTTTCTCCTTATACTGAATATGTAACTGGTGGATCAACAGCCGCTCCAATATTCAAAAAAATTGTAAGCTATTTAGTACCAGGAGAATAAATTTGAAAAATCTAAATTTAGATTACTTAAAAGGTTTGGATATAGATTATTCAAAAGTTGTAAACCATACATTTGATGTAGTTGAAGGCTCTATATTGTGCATAAATCATGACGATAATAATAAATTAAATGAATACATTTCTTCATCTTTAAATGAAAATCCGAAGTTTGTAATTACAAGTAATAAGTGCGATATTCAAGACGAAAAAGTTTTAATATTTGAAGATTATGAGAATGTATTTAATTATATTCTTGAAAGGATAAGTCCAAATTATAAAAGACTTAATTATTTTGGAATAACTGGAACTAATGGAAAAACCACAACAGCTTTTTATTTGAATCAACTTATTGGTTCAGATAATTTATTCATTGGAACTATTGATGAGAAAGAAAAATATTCATTCACTAATGAGAAAATTCTTACTACCCCAAAATTATTTAATGTTGTAAAATTAATCTCGCTTCAACAGGAGAATATTAGTTCAGTGTCGCTTGAAGTTTCTTCGCATGCTCTTGATCAAAACAGACTAGGGGATTTAAAATTTCTTGTATCTGGTTTTACTAATTTGAGCCAAGATCATTTAGATTATCATGGTTCAATTGAAAATTATTTGAACACTAAAGCAAAATTATTTCAAGAAGGAGTGTCTGAAAAATTTGTATACATTGATTCTCCGGAAAGCACTCAAATTGTAAGCGCTTCGAATATCGAATCATTTAGCATTGGTACAAATGATTACAATGATGTTAGATATAAAGAAATAGATGAACAAATATTAAAATTCACAATAGACAGTAATCGAGTTGAGTGTCAGATTAATTTATCAGGCCCAAAATTTATTGAAAATTTTTTATTAGCTTTTTCTATGGCTTATTACTCGAATTTATTTGAACTGGAAGATTTGATAAATAAAAGTCAATATGTTGTAAATCCACCTGGAAGGTTTGAAACAATAAATCGAAACAATAAAACTGTAATAATAGATTATGCACATACTCCTGGTGCGATAAAAGAGGCAATTAAATACGCTCAAATCAAGTATGAAAAAGTAAATGTAATATTAGGTGCTGGAGGTGATAGAGACAAAGGCAAGAGGATGAAAATGGGAGAAGCTTCCTCAAACGCTGACTACGTTATCATCACAAATGATAATCCCAGAAATGAAGACCCTTTAGAAATATCTAAAAATATACTTGAAGGTATTCCACTAAATAAAAGTTCAGATGTAATCCTAGATAGAAAAGAAGCAATACATAAAGGAGTAAAATTATTAAAAGAGAATGAAGTTTTATTAGTATTAGGTAAAGGACATGAGAAATATCAGGAAATCGATAATAAATTCATACCTTTTGACGACGTTCAAATTACTAAAGAAATTATGGAGTTAGAAAATTGATTGGAATAATTGTATCTGGTGGCATTAGTTTTCTTGTAGTAATTTTTTCTACATTGATTGGTGTTAATTTTTTCAGATCTAGAAATATAGGACAAGAAATTCAAGAAGAGGTAAATTTTCACGATCACAAAAAAGGAACTCCAACAATGGGAGGATTATTTATCGTTTTCGGCACTATTGCTGGATACTCATTATCTCATATAAATTTCTGGACTATTGGAGAAGGATTTAAAGTTGAATTAACTTCTATGAATTTGAATGTTATTTTACTTTTTGTACTGGCCTTTCTTATGGCAATGGTAGGTTTTATAGACGATTATTTAAAGGTTAAAGCTGGAAGAAATTTAGGATTAAAACCTACACAAAAATTTGCTTTACAATTTTTGATTGGTTGTATTAGTGCTTATTATTTTATATTTTTAAATTATGATTCAAACTTCTACTTTTTTAGCGGCTTAGGTTTTGATATAGGCATTGTTAAATGGTTGATAATTATATTTTTTATTATAGGTATTACAAATTCGGTGAATTTTACAGATGGTTTGGATGGATTGGTTGCCGGAAGTAGCGCAATTAGTTTTGGAGGGATTTTAATTATCTCTTTTTGGATTTATCGTCATCCAGCGTATTATTCCAATTTTATAGGTGATGATTTCCTAACTGTTGAACTTTCGCTATTAATTTCTGCTGTAGCTGGTGCTTGTTTAGGATTTTTATGGTGGAATACCAATCCTGCAAAAATTATAATGGGAGATGTAGGGTCGCATTTCTTAGGTTCTCTATTCCCATTAATATTATTTACTCTGGGTGCAGATGGATTAATATTTTTCTTTTGTTTTCTTTTTATTCTTGAAGGAGTTTCTGTAGTTGTACAAATACTTTCATTCAAATATAGACAAAAAAGAGTTTTCAAAATGGCACCAATTCATCATCATTTTGAAATGAGTAATTGGGCTGAAACCACAATTATTGTGAGGTTTTGGATAATTAATGGTATTGCTGTAGTTATTGGCTTGGGTTTGTTCTATGCAGATTATGTATTATTTGGTCAATGAAGTCTTCACTGATACTTGGATACGGCTCAACAGGACAAGATATTGAACAATATTTAATTTCTCAAAACAAAAACTATTTAATACACGACGATTTAGAAAATATCGATAAAAAATATAAATTTAATACAGAAAACATTAACAATATAGAAACTATTTTTGTATCTCCTGGTGTAAAAAAAGATCATGAAATTCTAAGAATGGCATCATCCAGTGGAATTAAAATTATGACAGACATTGAGTTATTCAGTGAAATAAACAATGTAAAACTTATAGGTGTCACAGGTACTAATGGCAAAACGTCTTTTGTTACATTATTAGACAGGATTTTAAATAAATATGATATTAAAAGTAAACCAGCTGGAAACATAGGAAATTCACCATTAAATTTAATCTCAGACTCGAATGATTTAGATTATTTGATTTTAGAACTTTCAAGTTTTCAGCTGACTCATATCAACAAAATAAAACTTGAAATGGCTGTTGTTTTAAATATCTATCAAGACCATATTGATTGGCATGAAACTTTTGAGCAGTATGTATTTTCTAAATTAAAAATATTTAATTTTACAACTAATCAGGAATATAATTTTTTAGGACCTGTTGATAGTCAAGTCAAGACAGAAGGAATATTGCCTAAAAATGTCAAAAATTTTAATGATGAAAAATTCAATTTAGATAATTACTTTGATGATTTTGTATCTATTTTTATAGATGTTTGTAATGAATTTTCTATAACCAAAGAAGAAGTTTTAAAATTTTTAACTTCACAGTCATCTGTAGAACATAGATTTGAACATTTTCACACTAAAAATGGAGTTAAGTTCATAAATGATTCAAAGTCAACGAATCTAGAATCAGTTAACAAGGCATCTTACAAAGTTAAAAATTGCCTGCTTATAATGCACGGACTTTTAAAGGGAATAGATATTAAAAGATTATCCCTTTCAAATGAAATAAAAGAAATCATGGTACCTAAAAATTCTGAATTTGATATCAATAGTGATAATTTCTTAGTTGTTGAATATGAAGATTTTGAAGATTTAAAAAAATATATAAAAAATAACTATAAAAATTTTGATACTGTTCTTTTTTCATGCGGTGGATCAAGTTTCAGTAATTTTAAGAATTATATGGAAAGAGGAGAATATTTTAAGGAAATGATTGTAGGTGAAATTAGTTGAAAGTTGATTCATTAAATTTCATCAAGAGACTAAATATATTTTCTGTGCTGTTTCTAATTTCTTTTGGAATATTACTGAATGTGTCTGCTTCATCAGTTGAAGGTTTAAATCTTTATGGTGACAATTTTTATTTCATAAAGCGTCATTTAACTGCGATAATACTCGGTGCAATAATTTTTAATATTTTAAAAAATTTAAATATTAACTTCATTGAAAAATTTTCATCTATTTTAATGGTATTTATTACTACCACACTATTTTTAGTTTTAACTTATGGAATAGTAGTAGGTGGTAGTAGACGATGGATTGATCTTGGAATTGTTAATTTTCAACCAAGTGAGCTCGCAAAACCTTTAATTATATTGTGGGTTGCTAAACAAATATCAAATGACATAACAGAAGATACTGATCTCAAAAAGTTTGTAAGATCTATCTTTTTACCACTACTATGTGCTTTCTTAGTCTTACTGGAACCAGATTATGGTACTTTTGCTTCAATCTGTTTTATTTTGTTTTCACAAATATTTTTTTCAAAAATTAAAATTATTTACCCATCACTAACTATCTTTGTATCTATTTTACCACTATATTTTGTAGCAACTTCGAGTGAATATCGTTTAAGTAGGATAGAAACCTGGCTTTCTAGAAAATGTGATTTGGGTATAGATTTGTTAGGGGACTGCTTTCAACTTAATCAAAGCAGAATTGCTATTAGTTCTGGGGGTCTTTTTGGTCTTGGCCCTGGTACATCTAGAGCTAGATGGGGATCATTGCCAAACTCGTACTCTGATTTTATATCATCAATAATTGGCGAAGAGTATGGATTTTTTGGTCTATTTTTATTGGTTTTAGCTTTCTTTATATTAATATCAACGACTTTTCTTATAGCAATTAGAGAAAAAAATGAAATTAAAAAACTAATTTCTGTTGGTTTTGGCAGTTGGATATTTTTTCAAACAGTTATAAATCTTGGAGGTGCAGTTGGTATTGTGCCAATTACAGGAATTGTTCTTCCATTTGTTTCTTATGGATCAAGCGCTATGATTTCGATTTTTATAGCATTAGGTATTATGTATTCAAGAGATTATGAATAAGAGAGTATGTTTTTTTTGTGTTGGAACTGGAGGACATGTACTACCAGTACGAAACCTTATTAAAGAATTAAAAGAATTAGGAATTAATAATCAAGATATATTTGTTATTTGTGACAATCGGGGAAGACAATATCTAGACAATTTAGATGTAAGCATTCATACTCCTGAAATATTCGCTTCAAAGAAAGGAGTAGTGGGATATATATTTAA
>CACHTH010000014.1:0-19598 GCA_902582695.1 uncultured Candidatus Actinomarina sp.
AAGCTCTCTATGAATTCCCCAAAATGCTAGTTGAGCAAGTTTTAGAAAATAAATTTTTTCATTTTCATATATCGAGAAGTCATCAAATCTTTGAAAATCTGTAATTAGTCTTTCAACTAAGCCTTCTCCATTAGCATAAAGTTTTTTTGGCCCATTCTCAATAAAATTTATCCAATCACCATCATATTTTGACACTAATGTGTCTCCAACTTCATTGAGAATTTCTACTTTTTCTTCCAACATAGGCATTTCAATATTTCCAGTTAACAATTTTCTAAATTCATCTATATTTATATCTCTCATGTAGTGACCTTGAAGTAATGGAACTCCTTTATGAATAGCTTTATCAATTTGATAAATCATAGCATCGGTGTCAGAGAGTTGTTTGTACTGGTACTTAACAGAAGTAGAGAAATCTGTGAATGCAAAATTAAGAGTATTAACAAACAAAATTTTTCTCATATACTCTCTTGGTTCTATCTCTGTGTCGCCTTGGTATGTAGTAAGAAAATCTTCATGAGCTAATTGCTGAGCAGCTTCATTTATTTTTTCTTCGTCTATTTCTAAAAAACTTAGTCTTGGAATAACTTTTAATACTGAAGAAAGAACTTTTGATTCCCAATTAATTTCCATGTAGAAATCCTAATAGCTTTTAAAGAGATAATTTTTTATACTTTTAGATTATGAAACCGAGAATATGTGTCGTAGGAAGTGCCAATATAGATCAAATATCATATGTGGACAAAATTCCAAATGATGGAGAAACGGTATTTGGAGACTCATATCAAATGGGTTTTGGTGGTAAGGGTGCAAACCAAGCAGTAATGGCAGGCTTATTAGGAGCCGAAGTATATATGATTTGCTGCTTAGGAAGTGACGTATATAAAGATATGACTATCGATAATTTTAAAATCAATGGGGTAGCTACAGATTATATCCAGATTGTTGAAGGCTCAAGTGGAGTTGCCCCTATTTGGGTAGATAAAACCGGACAAAATAGAATAATCGTGATTCCAGGTGCAAACAATTTAATTAGTGACTCCAAGGCAATTGATTCTTTGAAAACCATTGGAAATATTGATGTTTTAGTTGGTCAATTTGAGATACCTATGGAGGTAAATGAAGCAGTTTTTTCATATGCATTTAAAAATGGTGTGACTACTGTTTTGAACCCTGCACCAGCAGGCAAACCTTCGGATACTTTACTTGAAAATACTTCATGGTTTATACCTAATGAAATTGAGTTTGAAGAAATATATGGAGAAACATTCAATGAACAAAACTTACTCTCTTTTGCTAATGATTTACAAACTAATGTTGTAGTAACGTTAGGCGAAAAAGGGTGCGCTTATGTTAAGGACAATTCTGTAATTATTTTTGAGACTGAATCTGTAAATACTGTCGACACAACAGGAGCAGGCGATGCATTTGTCGGAGCATTTTCTTATGCACTTGCTTGCAATTTAAATATATCAGAATCGATTGAATTAGCTTTAAAGAAAGCAACAGATTCTGTCACAAAAAAGGGAACCCAAAGCTCTTACAAAAATTAAATAGGAATATTTAAACTAGCTTCAAGAATTATATTTGTAGCATTTCCTACAGCTTCGAGATATGTATCTTTTGTTAGGGCTTCTTTTCTATTTTGGTCACCATAAATTACAAGTAGGGCTCCTGTTCGAATTTTTCTATAGCTACCTACAACAAAAAGTGTGGAGACTTCCATTTCTGAACACAATACACCACCTTTGACCCATGCTTCCCACTTCTGATTTAAATCATAAGAAACTGGTTTTGAATCAGGATCATGTTGTCCATAAAACGAGTCTTTTGTTTGAACAATACCAGTGTGATATGTAGCGTTTTTTTCTTTTGACGCCTGCTCTAGTGCAAAAACCATATCAGAAGAGGCTACAGCAGGATATTCAATAGGCATATATTCAAGAGAAGTTCCTTCTTGCCTTACTGCTCCATTTGCAATAACAAGATCTCCAACTCTTGTGTGTTCTTGCATTGCACCAGAAGTTCCTAGTCTTACCATTGTTTTCACACCGATATTTGCTAACTCTTCAACACCAATTGCTGTTGAAGGACACCCCATACCTGTTGACATCACACTAACTAGTCGTCCTTTATAAGTTCCTGTAAACGTTTTGTATTCTCTGTTAAAAGCAACCTCTTTTGAATCATCAAAATGACTGGCTATAAATTCAACTCTCCCCGGATCTCCAGGTAAAATTACAAAATCTGCAACATCACCCTCTGATAACCCTATGTGATACTGCTTATCTCCATCTAGCATCGATTTTTTTTCTGACATATGTTAAATAATATCAACCTAAGTGCTAGTGGTCACTAAATATTTTTTATAAATGTATAGATATTATGAACAAAAATGATACTTTTATTTATATGAGTATTCCTGAAATAGCCTTTCCAAGCACAGATACTAAGTTTATTGAAAATCCGTATCCTTATCTTAAAGAGCTCCGAGAGTCCTCACCAATGCATTTAGACTCACTAACTGGTCTCACACTGATAACAAATTTTGATGATGTAAAAAATGTACAAATTAGTAAGAATTTCTCGTCTTCTGAACCACAGAATATGTCTAATAATGCTGATGAAAAATTATTAAACAAAAAAGACTACGAGTATTTTTGGAAGACTGAAGAGTTTAATTTGTTAAATCTTGAAGGAGAAATCCATAGTGACCTAAGAGGGCTTGTGGCAAAAGCTTTTTCTAATAGGGAAGTTCAAGATTTGCGACCATTCATGGAAAAGAAGTCGGACGAGCTATTGGGAAGTGTAAATAGGGATTCTTTTGATTTACTAGCTGACTATGCACAACCATACTCTATTGCAGTTATTGGAGAGCTGCTTGGTGTTCCAAGAGAAGATTATGATAAATTTCTTTACTGGTCGCATGCAATTGTAAAAATGTACGATTTGAAAGTTTCTGAGGAAAGTGCAAATGAAGCTGAAATTGCGGCTAAGGAATTTTATGTATATATGAATGAACTCATAGATGAAAAAAAATTAAACCCTCAGAATGACATGATATCTAGGCTTTCACAAGTAACAGAAAATGATCAAAAACTAACAAAAGATCAAATTGTTTGCACAGTTATTTTGCTCTTAAATGCTGGTCATGAAGCAACTGTAAATACAATTGGCAACTCATTGGTCGCACTTAATCAAAACGGTATTGAAACAAAATACTTAAATGAAAAGTACGATATTAAAAATATTATTGAAGAATTAATTCGTTGGGATAGCCCACTTCAATTTTTTCAAAGATGGGTTGTAGAAGATGTAGAAATATCTGGATTCGAGTTAGAAAAAAATTCGAAGATTGCAATTCTTTTAGGTTCCGCAAACCGCGATGAGAAAGCTTTTAGTAAAGCTGAGGTAATTGACTTCAATAGAGAGAATTTAAGCCACACAAGCTTTGGAGGAGGGGTGCATTTTTGCTTGGGTGCTCATCTGGCAAGGTTGGAACTTGAGGTGTCTTTATTGAATTTATTTCAAAACGAAGTTAGATTGCTAGATAGCCCTGAGAGGACTGGGGCTTTTGGGATTAGAGGGTTTAAAGAAGTTATAGTTTCAATCTAGTTCATTAATCGAATCTAATAGCTCACTGACACTATTTATTTTTTTTGTAATCATACCTTCAACAAACAAGTTTCTATATCTTCTTTCAAATGCATCGATCCCTATTGTGGGTTTCCCTTTAGCATATGTAAATCCAATCTCAGCTGAAGTACCAGAATCTATATCTTGACCTGACAAAAGTGCAACTGTAAGATCTGCTGCAGCCAGTGCGTCAAGATCAGTCTTGAAAATAATGTCTTTCGTGTCCTGTGACAAAATTTCTGTACTTTTTAGTTCGGATTCATCAATACCTGTTTGATCTCTATGAGGAAGAAAACAGTCATATCCATTTCCCTCAAGTTCTTTTGCAATATCTTCTAAATACATCTGTTCATGTTTATTAAAGAGTGGACCTGCAATATAAATTTTTTTAATCATAAAAACAAAATAGCAAGATTATTTAACCAATGTACTGCCAAATCATTTAAACTCCATGTATGGGGAAATCTAAAAAGTATGGTATGAATACTAAAGCCCTTCATGCTAATAAGCGTTTTGAACCAATAAGTGGAGATGTGATGCCTCCTCTTCACCTTTCTACAACTTACAAAAATGATGTGCCTGGTGAATCAGATTATTTTTATGGAAGAGTAAATAATCCAACTAGAGAATTGTTTGAGAGAACTTTAGCTTCACTTGAGGGTGTTGAAAACTACGAAGAGCAGCATGCTTTTGCTATGGCATCAGGGATGTCTGCCGTAAGCATAATTGCTGAACTAGCAAAGGCGGGTGACAATGTTGTGATAACAAAAGATGTGTACGGTGGAACTACAAATTACTTTTCACGAATAATTAGAGATCGTGGAGTAGAAGTAAATTTCTGTGATTTTGCTGACCATGATGCTTTAGATAGCTTGTTAAATGAAAAAACTAAACTCGTGTGGATAGAGTCACCATCAAATCCCTCAATGAAATTATATGATTTGCAAAAAATCTCTGAAATAGTTCATCAATATGATTCTTTATTAGTTGCGGATAGTACTTTCTCAACACCCTTTATAACAAGACCTTTTGAACATGGTGTGGATATTATTATGCACTCCACTACAAAATATATTGGTGGTCATAGCGATACGCTAGGTGGAGCTGTTTTGTGCAAAGATCCTGAGTTGCATGAGACCTTGATGCTTTATCAAAGACAGGGTGGTGCAATCATGTCTCCTTTTGATGCTTACTTAGTACAAAGAGGTCTCTATACACTTGGACCAAGAATAAAACTTCATTCTGAAAATGCTCATAAATTGGCAGAATACTTGGACAGTTCTGAACACATAAAAGAAATTAGATATCCAGGATTAAGTGATTTCGAGAATCATGAAATTGCAGTTAAACAAATGGACTACTTTGGTGGAATGATGAGTTTTTATTTAGAAGAACATATAAATCAGGAAAAATTTTGGCAATCGTTAGATTTATACAAACTAGCTGTCAGTCTAGGTGGTGTTGAAACACTGATTGAGCTTCCTTATTTAATGACTCATGATAACGCTCAAGATACAGAAGCAAGCGCTCCTATTGACTTAATTAGAATCTCTGTTGGATTAGAAAATATCGAAGATTTGATTGAAGATATGGAATCTGCGCTTAATGCAGCAAAAAAATAATCTAACTCCTAACTACTTCTCTTACGCAATATATTCTGTCATAGTTACTGCTTTAATATTCATTTTGTTTGGTTCTAATGGGTGGGGACCTGCCGCTGAAAATGAGCAAGCTATAGGAGAAATTTCAAGATGGTGTGAAAGAGTAAGTGGCGGTTTTTTTAGAGAACCTGTAAATACTCTTGGCAACCTTGGTTTTGTTGTAACAGGTCTTTACATGTTTTATAAGCTAAGCAAAGATGCTACTACATCTAAGGGAATTTTAATGTTTTCATCTTCAAGTATTGCATTGCTTTATGCGACAGCTTCAACTTTTTTAGGACCAGGCTCAATGGCAATGCATGGAACACATACAAAATTTGGAGCTTGGTTAGATAATGTAAGCATGGTTATGTATATCCTTATTTTGTGGATATACAACTTAAAAAAACTTTCAAAATTTAATCAAAAAACTTTTTACTATATTTACTTGTCAATATTAATTTACTTTTCGATCGCTTACTGGAACTATGGCTCAGGTCTTGGCATTGGTCTAGATATATTCGAAGTAAGCATCGGGTTGTGGTTGTCAACAGAAGTCCTTGTACGTTTCCCTAATTTTTATGGTCGCTTGTCCTCAGGATTTGTTGTTTTATTAGTCCAAGAATTATTTGGAAATAGACTAATTGATGTAATTCAAAACCCAATAGACAATTGGCATATTCTTTTTTACTTTATTCCAGCACTGACTCCTAACATTGAAGCAAATGTCGATGTAAAAAGGTCTTACAGTCCTTGGTTTTGGCTTGGATTTCTTTCTTTTTACGCTGCATATACAATATGGCTTACTGGAGTGGCTGATGATCCTTCTTGTGATCCAGATTCGTGGCTACAAGCTCATATGATATGGCATTTGTTATGTGCAGTAGCAACCCTTAGTTTTTTTAATTTTTACAGAAATGAAACTACTCTATAAAACTTAAGCTATCTATCCAGGCTGAAATTTCTTTAACTGTATTTCTATAAACTTCTAAAGCGTGCTCATCAGAATCATAAGAAGATCTACTTGGGTCTACAAAAGCATTATGTATTCTATTTTTTCCATTTGGAAAGACTGGACATAACTCATTAGCTGAATCACATACTGTTAATACATACTCAAAAGGCTCTTCAATAAATTCGTTTACTAATTTTGGATATTGGGTGCTTATGTCATATCCTTCTTCAGCCATTGCTTTTACAGCGAAGGGATTGACTATTTCTTCAGGTTTTGTCCCAGCTGAATAGATTTCATAATCAGGATACTTGGCTTTTAGGAGACCTTCTGCAATTTGGGATCTACAGGTATTGCCTGTACAGATAACAATTATTTTCATGACCCTAGTTTAAATGAAAAATTAGAATAATAATATGGATACACAAGCCAACAAAGAGCGTAAGTTTACCCAAGCAATGGAAAAGTGGATCATGTACTTTATGTATGGATTATTTGGAGGGTTGTTTTTGTTAATTTCTCTTCAAGGTTCTTGGAGTGAAGGTTTGATTTTATTTCCTATAGCAATCATTTCTTTACCTCTCACAAAATGGGGTATACGTTGGCAAAATGAAAGATATGTAAGAAGTGCACAAAATCAAGATGACTTAAAAATAGTCATGAATAAATTAGATGAAATTGACAAAAGATTATCAAAATTGGAGGAAAATTGATAAGTATTAAATTGATGCTGGAGCATATGGCATGGGCAAATCAAGAAATATATAAAGAGATTAAAAAGCTGGACACAAAAGTTCTTGATTATTTTGTAATCGATCCAGAATGGACTGTTCGGACAATAATGATACATATTGCGGGTGCATCACATTTGTATGGTCAGCGATTAAATGGAGAACCCTTTTCACGTTTCGAACTAAAAACTACTAACGATTCGGAGATTATCGATGAATTGTTACTTGAGCTAAATAGGATTGATCAAAGTTTAATTAAGAATGTTGATAGAGAAGATGAAGAAGTAACCTATAAAACCTCCAAAGGTGAGGGTAAAAGTACAGTTTCTGAAATACTTTCCCAATTAATTTTTCATGCAGGAGAACATCGAGCCCAAATTGTTGCTGCCTTAGACAAGCACAACGAGAGATCGATTAACTTAGATAATTATTCTGTTTGGAGTTATGTTAGCTCAACTAAGTAGTTGAGTCTGATACCCAATTTTCATACTCAGGCAGTGTAAATACAGGTTCAAGTACTGTAATTTTTGGAAGTTCATAAGGGTGTCTTTGCTTAATAACATCAACAACTTCTCTCATCAAACTTTCTTTTGTATACAACGAAATTTCAATTTCTGAATCCTCCACTAACTCATCTTTCCACTTATAAGATGATTGGATTTCATGAAAAGTTCCACATGCAATCTTGTTTGTTTCAAGTAGTAAGTTGATTAAGTTTTTGGCTTTCTTTTGCTCATCTACTGCAGTTTGAATTATTATCATATATCTAAATTGAGTTCATTTGCTGTATAAGACCAAAGTTTATCTCGTAGCTCTTGGTTGTAAACTAATTTATTGTGTCGCATAAGTGACGGTTCGCCATAAGTTCCCAGTAGTTTTGGTGCATAAACTAGGTCTGCTGTGATATTTTCATCTTCGATTGCTCGAATAATTGGTGCGATTCCCGTATTTATATTTGTAGAAAAATAAGTATAAAAAGACTTTTTAATTTTCTTTACTTCGTATGGTCTTGACTGTCTTGACTTTGTAACGCCTGGATGAGCTGTGGCTACTGATATTGAGGTTTTCTTTAGTTTATTTTCTAGCTCAATTGCAAACATCGATCTAAGCAGATTTGTGAAATTGTACCTACTGCTTGGAGAGAATGAATCTTTAGAATGTAAACCGCTTAAATTAAATGTTCTTGCTAAATACATAGAAAGACTTGTTACTTGAACAATCCTTCCAGAGCTTCTATGTAGGTTCTCCAATAACATCAGAGCTAATCTAAAAGAACCAAAATAATTTACAGCAATCATTGATTCGTAACCTTCTTCCGTTAATTCAAAATCTCTGTAAATTAAACCAGCATTATTGTATAAAACGTCTATCTCTGAATAATCTGAATTAATTTGATTAACAAACTGATTAATGCTTGAGGGCTTTGATAAATCTAATTCCAAAAATATTGCATTACTACCAAGAAATTCTTCGGCCATTTTTCCTTTTGCTGTATCCCTGCAAGCTAAAATAACTTGATAATTTTTAGTAATTAAATCTTTTGCAACAGCTAAGCCGATTCCTTTATTAGCACCAGTGATTATTGCTGTTTTTGACATTATTTTATTTAGTTTATTAATACGTATAATTAAAGAAATGTATTATTTACTAACTGGAATTATTGCAGTTTCAATCCTTAGATATTTCAATTTAATTCCAAAAATGACGAGTAAGTTCTGGACATATGTTGATTACGCATTGGTTATTATTGCCTTTGTTTTATTACTTTCTCGAATACCACCCTTTTTCGCAGGAATTTTGCTTGCAGTTGTAGCTGGATATGCTTGGCGAAAAGGGTTTTTTGATAAATTTCGTTAAGAAGTAATATTTTTATTCGTAATATTTGTTGTTAAATATAAGCCATCTCACAGCAAACACAAATATAACAATAGAAAATAACATTGTCATATTTGGAAATAGATAGAGTAAAGTAATTGATCCAATTATTGTTGCGAGTATCACTAACATCTTTTTTTACTCCGGTTTAAGAAAGGTTTTATTTCTTCCTTGGACCAAGTGGTATCTTTCCATTAATGCATCTTTGTCTGTCTCAACTGAGTCTGTTAGTTCTAGTTCTTCCATTAATTCAAATCTTCGATTTTTATAATCTATCTTAGTTGGGACTACCACAGCATCGAGTGCCTTACCAATATAATGAAATCCACTTTTAATAGTTTGGTTGGTTTTCATTTCGCCCTCAACTGTTAAATACAAAATAAATTTATCTTTTGATTTAAGTTGGTCAATAACTTGCTGTGTTACCCCTGTCGATTTTGCTCTCCAGACTGGTATCCCTCCAAAATTAAGTAGCACTTTGTTTTGAATCTTTCCAAATGGATGTGGTATTCCAAGCTTGTCAGGATTTTTTTTGAAAGGAAGAGGCACGACTATTCGTGTAAACATTGAAACAGAACCCAAAAAATAAAACTTCAGATCAGTTGCCAAGCACACTATGTATGCATAAATTGCATCAAACGTAGAAGAGTGTGGGGCAGATGCAATAATTATTCTTTTTTTATCAGGTAGATCTCCAACGATATCCCAATTAACAAGTTTCAAGAGAAATCTTCCAATTGGTCCAAGAATTCTTCTTTTTTTGTTTGGATGATTTTCGGTTTTAACGATTTGACTCATACCTTAATGCTACTGATTTGTTATGTCTTTCACTTGTCTTGAGAGATTTCTTAAATTTTTGTTATTAAAATTTAATATCCATACTACAACATATAATGCTCCCACTATAAAAAATAAAAATGCGTATCCTCTTCCAGGACCTGTGCCTACAAGTGGGGAAAGAAGATCCACATTATTAGGATAAAACGAAAACTCTAAATAATCTCCAAGTGGACCAGCGATCAAAACACCAAGTGGCCTCAACATTTGTGCAATCGTCCCCCTAAGTGCTAATGCTCTTCCTCTTATGTCTTCGGTTGTAATTGCTAGCCATGCTCCAGAGGAAACGGTATATTGCATTGTTCCAAAAATACCACCAATTACTCCATGAACACACAACAAGAAAATACTTGGCCTTATTGACCCAATAATTAAACTTAAACCACCAAGTAGGCCGCAATAAATTGCAACTTTTAAATTTCCCTGAAGCCAGTCAGATAAACGAAGTGAGATAACTGAACCAAAAAGGAAAGCTAACCCAATACTGGATTCAACGAGCCCAAGTCCAGTTGCGTCTGTAAAGCTTAAAATCATTGGAGGAAGTAAAACTTGAGTGAAACCCCAAAGAAAATTACAGATTGCCAAAATAAGCACGAGGGTAAGGAGTCCTTTTTGTTTTTTAAGCCAGTTATATGCTTCAACTAAATCAAGTAATATATTTTTGACATTTATCTTGCCTTTTGAATCTACTTTTTTACTTTTGAATAAAGTAATTGTTGCAATACCAAATAAACAGGTAATTACATCGACTAAGATAACTCCTGTTAAGCCAAAAAAAGAATAAATAAAAGCGCCACCTATAGGGCCGACAAGAACAGAGATTGCTTCGGCACTTTCAAATAAAGCTGATACTTTTGTGACTTCATTCTTTTTTACAACGTCACCCAAGAAAGCACTCCAAGTTGTCCAATGAGCTATCTCAAAAATACCAAAAGCTAATGCAAAGGGAATTAAAAGAGTAAGTGTTAATGAATCAATCAATGCAAAGTAACCAATAACACACATCAACACAGCAATTATTAAATCAAAAATAATTATTAATGTTTTCCTTGGAAACCTGTCTGCTAGCACTCCACCAAATGGTCCAGTTACTACCCCCACAATTGCTACAACAAATAAAATAGTTGAAAGTGCACTTGCTTTACCTGTTGTTTCGTAAATCCAAACCCCAATTGCAAAAAAAGACATAGCTGAACCTGTCCATGAAATTGTTTGACCAAACCAAAGAAGATAAACTTTTTTACTCACTAGAGAATGTTATAAGATTTAAAATCTATGTAACTAATTCTGATAATAAATTTAGAAAGCCCTTGTTGTTAGATTTTGTTACAACTCTAATATTTTGTTCTTCTTTTTCTGCATCAAAATAATCAACAATGGTCTGACCTCTTGTGATTCCATCTCGTGTATCAACTACAACATGCAACTGTTGTGATTCGACAATTAGTTTATTATCTAGTGCTATTGCCATTGTTATTGGGTCCGGTAAGTCAAATCCATAAAAACCATACGTAGCGTAGGTAAGTTCTATAAGAGTTTTTTGAATATCAACACAAAAATCGGCATATTTTGTTTTGAGTAATTTCAAATTATTCATTTCTTCATCTTTTAACATTGCATATTTATAAGAATTGTCCCAACCAACCATGGTGATTTGTAAGCCAGAATTAAAAACAATTTTTGCAGCTTCCGGATCTACCCAGATATTGTATTCTGCAGCTGAAGAGACGTTCCCTGTACCATCAGAGGTGCCTCCCATTACATAACAATGTTCAATTTTATTCACTATAGAAGGGTCTTTCTGAATAGCATTTGCAATATTTGTAAGTGGACCAAGTGTGACAAGTGTGATTTCATTTGGATTTTCATTAAAAGAATTCACTAGGTAATCTACTGCATTCTGATCTTCATACTTTTTATTTAATGGTTCTATTCCAATGTCTCCCATGCCATCAATACCATGAACACATTGTGCTGAGGCAGAGACAGGTGATAGTGATTTCACATGGGCGGCAAATTCATCTAATGTGTAAAGCTCTTTGTATTCTCTAGTTAATGGTTTATCTGCACCTGCGTAAACTTTAACTTCTGTATCGCATAGCTCTGCTGTAGCGAGTGTGTTTATAATTCCCTGTTTCAATGGAACATTGCCAGAAACAATTGTAATTCCAAGAACTTCTACTCTTGGATCTCTAAGTGCCATAAGAATTGCAACAGCATCATCTGAGCCTGTGTCAGCATCAATAATAAACTTTTTTTTAGTCATTTATTTCCTGAATAGTTGAAACACAACAATAGGAATTATAATAAGCAAGATTTCCCATGTATCCCAGTATCTTTCTAATGTTTCAACAAAGTTCATCTTGTTCTACCAAGAAAGTTTTTTCCAAAAAGTATCCAGGTAAAGAAAATAATCCAAAATACTAAAAAAAGATACGACTCTGTAATGTTTAAGTATCCCAAGAGTTGTTCTAGTAGAAATAGTCCTACCACTAGTATTCCAATAACAAATAAATACTTTCTATTGTTCATCTTTACGGTCCTGTAAAATAATAAACATATACGACTTGTTTTTGCGCTCGAATGTGCATAGATTGTAATTAGAGCGTATATGTTAAGTGAAAAAGCTGAAAAAACTAAAAACATTTACAAAAGAATGAGTTTTTTGATGTCTTTAGGTGTTGCTGAGCCAGGCAATGTTTCAAAATTTATGGCTGGTTTTGTCAGATATAACTTCAACAGTATGGCAAAGTTTTTTAGTGTTGCAAAAGGTGCAAAATACGAAGAGCTTATTTTAGGTGGAGTACCAACATGGAAAATAACGACACCAAACTCTGATCCAAAAAAAGTACTTCTGTTTTTCCATGGTGGCGCCTATATGGTTGGTTCTCCAAAAGCATACTATCCAATGATGTCTTATATGGCAGATATAACAGGGTTTACTATTTTTGTTCCAGATTATAGACTTGCTCCTGAAAATCTTTTTCCATCCCAACTTGAAGATGGTGTTGCAACTTACAGAGCGCTAATTAATGACTATGGATACTCAAACGAAGAAATAGCAATAGGTGGTGACTCTGCTGGTGGTAATCTTTCTTTAGTTACTTTCTTAAAATTAAGAGAACTAAATGAAGTTTTACCTTCAGCAATAATTTGTATCTCTCCATGGGCAGATCCTGGTGCAACCGGGGAGTCATACAATGAAGAAATGGCTGATAGAGACCCCTTAATAGGACCACTGTTTAAGAAAATATGGAGCAAGTTTAATATGAAAAGTGCAATTGGTTACTATGTCAAAAAAGAAGATATTGATCAATCCAATCCACTAATCTGTCCAATCAATGGTGATTTCTCTGGGTGTCCCCCTGTAATGATTCAGGTGGGTGCAGATGAACTCTTACTCTCAGATTCTCGTTCAATGATCAAAGTGTTTGAGAGAGATGATGTAATCCATGAATACAAAGAGTGGGAGAATCTTTGGCATGTATTTCAGTTAGATGGTGAGATGGAAGAGTCTACAAAATCTTTTGAAATGTTTAGAGATTTCCTAAATTCATATATTGGAACTAAAGTTTAAAACTTACTTATTCTTGGGAAAAAATAAGTCACAACATAAATAAATAGTGATATATTACACCTGTGGATAATAAATTATTTTTAAACATTGCTGGTTATAAGTTTGAACCTCTCGATAATTTGGACAAACTTATACCAACGTTTCAAAAAAAATGTGACGAGCTAGATCTAAGAGGTTCTATATATTTAAGCCCTAACGGAGTCAACTTTTCAATAGCCGGAACAGAACAAGATATAGATACATATATAACGTTTATGGAACAAGATGAAAGATTTCTAAATATTCCACTAAAAAGAACTTACAGTGAAACTAAACCATTTCGTAGAATGAAAGTCAGACTAAAAAAAGAAATCATTTCACTCGGAAGAGATGATATAAATCCAAGAGAGTTGACTGGAGAGTACATTTCTCCACAAGAACTTTTTGCAATGTACGAAAACAATGAAGAGGTCGTTGTCTTAGATACGCGAAATGAATATGAAACTAGAGTTGGATTATTTGAAAACGCTGTGGATCTTCAACTAGATACATTTAGAGATTTTCCAAAAGCAATAGAACAACTGCCAGAAGAATATAAAGAGAAACAAATTGTCATGTACTGTACTGGCGGTATTCGATGTGAAAAAGCTTCTGCTGTAATGCTCAAAGCAGGTTTTACAGATGTGAAACAGCTTGAGGGTGGCGTGCTAGATTACTTTAAAGAAACCGGTGGAAAATACTGGAATGGAGATTGTTTTGTCTTTGATGAAAGAGTTGCTTTAGATACAGATCTCAATGAGACAGATTACATTTATTGTTATATATGTAGAGAGCCGCTGTCAGCTGAGGAAAAGGCTTCTCCAGATTTTAAAATTAACGAGTACTGTCCGTACTGTGTAAAAAAGACGGTTTAGTCGTCACCAAAGAACATTTGATTTCCACCATACGGAATATGTTCATCTTTTTCATAAATTTCAACAAATCTAGCTTTTAATTCAATTACTTTATCGATTATGCCTTTTTCTTTTAAATAGTTGTACGGAGCTCTGAAAACTCTATCTTCTATCTCTAGAAATTTATTTACTTTGTCTTTCATAGTGTTATAAAAATACAGTGTTTTGGAATTTATCAGTAATTTTTAGTGTTAAATTTTCGTTAACAAAGGTTTAACAACTAAATAAGCAAGGTTTTTGGGGTTTTGATATCCTAAAAAAAGGAGGCAAATAATGGAAGCAATGACAGTATCAGTTAGCAAATTTAAGGAACATAGTGCTGAAAATTATGAAGCATGGAAAGAAATCTGGAGTGAATACTCCAAAGAGTTTGTTGAAGCAACAGATGTTAAATACTACTGGGGCTATCAAGAGCAAGAAGACGGTGTGTATTATTTCTCAGTAAATATGTTCCCCTCAGTTGAAAAACGAGAGGCCTGGGGAGCTACATATGACTTAGAAGAAGGTCAAAAAGAGTTCAACAGACTGTTTGAAGAAAAAACCGGTATTAGTGCTGAGGAAGCCGAAGAAGGTAAAGAAATGGAAATTAATCTTTATGGAATGGCTGTTTCTTTAACTAATGAATAACTTATGAAGCTATTTATACGAGTCAATGTAATTGGTATTTCAGTATTTGGATTTACTGTTGCAGTTGCATTGCTCGTATTTAATAATCAGTTTTTTGACTTTGTTGGCATCACTGTCTCTGAAAACTATGCTTTAAATCAAATAAAAGCAGATCTTGGTGGTCTTTGGATATTAGTTGGTGTTGCACCACTTCTCTGGCTAAGAACAAAAGATAATTTCTGGATAAGAACTCTTTTTGTCACTTTAGGATTTGTAATGATTGCAAGAGTTATTAGCTTTGTGCAAGAAGGGCTTCATCCAATTTCTATTGTGTTACTAATTGGTGAGATTTGGCTGTTTTTATTTACTAGATACATCTTAAAAAAATACCCAGAAGGATCATTTTTTAACTAGTTAAGCATTACTTTTGGTAGTTTTGGCAGTGTCAAAGCCTTTTTTTAGTCAGCAAATGTGCAAATTCATATTAATTTTGTGGTTTTTTTAAGATTTAATTTCGCAAAGTAGTTTTTAAAAGGGGGGATGAGGAAACTCGAGAAATTAAATCTACAGAAATCCTAGAACACTTCAAAGAAAGGTTTAGTTAGAGGTCGTTTATAAACGTATCTTGAAAACTTTGCCTATTCACCAACTCCACAACACCACTATTAGTAACTGCAACTACTCCAGATTTAGGTACTCGGTTATAGTTGCTTGCCATAGCAAAGGTATATGCACCAGTGGAAGTAGACATTAAAATATCTCCAGAGACAGTGTCGCTTGGCAACATTGCGTCTTTGACTAATAAATCTCCACTTTCACAGTGTCTACCAGAAACTGCATGTACAATGTCTTCTCCAGCTTTGCCACCAGAGATATTAAAGAGCTTATGTTCGCTTCCATACAAAGCTGGCCTTGGATTATCTGACATACCACCATCTACTAAAATATATGGTTTCTCGCCTCGATCATCTTTAATAGCCCCAGCAGTATATAAAATAATTCCTGGATTATTTACTAAGGCTCTTCCTGGTTCAATCATGACTTTATACGATCCACTCCAGTGTTCTTTAATGCCTTCATGAATTGCGTCAGCGTAGACTTTAAGTTCATGGTCTACTTCATCACCAGCGTAAGGTGAAAAGAATCCACCACCAGCATCAAAGACTATCTCTCTTTCTACGCTTGCAGGATGAGCATTGAGAAAATCTGCACACTCGCTCATTGCTTTTTTGTAACGTTCCGGATCTTTAATCTGACTTCCAATATGAACATGAACTCCAGAAAAGAGTAAATGTTTTGAATTATAGATCTGTTGTAATGCCTCTTCAGCAAAACCAATAGAGATACCAAACTGTTGATCGTACCCTGAAGTCAACACCATTGGATGCGTTTCGGCTCCAACATCAAGGTTTATTCGCATAATCACTGGTTGTTTTCTCTCTAATTTTGCTGCAACCTCTTCTAACATTGGAATCTCAAAACGATTATCAACAGAGATGTGGCCGCCATTATGTTGAATGAAGAACTCAATCTCATCTTTATGCTTAAAGGTGCCATTAAATAAAGAGTTTTCTAAGGTTCCAGTAACCGCTTGAACTGTTGCCATCTCTCCACCAGAGACAACATCTACTCCCCAGCCTTTCTCGTCTAACTCTTTAACTAACGCTTTACAGATAAACGCTTTTGCTGCATATCGAAAATAAGTATCCTCGCCAAATGCATTTGTAAAATGATCAATGTTATCTCGTAGGTGTTCCCAGTCATAAACATAGAGGGGGGTGCCATACTCTTATAAAAGCGACTCCATCCCTAAATTCGAGGTTAGATGGTAAGTAATTCATTTCTTTAGGCGACGTCTAATCCACGCAATATCTTTTTTCTGTTCCTCTAAACCACCTGGGGTCTCCACAACAATATCTGTTTTACAGTTTTTAATCACATATTCAAGCTCAGCTTTAGGGATGCTCCCTTTTCCTAGGTTCTCATGGCGATCTCTTGAGCTCTCAAAACCATCTTTGGAGTCATTAAAGTGCACAAGGTCTATTTTTTTAGTTAGTTTTTTAAACCCTTTGACTGCCTCTTCTGTTGGAATGCCACCAGCCCATGTGTGGCAGGTATCTAGACAGAGACCGACATTTAAATCTCCTATTACTTCCCAAAGTCTCTCGATAGAATCCATATACCTAGCCACAGAGTTTTTTCCACCAGCAGTGTTTTCGACTAACACTCTCATACCCGTATCTTCTACATGTTCGATTGCTTTTCTCCAGTTATCATAACCCTCGCCAATATCTCCACCTTCTCCAACGGATCCTCCATGGACAATGACTGCTTTTGCACCAAAACTTGCTGCAATTTTACAGGTGTCTTTAAGAAGTTTTCTGCTTGGGTGGCGAACTTTATTGTTTGGGGTCGCAACATTAATTAAATATGGTGCATGGACATAAATTGGGCCATCGTAGTCTTGTAAAATGTCGACATCTTCACGGGGTTTTGGGCTTTTCCACATCTGTGGACTAGAGACAAAAATCTGAAAAGTATCACCTTTTCTAAGTTTTATCTCTTCAATAGCATTTTTTGAAGGTATATGTGCACCAATATTCATGGGTTAAGTATAAAAGCATTCATCTAATAAGAAATTAATTATTTTGAAGGAACAAATCCAAGCAATCTGTTTGAGAACTTGTATTCTCCAACCCAGAAATGATACCCATCCCAGCCAATACCAGCTGCCATCTTAGTTCCCATATTGGACTTATCAGTTCTTCCGCCAAAGCTCATTGTTGGTGAACTACCAGCTAAAGCATCTGTAACTGAGTTCCAACCAATAATATTGTCATTTCCTGGAATAAAAAATCCTTTGTCATTAAAACTAACTTCAGAAGGACAATCTTGTCCAGGTACTGTTTGATACGATGGCGAGCTCAGTGTTGAAAGCTCTAACACTTTAAAACTAGATCCACCCGGGTAACACCCAATTGCTAAATGTGTATCGTTCATATCAATTCTTCCAAGGTTTGAAAGGTTAGGAAGAGAGTAAGCAGGATTGTCAGATGTACCTGGAAGACCTTCCCAGATATAAATCGTGTCTGCACCTGCGTCAGCAACTGCAAAGTATGTACCGTTATAGGCAAGCCCTCTAACACCTTGGAAGGTGACATTACCAATTGATTTTGCATTCAGTGTAAAACTGTAGTTTCCAGTATTCATCGCTGATTCTATATCGCTCCACCCAAACACACTATTACCACCAACTAAATAGACTTCTTTACCCTCAACAACCATATCCCATGGAGCTTGATCGAACCTTCTCATGACAATATCTGGCTGTGCGCCTGAGCTTCCTGGAAGTTGTTTCCAGATAGAAAGAGATCTATCAAAATCTGAAGAAACAAAGAGCATGCTTCCGTTTGAATCAATAATTGGATTTTGAATAATAAATTCATCTAAAAGTGGATAATCAGTTGGCTCATTTGCTAACAATGCCCAATCTGGTTTTTCAGCAGGCGATGTTGGTATAGTATCAAAAACGGAAATTCTGTTTCCGTTATATTCTGCAACAAATAGTTTTCCATCTACAACTGTAGCTCCTCCATCATCACCACCAGCCCATCTATGGCCTTCATTAGGATTAGCTAGTTTTACATTTGCTTTTAAGTCTTGCGTTGTTGTGTAAAGATCATCATAAAAATACATAGTCTCTCCACCAGCTGCAATACCGTAAATCTTTGAGTCATATATTGCACTAGCTAGCCAGTTATCTATACATGCATCAGGATCTCTAGAAGATGTGGGCCAAGAAGTCCAAATATGTGTAGATCTTGTGCCATTTTGGCCAATACATGGTCCGTTTGCATTCTCATCTCCAAGCATTACATAATTACCATCTGATGTAATTGATCGTGGAGTTCCTACCTGGCTAGAAGTTAGAACAACATCTGGAGCATCATTGGGTCCAGGAAATGAATTCCAAAATAAAACTGCTTTAGCAACTGTTGCTGTGACAATAACTTTAGTGCCATCTGACCACACACCCCATGGCCATGAGTCACCGAAATTTACATAATTTGTTGTTGGTATTGCGTAGTCGGCTGCCTGGCCTGAAGATGTTGGGAATGTAGTCCAAACTAAAACTCTGTTATTATCTGAATCAGCAACCAAAACTTTTCCATCTGGTGTCACAACTACCTGTCCCGGAAAATCCATATTATTTAAACCTGTTCCAGAGTTATGAGTTGTGAAATTTGTTTGACCTAAGACTAAGTCTGGTGCCGTATTGGAGGTTGGAATTGAATTCCATATTAAAACTCGATTGTTGAATCTGTCTGTGACTGCCATCTTGCCAGCATTTGCAGATATCGAAACTGGGTGGTTTAATTTTGTTGATCCACCAGAGTTATTAAACCCATATCCAGAAAGTAAAATATCTCCAGATTCATTTAAACCAAATCCTGTATTCCCATTAGATGTTGCAACTGAGTAGCTTGGTGAGTATTCGTAAATATTAAGATCATACCAGGAGTTACCTTGATTTCCCTCTGGACCGCTTGGTTGACTGGTACCGCCCGATCCAGTATCTGAAGGTACTGTAGTTGGTGTTGAATTATCACCTCCGTTACCTCCTTCGCTTGGTGGAGGTGGTTGCGCTGTGCCTGGAGAAGTCGTTGGGTCTTCAAAACAACCAATAATCACACCCGCTTCAAAATTATCTGGATTTAGATCATTTACAATTTTTTGATAAATGTCTGTAGGAAAAGCTCTGGAAATACAATCTAACACTTCGTCATCAGCATCATTAATTATCTGGATAGC
>CACHTH010000015.1:0-14323 GCA_902582695.1 uncultured Candidatus Actinomarina sp.
ACCAATGAACTCTGTAGATCGTAAAACCCTACATGATGCAGCTGCAAATTTTGAAGGAATAAAGTCATATTCTGAAGGAAGAGAACCCTACAGATCAGTAGTCTTTGCGCCTGAAGAAGAAGAATGACTTTTGAACCCCAAGTTCCTGACTGGGGTAAACAACTTGTTGGTGATAATTTAGACCAGCTAATCATTTATCATGACTGGCTTTGTAATACCGGTATAAAAACAGGACTTATTAGTCCAAAAAGCAAACAATTTGTATGGGATGAGTTCGTTATCCACTCTCTTTATTTTGGAAAAATATTATCTGAACTCCCTGGTGAGGTTGATGTAGTTTCAGATCTTGGAACTGGAGGAGGAATACCTGGAATTCCAATAGGAATTACTACAAATATTACAGTTAACTTAATTGATGTAAAAGAAAAAAGAATTTTTGAACTTTCACGATTAATCAAAATACTCAATAATAATAATATTTTTGAGATTCAGGACGATGCGTATAACCACATTAAAAAAGGCGGTTTTTTTGTGTCTAGATGCTTTATTTCAAGCGAAAAAGTAATAAATTCTCTAAAAACTGATAAAAACACCACATATCTGGTCTCATCAAACGGCGAAGACTTAGATTACGATTCAAACCTGTTTCACGTGAAACACGAGAATTTTAAAATTAATAAAGATGATATAAGACACATTGATGTTATAAATGTTAAGTGAAAACAATTGCTGTGGTTTGTCAAAAGGGTGGAGTTGGTAAGACAACAACAGTAATCAACCTTGCTAGCGTACTTTCAAGAAAAGGCTTAAAAACACTAATTATTGACACAGACCCTCAAGGAAATGTATCAACGTACCTTAATCAAAACAAAACTTCTGAATTAACCACCTCAACAACTCAAATTTTAGAAGGTGAAAACAACATAGAACCTATAAAAGTATTTGAGAATTTATACCTAATACCCTCTGATGTAGACATTAAAAAACACAATTCAGAAAAAATAGTAGGTGGATCAAAGATGAGAAAAATTCGACAAAATGAGACCATAAAGACATTTGATATAGTATTTATCGATACACCACCAACTATGAGTTCTTTAGTTCAGGAAGCACTTTCAACATCTGATTATTACTTTATACCAAGTAAACCAGAGTTCTTAGCTGTGGAGGGGGTTGGTCAGGCAATGTCATTTGCTAAACAAACAATCTCTGAAGTACCTCATACAGATCCTCATTTTCTAGGGGTAGTTCTGAATCAAGTTGATACAAGACGAGCAAGCTACCATGACTTTGTTTCAGAGTTAAAACAAATACTGTCTGATAAGTTGTTTACAACGCATATATCACAATTAACTGAAATTGCAGATAGTCCGTTCTATGCTAAAACTGTATTAGATTTTAGTGAATATAGTAAAGCTAGAATTGAATTTGAAGAATTAAGCAATGAATTATTAGAAAAGGTTGGCTTATGAAAAGATCCCTAAGTTCGCTTATAGAAAACACAGATGTTAGAGAATTTAAAGTAGTCGATATTGAAGTTGGAAAAATTTCTGAAAGCAAAACGCAGGCAAGAACATATTTTGATGAAAAAAAGCTAGGCGAACTTTCAGAATCAATTAAAAAAAGTGGTGTACTCCAACCTATAATCGTTCAATTGTTAGGCAATGATAGGTATCAATTAATTGCTGGCGAAAGAAGACTCCGAGCAAGTAAAGCAGCTGGTTTAAAAACAATTCCTTGTTTAGTAAAAGATGTAACGGACAAGGATGCAGCAGTTTTGGGTCTAGTGGAAAATGTACAAAGATCACAACTTAATACCATTGAAGAAGCGCTTGGTTACAAAAGTTTAAAAGAAACATACGGCTTAAACGCAAAAGAGATAGGCCTTTTGGTTGGTAAAAGCAGACCATTTATTGCTAACTTATTACGCATTTCAAACCTGAGTCAAAAAGTTCAAGAAGCTTTAAAAGAAGAGAAGATTTCCTTTGGACAAGCAAGACCTTTAATAGTTTTAGATGAAAACTTACAAGACAAATTACTTTCCGAAATTATTAGTTTATCTTTAAATAGTCGCCAGGTTGAAGATAAGGTGAGTGAGCTAAATGGAAAGTCTTCTGTGAGCGAAGAAGTTCTACACCTTAAGAGCAATCTTGAAAACACGCTAGGTTCAAAAGTTCAAGTTAAAAAATCAGGAAAGTCATTTAAAGTAAATCTGAACTTTCAAAATATAGAAGCACTTAAAAAATTTATAGAGAAATTAAATTAGTTTCAAAAAATTTCCGAATAAATCTCAGAAACTATATCAAAAACTGTATTGGTATTAATTTGGTAAAAATTACCATTTATTACTAAAGACACGGCTTTAGTATTTTTGAGTAGCATATTGTTTTTACCAACTGAATCAAGGTTTAATTTTGTGCCAATTTCATCAGCTAATTTTTTACCAATATTACTTACAGAGTGCTTTCCTTTGAAGTAATCTACGGACTGTGTTTCATTGTTTTCAAAAGTTAAGAAAAGTGAAGGGTTAATTTTATTTACGAAAGAAATTATATTTTCTTTACTCATCTCTTCCCCAGCTTCGGAAACAAAAGTAATATTCATTCCATTTTCTATTCCAGATTCTTTAATTGATTCATAAAACACTACTTGTTCTCTGTACTCGCCGTTGTTTTCAATGTTTATACACACATTCAACGCTGAGCTAGCGGGCTTAAAGCCTTTAATCGCTTCATTAAGAGACTTGTCTAAAGTTGGTCTGATCAATTTTTTAATTTCAATGGCTGTATTCAAGCCGACAACACCATCTACACTAAGTCCACGATTTTCTTGAAATGCTTCAACAGATTTCATTAGCTCCTTTGTGTACTCAGAGTTGATTGGCTCAGAATAAAACCCAAGTCGAGACAACATTTCTTGAAGTTCTTCTACATCAGACCCTTTTAATACAGGATTTGAAAAATTGAGAATTCGATCACCTAAGTCGTAACCATGATTTAAAAGCTCTAGCCAGAGGTTTTCTTTAGAAATAGTTTTTTCTATATTGTAATCATTTAAAAAAAGCTCTACTAATGACTTACACTCAACTGAATCAGAAGGAAACTGATACCCTGCTGCTTGAATTTTGTTACTTAAATCTAAAAGTTCATCAGGTGACAATTCATCAATATAACTCAAGTTTTCTTGATTAATGATCTAACCATCTTTCAGAATCAATAGCTGCCTGACAACCGGTTCCCGCTGCAGTAATTGCTTGTCTATATATGGAATCTGCAACATCTCCTGCTGCAAAGACTCCAGGAACAGAAGTACTAGTGTCTGTTGTAAACCCAGTTTTTATATATCCCTTTTCATCTAGTTCAACGAAATTGTTAAGAAACTCTACGTTTGGATCATGACCAATTGCTACAAAAACGCCGTCTAAGTTAAGTTCAGACTCTGAACCGTCTTCAGTATTTTTTAGAACTACAGAAGACACAGCACCATCACCAATAATTTTTTCAACAGTACTGTTCCAGATAACTTCAATTTTTTCATGATTTAAAACCCTATCCTGCATTATTTGACTAGCTCTAAACTGATCTCTTCTATGTATCACATATACTTTTGTTGCAAACTTGGTTAGAAACAAAGCCTCTTCCATTGCTGAATCTCCACCACCAACTACTGCTACTTCCTTTTCTTTAAAAAAGAATCCATCGCAGGTTGCACAAGCAGAAACACCATATCCTTGAAGTTCTTTTTCACCCTCAACGCCAAGCCACCTGGCTGACGCACCAGATGCAATAATTACAGATTTAAATTCGTACTCACCTTTACTACTGGTTAACTTAAAACCTCCATCAATATTTTCAATTGAGTCAATAATTTCTGTCTTAATTTCTGTGCCAAATCTTTCAGCCTGTCCTTTGAAAACTTGCATTAGCTCAGGGCCCATTATTCCATCAACAAAACCAGGATAATTCTCAACATCGGTAGTAAGCATTAGCTGACCGCCAGATTCAAGTCCTTCAAAAAGCACTGGTTCAAGATTTGCTCTACCTGCATAAATTCCAGCCGTATATCCAGCTGGTCCAGAACCAATTATTGCTACATTTTTCATACTTTTTTTCTCCAATAACTTTTAACTGATAAAAATAAAAACAGAATACCCAGAGAAGCAAATGCGAAACCAGTTGGGTTAACTCCGAGGAGCAACCCCAAACCCTGCATAATTTTTATTATTCCTATAAATATAAATATTAACGACAAGAACAGCAAAACAATTAAAAGGAAACCCAATGAAGCAAAGCCAGTTACTCTTTTTACTGGTTTAACAACCAATCTTTTAATAGTGTCTAGCAAACTCTCAAAGGATTCTAAAAAGCTATCTTCTTGTTCCATAGAACTTATATTAAGCTAACGAGGATTATTAATGAAGTTCTATTTATGGTTGCTAGTTGCCAAAATTAAAAAATTGGTCTTTGTATAAACAAATCCATTATTTAAATACAAACTCTGAGCATGTTTATTTTGAGTTTGTGTATTTAGGCGAACATTAACTAATTTTTTTTGTTTTGAGAATGCAACGATGTTTTCGAGTAACTTTTTACCCAAACCTCTATTTTGATACTTTTTCACAATTCCAAATCTCTGCAAAAATCCATAATTTCTAGTTATACCTAATATGCCATAACCAGCCGTATCATCATCAGCTTTTTGGATGAATAAATAATTATGAACACAACTTTCAATTGTTTCTTTAAATGCAGCGCTTGAATTTTGCCAGTATGGGTCAAAAATATCGTGATCTAGATTGAGAACTTCAGGAATTTTTGCATCGGTAAACACATCAACATTCTCTATGTTTTTATCAGACTGCTTAATGTTTTTTAGATTTAAAGAGAGTACGTTTAATTTTTCTAAAACCTCCCATCCAGCTGACTGCCAAACTGCTGAATTATTCTCATCAACCATAGAAGAGTTAAAGATGAGATTATCCTGTAATGCAAGTTGATTAATCTTCTTTAATAAAGGTCTTCCACCATATAGTTTTTCAAAATAAACAACTGGTGTTTGCTCATTCCATTTTCGAGTATAAAAAGTTCCTTGCCAGGTGCTATGCTTCTTTTTCTCATTTGTTAAAAACATATTTTAAAATTTTCTTATCTTCTTCGTGAGTTAGTAAGTCAAAAGCGCTATCAAAATCAACTAGTGCAATTTCCTCAATTTCATCATCAGGTTCATTTTTGAAAGACTCAATAACTTCCATTTCATAAAACCAAACAGTTTTTTGAACCTTTTCTCCATCACGACTTATTTCGTATCTGGACTCAGCGATTGGTTTGTTGCTTTTTAATTTTACTTCGAACCCTGTTTCCTCAAACACTTCTCTTATAGCTGCATCTGCAGGCTTTTCCCCTTCTTCCATATGGCCTTTTGGATAGCCCCACCAAGACACACCGTCTTCTGGTGAGTCGCCTCTTTTGTTTTTTACAATTAGAATTTTCTGTTCCAAAAGAACAATCCCACCCGCTGCAAAATCTACTCCTGAATTCATACTTCTATTGTTTCCATTCTTCTTCTAAGCTATCCATATGGTACCAAGAACCTTATTAAACCTAATTGACAAAAACGAATATTTAAAAGTCGTTTCTGATCTTTACATATCAAATGATTTTGAGTTCTACCTTGTCGGAGGAGCTGTTCGAGACGGCATATTAGATATTGATACTAAAGATTTTGATTTTACAACCAATGCAACCCCAGAAGAGTCCATAAGTTTGTTAAACAATAATGGATATAAAACAACAGAAATTGGTAGAGAGTTTGGAACTATTGAACTGCAGATTGATGATAACTCAGTTCACATAACCACATACAGGAAAGACACATATGAAAACTCTTCACGAAACCCATCTATTGAATCAGCAGCAGACTTAAATACAGATCTCTCCAGAAGAGACTTTACAATTAATTCAATAGCCTATTCGATTAAAGAAAATGAACTTGTTGACCCATTTTTAGGCCTAAAAGACCTAGCTTCAGGAACAATCAGAACCCCTGATGATCCAATTATTTCTTTTTCAGATGACCCTTTAAGAATGTTAAGGGTTTGTAGGTTTATAAGTACTCACGGATTTTCACCTGATAACGATACTTATGTAGCAATGAGAGATAACGTTGAAAGAATCAAAATAGTATCTGTAGAAAGAATAAGAGATGAAATATCTAAACTACTTGTGGGTAAAAATCCCTCACTTGGCCTAAGAACTTTTGTAGAAAGTGGTTTAAGTTCTTATATCCTTCCTGAATTAAATGAACTTAAAATTGAGGTCGATCCTAATCATCACCATAAAGATGTTTATGAACATACGCTCCAGGTAGTTGACAATGTATCGCCCACACTAATTCGAAGACTAGGAGCTTTGTTTCATGATATTGCTAAACCAAACACAAAAGGTATTGAAAATGGAAAAGTTCATTTTCGACATCACGAAGTCGTAGGTGCAAAAATGACAAAAAAAATTTTACAAAACTTAAAGTACGATAAAAAAACTATCAAGAATGTTGCGAGTTTAGTTGAGCTGCACCTAAGACCTCACACATTTAAAATGGGCTGGACAGATTCTGCAGTTAGAAGATATATTGTTGATGCTGGTGAAGTTTTGGAAGATCTCAATAACTTAGTTAGAGCCGATGTAACAACTAAAAATAAACAAAAAGCTCAGGAAATTTTTGAAAAACTTGATGAGATGGAGACAAGAATAAAAGAAGTTTTAGAAAAAGAAGAAATGTCAAAACTAAGACCACCAATTAGCGGAGATGAAATTATGAGTCTTTTTGATTTAGAACCAGGCCCAAAAGTCGGTGTGATTATGAAGGCCTTATATCAGCAAAGAATTAATGAGGGTGAAGTTTCTAAAGAGGAAGCGATAAAACTAGCTAAGGAAACTTTCAATAATTTATAATTGTATAAATATTCATTTACATGTATATTTATACAATGAAGAAATCAACTATTCAAAGACAAAGATTAATTGCAGATTTTATAGATTCAGAAAATGTCTCTTCACAAAATCAACTTAAAGGACTTCTTAAGAAAAATAACATTCAAATTACCCAAGCAACACTATCTAGAGATCTAAATGAACTTGGAGCAATCAAGAAAAGATTAAAAAATGGAAGACTAATTTATGTGCTTCCTAAAAATCAAGATAACAATGCGCAGGTTAAAATTGCGAAAAAAGCATTAGAAGATTTTGTACTCGATGTAGAACCAGTTTCAAACCAAGTTGTTGTTAAAACCACAACAGCAGCCGCACAAGTGATTGCAGAGTCCATTGATAATTTATATATCGACAATATTGTTGCTTCAATTGCAGGTGATAATGTTGTATTAATAATTTCTACTGATGAATCAAAAGCAAGAGAAGTAGCAAAGACAATTGAGGATAATATAAAATAACTTAATGCTGCTATTTTCAGAATACGATAAAAGTTTAGAAAACATCTACATAAGCCAACCGGTTGTAGATATAAACCTTGGAGACACAAATAACTATTTGGTCAGATTTCCAAAGTTCAAGAGAGTTACTCATATGATTCTTGCGTTTGATGCGGAAAATTTATTCTTAAAATCAAAGAGTTCATATGGTTATTTTTTTAATTTAGAATCACTGTTGACCGATTTAGAGGAAAGAGAAAACAGAGGTTATTTTGTTGTAGCTGTGACCTCAAACTCTAGCAGACAAAAACAATACAACCCCTACCCAAGAGGCGAACAAGAAAACTTTGCAACTATGCACATAGAGTCCATATTAGAAGATCACTTACCACAGATTTATGGTGATTACGACATAGATGTAGCTAATTTAAAAAAAATTGTCATGGGAGCATCGATGGGAGGGTTAATGTCAATAAAGACAGGTATTCTAAATCCATCTTTTGAGAACATAATCTCTCTTTCTCCAGCATTTTGGTTTGGATTTCCAGGGATAGTTAACGATCTAAATAACTTAAGTAAAAAATCTATTTGCAATTTATCAGTTGGAACAAAAGAGGGAGATATTTTTGGTGACCAAGTAAAAAACATATTTCCTAAAGAATGGGATTTAGATTTTTCAAATAATAATGATTTCTATGTTTCTGGTGTTAAAAAAATTGAAGAGGAACTCAAGTTGAACAACATCAAAACTAATTTCGTTTTCAAAGAAAAAGGCCAGCACAACGAAACACACTGGAATCCAATTCTTCGTGAATTTCTAGTGTCAATATAAAAACCACTAGCTTTTTTATTGCTTAATAGATTATTCTTATTCAGTAATGGGTAATTCAAAAATTGCCAGAGAAAACTTGGCAAAACAAATAAAAAATGGTGCTGTCATTCTACATAGTGGAAGCATTGTTTACAGAAATAATGACACTTGGTATCCATTTCGACAAGATTCAAATTTTTATTATTTAACAGAATGGCCTGAACCTGATGCCCATGCTGTAATCCTCATCAAAGACTCAGAACCTGAGTTGCACCTGTTTGTTCAAGATAGGAATGAGGAAATGGAGACATGGGAAGGTAAACGTTTAGGTCAGTCTGGTGCCGTTGATGATTATGAAGCTTTAAAAGCTTATTCATTTCAAGACTACGAAAAAATACTTCCGAACTTGCTCAGAGGATTTAACGATATTTATTGTGATTACTCTTCAAATAATTTCGAAAAATACGATAAGAAAGTACTAACCCATGCAGTTCCGTATGACCAACGAGGTACTGATTTCAGTAACGCAACACTGTATTCACTACAACCACTCATTTCAGAACTTAGATTAATTAAAAGTGATGGAGAGATTGAGCTACTAACAAAAGCCTGTGATATAACCGTCGAAGGTCATATTCATGCAATGAAGACTGCAAATGCTGGAATGTACGAGTATCAAGTTGGTGCAGAGATGGAAAGGATATTTTATGATAGAGGTGCAGAAAGATTAGGCTACCCCTCAATAGTTGCTGGTGGTCACAATGCTTGCATACTTCACTACTCAACAAATAGAGATCAGCTTGATGAAGGAAGCTTACTTCTAATTGATGCAGCAGCAGAGTATGGAATGTACTCTTCAGATGTAACCCGCACTTTTCCTGTATCTGGAAAGTTTACGTCACCTCAAAAAGATGTATATGAAGAAGTGTTAAAGGTACAAAATGAAGGCATAGAAGGAGTAGTTGTGGGCAACTCAATGAAGGAAGTACACCAACAAACAATAAAAACGTTATCTGAATCATTGGTTAATTTAAAACTAGTGCCACTTGGTGTAGAAGAAACAATCTCAATGATGCATTTTTTCGAATTCTTTATGCATGGGACTGGACACTGGCTAGGTCTTGATGTTCATGATGCTGGTAGCAATGAAGTTAATGGACAACCAAGAGCATTTGAACATGGAATGGTGACAACCATAGAGCCAGGAATCTATGTAAGACCAACAAAGCCTGTAATAGAATTCCCATTACTTGAAAGAGACCCAAATGAAATCAGAGAACGTAGAAAAATTATGGGTATGGAGAAAGCTACAAAATTAGAAAAAGAAGAAATGATGAATGCTAAAACAGTAAAACATGAAATCCCTAAAGATCTCTTAGGTATTGGTGTAAGAATTGAAGATGATATTGTTTGTACAAACAACGGACCAATGAACCTCACAGAGAATGCTCCAAAAACAATCGAAGAAATAGAAGCAGCAACAGCCTAAAAAATGTCCTCTCCAAGATTAATTTACTCAATTTATGAAAATCGTTTACGTAATAAATTAGTTAATGAAAACTTACCTAAACACATCGGATTAATTCATGATGGTCACAGAAGGTACGCAAGGAAAGAAGGATTACTAAGTTTTGAAGTTTCATATAAAATCGGCATGACAAGACTTAAGGAGTGCATCGGATGGTGTGATGAGGTGGGGATTGATTTCATCACAAGTTGGCTTTTATCAAGAGAAAATCTATCAAGACCACAAGAAGAACTTGAACCGTACTTTCAAGTACTGAATGAACTCTTTGAAGAGCTATTAATTGATGACGTAGTTGATAACTTTAAAATTGAATTTATTGGGTCCACAGATCTTTTACCAGATTTTATACAAGAAACTATTAAACAGCTTAAAGAAGTTAGAGGTGGAGGGCAAAAAACTTTAACAATTGCTTTGGGTTATGGAGGTCGACAAGAAATTCTAGATGCTATTAAGGGATTGATTGACCAAAACAGAAACGATCACAATGATTTTGACGAATTACTTGAGAATGTAACTGATGAGCAATTACGACAACATTTATATTCCCCGGAAACTCCAGATATTGATTTAATTATTAGAACAAGTGGAGAGTCAAGGTTGTCAGGGTTTTTATTATGGCAAAGTGCTTACTCTGAAGTAATTTTTCAAGATGTTTACTGGCCTGAATTTAGAAAAATCGACTTTCTCCGTTGCTTGAGAGAATACTCCCAAAGAGAACGCCGCTTCGGTCAATAAAAATATTTATGTTAAACTAATTCAACTATGCAAGAATTTTTAGCTTCTACAAACTTCACAGTTATTTTTATATCTCTGATAGGTATCAAATTTTTGCTAGAAACATATTTGAAAATTAGAAACCTTAAATCTATTGAATTAAACAAAAACGCTATTCCTGAAAGGTTTGTTGGTGTAGTTACTGAGGAAGAGTACAAGAAATCTATAGTCTATAATATTGATCGAATCAGATTTCAAATCTTTACAGCTTTATTTGGAGCTGTGGTATTGATAATTTTTACTTTGGGAGGATTATTTAATTTTCTAGCTGAAATAGTTGTCTCTACAACCTCTTCAGACGTTCTTGGAGCAGTTTTATTAGGACTCTTACTGTTGATAGTTGAGCAAGTAATTTCAATTCCAATATCTATATACTCAACATTTGTAATAGAGGAAAGACACGGCTTTAACAAAACAACAACAAAAACATTTGTTACAGACATGTTTAAAAGTTTGTTAATTTCTGCCACAATCTCATCAGTTATTTACGCAACTGTTATATATATAGTCGTAAATCTAGGTGACAACTGGTGGATATACGCATTTGGAGCTGTCTTTATTCTCCAGGCAATTATATTTTTTCTTTATCCAGTACTAATAATGCCGCTTTTCAATAAATTTGAACCACTTGATAATGAAGAATTTAAAAAGCCCATAGAAAAACTATTGAAAAAAGTTGATTTTAAATCAAAAGGTTTATTCGTAATGAACGCAAGCTTACGTAGCACTCACGGCAATGCTTTTTTCACTGGGTTTGGAAAGAACAAAAGAATTGTGTTTTTCGATACGCTGTTAAAAACAATTACTCCAGATGAAATGGAAGCAATTCTTGGTCATGAGTTGGGACACTATAAATTAGGGCACATAAGAAAGACACTAATTAGTTCATTAGTATTTGGTTTTATAGGTTTCTACATACTAAGCGAAGTACTTAAAAGCGATAACTTCTTTCTTGATCACGGACTGGAGTCTTTGACTGTATATTCTAAGTTTTTACTATTTTATTTAGTTGCTGGTTCATATACATTTTTTACTAAACCATTCACTTCAGCACTGTCTAGAAAAAGAGAATTTGAAGCCGATGATTTTTCATTCCAATTTACTGATGGTGAGTATATGATTTCTGGCTTATTGAAGCTCAGTAAAGATAATGCTTCTAATCTAACTCCAGACCCTTTATATAGTTCTTACTACTATTCCCATCCTCCAATTGCAGAGAGAGTTGCCAGCATAGAAAATAAGTTAAAATAAGCATATGAGTACAGCTGACGAAATAAAAAAGTTAAACGACCTGCTTAGAGACAGGGTTATTTCCCAAGAAGAGTTTGATTCACAAAAAGAGAAGTTATTAGATTCTTCCACAAAAACAAACTCAATAGATTGGCTAGCTTTATTTTTACTAACATTTTTTGTTGGTGTTTTAGGTGTCCATAGATTTTATGTTGGAAAAATAGGCACAGGAGTTCTTATGCTAATTACCCTTGGGGGATTAGGAGTATGGTTCTTGGTTGATTTATTACTTGTTGTGACGGGGCAATTTACTAATAAAGATGGTCAAAAAATTCCGAGAACCTAATTGTCTAAACTAATCCAGTAAACACCGCCAGCTCTTGTTCCAGCATATAAGATTCTATTCTCTTGTGATAATTCAAGAGAGAAAACACCAAGGTGATTTAAGCCTGCATTAAACTCTTCCCATGTTGCTCCACCATCGGTACTTTTGTAAACTCCAAAATCTCCTAAGACGCCTCTACTTTCTGAGAGTCTAAAATAATCTACAGTCCCTATATAGATATTGTTACTATTTTGCGGATCAACAATAATATCTCCTACACCAAAAGATTTTGAAAGAGATGAGACAGTTAATTTTTTCCAACTTTCTCCACCATCTGTACTTTTGTAAACTCCGTCGTCATCTGTTCCAAGATAGAGTGTCTCAGAATCATTAGGATCTACAGTTAATATATTGGTTTCGAGGCTATCGAGCCCATTGTTAATTTGAGTCCAGCTATTACCACGATCATTACTTTTAAACACTCCTGCTCCGTCACCAACCTTATCTGTATACTCCGTAGCCCCCTGAGTAGTTGCATAAAAGACATTATTGTTGTTTGGGTCAATTATTAATTTACTTACATGAACGTCTCTTACAAAACCATCATCAGATTTTCTCCAGGACTCTCCGTTATCCTCTGAACCAGTTAACCCCACATCTTCTTTTGAATACTGATCTCCACCGCTACCTACAAGAACTTTGAAAGGAGCTTCTTTCTCAATAATGATTCCGTGATAGTGACAATTTCCACCTGCTTCTTCATCATCACAAAGATCTGAACCTCCAATAACTCTCCAAGATTCCCCAGCATTTGTTGATTTATAAACCCCTCCACTAGTTGTTGTAAATACGGTGTCAGCATCTTCTGGGTGAGTTGCTAGCTGCATACCATACCAACTTTTAATACCAAATGAAGCAAAACCCCAGTTTTTACCGCCATCTATACTCTTAAAAATTCCTAGATTATAAGTTGTTGCGTACATAGTTCCATCTAGAGCAGTGACAATATCTACAACTTCAGATCCTACAAAACCTGTATTTGTTTCAATCCAGGTTTGACCATTGTCATAAGTTCTATAAACACCTTGAAGACCTGCCATAAATACCTCAGATTCGCTTTCACCAAACGTTATTATTTCTACACCAACATCGGGAATAATAGGGTGTTCTTTTGTATTTAGAAATTCATCAGATGATAAGCCAGCATCCTTACTCACAAATGTTTCTCTTGAGAATACCGAGTAAATTTCTGAATCTTTATATTCATTTATATACACACCACCTTCTGAAGGGTCTCCGGTAGCTTCTTCAAGTAATTTCCAGTTTTCACCTCCATCAGTACTTTTATAAACACCTGGACAGTACTTGGATACACTTTCTTCATAATCAGGATCATCATTATCTACATCTGAACAATCTGAAAATGTATAAATGCCAATTCTTGCATAAATTATGTCTGGATTGTTTGGGTGAATTGCTAAACCTTTAATATCTGATCTATGGAAAGTGTCACTTAAAGACCTCCAAGTCTTTCCTCGGTCAGTACTTTTTAATAGTAAATTACTTGTACCAACGAATATGTGGTCATCATCAGATGGACTTACATAGAGAACTGTCACTTTATCAATGTCTTCTTCTTCTAATTCTCTTCCTTCTTCTAATTCAATTTCTTCAAAAATTCCTTTTGGAATAGATGACGACTTTATCCAGGAGGTTCCAAAATCATTAGAAATAAATATTGCAGAATTTTTTTCAGGAGTACAGTCGTCTTCACCTTCTTCATCTTCACAGTCTTCTCCATTTGGAAAAATTCTTCCTGCTACATACAAAGTAGAAGTGTTTTGTGTACCTATAGCTATTGCTGAATATTGTCCACCACCTACTTCTGTTTCATCCCAAGTTTCTCCACCGTCTTTAGAAATAAAAACACCCGAATCTGAATTACTTGTTGCTTCGGTATAAAACGCTATTTGATTGGAATTTGATACATCAACAACAACCCCACCCATGTTTCCACTTATAGTTTTTTTCAACTCCCATGTAAATTCTTTATTATCTACTAGATAAAGATTGCTATCTGAAAGTCCGGAATTGTCTGTTGTAGTCACCCAGTACCCATCGGAACTTTTAAAAATACTTGTAATTGTTCCACCAAAAGGTCCATTTACTTGATTCCACCTAGAAGAACTTAAAGCTGGATCTGGTAAATCAGGTAATTCTGGAGGTATA
>CACHTH010000016.1:0-12639 GCA_902582695.1 uncultured Candidatus Actinomarina sp.
TATTATTGCTTTAGAAAACATATTCAGAGCAGGAATTGGTCAATACAAGTCTTTAATCATTGACTCAGCTCCTCCAGGAGCACTAACTCCTTTAATAGGCTTGGTGACTTTAATTATCTTTTTTATTTCAATAAGGGAAAACAATTAAAATTATGAAAAAATATTCAAACATTTTCTTATTACTTCTATTTGTTCTTTTCTCTGCGTGTTCATCATCAGATGAAGCACAAGGAGTTGTTTCTACAAAAGATTTATCAAGTGATACAACAGTTACAACAATTGCAGAGGAAGTTGCTGAAGAAGTAGTTTCAATAGAAGATGCACAACTTTTACTAGCTAGATGCTTAAGAGAGAATGGATACGATATTACAGATCCTAAAAATGATGAGAGCTTACAGAGTGTTTTACGTCCAGTATTTTTAGCTGCTGATCAAAAAGGGAGAGAAGAACTTTTTGAGACAATTCAAACATGTGCTGACGAAAATGATATTCCACTAGGTGGCACAGCAGACTTTGAGAACCCTGAAGAAGTTGCTGATACATTAGACACTGAGTTGGAATTTGCACAATGCATGCGGGAAAAAGGGATAGAAGTGGAAGATCCAAATGCTGAAAGGCCTCTTAGATCTATTCTTATTAGCCTTGTGCAGTCTGGACAATACCTTGAAGATCAAATTAGAGAAGCTGCTGGGGAGTGTTTTGACGACCTTGGACTTGAACCACCACAACAAGGTGGAGGATAAGACTAGTTTTCTTTATACTTTTTCTATGTATAAAAAAGCTTCATTAATACTCATTTTTTTAACAGCATGTTCTTTTTTTCAACAAGATGAGCAAGCTGTTGTCTCTGTTGCGGATACTGATAAAGGAAAAGCAGCAATTGCTTCTGGTGTGCAGCTTACAGACGAAAGAGAAGAAATCTCAGATGAGGACGCACCTTTAGTACTTGTTCAGTGTGTTAATGAATCTGGTTATAAATTTAAAGAACCAAAAAACTTTTTAGACCTCTACACCACTATTGCATCCTATTTTGAAACAATAACCGAACAAGAGGCTGAGGAACTCTGGGATATAATCGAGGAATGTGCTTTGGAATATAATTTATGGGGTGTAGCAGATGAAAATCAATTTGAAGACCCTGCACAAGTATCAAAAGAAATTGACCGATCATTATTTATGGCAAAGTGCTTTAGAGAAAGTGGATATCCTAAAGTCCCAGACCCAGATTATTTCAACAGAGAAGTTAGGCTAGACGCCTATATTGATGAAGACTGGGAGCTTAGAGAAGACGACCCACTAGTCCAGACATGGCAAGCGTGTGAAGACAAACTACCAGAAGAGTTAAAAGATGAGGAGTGGGATGCATAAAAAACTAAGTAAAAAAATTTCTCAGAATACACACAGGTTTAATAAACTACTCTAATTGGAATAATGATGAAAAATATATTTAAATTAAAAAATTTGTACATCTTAATAGCGGTATTCGCACTAGGTTATGGTGGTTATTATTTTGGCACTCAGAACACAGAATCATCTACAAGCAGTAAAACTCTAGAACTAACTACTGTTGCTATACAAAAAGGTGACTTAGCAAAGAAGGAAGAGTACAACGGAACCTTAAGGCAGACTGACAGTAAAGTGCTCAACTCACCAATGTCAGGAGTTGTTACCTTTGTTCCTAAAGAGGGAACCGTTATTAATTTTGGAGAAGTCTTGTTTGCCGTTGACAATAAACCTGTAATTTTAGTTGAAGGAGCAACACCCTTTTATAGAACTTTAGATTTAAACTCTGATGCTGGGCCTGATGTTTTACAACTTGAAAAAGCTCTTGTGTTCTTGGGTTATGCAGCAGAAGACTTTGTACCTGATGAAATATTTGATGAGACTACTTCGAATATGCTTAATGAACTATATGTTGACTATAAGATTGATACAAAAGCTGAAGTTACACCAGCAGAACAAGTTGCTATTAATTTAAAAAAAACCGAAGTGGAGAATATTGAAGACACCATTGCTGATGGAGGAACCTCATTAGCTGAAGTAAATGATAAGAAAAAAAAGTTGGATGATGCTAATGAAGCTGCCATTGAAGAAAATGCAGCTTGGCAGCAAGCGAAAGAGCTTATTGAAGATTATGAAATTCAAATTGCAATACTAAAAGATCCGACGAATCCTATTACTGCTGAAAAAATGAAACGAACAGGTGTTGTAGAGCTTGAAATTAAAGATTATGAACAAAAAATAGAAGAACAAAAAAGAATTCAAAATTTAGAAAAAGGAAAAGAATCCGGTATTGACGCTACTGAAGCACTAGCTATTGAGACTGCTCAAAAAGCTTATGACGATGCAGTCAAAAATTATAATGAAGGCGTTGATCAAGCAGCTGAGTTAGCAAAAGCAAAAGAAGAACTGAAAGAACTAGAGCTTGCCTCAAAGTCAGAAACCTTTAGCCCAACAAATGCGTATGCATCTAAAACACCAATAATTGTTGGCTCTTATGTTAATGACGTTGGTTCTGCTGTTGCACTAAATTCACCACTGTACAACATTTCTTCTATTGGAATTGAAGTTGTCTTTCAAGTTGATGCTACCGATCAGGAAACTGTTTCACTTGGTGATAGTGTTGAAATAGAGCTTCCTACAGATGAAAGAGTCCCAACAGTCATTACCTTTATAGACCAGGTTGTAACACAAACTCAAGCAGGAGAATTTATAGAAGTTACTCTAGAAGTTCTTAATCCAGAAGAGATTGAAGCTTACGACCAAGCTCCAGTAAAAGTATTTGTTACAACAGAGATTTCTGAAAATGTTCTTTACGTTCCAGTCAACGCCCTCCTTGCTTTAGCAGAAGGCGGGTATGCTTTAGAAGTTTATGACGGAGCGCTTGATACCGGAACATTTGAAGGAGAATCTGGCGTTGATACAAGTTACGTTGCCGTTGAAATCGGAGTATTTACCGACGGCTTTGTTGAAGTAAAAGGAAATATCTCAGAAGGTCAAATAGTAGTTGTACCAAGATGAAAACCAGTACAAAAACTGTCATCTCAATAAATAATATTTCAAAAGTATACGAAGGCCCCCCGCCGGTAAGAGCTTTAGATGGTGTCTCACTTGAAATTAAAGAAGGAGATTTTGTCTCAATAGTTGGTCAATCAGGTAGTGGAAAATCTACATTCTTAAATATGATCGGTTTACTAGACAGCATAACTGATGGCTCTATTGAAATTGAAGGAAAAGATGTCTCTGAACTTTCTGATAACGACCTCTCAAAGTTTAGAGGCGAAAAGATTGGATTTATATTTCAAAGTTTTTTTCTATTACCAGGATTAACCGCACAGGAAAATGTTGCTGAAGGTCTTTTATACCAAGGTATTTCACGAACAGAGAGATTAGAAAAAGCAAGGGAAGTCTTGGAACAAGTTGGCCTTGGTGACAGGTTGACTCATTTGCCTAAAGAATTGTCTGGTGGACAACAACAAAGAGTTGCGATTGCTCGTGCTTTAGTGCAAGACCCTGCATTCGTACTAGCTGATGAACCAACAGGAAATTTAGATAAGGAATCTGGCATTAACATACTTAACATTTTGAAAGACTTAAACAATCAAGGCAAAACAGTGATAATGATCACTCATAACCAAGAACATGCAAGTATGTTTAAAAAAGTTATAGAACTAGTCGATGGAAAAATAGTAAATCAATGAAAAGAAATAGACTTAAAATCAAAGACTTATTTTTTGTAGCTCTATATGGCGTTAGGGCAAGAAAAGGTAGAGCAACTCTTACCTCAATTGGGATTGGTATTGGAATTGCAGCAATTGTTGCAGTTTCTGGAATTTCAGCTTCAGGTCGTGCAGATCTTCTCTCAACACTTGAGTCCCTTGGTACCAACTTAGTTAAAGCATCACCCCAGGCTGGTTTTTTTGGAACCCAGGAAGAACTTCCAAAAGGAGTTTTGGGTATGGTTGAAAGGATAGGTCCAGTTCAAGAAGTTACTTCTACAACCCAAACAGACCTTCTAGTAAGGAGGAGTAATTTTATTTCAGAATTTGAAGGTGGTGGTATTTCAACAATTGTTACTAGCGCTGAACTGCTAGATGTTATAGGAGGCAATTTAATTGATGGTAGGTTTATTGAGGACGGGCTCTCTGATATTCCAGTAACAGTCTTAGGTAACGTAACTGCACAGCGACTGGGAATTAATAACTTATCAACACCTACAAAGATACTGATTGAAAACGAATGGTTTGGTGTAGTTGGAATACTAGAAGAGCTTAAAATTCATCCAGACTTAGACAGGTCTGTGTTCATTGGATATGGTGTAGCAAAAACATTATTTGATATTGATGAAGAGCCAACAACAATTTATTTACGAGCTAACCCGACGTTTATCGAGGACGTTGTTGAAGTATTGGCTCCCTCAATGAATCCTGAAAACCCAGATCAAGTTGAGGTTACCCGTCCATCCGACGCACTCGAAGCGCAACAGGCAGCTGAAGAAGCATTTACTAACCTACTTTTAGGGCTTGGTTCAGTTGCACTTCTTGTTGGTGGTGTTGCTATTGCAAATGTCATGGTGATGTCCGTGCTAGAGAGAAGAATGGAAATTGGAGTTAGAAGATCTATTGGTGCTACTAGAAGAGAAATTAGGTACCAATTTTTATTAGAAAGTATTGTTTTGTCAGGAATAGGAGGTTTAGTTGGAGTGCTTCTCGGAACAGCTATTACCCTGGGTTATACTAATTACACAAATATTGTATTCTCAATACCTGTATGGCAAATATTTGGAGCAGTACTTTTAGCATTATTAATCGGGGCTATTTCTGGTGTATATCCAGCTATAAAAGCTTCAAAAATTCAACCAGCAGAGGCAGTTCGAAAATAAAAATCTTAGTATTCGTTGCTATATTTACTGCATGCACTATCGGCGGAGAAGAATCTCAAGGAGTTGTAACTATTGAATCTACCACTGTTACAACAGTTGCTGATGAGGAGACAACTTTTGAAGAGGGTGTCCTCGAGTTTGCTCAATGCATGCGAGAAGAAGGTATTAATTTTCCTGACCCAACATTTGATATAGATGGAAATCCACAGTTCGATAATTTAGAAATTGAAAACGAAGAAGAGTTTGAGAGTGCTTTTGAAAACTGTGAAGATATTTTGAGAAATGCTCTCCCAGAGCAATTTGATTTAGATCCAGAAGTTGAAGCTGCTTTAGTTGATGCTTCTTTAGAGTTTTCGCAGTGTATGAGAGATCAAGGAATCGATTTTCCAGATCCAAAACCTGGGGAGTTTGGGTTCTTTGCATTTAGAGATGCAGATATAGATTTTAGCTCGGAGGCAGTACAAGAAGCTTTTGAAATTTGCCAGCCAGAAAACCCTCTAGAAGATCTAAACGATTAAATACCTGATTGAAGATATTGTGGTGCAGTGACAGCAATTGTCAGCCAACATTGCTCATCTAGTCCTGGACAATCCGTTTTTTCAAAAACCCATGTAATTACAAAATAATTATTAGTTTTAGCAAGGACTTTAACCTCATAATGTATGTTTGTCTCATTTTCATATGTTACTTCATATGAATATTCTTTAAGATCAACAATGGAGTCGTATGGTTCGCTAACCAACATTTGAGCAAACCTCTCTTTTGGTCCTGTGATTTCTTTATTGTCCTCATGCGCAAAGCCCCAAATTACATCAATAGCTTCTTCTGGGTTATTTGAAAAATTTTTATAGCTCTCAAATATTACATTTAGCACTTCTTCAGAATTTAAGGATTTTGATTCTTCAATTACAGATTCACTACCTGTACAGGAAATTAAGAATAGAAAAAGAAGTAAAGTTTTTTTAACCACCTATGAGGGAAATGACTAGATACAAATGTAAGACAAATGCAATAGCTAGGAATCCAAAAAATGATTTCTTTTCAACTTTATTCACAATCAAATACTAGTAAGGTTTAAATTTATACCTAAACCAAGCTACTTATTTGCTTGTTCGTAAGCCTGGCTATAAAGAATTAACGTTGGTGCCCATAGACCTACATAAATCGCAAGTTGAGAATCATCTAAAACAATATAAATAAGCACTGATGCTATTACAGACACCATGCTTGCGTATAAACCAAGTTTTACCATATTTCTCCTCTGGATTTAATTATACTATATAAATTTGTTAATATAAAAACATGCTAGAGACATTAACTTCTTCACCACTGTTTTTAATTCTTCTATTTCCGGTCGGCACATTAACCGTATTTGTTATTGGCCTAATTCGTGTAGACATTCAAGACTTAAGAGGAAAAAAAACAGCAGGTCAGAAACTAGCTCTAGAAGAAGAATAGGAAAGTGTCTTACTTGACTGTTTATATGTAATTATGGACAGAGAAAATCTTGAAAACTTAGACGAGGAATCACTATTTCAGATCCAAAATACAATTTCTGAAATCATAAAAGAGCGAAATTTTAAAAAAGGTGATATTGAGGCAATTGTTGACGATTCATTTAATATAGCTTTTCCAAAAATCGACGGTTTAGGTTTAAACCCGTGGGTTGAGGGGTCAATGCTGGTTTGCCCCGGAGCAAGAATAGACAAATCACAGACAAAACACATATGTAAGTTTGTTGCTGTTGGAGATGATTGGTCCTGGGAGTCAAGCAATATGATTAGTGATGTAATCCGAAGAGATCAATCGTCGAAAAAATTTAGACAACACTCAATAACTTTAATTTCACCTTATGAGGGCATGACGGTAGATGTAATTATGCAAAAATCACAAAATGGAAAACATTTAGTCGATAGTGTTGAATCTTATATATTTTCTAATGGCTCTCTAGAAAAGACAATGTCTAACTCATCTAGATCAAGAGAACATTAATTTAAGAAAACCAACTGTGTCTACCAAATTGATTTTTTGGAACAGGAGTTTTCTCTTCAACATACCACTCAATGCCACTAAGCACTGAGAATAAGTATGACTTCAATTTTATATTTATATATAAAAAATAAGGTAAAAACGAGAACACCTTTGGCCATGAGCTTAACAAAAATGGATAAACCGTAATGGTAAGCTTTGATCCAGTACTCACCTTTTCTAACCTCCACTCAACAAAAGACTGATTCTTGTTGCTATCACCAATCCAGAGATCGTACCCCTCTAAATCTCTCCAACTTACAAATCTTCTAATATAAGTTCTCTCATTTAAATAGAGTATTTTGTCTTCGTGATGCTCATTGCTCCACTGAATGATTGAGTTCTCTTTACAAAAAGGGTGTACGTTGTTTAAGTAATTAGGAGATGAAATAATTTCCCATAAGCTTTCAACAGAGCAATCATACGTCAAACTATTTGAGGTTTTAAATCTTTGCATAAATTAAGAATAAATATTTTAGGGTATATATAAAATCAAGCATAGGCCAACCACCTATGGAAGTGTGTTTGAGTGATTTTCAACGCATACACGTGATTGACCAATAAAGTCAGTATAATTCTTATTTCACAACCATGCAAGATTGTGATATTTATTTCACAAAGAACATTTATTTGTGAAAATAACAGTAGCAAAGATTTCTTATCCTCTTATTTATATAATGAAATAGGGAGAAATAAAACTTCTCATGAACTTCGTGGAACATTTTTGGGGAAATTTTCACAGGTCACTGATAGCAAGCCGGGAGCGATCCCGGTTTGTTTGTTAAAGAATTAATAAAGCAATTGCAAACACAAGACAGGATGAAAATCCATAGAAAGCAATTGCGACAGAATAAAGTCGATCGTCTTTTTTCAGCTTGATTACACACAAGTTCGTAATCGTATAATATATCAAAATAAAAAAGGAACTTAGTTTTATAGACCCTACAACATCAAAACTATAAATACCTACTATCACAGAGATGAGTACAAAGCCTTCTGAAAAATAAGCAGAGTTAAATTTTTTATGAATTTTTGAAAAAGCTTTTGGAAGCACACTGTCTCTGGAAAGCGCAACATATACTCTGCTAATCCCAGGCATCAGAGCAAGAAATACAGAGACCATAGCAATAGAAGAAGCAAAAACAATTAAAAACGAAAATTCTGAAAACTTACTTACGTCAATGGCAACAAGAAGAGGTGTATTAGAGTTCATAATTAGTTCGGGACTAATAATTGATAACGTTAACCAAGTAATTCCAAAATACAATAAGATTGCTACCCCCAGACCAGTAAAAATTGCTGTAGGTATAATTTCTTTAGGGTTTTTTATTTCCTCTCCAAATGTCGCAAGTCTCGAATATCCAGTAAAAGCAAAAAACCATATACTTGCAGATAACAAAATACTATCAATTGAAACCCCCTCAAAGATTGGAATACGTAAATCAACATTTGGTGTTGAGAGGATAGAGACAGCATAAAATAAAAGTAGTCCAAAAATTATCCAAACAAACCATTTAGCAATTTCTGCAGTTTTGTGAATTCCGGAAAAACTTAACAAAAATACTAAAAGACATAAAACAACACCAATCTCTTTCCCATACACAGGAGAGAGATAGTTTCCTACTGTTAACGCTATTGCAACACAGCTAATTGTTTTACCAATTATGAACACTGAGCCAGCGATAATTGCATAAGGTTTTCCCAGTACTTCATTTGCATACAAATATGTACCACCAGTTTTAGGAAACAGTGATGAGAGTTGAGCAGAGGAAGAAGCATTTGCTATTGCTAATGTTGAAGCTAAAAGTAATCCAAGGACTGAACCGTAAGAACTTATTTTTGCTGTAGGGGCAATATTATTAAAAAGTCCAGCTCCGATCATTGAACTTAAGCCCAAATAAATGGAACTTTTTAAAGTAAGTGTTCGGTTGAACTCTTTGTTTTCCACAAACATATTTTATCTTGCCTGACTTAATTTCGTAAATACCAAGAAACCTTTGGGTTTATACTATTTATATGTTCAATAAATTATCGCCTGTTGTTATTACAGATGAAAAAGATAGAAAACTGTTTATCATCGCAATGCTCTGGTTTTTTATTGGCGCATGGATAGATTCGAGCGCTCATACATATTTAATCGATGATATAGAAACTTTTTTTACACCCTGGCACGGTGTTTTATATTCGGGTTATGCTTTTTCAGTTTTAGTTGCAATGTATGTAAAAAATAAAATGAAAGACTACAAGTTTGATGTCGGAGTTTTAGGTGCAGTTATCTTTGGAGTTGGTGGAGCATCAGATGCTGTGTGGCATACTTTACTTGGTATCGAAACAGGTGTAGAGCCACTAGTTTCTCCATCACACCTAATGTTATTTCTTGGTGCATTTTTAATGTTAGATTATGTCTTTACAACAAGGCCCAGCAAAGACCAGCTAGACACAGCTTCAGTTGTAGCGGTATCAACAATCTATGCTTTAGTCATGTTTATCACACAGTTCCTACATCCATATTTACAGTATGAAGTTTTTTTTGGTTTTGACGACGCCTTTGCAGCAGGGACATTATTTTTTCAATCTATGCTTGCAAGCATTGTTTATGTATACGCGATACGATTTAAAATGTTACCAAAGCAAATGTCCTTGCTTTATTTCCTTTCTTTTCTATATGTATCAGTACATGCTTCTTTAGGAAACATAAGACTAATGCTGTTGATTATTGGTATAGGAAGTTTATTTAGTTTCGGAGTATTTAGAGTAACAAATTGGTATTACAACACCGATCACGATAGAAAAATACAAGTAAGTGCAGCTACAATCGCTTCACTGTATGGATTATTTTTTGTTTTATATCTACTTATCAACCAAGCACAGAGCGATTATGAGTTAACTTGGAGATTTTATGGACTCGGTGGCTTAGTTACTACACCGCTTTTGTTTGGATATATGGTTGGCAACCTAGGTGTTAGCCCAAGTACCGGTGAAGTTGTAGAGTAGACTTATCTGAAATTTCTTAGGTAAACAAACCTGTTTAACTTCAAGAAAGCATTTTTTCTTAAACTCTCTGATTTGTATCGCAATTGATTAATTGCAATATCATTATTATCACTTAACGAATGAACATTTACTGGTTTGCCAATCTTTATAGACATATTTTTATCTCTTTTATTAAATAATTCGTTTAATTGTGAAACATCTCTAAGTTGTTTGTTTACATATGAGGCAAAATAAAAGAACCAAGAGTTTCTTCCCTCTACGTAGACAGGAATTAACGGGAAATTATATTTTTTTGCGAGCGCAATTGGAGTCTTCTCCCAAGGCCTATCCCATAAACCAAAAAAAGTAAGTCTAGAGAGGCGACCAGAAGGAAAAATAATACCAGGCCTTCCGTCACCAAAAAAAACACTAAGCCGTTCAAGTGTTACTTTGCTTGCCGAATGGTTTTCTTTTTCTTTATTCCAAACAACTGGTGCTAGAAGATTGTGAAAAGCGCCCAAAAGATATACAAAAAGTTCATTTGCAAAAAAGAAAAGGTCATTACGAACCGGATAAATTTTATGATATAAAGCAATAGCATCTGCGGCTCCCATAGGATGATTTGATACAATTAAAAACTTTCCGTTTTTTGGTATATTTTCAAGACCCTCAATAGAAGAGTTACTTGTGTATTCACTGCCCAACCAATTAAAAGCCTCTTCGCCAGTCATGCTCTGGATATGATCTCCAACAAAAACAGTTTCATCATATCTAAGATATTTTTTCAATAAGGTGTAAATAGTTTTAGACAGAAAGCCATCTTTTAACAACCAAGGGTTTCTTTCTTTAATGAGTTGATAGATCTTTTCTTCCATTAAGCCCTGAACCTACTTTTTCTTCCCTTAACTCCATCAAAACAGAAACGAAGCCTTTGTATTACCTCTTCCTCAGAACCATCAAGATTTAAACTATTTAAAAACTGTAAAGTGTCATGTTCATAATCGATTTGTACTGGCATCACTTCAGCCTCTAATTCTTTGGCTAAATATAAAAAACTACTTCTAAACCTAGTTGCATCAAACCTACCTTCTGGAGTAATAATTAATAAAAAGCTATCTCTTTTAAACAGCTCTTGAACTACAGAGTTGTACTGCCCACTGTTCCCTTTTCTATCTACAGGGATGGCCCCAAATTTTCTAAATACAATTTCTTGCAACCAACCTAGAGGCCAGGGAATTCCTTGATTATCAATGTCTTTTGGTTTTATAAATGGAATGGGAATTCTTCTCATAGTCCACTTTGCAGAGAGGTAACAGACATCTATATCTAAAGCTAAGATCATCAAAATCATTAGGTACTCATCTTTGCCGGACTGGTGGGGTGCAGCAGTTACAATAACTCTTTTATTATCTAGAAAAGAGCCCTTTGCTTTAACGCTTTCAAACAACAGTAAAAATCTTGCGAGATATTTTAAAAAGAACCTTCTTTTTCTTGGCGTAAGCTCGCTTATCGTTACCTCAGGTAAAACTCTTGTATAAGGCATAATTTTTTTGTAGTTAAAATTATCTTAGTATGTTTGTTCTTCGTCACTATCGGTAAAAGAGACATTATTAAACTCTTTAAGTCTGAAAAAGTGACCACCTGAAATCTGGGTAGATTTGAGTGTTGTGTGGCCAGTGTGTCTTGGAAGAAACTTTCTCCATGTCCAAGCATAAAGAGGCATATTTAAAAAGTATGATAACAAGACTGACATTGTTCCTGCATGTGAAATAATCATAAGTCTTTCAATACTTGATTCACTTAAATCAAACCTTCTATCGTACTCTGCATCTAAAGCAACAATTCCCCTGTTGCCAAGTTCTATCTCTAGGTTAGAAACTATATTTTTACTGAAGATTTCCATATATTTACCATGACTAGCTTCACTCCACTCTTCAAATGACTGTGAGTTTCTTTTTGCAAAAAAAGCCATTACTTCTTCAGTACCTTTTCCGTATAAGGCTTCTTCCTCCTCGTCTTGCATTTCTTGTAGCCATTCGTATGTATGAATAGATTTTCCTATATTTTTTTCTTTGAATGGAGTAAAAGTTTCTTGAGCACGCTTTAGGGGAGAAACCCATATTTCATCAACGCTATTTTCCTCAAACACTGTAGATGACTTTTCAGATTGTAATTTTCCCAGTGAAGTTAAACCTGGGTTTTTTGTATATACATCTCCTGGCATCCATTCTGGCTGGCCATGTCTAATCAATACAATTTCCATACAAAAACAATAGCTAAATTAGGTTATTCTGATAGCTTAAGAGAAAAATATATGAAATTTTATCGAAATCGAAGTAGTTTGTTTCTCCCATTCTTAAGGGGAAGTATGCTTACGTATGTTGGAGTTGACAATATTATTACTGGCCCCTTTAGACAATTAATGATTAAATATTTCAGACTTGGAGATTTTGGGTCTAACGCAAGGGAAGAGTATTTATATTACTTGCTATTGTTTTTTGGCCTTCTTCAATTACTTATAACATTACAAAGTGCATTCCAACCAGTTATTGAAATAATAGATACAAAAGTTATTCTTCGAACCAAGGAGAAAACACTCTCTGTTATAAAAAATACTTTTGACATTATTAATTTAGAAGTCGTAGAGAGTAATTATTTACAGTTTTCGTTTCGCAACGGTGAAGTTTACAATGTCCAAGTTGATGATGTCTCAATTAAAAAGGTTCAAGAGGAATTCACTTCTTTTAATTTTTATG
>CACHTH010000017.1:0-9067 GCA_902582695.1 uncultured Candidatus Actinomarina sp.
ATCTTCAAATAATTCAGGTTCTAATAAAAATGAATCGTGTCCTTTTGTTGAATTAATAGTTGTATATGTAGTTTTAATTTCGTGATTATTTAAAATTTCTAAAAACTCTTTTTGTTCATCAGGATAAAAACAAACATCGGAGTCTACTGATATTACTAATGTTTCAATATCTTTTAATTTATTTAAATCTTCTTGTCCAATTTTAAAATTTTGCCAACCCTTAATAATCGAAAGGTATGATTCTGGTGTAAACCTTTCTATAAACTTTTCACCTTGATGCATCATGTATGACTCTTGAGGTGTAGAAAGAAATCCTTTTATTAAATCATCATCATACAGGGTTTCACTTTTTGCTCTTTTGGAAAGCAACTCTAGAGATATATATGTTTTATGAGCAACCATTCTTGCAAGTGATAAATATTCAATATTGCGATTATTTGATTCTCGTCCTAAATCTAAAATATATGCCTGTTCGAGATTATGTAGGATTTGGAGTGTAGAAAGCTTATACCCACTTGAAATAGAAATAAGTTTTTTTACATATTCTGGATACATTGTACAAAACTCAAGTGCCATTAACCCACCTATAGAGGGACCAATAACAGCTTCTAAAGATTTGACATCTAAATAGTCTAAAAGTAATTTTTGTGATATCTCAATGTCTTTAAATGAAACTGATGGAAAATCGTAACCATACTTTTCATTTGTACTGTTATTGGTAGAACTTGGCCCAGTGGAGCCGTAACAACCTCCCAAATAATTTGCACAAACAACAAAATATCTGTTTGTATCAATTATTTTATTAGGACCAACAAAGCCATCCCACCAACCTGTTTCTAATTCTTCATTCCAGGGAATATTGGGATTGTCTTGTTGTTGATAGTTACCAGCCAGCATATGGCTTCCAGTAAGTGCATGAAAGACAAGTATTGCGTTATCTCTATTCTCTGAGAGTCGTCCTTCAGTTGTGTATGCAATCTCTACATTCTCTAATAATTTACCTGAATCAAGTTTAAATTGTGGAATGTAAAACTTGCTTGAATTACTTTGTACTTTCAAGTGCTTGGGTTAAATCTTCAATGATATCTTCAATGTCTTCAATACCAATTGATAATCTAACAAGCTCAGGTGGTGCACCAGCTGCAACAAGTTGCTCATCGTCAAGTTGTGAATGTGTAGTAGAAGCTGGATGAATAGCTAGAGATCTAGTATCTCCAACATTTGCCACATGTCTGAACATCTTAAGGTTGTCTATAAACTTCTGACCAGCATCTTTACCACCTTTAATACCAAACACAACCATTGTTCCCCCTGTGCCTTTAAGATATTTTTCTGATAACTCATAAGCAGGATCATCTTTTAATCCGGGAAACCTTACCCATTCAACTAGTTCATGGTTGGATAAATACTCTGCTACTTTTATAGCATTTTCACAGTGTCGTTCCATTCTTAGACCTAATGTTTCAAGACCACTCAAAACTTCGAAAGCAGTTTCAGGACCCATATTTGCTCCAAGGTTTCTTAGAGGAACTGTTCTCAGCCTTAATGAATAAGCAACATTTCCTAAATCACCTAAGTCATGACCCCATCTCATGCCACCGTAACTAGTGTCTGGCTTGTCATACAATGGAAAGTTTCCATTGCCCCAGTCAAAACCCCCCTTTTCAATTACTGCACCAGCAATAACCCTTCCGTGGCCGGACATCCATTTTGTTAATGAGTAAACAACAATATCTGCTCCATATTCAAAGGGCTTTAATATAGCTGAAGTGGTAAATGTTGCATCAACAATTAATGGTATTCCTTTCGAATGTGCGATCTCAGATAGAGCTGATATGTCAGCAACAACTAAGCCTGGGTTTGTTATTGTTTCACAATATATTGCTCTAGTTTTGTCGTCGATTGCATTTTCGACTGCTGCTAAATCAGTAATATCAACTTTTTTTGAATCTATACCGTATTCAGGAAGAATATTGTCAAACATTGTATAAGTTCCACCATAAAGTTGGTTAGCAGTAACAAAATTATCACCTTGACTCATAATATTTATGAGCGAATACATTACTGCAGATGTTCCTGATGAAAGAGCAACACACATAGCGCCCTCTTCTAGTGCGGTTAGCCTGGCTTCAAGTGCTCCAACTGTAGGATTTCCTAGTCTAGAATATATATTTCCAAACTCTTTTAAACCAAATAAATTTGCAGCATGCTCTGTATTGTTAAATTGATATGCTGTTGTTTTATAAATAGGAACAGTTATGGAACCTTCTGCATCTGCATCTGAATCCCAACCTGCATGTATTAGCTTTGAATTAAATTTCATTATTTCTCCTTTTATTTGGAGAAGGAGTTTGACTACTTAGTTGCATTCCTGCCACATCTTCAAGCACCTTGGATAGCCATCCAGGTTGCCGAGGTCTTAACCTTCTCTTTATGCTTCTTAAATTATATCAAATGATTTAAATTTGACTATATATTTTCTATTTTTTCCCAATTCCTATCAGCATGTCCGAAATGAGAAAATAAAGTGTCTCTTCTGTAATCTACACTTGTTAGATTTAATCTCTCAATAATTGCTCCTGGTTTCATGTCAAACTTATCAACAAAATCATCTAATTTTCTTTGTTCAACTTTAAGTGTGTCGAAAGTCTCTATTGTAAGCTCATAAGGATCAGCTTTGCCTATTGCATACGAAACTCTTACTAAACAATCGTCTGCTAATTTGTGTGCAACAATATTTTTTGCTAAATGTCTGGCAGCATAAGCAGCTGACCTATCAACTTTACTCGGGTCTTTTCCTGAAAATGCTCCTCCACCTACTGGTACAGATGGGCCATAAGCATCGACTACTATTTTTCTACCAGTAAGTCCTGTATCGCCAGCTGGGCCTCCTTTAACAAATGATCCCGATGGATTCAAATCTAAATCAAATTCAGATTCAACATTATTAGCAACAATATCAGAAACTTCTTCAAATAATTTCTCCATATCAATATCTTTATTGTGCTGAGTTGATACTACGACTTTTGTTTTTTCTCCTCCACTAGTTACCTGAACTTTTGAATCAAGATCAAGCATCTCATCTGAGTTTTGAAGATCCCATAAAGATTTTTGTATATTTCTAGACATATCGAATGTTGGAGGCATAAATGATTTTGTTTTGTTGGTTGCAAATCCAACCATTATTCCTTGATCACCAGCACCTTGATCTTCATCGTCTTCAACAGCTGCACGAATTTCTTCAGATTGTGGTGTTAATTCGTTATATATTGAAAGATTTTCTAAATCAAAATCTTCAAAGCTAGTCTTGATAGTTATTTTTAATGCTTCTTTGACAATTTCAATAACATCATCAGTAGATATTGCTGCGATTTCACTAATTTCTCCTCCTACAAGTACTAAACCACCATTTTTAGTTCCTGTAAGAAAAGTCTCAACTGCTACTCTTGACGAACTGTTGTTTTCTAAGGCCTTTGTTAAAACATAATCAGATATTAAGTCCGCAATTTTATCTGGGTGCCCTGGAGACACGGTTTCAGCTGTTACGTATTTTGACAATTAAATCCTCCTAATATCCTAACGCAAGGATTGGAACGCCATTTTTTGTTGTATAACCACATCAAAAAGCACCTTAGTTGGCAACTAGGTTGCTGAGGTATTCCTCTCTATATGCACTCAATATGCTAATTAAAATAAAATGTTTTTCAATCAGTAAACAAAAAAACTTTAAATAATTCTCTAGCTAACCTTTGAATATGATTACTGATGCTAAAAAAATATTTGGTCTTTTACTATCAGTTGGTTTTTCATCGATTGGTTTCATAGCTGCAATTACTGTAACTGTTTTGGCTGCAAGAGAGGTGTCAAACAATCCTTTGTTTCTTGGATTCCCAAACGCTGTGGGTGTTGGTGGTGCGTTTCTTGGAACCCAAATGTTTTATAAAATTTCAAAAAAATATTCCAGACTTGCTGCATTGTCTCTGACTTTTTTTGTAGGTGCTCTTGGAAGTGTTGTGTTGTTTTACAGTCTTATTATTGACTCTTTCATTTTGTTGATGATTGGTGCACTAGTACTAGGGTTTGGACAATCTGCAACACTTCAATCTAGGTATGCTGCTTCATTTGTAGCAAGTGAAAAATTTAAAGCTACAGCATTATCCCTTGCAGTTTGGTTTTCTGTGTTTGGATCAGTTTTTGGACCAAGACTGGTAAGTGTCTATTCTGATTATTTTGATAATTTATTTAACTCTGAATTAATTGTTGGCTATATAGTCGCAATAGTTGGTATGCTTTTTGCTTCCGCATCAGTTTTGACGTTTACTTCTTCAAATAGTTCTCTTCGAGAACCCGCAGAATTAGAAGAAATTGCAGAGAAAGCAAATGAATCAAAAAAAGATGAAAATATTTTGACCCTTCTTCTTGTTCTAAATCATTTCACAATGGTCGTAATTATGTCAGCAACACCTCTCCATGTTCAAGATATTGGCGAAACAGTTGAATTAGTTGGGGTAATTATTAGTTACCACACACTTGGAATGTTTTTGCTTTCACCCATATTAGGAAATTATGTTGACAAATACGGATACAAAAATTTTACCTATGTCGGAACTGCAATTTTATTTATTAGTTGTTTGACTACATTTATTAATTCTGGACCACTAGCACTAAAAATAGGTCTTTATTTGCTTGGATTAGGTTGGAACTTTAATTATGTAGCAATCAGTGCAGCTATTTCAAAATTTTCGATCAAATTTAAGACACCCTTAAATATTCGAAGCGATTCTTATGTGTTCCTTGGAAGTTTTACAGCTCACACAACCTTAGGACTCTCTTATTTATTAATTGGATATAGGGGGTTAGTTACTGTTGGAATGCTTGTGAGTATATATTTGTTCTTAAATTTAAAGAAGTTAAAGAAACTAGATATTGACTGAATGAATGCTGATTTCACCTCAGAAGAGAAATTTTTAATTAAAAGAGATAAAGTTTTATCAAAAGTAATTAAATCTAATGGACCCATAAAATTCTCAAATAATAAAAAAGATCCTTTTGATACTTTTGTAGACATAATTATTTCACAATTCATCTCTACCCTGGCTGCCAAGAGCATTAAAGAAAAAATGTTGGAAAATTTTAATGAAAAAAAATTTAAAGTAGAAAACTTTGAAAAACTTAGCGTTGTGCAAATTAAAAATTTAGGATTGAGCCTGAACAAAGCCAAATCAATTAAAGCAGTAATCAGTTGGCTTGAAATGCAATCAATGAAAAATTTTTTTAATCTCACTCAGGTGGAAAGAGAAAAATCATTATTAAAAATTTTTGGTATAGGTCCTTGGAGTGTTGATATGTTTGAAATGTTTTGCATTCGCAATAAGAATATTTTTTCTTATGGAGATGCTGCTTTAAGACAAGCAATGATTCAGCTTAAAATGGTTGACAAAGATGCAACTCAAAAACAATTTGAAAACTATGCAGAAAAATGGGCTCCTTACAAAACCCATGCTTGTTTACATTTGTGGGAGATGATTGAGTCTTAAATTGTTACTTTAACGTCCTCAATTGGGTGAGGAATAGGAGTAGGTCTAATATTTAAACTTTTATCAATAGAAGGCTGCTCAACATTCTGAACATACTTATAAATTACATTTTTAAACATATAGCTAGCAAAAAACTTTCCAATACAAGTGTGAGCTCCACCAGCAAAAGGGAAATAAGCCTTATTCGTATAAGTTGGATCTATAAACCTATACGGATCAAATACTGATGGATTATCCCAATACCTTTCATCATGGTGTAGCAACAAAGGACTTATAGTTAAATAAGTACCACCGTCTACGTTGTAGCCTCCAATTTTTGTATCTCTCATAACTCTTCTTACTGAAAATGGTACTGGTGGATAGTATCTGATTGCTTCTTGAAAAATTGATTCCGCAAAATTTCCATTTTTAAGTGATGAAATATCCAGTGGATCAACTTCTGAAGCTTCCTGTCGAAGATCATTTAAAAAATCTGGATTTTTTGAGAGATTATAAATTGAATTGGTTAGCGTTATGGTCGTTGTGTCATGAGCTGCAAGTAGTAAAAAAATCATATGTTCTGCAATTTCATGATTACTTAGCCCTGCATCTCCCTTGTTTGTGTTAACTAATTCTGCAAATAGTGTTTTTTTACTTTCTTCATCAACCATTTGTGACTTTGATTCAAAATAATCGAGTAAATATTCTCTTGCCTTTAGTCCCTTTTTCAACTGTGTAAATGGAAGAGGCCATCTAACAGCTGATGTAGCAGATGCAATAGAATCCATAAATAGATTATTTAGCTTTTGAGATTCATCGTTTTTTACATCTAGAAAAAATAAACTCAAAGATATATCAAACATTAATTGTTTTATTGATTCATACAAATTAAAGGTTGTTTTAGTTTTTATGCTTTCTACCCAGGTATCAATAATTGGTTGAATGATTGAAAGGTAATTATGAATTGCATCGTGCCTGAAAGAGTCTTGAAGAAGGGTTCGGTGATATTTATGATCATCAAAGTCTCGAAGCATAAGTCCGTTTTCAAATGTTGGACCAAGGATGACCGCCCATCCTTCTTTAGAAGAGAAATTGTCATCCTTATCTAGAAAGACTTCCTTTGTAATTTCTGGAGTCAAAAGAACTATAAAATTTTCGTTTAGCAATGACATCTGAAATATATCTCCATATTTTTTCTGCTTTTCAGCTGTAAAATTTAACGCATTTCTTTGAAATGGTATAGAGTGGCCAATTATTGGTAAACCAGGAACTTTAGGTATTTCCATATTTGTATTTTACAACTTATTAAAGTGGTTGAAAAGATTGTTCATCAAATTATAAAATAAACTCATCTAAATCATTACCAACAATTATTTCGCCGTCGTAATACTGAGATATTTCAGCTTTTAGACTTTCCTCATCAAATACTGGCGGAACGAAATGATTTAATATTAGCTTTTTTACATTTGCTGCTTTAGCTAAAGTTCCAACATCTTCTGGTGTGGAATGATACTCTTTTACATTTACTAATGTATCTTGTGTCATTCTTTTATCATCAAAATTAAGGCTCACAAAAACCTCATGTATTAAATAATCTGCATCTTTTGAAGCTTCTTCCAAATTTATACTGTATCGTGTATCTCCTGAATAAGTTATTTTTTTATCATCTACAAAAACTTGATACCCATATGCTGGCTCAACAGGCTGATGTTGTACCTCAATGCTTGTTATTTTTATACCCATTGATTCGTAAACAAATTCTTTTTCAATTTCAGTAATCTCAATATCTAAACCTTCATGGTTAGGTCTTTTCTCCCAGTCAACTCTTAGATTTAATTCATCTGAATATGCTTCAACAGTTTTATCAAAAAACTTTTTTATACCCTTTGGGCCAACAATTTTAAATGGCTTAGTTCTTCCAGTGTGCCACCCTGAAATATAAAGTTGATATAAATCAACAATATGGTCTGAGTGAAGATGGGTAATTAAGATGACATCAATTTCCGATGGAGCTAAACCAAACTCACTTAATCTTTGTGTTACTCCAGAACCGGCATCTATCAATATTTTTTGTTTTTCTGTAGAGATTAATGTGCTTGGTCCATAGCGAATGTGGCTTGGGCTAGGGCAGCCTGTGCCAAGTAAAACAATCTTATTCATTTGAACCTGAATTGATTATTAGATTGCTTAAAACTATTTGAGGTCTCATGCCCGAACTTATCTCTTGCATTGCGATTTCAAGTTTCAAAATAAAATCATAGTAATCTTGATCAAGGTTTTCTTGGATAATTAACGAACTTCCTAAATAAGTAAGACTTTCTATTAAAACAGAGTTTGGAGTAATATTTCTGGTTTCATCAAAATTGGAAACGAACTCATTAATTGTGTTGAGAAAAATTTGGTAGCGTTTCATTCTTTCTGATTCAGTTTCATTAATATCCTTAAGATCCTGTGTAACTTCTTGTAATTTTTCAACTAAGTTTTTTTCTATATCCAAATTTAAATATGTACCATCTAAATATTTTTCAAAATCTAAAGTTGAAAAATCAAATTTAATTTCATTCTCAGATTCAAGAAATACTGTCCTACATCTACTTTTTATCGTAGACAAAATTGTATTTTGAGAATCGTCTCGTGCATGTGACCAAAACTTACCTGAAGATAAAATTATAAAAATGCTCCTACTTGAAGGCTCCTCGATAGTTTTAAGTAATGCATTTGATGCTTCTTCGGTTAAAGATTTTACGGGGGGGAAAATTACTACTTTATATTTACCCTCAATTGGTGAGAGACTGTCTTTATTAATAACATCTCTAATATCTTCAACACCTAAAGTGTTTAGATTTTCAGAATCTATAATCTTGATATCCGGGTGATCAGCATAATCTTTTGTATCAAAAGCTAATAACATTGCAAACATTTTTGCTTGTTTAACCAACTCAGATGAAAAATTTGAAAATAACAAATAGGAGTGAAATGGTGATTCTACTTCTTGTGTTAATTTTTTATTTACTGTTGTCAATTTCTAACCAGTTACAAATGGCTTCTATATTTACTTCAATATTGGTTTCTGCATTCAAAATTAAAAAGCTATCTTTAAACTCTTCTGCAAGTTTTAAATATCCTTTACGCACTTTTTGAAAAAATTCTATTTTGTCGCTTCCAATCCTATCTGCTACTTGTTGTCTTGAAAGTGAAACTTCTGGATCTATATCAAGAAGAACAACTCTTTCAGGCCAGTTGGATTGTATTGAGATATCGTTTAATTGATATATTTTTTCATATCCAAGACCTCTTCCTTCTCCTTGATAAGCAACAGAAGAATACGCGCTTCTATCTGACAAAACCACAACCCCATTATTAAGTGATGGGAGAACTACTTCTTCAATCAACTGAGATCTTTGAGCACAAAACAATAGTGCTTCAGCCAGTGGGTTTACTTGATAGTCGTGACTTAATAATAATTTTCTGATACCCTCTCCTACGGATGTCCCACCAGGTTCTCTCACGATTGTGTGTTCTTTGTTTTGAGAATTTAAGATATCTGAAAG
>CACHTH010000018.1:0-6373 GCA_902582695.1 uncultured Candidatus Actinomarina sp.
CTATCATATCCAAGACTAACCAGAATATTCATTGGGTTTATTGACATAAATCTTGTTAATTCCTCTAAGCTAAATAAATTAGAAGAATATAAAACAACAAAAGCTGACTCTAGTCCAACCACACCTCTGGCAGATTTCTTAAAACTTACTTCTTTTGTTTCTTTTGGATGAGGTGCGTGATCAGTAGCAATTACATCAATAATTCCATTTTTTAGGCCACTAATTAATGCTTGCCTATCTTCTTCTGATCTTAATGGTGGATACATTTTCAGGCTTCCATCATTCATATTTATATCCAGGTTATTTTTTAATAGGTGATGAGGGGTTACTTCAGCAGTTACTGGAAGGTCATTTTCTTTTGCATCCTTTATAAGCTCCACACTCTTTTTAGAAGAAACATGTTGTATATGATATCTTGTTTTATATTTGTTTACTAAATCTAAATCTCTTTTAACAATTTCAAACTCTTCACTTTCATGAATAGTAATTAATTCCGAAGTATTGTGAGGAGGTGCAATGTCACCGGGACATGTGTGGCAATTTTTTTCACAATGTTGAAAAATTGCACCATTTAACTTAGCAAGTTCTTTAAAAGCAATTTCCGAAAGATCATCATCAATAAGTGTTTTTCCATCATCTGAAAAAATTGTTACTCCTTCATCAACAAATTCCTTAAAATTTACTAGTTCTTTTCCATCAAGGTTTTTTGACAATGCTCCAACTCGATGAACTTTTATGCTTAACTTTTTATCAAAGGATCTCGCTAGTTCAAGATTTTCTATTGAATCGATTGTTATTTCAGAATTTGCCATAGCCAAAACTTCTGAATACCCACCGTTTAGTGCTGCTTTTTCGATTTCTAAAATAGGGAAATTATTTTTATCTGGATAACGTGTATGGGTATGAAGATCAATAAATGATGGCAGTTCAATCATATAGCTCCAAAAACATATTGAAAGCTTGCAACTCTTGTGGGAATTGCCATTTTTAGTTGTTCTTTATAAATAAATTTTTTGTTATTTGCTGCATTGTCGTCTATTTCTATTCCAATATTTATCGGCATTGGATGCAAGACAACAAAGTCATCATAGGTGTTTTCAAGTATTTCATTGGTTAATTGAAAGTTTTTTTTGTAATTATTAAAGTCAAAACCTTCAATATTTTCAATGCGTTCTTTTTGAACTCTTAATAATTCAACAGATCCTGAATTTTCAACTACTTCTTCCCAAGAATCAAAAACACATAAATTATCTAAATTACTAGGAAGAAGTTCTTCATTAGAAAAAACACCAACTTTAAATCCTAATCTGGTCAATAGCTCTCTACCAGAGGAAAATACTCTAGAATGTTTGAGGTCACCAACATAAGTTACCGGTACTTCATAGGAAAATTTATTTAGTTTTGTTAGAGTCGCAACATCAACTAATGCTTGTGTTGGATGAGAAGTATTACCAAATCCTCCACTAATAACTGAAATTTCATTAAAATTTTTATATTCCTCTAAATTATTTTCTTTTGTCCTTATTACTAATGCTTCTATTCCCATAGATTTAAATGTTTCCAATTCGTGAATCAAGCTTTCACCTTTTTCTTTAGCTGAAATTGAGTCTTGCGACTCTACTACATTGATCCCCAATTTCTGAGCAGCAATTGAAAATGAAAGTCTAGTTCTTGTTGAGCTTTCATTAAATTGCAAAAGGGCAAAAGAGTCAATTTTTTTTAATTTTTGTATATTGAGTTTCAAAATTGCATTAATAATCTTTTCTAAATTTTCTTTTTCAGTATTTTGAAAATCTAGAAGATGTTTCATATGCTATTTGACCTCAACCTTATCAACGTCATCTAATTCTTTGAGAAATACTGAGACATACTCCTCTTCATTAGTAGGTATATTTTTTCCAATGAATTTTGGACTAATGGGTAGTTCTCTGTGGCCTCTGTCAATCAAGCAAAGAAGAGATATTAATCTTGGCCTACCTGTATGAACTACGGCCTCTATTGAAGCTCTTAAAGTCCTTCCTGTGTAAATGACATCATCAATCAGAATGACATCTTTTTCTTGTGGATTTATTTTTAATTTTGTTTTCTCAATTTCTTCTTCTAAATCATCTCTAAATGGTAAATAATCAACAGTATCAATATCATGAGCGTAATTTAGTTGATCAAGGTTTTTTGAAATTCTTTTTGCAATTAAATCTCCTCTTCTTGGGATTCCAAGTAAAAGAGGATTAGTAAATTCAGATTCAGTGATTTCTTTACTAAGACGATAAATTATTTTATCTATTTCCAAGACATTTCCTTTCGACACTCACGGGTGTCAATTAAAGTCGTATTAATAATACCAAAAAATTTATTTAAATAATTTGATTTATCTATTTTCTCTAAAGAATGGAATACCAATATTTTTTGGTGCACCAGTATTTCCATTTTTTATAATTGTTAAGAAAACTAATACAAGGATAGTAATGATGTAGGGTGTAATTTTTACAATGTATGGACTCATTTCAAATCCATATGTTTGTAAACGTGGACCAAGTGCCTCAAGAAAACCAAATAGTAAAGCTCCAAACGCAGTTCTATATGGTTTCCATCCTCCGAAAATTACTAAAGCCAATGCAATCCATCCACGTCCAGAGGTCATACCATCGGTCCAGTATGGAACATAGCTTAAAGTAAGATAAACACCTGAAAGACCAGCAAAAGCTCCACCTACGCAAGTAGCTATAAATTGTGTTTTTGCAATTTTTAGCCCCATAGAATCTGCAGATTTTAGGTCCTCACCAATTGCTTCTATTCTTCTTCCGAACATTGTTTTCTTTAAAATATAAGCAGTAAAAATCATAAGCAAAATAGCTATGTAAAAGATAAGATTTTGATTAAGCAATACTTGAAAAATATTTGATGGTTCTGCAATATCAATTAAGCTTTCAAGTTTGACTTCTAATTTTTTTCCAACATATGGCTTTCCGATCAAAGAAGAAAGAGAAAGTCCGAGGATAGTTAATATTAATCCAGACACTGTTTGGTCTTGTTTTAAGACAACAGTTACAAAAGCATGGATCGATGAAAATACTGATGCACTTAGAACACCAACAATTACTGCTAAAAATAAATTTTCTGTATTAATTGCAGTAATGAAACCTGAAACAGCTCCAACTGAAATCATTCCCTCTACCCCTAGGTTTAAAATCCCAGATTTTTCAGTAATGAGTTCTCCTAAAGCAGCAATAAACAACAATGTTGCAGCTTGCAATGTAGCATTTAGTAAACCCATCAACTGTACATCAATCATTTTTATCCTTTTTTAAAATTTCATATGAAAAAAAGAATTGAGCTATCAAAGCACCAAAAAGAGTTGTTGCCTGAATTATCTCAGCAATATATGAACTTACGCCGATAGTTTGTATCACAGAGCCTCCGATAGTTAAAGCTCCAAATAAACAACCTACTAAGAATATACCAATAGGTCTCATTCCAGTTATTGCTGCAACAATAATAGCTGTATAACCAAATCCCTGAGAAATTCCAGTTGATACTCTGTGTGTCTGGCTTAATAATTCGATTGCTCCAGCTAGCCCAGCAAAACCACCACCAATTAACATTGCAAAAAATGCTTTTTGTTTTGCACTAATTCCAGCATAAATGGCAGTCAATTCTGATCCACCAGCTATTCTCATTTCATATCCAAAAACTGACTTGTCTTTAATGTAATAAGCTATGAGAGTGAAAAGTATACAAATTAAAAATCCAGAGCTTAATTTTCCCAAAACAGTCGGTAAATAAACTGACTCACTTACATAGGCTGCTGCAGGAAAATTTAAAGAAGCAGGATCTTTCCAAGCACCGTTTATTAAATAAATAGTTAGCCCAAAGACAATATAATTCGTAAGAAGAGTTGTAATAATTTCATTCACTCCAAATAAAACTTTTGTAATTGCAGGGAAGAGAATACAAAAAGCACCTCCTAAAAATCCAGAAACTAACAGTAGCAAAATATATATTTGCGAATTATTTATTGAAGTATTTATGTAAACAAAATTTAGAGCAATAGCTCCCATGAAAATTTGACCTTCAGCTCCAATGTTCCAGAGCTTTACAGAGTTAATTATTGAGATACCTAGCCCAGCCAATATAAGAGGTATCGCCTTATTTAGTGAGTTGCTGAGACTATTTACGCTGCCAATAGATAATTTAAGCATTAAGGAGAAAACATCGAAGGGATTTTTTTCCTGAATAAATAATATTAAAGATCCCACAGCAAGAGCAATCAAAAAGCCTATTAAGAAAGAATAAAAAGTTGCTAGTTCATTTCTGTAAAGTTTTTTAGAAAGAATATATTTATTCATTTATACCAGCCATTGCATAGCCTATTGTCTCAATTGTTGCTGTATCGATTCCAACTTCTTTTACTACTTTGCCTTCGTAAAGAACAATAATCCTGTCACTAAGTTTAAAAAGCTCATCAAGATCCTCTGAAATCAACAGAACAGCTGAACCTTTATCTCTTTGATTAATTATCAAATTATGAATTGCTTCAACTGCACTAACATCCAATCCTCTAGTTGGCTGGGCCGCAACAATTACTTCAGGGTTTGAAATTAATTCTCGACCCATTAAAAGTTTTTGCATATTTCCACCTGAAAGAGTAGATATTTCTGCTTTTACATCAGGTGCCTTAATCGCAAACTGCTTGATTAGATCATTTAAATAACCTAGCATTTTCCCTTTTGATAAATGAGGACCGTAGCTTGCCTTAAAATATTCTTTTATAGCGGAATTATCTAAAACTGACACACCCGGAGCTAAACCCACACCAAGCCTATTTTCAGGAATATAAGAAAGGCTTAGCTTTTTTCTAGATTTAACACCTTTTTTTGAAACATCTTGAGAATTAATTAAAACTCTTCCTTGAAATTCTTTTTCAATTCCACAAATAACATTTGCTAGCTCTACCTGGCCGTTACCAGATACACCAGCAACACCCAGAATCTCTCCTGCTTGAATTGTAAAAGAAATATCGTCAAGTGATTTAAATTGTTCACTGTTTGTAAGTGAAATGTCTTTTACTTCTAATTTGACGTCACCCTTCTTGTTATCTTTTTTGAAATTAGAAGTTTTAACCTCACCCATCATCAATTCAATAAGTTCCTGATCAGTTACTTTTTCAGTTTCTATATTTTTTGCAACCATTTTTCCGTTTTTCATTACAAATATTCTTTCAGTGAAATCTTTTATCTCTTTTAATTTATGAGTAATTAAAACAATGGTTTTATCATCTTCCTGTGAAAGTTTATCCAAAGATTCTTTAAGCTGTAATGTTTCCTGAGGAGTCAGAACTGCAGTAGGTTCATCAAGAAGCATAATTTCACTATTTTTAAAAATTAATTTCATTATCTCTACTTTTTGTTTTTCACCTACAGAAAGTTCATTAATAGGAGTTAGATAACTCGAATTCAAAGTAAATATTTCCGAATATTTTTCGTATGCTTCTTCAAAATTATCAGAAAATATATTTGCTTTAGAAAGAGTAAGATTATCTTTTATTGTGAAACTTTCTATAAGTCTAAATTCTTGATGTACCATTCCAACCCCAAAAGAAGATGCAATATCGGGGCTCATTTTTTGAACATTTTGGTTTTTAATTTTGATAGTTCCACTTTCTGGTAAATAAATTCCAGATAAAACATTCATTAAAGAAGATTTACCAGCACCATTTTCACCCAGTAGTCCGTGTACGATCCCTTTTTGCAGGAAGAAATCTACACTATCAAGTGCTTTGACGTTTCCAAAAGTTTTAGAAACACCTTTTACTTCAAGAATTGGAGAACTCATATATAAAAGAAATTAAGCACTCCAGCATTGCCGGAGTGCTTAATAAAAAACATGTTATGGATTTACAGTACCAATAACATTATCGATAAATTCATCTTCCACAATAGGAGGATCAAATGAACCACCAATTATCTCATCAGTTCTTTGAGAGATTAAACTAGCAGTATCAGATGGGACATCAGATGAAAGCTCATATAAAGAGACTAATCCTGTATCCATACCACCCCAGTATGCTTCTGCGACAAACTCATCATTAACAATAGACTCAACTACTTCAACATAGTACGGACCCCAGTCCCAGACAGGCGCTGTTACGAAGGCTCCAGGAGCAGCATCTTGTCCATATGCAGTATTGTAAGAAATCCATTTAGCACCAGCAGCTTCTGCCGCGATGCCTGTTGATGGTGAATCTTGGTGTTGTGCAAGTACATCAACTCCAGTTTCAAGCAAAGCATTTGCAGCTTGTGTTTCAGCTTCAGGGCCAAACCAAGTAAATGTCCAAACAACTTCAACAGTTGCATCTGGATTTACTTCTTTAACA
>CACHTH010000019.1:0-5628 GCA_902582695.1 uncultured Candidatus Actinomarina sp.
GATTTCATGGATCAGGGTGTTTATTTTCAAGATCCCACTTCCACTTACATTGACTCTGAAGTAACTATATCCTCTGGGACAAAAATATTAGCCAACACTCATTTAACTGGTAAAACTAGTATTGATGCTAACTGCGTAATTGGTCCAAATGCTCAAATCAATGACTCCAGTATTGGAAAAAATTCAACAGTAATAAATTCTGTAATAGATCAGTCAACAATCCAAGAAAATGGAAACATAGGACCATTTGCTCACATCAGACCAGGTTCTGAACTTGGAGAGGGAGTCAAAGTTGGTTCTTTTACAGAAACTAAAAAGTCAAAAATAGGAAAAGGAAGCAAAGTGCCTCACCTAGCTTATGTTGGTGACGCTGAACTAGGGGAAAATGTTAATTTCTCTGCGGGCGCAATTACCGTTAATTACGATGGAAAAGAAAAGCACAAAACAGAGATTAAAGATGGAGCATTTATTGGGTCAGATGTGATGTTAGTAGCACCAGTTACAATTGGAGAGGAATCTATGATTGGAGCAGGTTCAGTTATTACTAAAGATGTTCCTTCAAAAGCCTTAGGAATTGAGAGAAATAATCAAAAAAATGTCGAAGGATATGTCGATAGGAAAAAGAAAAAATGATTGAGCAACCAGGTAAGAAAAAGATGCTTCTGTTCTCTGGCTCTGCAAACGAAGAGCTTGCATTTAATGTCGCATCTAATCTTGGCACGGAAGTGTCCATTGTAGAATCTAAAGAATTTGCTAGTGGCGAGATTTACATCAGACTAAATGAAAGTGTAAGAGGTGCAGATTGTTTTGTTTTACAGAGTCACTCTGGCGATGTCAATAAAACAATTATGGAACAACTAATTTTAGTTGATGCTCTGAAAAGAGCTTCTGCAAAAAGAATAACTGCAGTTCTACCTTTTTATCCATATTCAAGACAAGATAAGAAGGCACTACCAAGAGAACCAATCACTGCAAGGTTAATTGCTGATATGTATATTGCCGCAGGTGTAGATAGACTAGTTTCAATAGATTTACATACACAACAAATACAAGGATTTGTGGATCAACCATTCGACCATCTAACAGCAATGCCATTATTTGTAGATTATTTTAAAGAAAAGTTTGATGGCCCAATTTCAGTAATTTCTCCTGACGCTGGTGGAGTTGGAAGAGCGACAACATTTGCAAAACATTTAGAGGCTTACGTAGGTTTCGTACACAAAAAGAGAGATCCAAAGATTCACAATGAAGTAAAGTCATTTACTGTAATCGGAGAAGTTGAGGATAGGCATGTAATTATTTTGGATGACATTATTGACACCGGAGGCACTATTGCAGCTGCATCAAGAATTATCAAAGAAAAAGACGTAAAGTCAGTAAACGTTGTTGCCACACATGGTATTTTTTCTGATGGATCCGTTGAACAATTAAAGGATGCACCGATTGATAGAATAATTGTTACAGATACTTTAACTCAAAATGGAAATTCAAAAGAAATTGGTAAAGTAGAGGTTCTCAGCGTTTCAACAATAATTGCTAATGCACTAACATCAATATTTACTGATGATTCTGTATCAGCTTTGTTTATGGGTGAAAACGTTTTATAGGAGAAAATATGGCTAAAAATTTAACAGCAAAAATTTACATGGTTGGTTCAACTGCTGGTGTTGAAGTTGAAATTAAAGATAAAGAAAAATTTTTGGAAGAATTAAAAAAATTGTCATCTGAAAATGATTTTTATATACATTCTGATGATGACGGTGAGATAGCAATTAATACATCTCTAATTCAGGCAATAGAATTCAGTGATGATTCAGATGGAAAAAACAGCGCGGGCCTAGTTCCTAACGGTTAATTACTAAACCAGTTTTGCGGTAGTGCCTTCTAATAGATTTACGCTCTTCCTCAGTAGTGCCACCCCAGATACCAGAATCTTGATTGGTTCTTATTGCGTAGTCTAGGCATTCGTTCAAAACAGGACACTCCATGCAAATAGCTTTAGCCTCATTGGCTTGTTTCATTGCTTTCATAGATGAACCGACAGGGAAGAAGAGATCAGTGTCTGAATACACACATCCACCTTCTAACATCCAGTCTTCTTGTTCGAAGTCAATATTTAACATTTACACATACTTCCTTACATTGTGAAATAATTCACAAGCTAGTTACTTAATAGTACTAAACTCGAATTTATATGGAGGCATTTTGAGAAAAATTTTTGGCCACAGAGGTTTACCTCGAATTTACAAAGAAAATACGTTTACAGGCATCAATAAAGCCAATAATTACTGCGATTTTGTTGAAATTGATGTTCGATTGACTAAAGATAAAAATTTAATTTTATTCCATGATCCAAATATTGGAGACAATTTAATAAAAGACTTAACCCTTGCAGAGTTAGATATCTTACTAAATGGTGAATCATTAGAAGATTGTGTATTGATTTCCAGAGAGCAACTTCTCGGAAAAATTAACTTTGAAATAAAAACTGATTCACTAGATGATTCAGAAATAGACATATTATTTCAAAAGATGCTTTCAATATTAGAACCTGATGATATTGTTTCTTCATTTAACTGGAAAGCAATACAGTCATTTAAAGATTTATTTATCAGTAATTATGGAATTATTTTTGATAAAGAAGAAGAACTGTTTCAAGCACAATCACTGTCTAACCATGATGAAGACTTATTTTTTATGGCTCACCATACTTTGATAGACAGTAGAAATTTTGACCTACCAAAAGAAAAAACAGTTCTGTGGACCGTCAATGATGAAATAGATTTTCAGCGATATATGGAAATGGAAATATACGGAATTGTCACAGACATTCCTGATACAATGCAGTTATACAGAAAGTGAGATTATGGCTTTAATTGATGAATTGAGTGATGCTCTAAAAGAAGCTATGAAGGCAAAAGACAAGCCTAAATTAGATGCTATTAGACAAGTGCAAACTGAGATTGCAAAAAAGAAGTCTGAAAAAGGTGAAGAAGCGACAGATGAATTAGTTCTCGGCGTTATTTCTTCTTATGTGAAAAAAATGACAAAAGCAGTTGAAGAATATAAATCATTAGGCGATAGAGGCACAGAGATGGCAGATAAGATTCAATTTGAGATAGATTTTCTAAGCGGTTGGTTGCCAGAACAATTAAGCGAGGAAGAAGTTGTAGCAATTATAGAAGAAGTACTTTCCGAAATGGGAGATGTTGACATGTCTCAAATGGGGAAAATTATTGGTGCTGTCATGGCAAAAGCAGATGGTCTTGATGGGTCTGTTGTAAGTAAATTGGTCAGGGAAAAAAATCTCTTAAACTCGTTAAATAAATTGTTGTTTCAAAAAAATTAGCATTTATCCTTACTAATTATGAAAAACAATTCATACTCTGTAGCAGTTTTAGGTGCGGGCAATATTGGTTCTGCTGTAATTGAGCGTCTTGAAAACCTTGATAATGAAATAGTTGAGATTGATCTTAAAAGCGTTTTGGTTTCAGATATATCTAAAGAGAGAACTTTCAATAATGATGTAGTGACCGACAATTTTGAAGATATATTAAATGATGATTCAATAGATTTAGTAATAGAGGTACTTGGTGGTGTTGAGCCTGGAAAAGATTACATAAAGTCACTCCTGAGTAATGGAAAAGCAGTTATTACTGCTAACAAAGACATAATTGCAGATTGTGGAAATGAATTAGTACAACTAGCTCAGGAAAATAATACTTGTTTATATTTTGAAGCTGCAGTTGCAGCTGGTATTCCTGTTTTGAAACCTCTTATTGAAAGTTTAAGAGGTGAAGACTTATGTAGAGTCACAGGCATCATTAATGGTACAAGTAATTACATACTTACATCCATGGAAGAGGGAAGTGCTTACGAAGATGCATTAAGCACCGCACAGGAACTTGGTTATGCAGAACCTGACCCAACAAATGATGTGGAAGGTATTGATGCGATGTATAAGGCAATGATCCTTTCATTAATTTGTTTTGGTGCAACTCCGGACAAGGACAATGTACATACTGAGGGAATCTCCTCAATTACAAAAGAAGATTTTGATTGGGCCAGCAGATTAAACAAAACGATTAAACTTGTTGCTCTCATTGATAATGAAGGTGAAGGATTCAATTCGAGGGTTCATCCTGTACTTATTGACACTAAACATCCGTTAGCTGCTATCAGAGGAGCGCTTAATGCTGTTGTAGTTGAAGGAGAGAATATAAATCAATTAGTTTTTTTCCGGTCCAGGTGCAGGTGCTGCTCCCACAGCAAGTGCTGTTATCGGAGATGTATTAAGTGCCTGCCATCAACTTTCAAGCAATCAGTCAAACTGGTACCCACTAAGAAGTCAAAAAAATGAAAATAAAAATTTTGATGAAGTCTCGTCAAGCTGGTTTATCAGATTATCAGTAACTGACGAACCTGGTGTGCTTGCCTCTATAGCTGGAACATTTAGTGAAAATAATGTAAGTATTGAGAGCGTTATTCAAGAAGGTCGTGGTGATCAGGCAGAACTAGTGCTTGTAACTCACGAAGCTCCAGAAAAAGATATGCAGAATTCAATTAAGCAAATATCCTCACTTGACTCTGTTACTTCAGTAACGTCAACACTTCGCGTCTACAGCTAAGTGGTACATTACCAATCAACAAGAGGTCAAAAAGAGACACTGTCTTTTCAAGATATTATTCTCTCAGGAGTTACTCCAGATAAAGGCTTATACCTACCTGATTCAATAACTTTAAAAAATTTAGCTTATTTAACACAGGAAGACTTAAGTTATGAAGATTTTGTAAAAACTATTTTCATTTCTCTTGATCAAGCATCAGCAAAATATGTAGAGGACTTAGCAATATATCCTGGATTTAAAAATTCTCCAGAACCAATTTTAAAAGAGTTAAATACATCAACAGTTGTTATGGAACTTTTTCACGGTCCCACAAAATCGTTCAAAGATTATGCACTGCAACCTCTAGGTGCAATAGCAAACAGAAGACTTGATGAGTTGGGAGAGAGAGGGCTTGTCATTGTTGCTACTAGTGGTGATACAGGAAGTGCAGCAATACAGGCTGTAAAGAATTCTGAAAATATTGATATTGTTGTTCTCCATCCAGCAAATAAAGTTAGTGAGTATCAGAGAAAGCAAATGACAAGTGTCATTCAAGACAATGTATTAAATATTGCAGTAGAGGGATCTTATGATGACTGTCAGAGAATTGCTAAGGATTTATTATCAGAGAATCCATTTGGTCGAAGAATCATTTCCCTTAACTCTATTAACTGGCTTAGAGTCATGGGACAGGTCTCTTATTATGTTTGGCTTACAAAACAATTTACTGCTCCAATAAACGTGGCAATCCCATCAGGAAATTTTGGTAATGCATATTCTGCCTGGTTTGGCAGAAATCACGGACTTCCAATAAATCAAATTCTTTGCAGTACAAATGTCAACGATGTACTGAGACGTTTTATTGATGGGGGAGTATTAGAGCCTCTTGTTACACAACCAAGTGTTGCACCTAGTATGGATATTCAGATTCCTTCCAGCTTAGAGAGATTAATTTTTGATCTCTCTAGTGATGCAAAGAGTTTTTATGGTCAGCTACAAACGAACTCAAAGGCACAGTTAG
>CACHTH010000020.1:0-5320 GCA_902582695.1 uncultured Candidatus Actinomarina sp.
AATAGTATTAGCTCTTTTTGGATCTAGTCCTTTATATTTTGTAATGATTTGAAGTTCATTTAAGTGCAACAACTCATTACTTATTTTAAAAACATCTTCATTTTTTAACTCAGTTAGATGTATTTCTTTCTCATTAAATTGAGTTTGTTCTAAAAAAATTGATGCAAGAGATGTAAATGTGCCTGCAACTCCCACCAATAATCTTCCATGAAATAGGTTAGATTCGAGTAGGTTATTCTCTATATACTCTCTAGCTAGCAATACTGATTTCTCTTGAGGTGGAAGTTTATCAAAAAATAGTTCGCTAAGGCTGACAACGCCAATATTAATTGACTTTGAGACTATTTTTTTATCATAATCATAAATAAACTCAGTACTTCTTCCACCAATATCGACAATAAGAAAATTTTCCAAACTACCTAAAGAATTTAAAACACCCACACTAGTTAATACGCCCTCTTCTTCACCCGAGACAATATCAACTTCGAAACCGAATTTCTTTTCTATTAGTTGTGTAATTTCTTGACTATTTTTGGCATCTCTAAGAGCTGCTGTACCAACAATTTGTATATTTTCAACGTTGTTTTTGTTTATAGTTTTAAAGTAACCTGCAAGTGCTTTTAACACTCTCTTTGTAGCTTCTTTAGAAATAATTTTTGATTCTGACAACTTATCAGCCATTCTTGTGACTTGATGTTCTTTGTAAATTGTAGTTACATTGCCGTTGGTTATATCTGCAATGAGCATCCTTGTAGAGTTAGATCCAAGGTCAATTGATGCAACTTTTACCAAATAACTTTCCAGTCTTTATTTTTTTCAAATGTCTTTGTATCTATACATTCTTCTTCACAATTAAAACTTCCTATAGATTCAATAACAATTTTTCCTATTACGTTTTTTCCAGTCGAAAGTTCATCAGCAGTATGGGAGTGCAAGCATTTAATAGATTCTGTTGCACCGCCTACCCCGCCTGTAGCTTGTGGCCCAGAGTTATCATTAGCTAACTCTTCTCTTTCAGCTTGATATGTTTTCTGTCTAGATTGCCACTTCTCTTTAAGGTCTTGATTGTTTTCTAATTCTTTATCTAATTCTTTTATGAGTCCTTGAGATTCTAAAGATCCAATTTTTTTATTGTACATAGGACAAGTAAGCCAATATGTTGTCGGAAATGGAGTTCCATCATTTAATTTTGGAGGAACTTTTATGACTGCCGGAATGTCAAGATGACATCTACAAGTTACTTCTGAATCACTTCTGAGCTCTCGGCCGATTTGTTGCTGAACGATTCTGGAATCGTTATTCACCTTCTTTACCGACCACGTAATCTATTACATACTCAATTAAACTTTTGTCTCTGTCTGACTTTAAGGTTTCTTCAATTGGAGTTACTGGTTCAGGAACTTCAAATCTATATAAAACTTCTCCTTGTTCTCCATAGCCTCTTTTTCTGAGAATTAATTCAGCTTTTTCTGGATCATCTAAGTCTGAAATTTGTTGATTCCAATCGTCTATTTGATTTTGCATTAAAACAATTTCTTCCTGTCTATCCTCTAGTGAGTTTTGTAGAACTTTTAATTTGTCATAACTTTCCTGATAAGTATCAAATAAAAAGAAGAGAAACAAAGAAATTAATGTAAAAATTAACAATCTGGAAAATATATTATTACCTATAGTTTTTAAACTTGCCATTTTGAATTGTTAAAGTTTTCGAATCCAATTGTCTCGGCAATTCTTAAAAGCTCATTATATTTTGCTGTTCGCTCTGATCGAGCTGGAGCACCAGTCTTAATCTGCCCACTAGAAGTCCCGACAACTAGATGACTAATAAACGAATCCTCAGTTTCTCCGGATCTGTGTGAAACCATACTTGAGTATGTGTTCTTGCTTGCTAGCTCCATGGTGTTTAAAGTCTCAGTAATTGTTCCAACTTGGTTTACTTTAATTAAGATTGCATTTCCGCAATTTTCATCAATCCCTTTTTGAAGTACTTCTTCCTGAGTAACAAATAAATCATCACCAACGAGTTGTGTGGAATTGTTTATTTTGGAAGTTAAGTATTTCCAACCCTCCCAATCATCTTCTGCGAGCCCGTCTTCAATTGATACTATTGGGTAAGAGTTTGTAAGATCTACTAAATAATCAGACATCTCTGTGTTAGTCAAGCTGTTGCCTTCAATCATGTAAGCACCATCGTTATAAAACTCAGATGCAGCCGCATCTAACGCTAAAGAAATTTGGTCAGAAGGTTTGTAGCCAGCTTCTGCAATTGAAAGCATTATTTCATCTAAAACTTCTTTTGATGATGTAAAGTTTGGAGCGAAACCACCTTCATCTCCTACGTTTGTTGCTAATCCTTTATCTTTCAATCTTTTCTTTAGTGTGTGATAGACCTCAACACCTGCCTTTAACCCATCATCAAATCTTGTAAATCCGTGAGGTACAATCATAAACTCTTGAATATCGACAGAATTATCAGCATGCGCACCACCATTCAAAATATTCATAAAAGGTACAGGTAAAGACGGGGCTCCATAAATATTAGGAATAAGTTCATAAACATATTTTTTTTCTGATTTTGCATATGCAACCATATTTGCCATTGAAACAGCAAGTATTGCGTTAGCCCCAAGTTTGCTTTTATTTTTTGTTCCATCTAGTTCAAGTAGAATTTGATCAACTTTTGACTGATCACGGGGATCACTTCCAATTAATGTGTCGGATATCAAAGAGTTTATATTTTCGACTGCTTTGTTAACACCTTTTCCATTAAAGTCTTGTGATTCGTCTCTTAATTCATGAGCTTCTAAGGTCCCTGTTGAGGCTCCTGAAGGAACAGCCGCACGGCCCCAGCTTCCATCATCAAGTGTAACTTCAACCTCTACAGTAGGATTAGCTCGAGAATCTAGTATATACCTAGCAAATATATGTGTAATTTTTTTATTCATAACCCTGTTACTTAAAATCTAGCACAAATTGTTTGATTTGTTACTTTTCTTCGGTTTTCTTAGCTTCTGTCCATAATTTTTCTAAGTCAGAATCATCTTCAATATGTTTCTCAACATATTGTGCCCTTTTAATAAATCTCTTAGTTGATTTATTTAGTTGTATTTCTGGATCAGCATCTAAATATCTACATACATTAACAATGGCAAATAAGACATCCCCAATTTCACTTTTCCGTTCATCCAGATTTTCAGCCTCTTCTAGCTCTTTAACTTCAGAAAGTAAATCTTCAAGAGCTTCTTCATAGCTTGCGTAAGAAAGGTTAAGTTTTTTTGCTTTTCTTTGTGTTTTAAAAGCTCTTGTTATTGATGGTAATTTACTATTGATATCATCGAATATTGATGCATCACTATCTTTTTGTTTTAATGTCTCCCATTGTTTTTCTACTTCTTCAGCGCTATCGAGTTTTATATCTCCAAAAACATGTGGGTGGCGTTCGATTAATTTTGCTTGAAGTGAGTTTATTATATCAACTATTCCAAATTTGTTATTTTCCTCAGCAATTTTTGAATGAAGTAAAATTTGGAGCAGCAGGTCTCCCAATTCATCTTTTACATGTTCATAATTTGAATCTTTATCTTCAATGCTTGCAAGTGAGTCCAATAATTCATATGCTTCCTCAATTAGGTGTCTTGATAACGATTCATGTGTCTGCTCCATATCCCAGGGACATTCTTCTCGGAGCTTTTTTACAATGTATACAAGCTCATCAAACTCATTCATAATTAAAGACTACTATTTAATATTCCATATACACTGTCTGGAGTTAAGACATCTTTAAAGTTTAAAACTAAACGTTTATTTCTAAAGATAAACTTTTTATCTAATGTTTTAATCCTCAAATTCACCTCTTCAGTCAAGTCAACTGGGAAGAGTTCAATCTGAGATTCTCTTATTTTGCACCTTAAAATGTTTTTTTCACTCAACACAGATCTTATCTTTGCAGTAACGAACAAGTTATTAGATACCTCTGGAAGTTTACCAAACCTATCGATAATTTCATCCCTGACTTCATCAACTTTTGTATGGTGGGTGTGTTCTAGTCTTTTATAAATATCTATTCTTTCAGAGTCAGCATCTACATAGCTTTTAGGAATTGAAGACCCCCAGAAACAATCTAATTTTATATCCGGTTTAATAATTGGCTTTATTGACTCTATTGATTCATCTAAAGATTCTAAGACATATTGGTTAAAAATATTTAGTCCGACATTTGCAATAAAACCTGATTGTATATCTCCTAAAATACTTCCAGACCCTCTAAGTTGTAAATCTTTCATAGCTAATGAGTATCCAGTAGCCGTCTGGCCGATGGATTTAATTGCATCTAATCTTAACTCTGCATCTATCCCTAAATTGCTTGAATAAAAGAAATAGGCAAAACTTTGATCTCCTCTTCTTCCAACCCTTCCTTTAAGTTGATAGAGCTGGGACATACCTAATAACTCTGACCTAAGAGTTATGAGAGTATTCACTTTTGGAAGATCAATTCCAGCTTCGACAATTGTGGTAGCAAATAAAACATCTACTTTACGATCCCAAACATCTTGCATTGTATTTTCTATTTGCTCTCCAGATAATTGACCATGTAGAATTTTATGGTTTAAGTTCTTAAATTGTTTTGAGATAATCTTCATCCATTCTTCAAGCTCACTGATTCTATTGAGCACAAAGAAAACTTGACCTCCTCTTGAAATTTCTCTCTGAATAGCAAGAGCAATAGCTGACTCATCGACACTACCGACGTGAGTTAATGTTTCTAGTCTGTTTTCCGGTGGTGTTTCAATTCTTGATGTTTCTCTAATTCCCATAAGAGATTGTTCAAGTGTTCTTGGAATCGGTGTGGCAGTTAATGTTAGCTTGTGAACTTGAGTGGCTAAATTCTGCAGCCTATCTTTTGCTTCAACTCCAAATCTATGTTCTTCATCAATAACGATTAATTTTAAGTTATTGAATGTAACATCATCGCTTAAAAGTCTATGTGTTCCTATCACTATATCCACCGTTCCATCATTGACACCTTTAATAATTTCCTTTAAGTCTTTCTTTTTTACAAATCTGCTTAAGTGTTTGATATTCAATGGGTAGTTTTCTAATCTATTAACAAAAGTTTCAATGTGCTGTTGGACAAGAATTGTCGTAGGTGCAAGAACTGCAACTTGTCCTCCTGAAAAAGCTACTTTTACGGCTGCTCTAAGTGCAACTTCTGTTTTTCCATATCCAACGTCTCCAAAAATTAATCTATCCATTGGAGTGTTTTTACCTAAGTCTTCCTTTACATCATTTATTGCAGTTAACTGATCTGGAGTTTCGACAT
>CACHTH010000021.1:0-4652 GCA_902582695.1 uncultured Candidatus Actinomarina sp.
AAAGTCGCAAAAGCAATAACCTTAATAGGAAGTCTTTTTTTACTATCCGGATTACTAGGAACTCTTCCTTTAATTTGGGATAATTTAACATACTGGGCGCAACTCCTTCTTCTAGTCGTAACTACAGTTTTTTTAATATATGCGGCAAATTACAGCGAAAAGTTTGAAGATAAAAATATTTTTATTTTTAAATCATCTGAGAGGGTGTCTTCTGTACTGTTTTTAATTTCAACAATTTCTTTTGGCTCAGTAATAGTATTTTCTTTAAATATAATTAATAACACCACAGGATTCTCATTGTCAGAAGATATCCAGATATTAATAGTTTCATTTATGGTATTAATTTACTCTCTCTATATGTATTTAAGAACTAAACAAATTTTTCAACATGTAGCGCTGTTTTATTCCTCCATCTTTTTTCTTGGATCAGTTGGAAATATTATATTTCCTAATATTGAACCCTGGGCAGGCGGCTTATTCTTCATTGCAACAGGAGTGATTTGGGGACTATACACTTTTAATAAAATTTTAGGCCCTAGTTGGCTTGGCTATTTATTAGCAACTTCTACTATTTCAATTGGTTCGATAATTTTGATTGAAAATTTATTTGGAAATAATAATCTACTTAAAATAATTTTATTAATTATTGGTTCAGTAATTTTTGTGTGGGCAAGTATACAACTTTCAGAGCAGGTAATTTTCTACATAGGTGGCTTGGGATTAGTTATTAATCTACCAAGGTTAATAACAGAGTTGCTTCCGGATAACATCTGGCCGCCACTTATACTTTTCTTAGTTGGTGGAGTACTTGTAGCTGTAGGTTTATATTTAAATTCAATTAGAGAAAATCTAAAAAATTAATGACAAGTAGGTTATTGTTACTCGTTTCAATTTCAATACTTTTAGTTACTACTGTTGTTGTAGCTTTATTTGGAGTTGTCCCATTACCTGAATATGAAACCTTTTCATCAGGTAATGGATTTAATGGAAAGTTAATTTATCATGTTGAGTTTCAATCGGAAAATATAATTCCTCCAGCACCTGACATAATGGATTCTTGTATTTTTTTTATAGATTTATCTGAAAGCCCAGCACAAGAGAAAGAAGTAGTTTGCAATAGTGATCTTTACAACATCTCTTATGATATAAGTTTTTATGATGCACAAATACATAATGATGACCAGATTCTGCTTTCATACTGGGACTATCAAGAAAGTAATGATCGTAAGGTTTTAATTGTTGATATCGAGTCAGGAATAATATCTGAAAGTAAGGATGTTGCTCACTTAAGCGAAAATAACAGAATGAATGTATACGGTGAGAAATTAATTGAGCCTTGGGAAACAACTGATTACAACTCCCGGCTTATTGGTGTATATTATGTAAACAGAATTGACACTATTGAAGTCTACAATTCTAGAGCACCATCAAATTACTACTTTGAATCTCTACACTGGTCTCCTGATGGGGACAATATTGTTGCAGGAGACTCTGAAAATAATTTGATTATATTTTCTAAGAAAAAACTATTTAATCCAGTAAAAATACCTTTGAGTTATGAAAAAGTTAATGACGAGATGGTTGAATTAATAAATGTATTAGGTTGGACTAATTAGCTAAAATCATTCTTGGGCCTGACCCCAATTTCACTAATTACATGAGCTGCACTTCTATTAGCAATTTCAGCTGAATCTACTAAAGTTAGATTTTTTTGGAGTCCATACAAATAGCCACCAGCAAAGAAATCACCCGCACCAGTTTTATCTACAACGTTAGCTTCCGTTGCATCAAAATGATAAGATCGTCCTTTTTCAATGATCAATACACCACTAGAACCAAGTGTGCAAATTAGTTGTTCGACATTAGGAAATAAATTCAAAAAATTTTCAATGGATTCATCAATATTGTTAAGCTCAAAAAGAGAATTTAATTCATCTTCATTACAAAATACGTAATCAATTTCACTTTTGATGAAATCTTTAAAACTTTCCCTGTGCATATCTACACAAAACACATCAGATAAGCTTATTGCATTCATTCCACCAGTTTCTTTGTTAAGTTTTGCAGCATGAAGAAACGCTTCCTTACTTGAAGGCTTGTCCCATAGGTATCCTTCCATATATAATATGTTTGCCTCTTTTATTGAATCTACGTTTAAATCATTTACTGAGAGGTATTCACCAGCCCCAAGATAGGTATTCATTGTTCTTTCACCATCGGGAGTAATGAAAATAGCACATAACCCAGTCTGGTTGTCCTCTTCTTCAAAAACTGTAAAATCTTTTAATCCTGAGTCTTTTAAACTGGATTGGAATTGATTACCTAACTCATCATTTGAAATCTTTCCAATAAAACCTACTTCTCCACCTAGTTGAGATATCCAATAGGCAGTATTTGCTGCTGAACCACCAGCTTCATAAATTGGATTCTCCATATTTTGAAGAAGAAAGTTGGAACGTTCCTTATCAACTAAAGTCATTCTTGCTTTGTTTAGACTAAGCTCATTGATCTTAGATTCCTCTATTTGAGTTAATGAATCTACTAGTGCGTTCCCAATACAAATTATCACAAATTGATTTTAAATGATTTGTCCAGAATTGCCTTCCAAATCAACTATTTCTTCTGTAAACTTTTGAAGCTCTTTCATGCCTCCTGAAAGGTTGTAGGATTCAATATCTACAGAATTAACATAGTTTGTCACTCGACCTGACCTTGCTCCAGACCTACAAACAAATATATATTTTTTATCAACCATTAACTTGTCAATATTTTCAACAATACTTCCCATAGGAATATGCGTGGCGCTTTTGTAATGGCCTGCATCCCATTCATCATTTTCTCTTACATCAATGAGTTGGTACCCTTGTTGAATTAAATTTTCAAGATCTTCTGGCATTACAGAAGGAGTGTTGTTAATACCTAATACCACTCTGACGCTGCCTTAATCTTCTGACTCTTTCAACTGTAGGTGGATGTGTAGAGAATAATTTGCTTAAACTATTTCCAGAAAATGCTTTGAGAGGGTCAGAAATAAATAGCTGACTTACAGCTGGGTTGACATCCATTGGAACCTTTGCATACCTTTCAATTTTTTCTAAAGCAGATGCTAAAGCTAAAGGATTGCCAGAAATCTCTGCACCAGTTTTATCCGCACCAAATTCCCTTGTTCTAGAAATTGCCATTCTGATAATTAATGAAGCTATTGGTGCCGCAATCATTGCGATAACAATTATTGCTGGATGAGTGTTTCTGTTTCTGTTACCACCACCCCAAAATACCATTCTGGACATAAAGGAAATAGCAGCAGCCAACATTGCTGCAATACTTGAAACTAAAATGTCTCTATTTTTTATATGTGATAATTCATGTGCAAGGACTCCTTCTAATTCATCTCTATTCAAAAGTTTTAAGATACCAGTTGTTACTGCTACTTTTGCATTTTTTGGATTTCTTCCTGTTGCAAATGCATTTGGTTGATCACTGTTAATTACATATAGCTCAGGCATTGGCATTTTTTCTTTCTTAATAAGATGGGATATTATTTGGGTTACTTCTTCGTATTCTCCATCTTTTATTGGTTGAGCTCTTGTTGATTTAATAGCTAAATTACCAGAAAAAAAGTATATAAAAAAATTAAAAATCACAGCAAAAAAGAGTGCAGAGATTACATCAAAACCTAAAGCAGTTGCTGAAAATAAGACAACCAAAGTCATTAACGTTAGTAGTGCTGTAGTTTTTACAAAATTCATAATTTAATTATAAAATTGTCATAATTATATTTTTTTTGCTTCCAAACAATAAAAGCCGCCAAGTCCATTTGAGTCAATAAGGGCCTTGAGCCCGGACAGTTGACTATTAATTTTCAAATTTTCCATACCTTCAGATAGCAAAAGTTTTTTTTGCAAATTATCAAAATACTCATCAAAACCATTAGAGATTAAAAAATCTCTCTGCAGCGACAATTTTGATTCGTAGCCAAGGGTTTTTAGTTTTTTTATCACAGCAGAAAAATTAATATCATAAGTAATATCTACATTTCCCGGTTCTAATATTGGATCCACAGAAAGGTGGTGGTCTTTATAAGTCCTAAGTAATGACCTATACTTTCTTTTTCTTCTATCCTTTTGTTCATAACCATAATCAAAAAAAAGAATATTTTTTGGACTTAATTTACTGATTATTTTTTCTAAAAATATATCAATATTTGTTTGAATTTCCACGTCTATATTTTCATCAGCCTTTATACGGTTCCCTTCAATCCACTCAACAGTCTTTTTTCTTGCCTCAACAAAATCATATGAAAAGATTCCATCATTAAAACAAACTATTTTTTCCTGCCATTTTCCATCTTTATATACTGCAATAGAACAAGGAATGTTGTCTAAAACTTCATTTCCAAAAACCAAATCACTATTTTTAAAAGTAAGTTCTTCAAGGTTTGAGGCATTTTGTATATTTTTTTGACTCAACTCAGTTCGTGCTGTCGAAGATTTTTCAACAGCAAATTTATTTTTAGTTTTAATTTGTTCAATAAGTGATCCCGTTCCAGAACCAAATTCAGTAATATTTAAATCTAAACTGCTTTTTTGAATCCATTTATTAATAATTTTTCCAAAATACTCAGAAACTTCTGGAGAAGTAAGAAAATCTCC
>CACHTH010000022.1:0-3805 GCA_902582695.1 uncultured Candidatus Actinomarina sp.
CAATATTTACATCATTTGAAAACACTCAAAATATAAATAAAAGTAAATTAAAACATACTGGACCAGTAGTAAACACAACACTAGAAAGAAAATATATTGAACCATTAGGGGTACAAACGATTGGTTTTGTTGGAGGAAGTCAAGGGTCTGAAGAAATAAATGACTATGTTGAACAGTTTCTTAATAGCGAAGCCTCATCGGAGTTTAATGTTCTACATATAACAGGGAAAGCTAAGAATACTAATAAATTAGAACTTCAAAATTATAAAAGTTATGAATTTTTAAATGACATGGATGATTTTTACAAAAATATAGATATATTAGTAGGTCGTGCAGGAGGAGGTTCACTTGAGGCTGCTTATTTAGGCATTCCACAAATAGTAGTACCATACAAGCATGGCACCACATCGTCTCACCAAGATTTGAATGCAAGGTATTTAGAAAATAATAAGTTTGGATTTAAAGTGAATTCATTTGATGAGTTGTTAAGCAAAGTTTCAGAAATTTCAGTAAAAATTAAATCTAATAATTTAGATATACCAAAGATAGTGATTGGAAATCAATCTATAGCTGAGGAGATTTATGAGTATATCAATTAATACTTTTAAATCATGTTACATAGTTGGTATTGGTGGTTCTGGCATGAGCTCTATTGCAAAATATTTATTTCAAAAGGGTTTAGAAGTATCAGGATATGATCAAAGAAGTTCTTATGTTACTAATCTTTTAAATAACGATGGTATTAAAGTAGATTTTGACATCTCTAATGCTACTTACAGCAGCGAAACATTATATATTGTTTCATCAGCAATAAATATAGAATCTACTTTCTTAAGTGATTTTGTAAAACAATCCAATGTTTTAACAAGGCCAGATTTTTTAAAATTATTATCTGCATCTGTTGACGTAATAGGAATAACGGGAACACATGGTAAAACATCTACAACGGCCTTACTTGCGCATATGTTTAAATTTAATGACATCGATATATCGTATATATACGGTGGTGTTACCTCATTTAATGGGATAGGTGGCCATTATGGTGATAAAAATCTTCCCTTAATACTAGAGACTGATGAAGCATTCAATACTTTTAAAGATATTCAAATTAAAAACTTACTCGTAACAAATATAGATCATGATCATATTGATTATTTTGGATCTTTTGAAAATTTAGTAAAAGCTTTTAAGCATGTTATTTCAAACGTAGAAGGTAAATGCGTAATTAATGTTGATGATGATCAATTATCTAAATTAATAAGATCAGAAGATATTTCTTACTCATCTTCTAAAGATTCTAATTACAAATTAAATTCATATTCAAGCTTTCTGTTGGAGGGAAAAAAATTCAAAATTAATACAAAGTTAATAGGAGATCATTTTATTTCAAATATCGTTGGAGCAATTGCTTTAGCAAATTTGAACGGATTATCAATAGAACAAAGCTTGAATGCCATTGAACATTTTACTGGAGTAAAAAGAAGAACCGAGTTCATTGGAGAATTTAATGGTATAAATTTTTATGATGATTATGGGCATCATCCAACTGAAATCAAGGCAACTACCAAAGCTTTAAAGGCACATACACAAGGAAAATTAATAGTAGTGTTTCAACCACATAGGTACACAAGAACTAGAGATAATTTTAATGATTTGAGTAATTCTTTTGAATACTCGGATTTGACTCTTATTACAGACATATATTCAGCAGGAGAAAAGCCAATTCCAGGAGTTTCTAGTCTTATGTTTGAAAGTGAAAAGATCAAATATGTAAAATCGCCTAGGATGGTGCCTCCTTATTTGAAGAACAACATTTCTCCAGGAGATACAGTACTAACTATTGGAGCTGGAGATATTACTCTTTTAGGTCCTCAGATATTAAAATATTTAAATGAAAACTAGTAGCGTAAATCTTTCATCGGTAACTACATATAGATTTGGTGGTCTGTGTAAAAACTTCATCACTATAGATAATGTAGATAATTTTTCCAAGATATCTAAAGAAATAAATAGTAACAACACATTCGTTCTTGGAAAAGGATCGAATATTGCATTTTCTGACAGCGAATTTAGAGGTTATGTTTTACAAACAGATTTTAATTTTATAAATTTACTTAACGATGAGAACACATTAGAAGTTGGCTCTAGTGTGTATCTACCTGATTTGTCGAGGTATTTAAAAAAGGAAAGTTTAGAAGGGGGAGAGTTTTTACTAGGTATCCCAGGCTCTATTGGTGGTGCATTAAAAATGAATGCTGGAGCATATGGATATGAAATCGGAAGTAATGTTGTAGAGGTGAATTGTTATGACTTAGATCAAAAACAGCTTGTTAAATTAGATCCCAAATCAATAAATTACAGTTATAGAAAATCTAGCAATCTTAACAACAAAGTTATATTGTCGGCAATTTTAAAATTTGAAAAAGGAAATTCTAAAGAAATATCAGTGAAAATGTCTGAATTCAATAAAAATAGGAAAAAAAGCCAACCTCCAGGCATATACAACGCTGGAAGTGTGTTTAAAAATACTAAAGATTATTTCGCAGGGGAGTTAATTGAAAAAGCAGGCTTAAAAGGATATTCGATTAACAATGTAAGTGTTAGTAGCAAACATGCTAACTTTTTTATCGCAAAGAAGGGAGCAAAGGCCTTGTCTTTATACAAATTGGTACAGCATGTAAAAGAAAAGGTTAATGATAAATACGGAGTTATGCTCGAAGAAGAAATTCAGTTTATTGGTGAGTTTAACTAAATGGAAATTGATTTTAATGAACAAGAGAAAGTATCTTTTCGTTCATTTTTAATATTTAGTCTTTTTTTATTAATAATCTTAAATACTGGCTTTACCTTGAACTCTGCTTATTTCAGAGTAAGCAAAGTTGAAGTACTTGGTAATAACGAGACATTTGATGAAGCTGATTTAATTAAACCGGCTTTAGGTCAATCCATTTGGTTAGTTAATAGTGATACTTTTTCCGATAATTTACTGCAGATACCAACTATTGAAAGCGTCATTATTACAAAAGAATATCCAAATAAAATAACAATAGAATTGAACGAATATGACAAGATAATGACTATTACTGATTTAAGAGGCTCTGTACCTAAAAAAAGTACCTTATATAAAAATATGATAGAAATTGAATCAGATGAAATATTTCTTATACCTTCTCTTACTATAACTAACGGTCCTGTGCCTACAGGGTTTAATGGGGAAATGGTCTCACTTATCATGACACTTAAAAGCTACAATCTTGACGTTAATTCTTTCAACTTCACCTATGACGGAGATTTCTTCATTGGGGAGTACAGGTCTACCCTTATTGATTTTGGAAAACCATTAGATCTTGGAAGCAAATCTTCCGCACTAGGGTCTCTTATCGAAAACTCAGATTGTCAGGGAGAAATACGCTTTATCAGCAAAGAAGATATAATTGCGAATTGTTCATAAATCTAAATCTAAACTATAGATATAGATAAAATTTGAAAAATATATTGTTTTTAATTATCACCAATGATATTGTTTATTTATTGAATGGAGATTAAAACATGGCAACTAAAAGAACTACAAAAGAAAAAGGAGTCAATTTAAATATGAGACCTAGGAATTACACAGCTGTTATTAAAGTTGTTGGTGTTGGCGGCGGTGGAACAAATGCTGTTAACAGAATGATAAAAATGGGCATTAAAGGTGTAGATTTTGTTGCAGCTAATACTGATGCACAGAGCCTTTTAGGGTCCAAAGCTGATTTAAAACTTGATTTAGGTAGAAAAACAACTCGTGGACTTGGTGCAGGTGCAAATC
>CACHTH010000023.1:0-3649 GCA_902582695.1 uncultured Candidatus Actinomarina sp.
CAATATCTAAATTTTTATCACCAATCAACTCTATGGTTCTATCTACAATTGATAAGTTTCTTAAACCTAAAAAGTCCATTTTTAAAAGACCCAATTGTTCAACTGTGTGCATTTCATACTGTGTAACTATTTCTGCATTTTCTCCTTTTCTTTGTATTGGTAGAAAATTAGTTATTTTGTCAGGTGATATCACAATCGCTGCTGCATGTATCCCATCTTGCCGCCTTAAGCCTTCCAGACCAAGTGCTATATCAATTATTCTTTTAACTTCTTCATCAGCATTATATTGTTTCCTTAATTCTTCTGAAGCAGAGTAAAACTCTTTGCTATAACCACTTTCATTATTTTCATCAAGATTTAAACATTCAGATATAGTGGCGGTATTTCCAAGAATCATAGGCGGCATCAATTTTGCTACTTTATCACCACTGGAAAATGGCAGACCTAAAACTCTTGCTGCATCTCTTATTGCCTGCTTTGCTTTTATAGTTGCAAATGTGACTATATGTGCAACTCTATCTTGGCCATATTTATCAATAGCATACTGAATAACATCTCCACGATATCTTTCATCAAAGTCCATATCAATATCAGGGAGTGACTTTCTTCCCTTATTTAAAAACCTTTCAAAAATTAATCCATATTTTAAGGGTTCTATTCCAGTTATACCTAAGCAGTACGAAACTATAGAACCAGCAGCTGAACCTCTTCCAGCACCAGTTCTTATGTTTTTAGACTTTGCAAATTCAATTAAGTCTCCAACAATTAAAAAATATGAAGCAAACCCCATAGAGTTAATTACTTCAAGTTCATAATCGATTCTTTCAATTACCTCTTTGCTTAAATCTTGATATTTCTCTTCTGCCCCAATTAATACTTTATTTTTTAAATACTCTTCAACACTTGTGGAGTCATCATTGATTGGAAAATCAGGAAGATAATCTTGATCAAAATCAAACTCATAGTGAACTCTGTCAGCAATTTTTAAAGTATTATTACAAGCATCAGGAAACCTATCATCAGGAAATAATGTGCGCATCTCTTCAGATGACTTTACATAAAATTCCTCACCTTCAAATTTGAATCTATTTTCATCCTCCATAGTTGCATTTGTTTGAACACAGAGTAAAGCATCGTGCGCTGAAGAATCAGTTTTCGCAACGTAATGTGAATCATTAGCTGCAACAAGTGGCGCGTCTATCTCTTTAGATATTTTTACCAAATCATCTAATATTTCTATTTGTTGTGGTATTCCATGGTTATGCAGCTCAATAAAAAAATTGTCTTTGCCAAATATGTCTTGATAATTTTTTGCTTTTTCTAAAGCTTTTTCAAAACTTTTTTCATTTGCAGTATTACCTTCTTCTCTGGACCCATCTGGCGCTAAATGTTGTGCTACTTCACCTCCAAGACATCCTGATAAAGCAATTATTCCCTCCGCATGTTCTCTTAATAGTTCATAATCAACACGTGGTTTATAATAAAAACCTTCTAAATATGCTTTACTGACTATTTCTACTAAATTTTGATAACCTATGTTATTTTCGGCCAATAGAGTAAGGTGATATCTTTTATTTTTGTCCCTGTCTGGCCTGTCAAATCTTGAGCCTGGAGTTAAATATGCTTCGTACCCAATAATTGGTTTAATATCTAGTGATTCAGCTTGGCGAACAAATTCTAAAGCACCATATAGATTTCCGTGGTCAGTAATTGCAGCGGCTGGTTGATTTAACTCCTTTACTTTCTTTAGATAATCATTTATTTTTGCTGCACCATCAAGCATTGAATATTCAGTATGCGCATGAAGATGTACAAAAGATTTACTCATAAATCAATTGTAAAGTTTTTTTGAAAAATTACATGTTCATTATCGAAGTAAAATAATCTGGTTCATTAATTGAAAATTTATAATCTTTATCAAACAATTTAAATTCAATATTGTAAGACTGTAAACAAATTGTGTTTTGATTTAATTCACTTACTTTTTTAGCACCATAAAGCGTGTCATTTACTATTGGCGCCTTTAAATATTCAAAATGAGCTCTGATCTGATGGTTTCTACCCGTTATTAAATCAATATCTAACAAAGTATAAGAATCTGTAATGGAGATAGTTTTGTATTTGGTAATTGCTTCTCTTCCATTCTTTCCAATTTCTCTCTTTCTTCTATTATTTTGTGAGTGAATCAAAGGAAGGTTGATCTCACCAGATTTACTTCTTAAAGAACCTTGAATAATTGCTTTATACTTTTTTATAATTTTTCTTTTTTTAAAATCTTCTTGAAGTTGATTGAATGCATCCGTATTAATGGGACAAACTATAAGTCCAGATGTAACTCTATCTAGTCGATGTACAATACCCTCTCTTTTATACTCTCCAACATCACTAATGTTAAAATTTTCAATCAGAAAATCTCTAAGAGTATACTCATCTGAAGAGTCTGTTGGATGTACCAGTAAACCATGGGGCTTGTTTAAAATAACAAACAAATCGTTTTCAAAAACTATTTCAGTATTAATCTTTTTTTATCTCCGAATAAAGTAGCAACACAATACCGATTGATATATATGTATCAGCAAGATTAAAGCTCGGAATAAATAATAATTCTACAAAATCTGTTACTTTCCCATCATTGTTTGTAATTAAATTCCAACCTCTCTCTCCTAAATTCCCAACCGCTCCAGATAATATAAGTACTAAAGAATATAGTTCCAAACTTCGTTCACGAATATCTTTAATTTGTACAATTAGCCAAATAAATACAAATAATGACAATATATATGTAAAAATTGTGTAATCACTGAATAAACCGAATGCAATTCCTGTATTATATGTCAAATCGATTGTGAGTATTCCTTCAAAAACAACATACTCTTGAATGTTATTATCCCTGATTAAAAACTTGGTTACAAGATCCAATAAAGCTAGGAGTATTGCAAGATAGAATGGTATGTATTTGTTTTTAAGCTTCAAGTGCTTCTGCACACTCTTTACGTAAAGTCGCGTAAGGAAGAGCCTCAAGTCTTGCAACAGGGATAGGTTCGCCACAATTTTCGCAATTTCCATACTTTTTCTTCTTAATTAGAACAAGAGCATGTTCAATTTGATTTAACAAATGTCTTGTATTTTCATCAAGTGTCAATTCTTTTTCTAACTCAAAAGCCATTGACCCTCCGTCAGCGGAAGTTGGATCAGGGCTTCTTTCTGCTGAAGCTTCAGAAAGTCTTATTTTTTCTCTTTCCTGATGGTGCTGTTCTAAAATAGCTAATAATTGATCTCTTTCGGCCTCAAGCCTTTTTTTAAATTTTTTAATTGTATTGGGTGATAATTGTCTTGCCATTTTATTTTCTATTAATGAATGTATATTAGCCATTTTTTAAAAAAAATATAGAAATTTATTATTATTTAAAACTTTATTAATTACCACAAATTGCACTAAAAACCCTATAAAATCTAATGATATGTTTAAAAGGGTTGAAAACAACATAAATTTAGCTCAAGTAGAGAACGAAATCTCAAACTATTGGGATGAAATCGATGCATTTCAAACATCTTTAAAAAATAGAAAAAATGACAAAATTTTTAGATTTTATGATGGACCACCATTTCCAACTGGAAGTCCACATTATGGAAATCTATTAGCTGGGGT
>CACHTH010000024.1:0-3284 GCA_902582695.1 uncultured Candidatus Actinomarina sp.
GTATTTTCTTTTTTACAAAAACTCGAAAAAGAAAACTTCTTTCAGAAATAAGAACTGTAGATTCAAAAGATTTAGATAGTGTCTACAAAAATCTATATAAGTTAAAAAAACAAATAGAAAAGATATTTAAAGAAGAAGTGAGAGTAAACATTAATTTAGACTTAATTAACCCATATGGTGTTGTTCAAGATCAAGTTTCTGACAGAATTAATAACATTAATAGTATCGCTGCAGAACTAGATTATACAAAAGTAGCTGTTATTAATTTGGTAAGGCAATTTAATGACTTAGAAGAAAAATTAACTAAAGAGATTTTACTTGAGCGTATTGAGCTTATCTCTTCAGGTATGTTCAAAATTATTTTCACAGGTCAAAAAATCACAACACCGATTGAAGATAGTTATGTGAAAGTTAAGAAGTTATCTAAAAAAAGAGTTAGAAAACCAAAAACATACTCAGCAAAATACACTCGACTCTCTCTTGGCTTTTCAAGTATTTTAATCATTGCAGGATTAGGAATAGGCATATATGCAATGCAACAAGTATATTTTACAGACATAAAATATCAGGCTTCACAACAAGCCCTTGAGCAGGTCTATACAGCTGCTGATGATGATGTCGAAATATCTAGAACACAACAGCCAAAAATTAATGAAAGGCTCCTATCTATTTTTAATGATGTTCCAGTATTTGAATCACTAAGCGATACATTGTTAGGCAATATTAATGCAAATGCTGTAGATTACTCTCCAGATGTATTTGGACAATTGGAGATAGCATCAATTAATTTAAGTCAATTTATAGTTTCAGGAACTGATGAACAAAGTCTCGAATTTGGACCTGGACATTATATGCAAACCGCACTTCCCGGTACTGGTGGAAATGTTGGAATTGCTGGACACAGGACAACATTTGGGGCACCATTTGCAAAGTTGGATCAAGTACAAATAGGGGATGAGTTAATACTTACAGTCGATTCTAAAAAATTTCACTATGTAGTTGATGAAGTAAGGATCGTTGAAGCAATTGGTGGTGAGTATGTTCTCTATAATCGTGGTGATGACAGATTAACATTGACAACTTGTCATCCACGGTACTCAGCAAAACAAAGACTTGTTGTTACAGGAATTTTAACCAGAATAGAAGCAGCTAATTAGTTTCGTTAAAATAAGGATATGGAAGCTATGTCAATAGACGGAAGGTCAGTTAGAGCAAAAAACATATACGATGAAGCTCATAGAAAGCTAGTAAATAGCGCAATTGAGCTGTTTAATGATCCAGATGTTCCAAATGAAAATATAAATATATCTTTGATAGCTAAAAATGCTGGAACATCAGTAGCCACTGCTTACAACCATTTTCCAAATAATTTAATTGATGTTTTTGGTTCTATCTTCAACATAGGATTTCAAAAAATTGTGGACTCTGTAACAGAATTTAATAAAAATAATCCAGATCCCTATGATCAGTTACAAGCCTATGTCACGATACAAACAGATACTGCAGTTGAGTTAGGTAATGCAGTACGTGAAGCATTTTATGAATTCAGAGAGCTTTTAATTAGCGGAAAATGGATACAGGGTGAGCCGTATTTATTTTTGATGAGTATATGCGACGAGTACGCTAAAAAAGATAGCGACATAGACGCTACCTCACTCGCAGATGACATTTTTGTACTCTGGAATGGATATATTTATTTATGGATGAGGTATAACCCTAATTTTGAAATTTGGTCTAAATTTACAGACGAATGGCTTGTTCAACAAATGAGTAAAATCGTTGACAAGGCAATTTTTCTCCAAAAGTAGTTAATGAAGAAATTTTTATTAATACTTTTTTTCACTTTATTTATCAGTGCTACACCAGATTCAGAAAATCTAAATATAACTATTGAGAGAAAAGAAGAATCCACAATTGTAATTAGTTGGAACGTTTTATATGAAGAATTCGACACAATTACTCTAAATATATTACATAACGAAAATATAGAAACCTACGATATTCCTATAAGTGAAGGATCTATCGAGTTATGTTGTTATGAAAATGAGGTAACAGTAACAATAAATGTTAATGTTACAAGAGTAGTTCAACTATCTGAAGAGGATTGTGCAGCGGATAGTTGTATAAGTTTTGAAAGGGAAGAGTTTCAAAACGAAACATCCATAGCAGCTATCCCAACAACAACTACCAGCACAACAACCACCACTACAACAACAACTACTACTACCATTCCACCTCCACCCCCAGAAAGTACAAGCTTTCTCAATATAGAAATAACAAATGAATTAATTACTTCTATTCCACTATTTGATGATATTGATTTAACGGATCAAGAAAAAAATAGTATTGCATTCATCATGACGACTGTGATAATTGTCTTATTTTATTTAGTACTTTTGCTTCAAGAGTGGTTTAATAAAATTCTCACAGAATATCGTGTTAAATTTTTTAGAAAAGACAGCGACATATCTAGTAAGTCTAGATTATTAAACTATTTTAAAATTCTCTTTGCTCTAACCATGACAGCATTCTTAATAGGCTATGTAGAAGAAGGAGCCTCACTTGTACTTGATTTGGAAAATTTAGCAGTATTTTTAGCAGCTTTTGTGGGACTGGTCTCTGTTACATTTTTCTATGAAGGAGTAGAGGGGTTAATTGAAAAATTTGTATTTAAGCAAAAAGTTAGGTTTAGATGGGCTCCTCAAGCGGTATTTTTTGCGTTAATTTCAACACTAGCTTTTATTTACTTCAAGATGCCTATTGGTTTCATTTTTGGATTCATTGCTTCAAGTTACATTCTTAACAAAAGACCAATTGCGAAATTATCACCAAAATTTTACTCATCTATAGTTTTGAGTGCTGTTGGGTTTGGATTCTTTTATCTAACTTCACTGCCAGTGATTCTTGACTCTACAGTCTTTACAGCAATAGCTGCAATAAGTTATTTAATGTGCATAGAAGGAGTGTTATTAAAAGCGCTACCGGGTGGGGGAAATGAATTACTAGAGTCATTGAACGATTCAACCGGTCCATACAAAGTCTTCCCTTTACTTTCATTTTTATTGGGCTTGTGGTTGTTTATTAGAATTTTGATTGTTTCTCCCGATAGTGAATTTTCAAATCTTCAACAAGATTTATTAAGTATGGGTTCATTTTCATTAACTTTTGGGCTGATACTTGTCGGATATATGCTTTCAATTCTGATTATCGGTTTTTTTATTAAGGTTAAAGGAAAAAATGAATAGCAAATATATTTTATTTTTTGTCATGTCATTAGTCATTGG
>CACHTH010000025.1:0-3114 GCA_902582695.1 uncultured Candidatus Actinomarina sp.
AAAGATTCTGGTTTACAATTTGAACTCAGTTTATTTTTAGAAAATTCTAATTTTCTGAAGATTGAACTTGATTCTTAGTATCAAAAATAACTTGGGCAATTCCAATAAGTAACACAATAGCAAATCCAACATACTGAGATACTCTTAATGATTCATTTAAAATCATTGCTCCAATAATTACTCCTGTTACGGGTTCAAGATAAGTTATTGTTCCAATAGATACAGGTGGTATAAATTTAATTACATACCAATAAGTCGTTAATCCAACCCCTGTTAGAAAAAATCCAAGGAACATGCTAACCAAAAAATTGTCTAACATCCAAGAAAATCCTTCATACGTAAATGGAGATAGAATTATTGCTGCAAAAAACACTTGGACAAATGCAACATTAAGTCCTCCAAATTGGACTGACTTTGAAGATCCATAAATTATTAAGATCGCCAAAGAAATTGCACTAACTAGTCCATAAACTACACCTAAAGCTGATGATATTGTAGAAAAATCTAGAAGAAGATATAAGCCAAAAAAACCAATAAAGATAAGTGCCACTTGAAGTAGTTTGACATTTTTGCCACGGAACAATTCAATTATCAAAATAAATATTGGATATGAAAAAACTAGTCCAATTCCTACAGCTACTGTATTCAACTCTATAGATTTGAACATTGTAGACCAATGTATGGCTAGTAAGGGTCCTAGAAAAATTCCAGAATAAAGTAAATCTTTTGTAATCTGTCTTTTCTTAAGAACAAAAATTAACAGGAACATAGTCCCAAGAAAAGTTCTTATGCCTACCAATGACATAGAGCTAACATCAGATGTTCTTATGATTAAGGGGATAGATCCCCAGCAAATTGCTAATAAGCTAATGAGGAGATAGGCCCTAAGTTTTTTATTCAAACTTATTGTTGGTCTTGTTTGGAGTAATTACTAAATTGTGTAAATTCTTTACTGAAGAAAAGATCGACTTTTCCTGTTTGTCCAGATCTGTTTTTGACAATATTTACTTCTGCAACACCCGGTGTTTCAGTGCCTGGGTTGTAATAATCGTCTCTATAAAGCATCATGACTATATCTGCATCCTGCTCAATTGCTCCAGACTCCCTTAAGTCACCTAAACGAGGTCTTTTATCTTCTCTAGCCTCTGCCGCTCTGTTTAACTGCGAAAGTGCAAATATTGGAACTTTGAGTTCTCTTGCTAAGTTTTTTAAGTTTCTACTTATTTCAGCAATTTCTTGCTGTCTGTTGTCTCCAGATGAACTCTGCATTAGTTGCAGATAGTCAACAAGTATCAGGTCTAGGCCTTTGGAAGACTTAAGTCTTCTTGATTTTGCTCGTATATCTGTAACAGTAATCACAGGAGCATCATCAAAATACAGTGGAAGGCTATTAACTTTTGATGCAGCCTCAACAACTCTTGACCATTTTTCAGGTCCTAGTTGACCTTTTCTTGCATCTCCTGATGTAACTTTTGCTTCAGAAAATAAAACTCTTTGAACCAACTCTTCTTTTGTCATTTCAAGCGAGAAAAATGCTGCTATCTTTCCATCTTTTGCTACATTGGTTGCAATATTTAAAGCTAAAGAGGATTTACCCATGCTTGGTCTTGAAGCTAGTACTGCTAAGTTCCCTTCTTGTAAGCCAGAAAGATAATAATCTAAATCTGAAAAATAAGTTGGAAGTCCTGATAGCCCAGTTCCTCTGTTTTCAATTTCTTCAATTCTTTCAATCGCAGATTCAAGTACGTCATTTACACCAACTAATCCATCACCAATTGCATCATCAGAAGCTGTAAATATTGTTTGTTCTGCTTCATCCAAAACACTATGAATCTCTTTATCCATAGCCATGGCTAATAGCTCTATTCTTCCGCTAGCTTTTAAAAGTTTTCTTCTGTGTGAATGCTCTAAAACAATCTCTATATATCTCTCAAAATTTGCAGAACTAGGAACATTCTCAACAAGTCTTGCAATATAAGAAGCATTTACAGATGAGTTTTTTGTGTCTTTAAAAATTAGTTCCGAAACAGTTACGGTATCTATGGGATTACCTGTATCAAAAAGTCCTTTCATTGCTTCAAAAACACTTTGATTAGAAGGGCTGTAAAAATCTGCTGGCTTTACTTCTTCCATGAGTCTTGTTACAGCGTCTCTTGAGAGTAATGCACTACCTAAAAGAGCTTCTTCTGCTTCTAAACTATGTGGAGGAACTTTACCTAAAGATTGGTTATCTCTAGATGAAAGTGCCTCAGGACCAACCATTATTTTGTATCTGGGACTATCTCTAAAGTAATATCGAAGCTTGTATCAGGACCTAAAACTACCTTTACGGTGTGTAAGCCAATTTCTTTTACTTGGTTTTCAACATTAATTTGGTCTTCTTCAAGTTTAAATCCTGAAAATGTTTCAACTGCTTCAGTGATTTGCTCATTACTGATAGCAGCGTATAAAGTTCCTTCATCAGTAGATGTTTGAGAAATTACAATATGTGCATCAGCAAGGGCTGTCTTGATAGATTCCGCAAGTTCAGAATTTACTAGTGCTTGTTCTTGTCTTTTCTCTTGAAGCTTTTGAGCAAACTCCAAATTGTTTGCTGTTGCAACAATTGCTAATTTTTTAGGTAAGAGATAGTTTCTTGCATAACCTTTTGCAACATCAACAACATCTCCTTTTCGCCCTAATGACTGAACATCTGAGTTTAGAATTAATTTCATCTTCTGTTGTAACTTTGCTTGTACGAACTTGTTGTTACATAAGGTAAAAGTGCTAGCTCTCTTGCAACTTTTATTAACCTAGCTACCTTTGCTTGTTCTTGTTTTGTAATACCAGTTATTAAGCTTGATCTGATTTTTCCTCGATCAGAAATAAACTTTTCTAAAAGTTTTACATCTTTGTATGTTGCATTTTCAATCTGTTTTTTTGTAATTCTTCTTGGTTTCGGAGCTTCATATTTTGAAGACCTTCTACCAGTGTTTCTTTTTGTATTTGCCATTTTCAAATCTCCTTAAAACGGTGCTTCGTCTTCTTCATAATTTTCTCTAGCTACAGGCTCTTGGCTAGAAGGCATTCCACCAGATGCTCTTTCGACACTTGCTTTAGCCCATCTTAAGCTTG
>CACHTH010000026.1:0-3079 GCA_902582695.1 uncultured Candidatus Actinomarina sp.
AAACTCTTTTTTAGTTATAAGGTTCCCACCATATTCAAGGTTGTTTCTTTTTAAAACCTCAGAAAACATTTTTTGATCAGGTTTTTCTATATCTGTAACTAATCCATTTAGAATTCTCGAAACCAACCTTTCAGGAAAACCAATAAGTTCTTGGGGTTTTTGGTCTGATGCCAACACCACCGCTTTTGAGTTGTTTAGAAAATAATTAATTGTATGAAACAACTCTTCAGAAACCCCTTTTTTTCCTTGAAAAAACTGAATATCGTCAATTAATAATATATCTACCGACCTTATTTTATTTTTAAAAACATCTATGTCTTTATTTTTAATTCCATTTATATATGACTCAAGAAAAGACTCAGAATCAATATAAAAAGAAGAAACCGAAGACCTTTCAATTGTTTTTAATAGGTGTGTCTTACCGACTCCAGGTTTTCCATAAACAAACAAAGGGTTGAACCTTTTTCCGGGACTTGTTACAACATTTTTAGCAGCAGTTATTGCAAGATTATTACAACTTCCAACAAACAGCTCGTCAAAAACACCAAGTTCGTAGACGGTTTGATCCTGAACAGGTATATCTTCTACAACCTCAACTTCTTCTACAATCTCAAATTCGTTGGCAGGAATAGACAAGGTTTTATCAAGAACAAAAACACAATCACCAAACTTATTTATGTTTTTATAAACTTTTTTTATGGTGGCAAAAACCTTCTTTTCAATAGAGTTCTTAATAAACTCTGAATTAACAATGATGTTTAGGTTTTGATCATCTCCAATTTCGAAGACTACTTGTTCCAACCAATATTTATCTGTCTTGTTTTCTATCTCATTTTTTAAACAAGAAAGAAATTCATCAACCTTACTATTCATAACTCCGCTTACAACTTCATTAAACTTAAACGACAGTGTGAAAATTTCATAGAGTGTGAAAAACATATTAATTTTTCACAAGGTTTATCAATAATTCAAGAAACCCAATGTTTACTGAGGATTATATGTTCAAAACTGTCAAATAACCAACAATTCCTTGTGGTTATAGAATCCTAGTTAGTTTGTTTTTCGCGAGTTAAAAAATGTTTTCGCGAACATGCGAAATTAAAAAATAATTTTGCTTTGTTTAAATACTCCATTCATTTATTGTTAGTTAAAGGTAAAAAATGAAAAGAACTTATCAACCTAGTAATAGAAAAAGAAGCAGAAAACACGGTTTTAGATCAAGAATGCGAACCAGAGCTGGTCGCGAAATTCTTAAAAGAAGAAGAAAAAAAGGTCGTAAAATTATATCTGCCTAGGTTTTTAGTGAAATTTACTGCACTAAATAAAAAAAGTCATTTTGAAAACCTAAGAAAAGAAGAGTTCTGCTTTGCAGGTAAAGGCGTAAAAGTTTTTGTAAAAGAGAATACTGTTGGTACAAACAGACTCGGTATCAGCATTTCAAGCAAACACGCCAATGCTGTAAACAGAAATAGATTTAAAAGAAGGATTAAAGAAGCAGTTAGGGGTTTAGAAACAGAGTTAAATTTAGATATTTTGGTTGAAGGAAGCTCAAAAGCACCGGAGCTTAAATTAATTGAAATCATAAACATATTAACTAGACACCCACTGCTTTAAGACATAAAAATGAAAATTGTAACGGTTCTGTACCAGGTTTGTAGATCTTTGCTTTCCTACCTCGGATTAGGCAGTGGTAATTGTTTATACTACCCAACCTGTTCCCAGGTAATAACTGAAAGTCTTGAGACAAACGGTTTGTTTAAAACGACTCCTGTTGTTTTAAAAAGAATAGCAATTTGTAACCCTTTGTATAAGAAATTTGGTAAAAATTGGCAATATTAGAACCATTCGCACTCGCAATTGGGTTTTTACTCTCATATGTTTATGATTTTACGCTTTCATATGGGTTTGCAATTGCTATTTTAACTGTAATTATTAACGTCATAATTTTCCCTCTTACACTTCGACAAACCAGATCTACTAAAAGAATGCAAGACGCACAATCAGATATTAAAAAACTTCAGAAACAGTATAAGGACAATAAAGAAGAGCTCAACAAAGCCATGGCTGCAATGTATAAAGAAAAAGGAATCAACCCTCTTGGGTGTATTCTCCCTCTCATCATTCAAATGCCTATATGGTTTGCTTTGTTTAGAGTTTTAAGAGAACCGCTAAGTTTTATTCCTTCAACTTCTGTTCTTTTTAAAGATCTTGAAGTAAGCACAAGTCTTACATTTTTTAATATGGACCTTCAAATCCCACCCTCAGAAGTAGCGGGTTGGGTTGACAGGGTTCCATATTTAATACTGATATTGTTTGTTATTTTGACAGCTTTATATCAGCAACAACAAATTACAAAAAAAACAGGTAAAAGCGACAATCCTCAGGCCCAACAAATGCAAATGGTGGGCAAAGTAATGCCAATATTTTTTGGATTTATATCTTGGACATTACCCACTGGGCTTGTTGTTTACTTTTTAACTGGAAATATATTTCGAATTGGTCAACAAGCTTTAATTGTTAAGCTAGACGACCGCGAAGAGGTTAAAAAAGAAGATAAAAAAGAGGAAAACAATGAAGATTCACAGTCAAATCCAATTCAAGAAGATCCTCGCAAAAACCGCAAAAAAAGAAGGAGAAAATAGTGGCAAATAACAAATGGGTTGAAGTTGAAGCCAGGTCGATTGATGATGCAATAAAAGCAGGTCTAAACGAATTAAATTTAGAAGATGCAACTCAAGCAAACATAAACATACTTCGAGAACCAGAAGGCGGAGTATTTGGTGTTGGTGGCACAAAAGCGCTTGTAAGAGTCTCTGTTAGAAACGGTGGTTCCAGAAACTATACAAACAAAAGACGCAATAATAATCGAAATAACAATTCCAAAAACCCCAATAAAAATGGGTATAAAAAGCAATATGATTCAAAAAAACCAAGGGTTGAGGCTGATAAAGACGAACAACTCAAGGTTTCAATTGATTTTTTGAAAGGACTAGTCAAGTCTTTTGGCCTCAAAGGTGATGTTGAGGGTAGTTTGGAAGATGATAATTTAGTAGTCAAAGTTACCGGAGAGCAAACAGAA
>CACHTH010000027.1:0-3015 GCA_902582695.1 uncultured Candidatus Actinomarina sp.
TCAGTAAATGTAAGGGCTGTACTAGGTAGTACCAGAGGATATCAGACTGTATATTACGTTTTTCTACAAAATGTGTGTCAAATGTGTGTCAGATTTGGATGAAAAAACTTATAATATTTATATGTCTGAGGTGTGGAAGTATTTAGAAAATGATGAAAAAGATCCATACAAAAGAGGAATTAAGTTTGAAAAAATTTATGTAAAAAAATACTTAGAGTATCAACCCTTATTTTCAAAAATTTATAAAAAAGTTTTACTCTGGGAGGAATGGGAAGAAAGACCCTTTAAAACAGATATAGGTATAGATTTAGTTTGCTTTGGTTATGACAATAAAATTACAGCTGTTCAAGCAAAGGCTTACAATCCAGAGTCGAGCATAAGCAAACCAGATATAGATTCATTCATAACAGCTTCAAATTCAGATTTATTTTCTCATAGGTTACTTATAGGAACAACAAACAAAATAGGAAAGAATGCAAAAGCTATTATTAATAACGAAAAAAGAATACCATTTCAAACCCATTTACTTTCAGATTTAGAAGAATCAAATTTTATAAATATCTGTAAAACGTCTTTTCAAAAAAAAGATTTAGAAAATAATTTCAAACCTTATCCGCACCAGCTTGAAGCAATAAGCAAGTCAACAAAATATTTTAAAGGAAATAATATAGGTCAATTAATAATGGCTTGTGGTTCAGGTAAAACACTAACATCATTTTGGATTGCAGAAAAAAATAACTCTAAAAAAGTCTTGTTCCTAGCACCTTCAATCTCATTATTAGCTCAAACATTGACTGTATGGATAAATAATTCTAAAAATAAAAAAAAGAATTTTTTTGTAGTTTGTTCAGATGAAACAGCAGGAATAGATAATGAGAATGAATTCACTAGTGACTATGCTTTTCCATCAACAACTGATATAAATCAGATAAATAATTTTATCAATTCAAATGAAGAGTATGTTATATTTTCTACTTATCAATCAAGTAAAACAGTTCTGAAAGCTGCAAAAGAAAATAAAACAAAATTTGATATTACGATATGTGATGAATCACATAGGTTGACTGGTAAGGTTAACGAAAATTATGGGACTATATTATCTAAAAATTTTCCAACAAAGTTAAAGCTTTTTATGACAGCAACACCAAGAATTATTTCCTATGGTTTAAAAAAAGCTGCTAAAGGACGAGATATTGAATTAATTTCAATGGATGATGAAAACATATTTGGAAAAGTAATTTATGAATTAACTTTCGGAGAAGCAATAAACAAAAAGCTTTTAGCTGATTATAAAATAATTGTTACTGGTGTCTCCAATAAAGAAATAGAAAAAAATGAATTTATCAAAGTAAATGATAAAACCATTGATATTCAAACCTATGCAAAAGCTGTAACTCTAAAAAAAGTTTTGAAGAAATATAATTTAAAAAAAGTAATCACTTTCCACAGTTATATAAAATCAGCATCACTATTTTCAGAATTATTAAATAATTTAAAATTAAGTTCTAATTTTATTTCTGGAACACACAACATAAGAGAGAGAAAAGAGTTAGTCAAAAAACTCGAAAGAAAAACCAAAGAGGTTGAAATACTCTCAAATGCAAGAGTACTGTCTGAGGGTATTGATTTACCTGAGCTTGATTGTATATCTTTTATTGATCCTAAAACAAGTGTTGTAGATATTGTTCAAGCTGTTGGACGAGCCATAAGGGCAAGCAAAGATAAAAAGAAAATTGGATACATTGTTATTCCTATATTGCTTGATGACTCAAAAAGTTTTGAAACTGTATACAAAACAGTTATTGCTATGAGATCTCACGATGCACGAATGTCCGAAGAATTAGACAAATTTAGAATTCAGATGGGTAACGGTACAAATTTATCAAATCTCAAAATTCCTAATTTAATTATTGATTTACCAACATATGTAGACAGTAAATTTAAAGTTGATTTAATCTCCAAAACAATTGAAGTTGCAAGCGAAACGTGGCTATTTTGGTTTGGATTGCTACAAAAGTATTCAGAAGAAAATGGACACGCTAATGTTCCAGGAAGATATTTTCAAGACGGTTTTTATTTAGGTAAGTGGGTACAGCATCAACGTAGTTATTTTAAAGGTGGAAACCTATCAGAAGAAAGAATAAATTTACTTAACACAATTGACGGTTGGTCATTTGACCCACAAAAAGATAACTTTGAAATATTTTTTAAGTTACTTTCAGAATATTTGGATATACATAAAAAAATGCCAACAAGTGGATTTGAATATAAAGGGATAGATTTAATGAGTAAAGTTCTTGCAATAAACCATCAAAGAAAACAGGGTAAATATGATCTTAATAGGATTAAACGTCTTAATTCTTTGACAATCAAAGGTTTTGGGTGGAGCAAAGATGATATCGCATTTGAAAAAAACTTTTCTGACTTAAAAACTTTCTCAAGAAGAGAAAAAAATTCATATCCTGATGTTAAACATATTGAAACTGAAGGAGGTGTACAACTTGGAAGATTTGCAAATAATATAAGAAAAACATATTGGGGTGAAGGGTATTCAACAACATCACTTGATAGTTCTAAAATCAAACGTTTTGAAAAAGAAATACCATATTGGAGCTGGACAAGAGAGAAGGACTATAAATTTAATCTATTTATGGAGGAAATAAAAATTTTTTTAAACGATCATTTATTCGCAGAACTTAGACAATCTTCAGACCTGGGAAAAAAACAGTCACAAATTTGGGTAAGAAAAAACATATCACCAGAGAGAATTAAGCAACTAAAGCAATTAGAAGATTTTGCAGGCATCAAAGTTTATGGATTAAAAAAATCAAATGTTTTTAAAGAAAATTCGAAAAAAATAAAAAAAATTATTAAAAAAACTTCACTAACTAAATCTGATAAAGAATATATATCAGAGGTTGTTTTAAATTTAAAAAGAATGAATAAATCATATCCAGATGAATTAGCACGCGTATTAAATAAAAAATTAAAGAAATAAACAAAGTTGAATTTAAT
>CACHTH010000028.1:0-2520 GCA_902582695.1 uncultured Candidatus Actinomarina sp.
GAAAAACACTTTCTCCAACTTCAGCTAAAGCTTCCGAACCACAAACTGAGTTTTCAAGTAGCTCAATTAGTGGTGCTGGTTCATACATTAACCCTGTGTAGAAAACTAGATCTGCATCTGCTATTTTCCCTGCATCCTGTGGCGCTGGTTCATAGGTATGGGGATTAGCTTCTGGTGGCATTAATACTGTGAGATTAATGCTATCTCCACCAACTTCTCTAACAAACTCACCAATCATTGGTGTTGTTGCTACAACATTTAACTCTCTACCATCAATTTCTGGACATCCTGCTTCCGAACTTCCACCGGAGCAAGCTATCAGCACTAATGACAGTGCAAGTACACCAAATTTAAAAATAGGTTTATTCTTCAAAATTCTCCTTCTAATTTATAACAATAAATGAGAATAAGTCTCATTTATTTTTATGTCAAGTATATTTGAGAATTTATCTCATTTTTTTAAGTAATGAAAGTATAATGAAAAACATGACTCAAGAACCAAGAAATATACTGTCTCAACACAAAGTTTCAATAACCAATCCCAGAATTATAGTTCTTGACACACTTCTTGATTTTGGGAACCCTATAACCATTGAGGAACTTCAGTCAAAACTAAAAGGTAAGGTCGCAAAGTCAACTTTGTATAGAGTTCTAAATGATCTTAAAAAAATAAATATTTTAAATGAGTTCACATCACCTGACAACGCAGTGGTTGTAGAGCTAATTCTGGAGGAAGATTCTCATCATCATCATCTTTTTTGTAGTGACTGTGGCGAAGTCATCGATGTTGAGTTAAGCGATGAATTTGAAATGATGCTTGTTAAGGAAATGGAAAAAGTTCAAAAAGAGCTTAATTTTGAAATTAAAGATCATAGAGTTGAGATGTTTGGATTATGTACTGATGAATGTTCAAACTGTGAATAAATATTAAAAAATTAAAGCAATTAAATTAGCATTCAACAACATTGACTGAATCTGTTCAATAGTGTGATAATTTTGAACAGCACCAGCAAGAGGTATTGTCATTGACTCTCCATTAATTGTGCTATTGACAGCTATTGCACTTTCAATATAATCTTTTTGACTTAAACTAGTACAAACTACACACATATTTTTTCCCTGTTTATATCTAAGTTAATTTTACAATAGACACAGAATTTTAAAAAGGCTAATTAATTGAAATTTCAAGAAAATTTATATCACGGAATTATAAATGTAGGTGATTTACCTATACCGTTCAACATGGTGCTTAATGCAGCGGTTTTAACTATTGTTCTTACTTTTGTATTTTTAAAAGTTTCATGGAAAGAATCAATTCTTACTTCAACAGAAACTCTTTTCCCTACCAAACAATCAACAAGTGGAAAGTTGTTTGGTTTGTTTATTTTGAGCTTACTAACTATTCCAGGGTTAGTTAATAACGAATCTGCATCAGTCTCTATATCTCCTTTGGTATTGTGGGTATTTTTATGGATTGGAGTACCAGTACTTGGCTTACTTTTTGGCGACTTGTATGCAAAATTTAACCCACTTTCAATTTTAGTCAACAGAGAAGGTAGTCCTAAAAATGTCTATCCTGCTGCTTTCTTGTTTGTTTGTTTGACCTGGTTTGAGCTTGTTTGGAGTAAACCAGGAAACCCAAAACACATTGGAATTGTTTTCTTAATTTTATTTTTAACCGTGTCAGCACTACAGAGGTATTCTAAAAAAACTATTATTGAAGTCGATCCATTGCTCCTGTTACATCACCTTTATAGCAAAATGAGAGTAACAAACAAAGCTCCTGTTTTTAAAACTCTTTTAAACAATTTATCAAACCTTGCACAGTTAAAGGGAATGGAGTATTTCATACTTCTTCTGATTGGTACTGTCACTTATGATGGACTAAGGGAGACAACGTTTTGGTTTAATCTTTTTGGATCAAGAACATATGAAACATTTTTTTCAACTGTTGCTTTTCTCTCAATGAATTTAATTGTTATAGTTTTTTATAGATTTGCTTGCTTTTTTGCGATAAAAGTTAGTGGCGAGGATGTTGACTTAAACGATATTTCACTCAAATTTGGTCACACAATGCTTCCAATTGCCTTTGCTTATCATGTTACCCACTACCTTGGGTTGCTTTTATTTGAATCCCAAACATTCCTGTATAGGCTAAATGATCCTTTTGGTTTTGGATGGAATCTTTTTAATATACAGAATGCCACAGTTGACTACTTTTTAGAGCCTGTTGTGCTTTGGACAATAATGGTAATTGTGACACTTGCTGGACATATGATAAGTGTGGTATTAGCTCATGATTTAGCGGTAAAAATTTTTGGCCATCAACAAAGTGATAAAACTCAATATATTTTCTTATTTATAACTGTTGCATTAACACTTCAGGCTTTGTTTGTATTAAGTGTTCCATAAAATATACAGGCAACGTATACTTTACAAGACTAACATCGTCATTGATGATAAAAAATAGTAACAAATTAATCTTATTAATTTTGTTTTTTTTAATTGTTTCCGCCTGTT
>CACHTH010000029.1:0-2070 GCA_902582695.1 uncultured Candidatus Actinomarina sp.
CTGGCCTGGCAGGGAAAAAAGACAGTCACGGAAATATCCAACTATCAGGTTCAGGAGCACTGGGTGATACGTTAACAAATATTGTTTCAGAACACATTGACGGAGCAAGAGTTAGAGCAGACACTTTTGGATATTTACAGAGATCTTTTTTGGCTGATGTTTCTGAGGTAGATGCTGAAGAAGCAGAGAGAGTTGGACAACACGCTGTTGTTGCATCAACGGAAATTCAAAGCGGATCTGTAATTCTTAAAAGACAATTGTCAGAAACATACAGTTGTGATGTTGACGTTGTAGAGCTAAGTAAAGTTGCTAAGTACACAAAAGATATGCCACAAGAGTTTTTAGAAGAAAATAAGCCATATGTTACAAATGAATTTTTTGAATACGCCATGCCTCTTACTGGTGGAATAGAACCAAAAACACAAATTTTTGTTTAAATGTCAAAAATAGCTCTCTCTAAAGATGATTTCCAAGCTTTTTGGGAAGCAACGGTGAGATATTACGAATTAGACCCACAAGGCGTAATGCATAATGCAAATCATGTTGCGTTTTTTGACCAAGCAATTACGGCTTATTTTAAGTATGTAAATTATGACTACTTAAAAGATATAGAAGAGACCCAAAAAGATTTCCACACAGTGCAGATACTAGTTCAGTACAACAAACCGCTTTACTTTGATCAAGATATTGAAATTGGCGTCAAAATTAAGGAAATTGGTAACTCAAGTATGACCTGGATAATGGGAATGTTTTTAAAAGAAACAGGTGAATTAGTGAGTTCCTGTGAAGCTGTTCATGTATACACAGACCAAACAACCATGCAACCAACACCGATTACAGACGATCTTAAAGAAAACCTACAGTTTAATTAATCAAAACGTTAGCACTAACATTATCAATATGAATCAAAGAAGATATGATATTGATGCGTTGCGATCTATAGCAATGTTCCTACTTATTTTTTATCATCTTGGCATTTCATTTACTTCTCTTGCTAGACAAACACTTTTCATCCAGAACAAAAGAGTAGTAGATGGGATATGGCCATTATTAAATCTTATGAACAGCTGGAGAATACCGCTTGTTTTCTTAATTGCAGGGGTTGCTTTAAGACTTTCATTTAGAAAAAGAACTAAGATGCAAATATTTAAAGAGAGAGCAAAAGTTCTTGGCCTTCCGTGGTTATTTGGAACTCTTGTATTTTCAACTTCCTCGGTTTTTATTGTGGGCAAATATTATGACTACTGGTTCTTAGATGAGATAAATGAAGCAGCCCTATTTTCCTTCCAATACCAAGGATTACACTTGTGGTTTTTAATAAATATTTTTATTTATTGTTGGCTTTTTGTTCCGATTTTAAATTTTATATCAAAAGAAAATTTTATTTCTTCGTTGCTTAAAACACCAGGAGGGATATTTTTATTTGCAATACCCATAATAGCTGAGGGACATCTGCTTAATTTAGTAAGGTTTAAAACAGAAACCTACGGAGATTATTACACTACCTATGCTCTAACGGAGCATGGTTTTATACTTGGCCTTTTATGGTTTGCTATAGGCATAATTCTTACTTCTCAAGGCGATGCCTTTTGGGAATCAAACAAAAAGAACTGGCGATTACACCTAGCTTTAGGGATGATATCGTACTTTTATAGACTGTTTAACAATTTTCTAGAAGACTATGCCCTGGACAATCGGCTCATAGCTTTTGAATCCTTTAATTTTATTTTTGCGCTTTTAGGCCTTGCTGCAGTGTATTTAAACAAAGACTCACCACAGCTTACCTATTATAAAACAGCTGTATACCCTGTATACATTGTTCACTTACCCGTACAAATGGCAGTAATGTATTTTTTTGCCGGTATAAATATTCATCCAATAATTAAATTTCCAATTGCTCTGTTCTTGATTTGCTTTCTTTCTTTGACAATTTATCACGCCATAAAAAACATCAAGCAATTAAGGCCCCTATTTGGTTTGAGAAACAAATAAAATTGAAAAAAATATATTTCATAATTTTTATTCTTCTCTTTAATTTATGTTCAGGTTCTAGCGATGAAGGAGTAACCT
>CACHTH010000030.1:0-2045 GCA_902582695.1 uncultured Candidatus Actinomarina sp.
AAGAATTAAAAAAGGCAGTTCAGATGGCGGTCATAATGGAATCAAGTCAACAAATAGAGTTTTAAATGCTGAAGATTATTACAAATTTAAAGTAGGAGTAGGAAGACCTCCACAAGGAATTGACCCAGCTGATTTTGTATTGTCAAAGTTTTATAATGAGGAAAAGGAAGAGGTTGAATTCTTGATAGAAGATTCCATTGATATTTTAAATACCTTCTTAAAAGATAAAGAATTAGCCATTAAAGATGCCTCTGAGCGCAGAATTATTGATGTGATTTGATGAAAAAATATATACCAGACTTTTTAGCTTTATTTCGAATTTTCTCTGCACCAGTAATTTTATATTTGCTGTTAATCGATGGAAGTAGTGAAGGATTAATGTTAGTTCCAGCAATAATTGCTTTTATTGCTGCTTGGACAGATTTTTTCGATGGCCGACTAGCAAGAAAATGGGATGTATCTTCAAAGACTGGTGCATTTTTAGACACAATTGCAGATAAAATTTTCATAACTTTTATATTTGTTGGCTTTACTTACATTCAAAGAGTTAGTATTTGGATCACTGTTTTACTGATTGCTAGAGAATTTGTTATTACGGGCTTAAGAGGCCTTGCAGGCAATGAGGGAATAATGATTCCTCCTAGCAAATTTGGTAAAGCAAAAGCAAGCCTTCAATTTTGGGCTGTCGGTTTTGTTATGATGGATTTTCCACTTAGTATCCTAAGTTTTACAATTGCAGATTTATTTGTTCTGCATGCTTTAATTTTTTCATATATATCTGGCTATCAATATATATCTGGTTATTTAAAGCAAACTAAATGAAATACAACAATATTTTTATTACCGGTTCGACTGGAGTTGTTGGTAAACCACTTTTAAGAAAAATAGTTGATCAGGGTCATAATGTTTTTGCACTTTCAAGATCAAGGGACAACGATCGTTTGTTTTCAGACCTTGGGGTAACGAAGATTGAAGGAGATCTATTTTCAGAATCAACTTACGATCACCTCTCTGACAAAAACATAGATGCAATTTTCCATATTGCAGGGGTTAATAAAATGTGTTCCAAGAATCCAGATGGAATGTTTAAAGCAAATATAGAAGGAACTAAACAAATGCTTGAACTTGGTAACAGGTTAAAGATTAAAAAATTTATTTATACATCATCTGCAGTTACTTTAGGAGAAGAATTAGGATCTGTTGGCAATGAGTTATCCAACCACAGAGGCTACTTCCTTAGTAAATATGAAGAATCAAAGTTTTTAGCTGAAAAGGAAGCATTTGATTACGATAAAGATTTTCAGTTTGTATCTGTTAATCCCTCTTCTGTACAGGGCCCTGGTCGTGTATCTGGAACAGCAAAATTATTAATATCCACGCTTAATAAAAAATATCCGCCTTTGATAAAGAATAACATCTCAATTGTTGATATTGACGATTGCACAGATGGACATTATCAAGCTCTGTTAAATGGCGAAGCCAATGAGAGGTATGTTTTAAATAGTTTTCAAACAACAAGTGAAGAGTTGCTCTCGAAACTTATGTCATTATCGGAATGGTCAGGCAGGCCTATGTATATTCCAAAATCGGGTTTGAAAATTATTGCACCACTAGGAGATCTTTATAAGCTAGTATCTAATTCATCCCCATTAATATGTAGTGAGTCAGCAAGAGTTTTAACACATGGACATATTTATGACGGTTCTAAAGCTGAGGATAAATTAAATATAAACTATAGCGATTTAGAAATGTTTATGAAGAAAACTATCAATTGGTTAATTGATGAGAGCTACGTAAATCTTAAAAAAATTTGAGCTATGAATGTAGAAACATTCAATTATTCTCTTGAATCTCTAGCACCGTTCTTTTATTTAAATAAAAGAGATAGAAAAAATATTTATATTTTTTCTACAGAAAAAGAAGCTCTAGAGTTTTACAACAATTTTTCTAATTTTGTGCCTGAGGCATCCCACTTTCCTGCATGGGATACTTTGTCCTATGACTCATTTACACCATCTCTAGAGATACAAGGAAAAAGACTTCAA